>CAITWF010000054.1 GCA_903896015.1 uncultured Opitutia bacterium | reverse complement strand
TGACCCCGACCACCCGGAGCGCACGCATCTCCTCGAGTGGCTCGGCCAGCCCTTTGACCCCGACGCTTTCAGTCCCGCCTCTCTGAGCAGTCTTCTCAAAGCATTGAAACTTTGATGATTTCTATGGGACGCCTGTGAAAACACCACAAAGTTGAATCCGAGGATAGGGCATTGTTGACGACAGCCGTGCCGGCAGCGGTCGTACTAAATCTCACGCAATTTTATAAGTTGACCGATGGACAATTTTGCAGATTGGGCAAGCCGGCGGCGATTCCGGTTGTTCCCAACCTTACGCTCTTGAATCCCGGTCAAAATGGAAATGGCAAGCCGCTGATTAAGCTCACCCCTGACTCTACTGGGATCGTGGTCCTTAAAATGAACGCGGATATCTACTTGTACATTAACGATAGCACCGGCAGCGCCTGTTCGATGTCCGGGTTGGCCATCAAGGGACTACCAGGCAACCCCGACCCCTCTGGCGGCGCCAATTTCAAGGTGAACGTTTGGACGCAAGCCTACATCAGTCTCAAAGCCTTGGGCGCGAATGTCAGTTCCACATGGGAATTGTATGTCGTGATCCTGGATGGTGCGGGAAATCTCGGCGTAATTGATCCTCAAATCGAAAACGACGCGAATATGAACACTAGGGTTTAGTGAGCACAGGCTATCCCATCGGGCTCACGTCTGCGTTATTTCGCCCCTGTGACGGTGCCCGCTTTCACGAGCACCATCTTCTCCGGGTCGAGGTGTTTCTTGATCGCGCCGTTGACCTGCTCCTTCGTGAGCGCGTTTACGCGCGCGGGATATTCGTCGATGAACGTGAGATCGAGATCGCGGTTGAGCGTCGTGAGGATCGTGCCGGCCATGCCGCCGGTCGTCGAGAGGCCGACCTTGTAGCTGCCGGCGCGCTCGGTCTTGCGTTGCGCGAGTTCGGCGTCGGTCACGCCGTCTTTGTACCACGACGTGAGCTGACGCTTCGTGGACTCGATGCCCTTTTCCAAAAGCTGCGGCGCGAAGTTGGCGCCGATGCGCCAGTCGCCGTCGACAAACGTGTCGTTAGCCACCGTCGAGTAGATGCCGTAGGTCAGGCCCTCTTTGTCGCGGACGTTGGCCATGAGGCGGCCGGTGAAACCGTAGCCGAGCACCGCCGTGCCGATGCGCAGCGCGAGCGCGTCCGGATCGCCGTAGCGCAGGCCGGTGGCCTGGCCCCATGTGACGGAGACGTTGGTCTTGTCGGCCATGAAGACGGTTTGATCGCGCGGTGCATCGACGCCTCCGGCTTTTGCCGGATGGGGCGGAACTTCGCCGCCGGTCCAGCCGGCGAAACCCTTGGTGATTTCGCTCTGCGCGATCGCGGGATCGATGTCGCCGACAAGCACGAGTCGCAGCGTCACGGGGCCGTAGTATTTTTTGTGAAACGCCTTTACCTCATCGAGCGTGGCCTTCTGGACGCCAGCGAGAAACTCCGGCACGGCAGGCGAATGATTCGGGTGGCCGATCGGATAGACGGAGCGGACGAACGCATCGTTGGAGCGGAAATCGGTGTCCTCCATCTGACGCTGCATCATGCCAGCGATCTGTTTTTTCAGCTTGGCGAACTCTTCCGGCGAAAACGCCGGCGAGCGGAGTTGCTCCGCGATGAGGCTGAGGACGAGAGGCAGATCCTTGCGCAGGCAGCGGCCGTTGATGTCGAGCGTGCTCTCGCTGGTGTGAAACGAGATGTTCGCGCCGACGTCGCCGATCATCTGGGAAATGGCGAACTTGTCGTGCGTGGTCGTGCCCTTGTCGAGCATGCCGCCGGCGAGATCGGCGATGGCGGGATTCGTGTCGGGGCTGAGTGAATCGCCCGCCGCGAGGGAGCCGCGGATCGTGACGACTTCCTGCACGCCGGTTTTCAGGACGACGAGATCGATGCCGTTGATCGAGGAGCGCACGGCGTTCTTCGCGACTTGTGCGTGTGCACCGATCGCGAGGCCGCAGAAGGTGAGAAGAAAATAGGAAACGCGTTTCATGGGAGAAATTCCGGGGTTGAAGATTATTTTGCGGCGGGCGCCGTCGGCTCGGGCGCGGCGACGATCGGGATAAACCAGCCGGTCACGCTCTGGTTGATGTCGAGGTATTTGTTGGCGACGCGCTGCACATCGGCGGCGGTGACCTTCTTCGTCGCATCGCCGATCGAATAATAGAGCGTCCAGTCGCCGGCGGCGATGTCCTCATTGAGCGCGCCGGCGACCGCGAACGCGCCGTCGCGCTTGTAGGCCTCGGCGGCGACGAGTTTGCCGACGGCGGTCGCGACTTCCGCGGCGGTCACGCCGTCTTTTTTCAGGCGATCGACTTCGGCGATTATAATTTTTTCGACCTGATCGTGGGTCGCGCCGGGCGCGAGGTTGGCGTAGATTTGGAAGAGCGACGGGTCGTGGAAGTAACCGGCGCTGGCATCGACGCTGGTTGTGAGATTCTTGTCCGTCAGCGAGCGGTAGAAGCGGCTCGTCTTGCCGGCAGAGAGAATGTTGCCGAGGACGTTGAGCGCGGGAAGGTCGGGGTGCGTGCCGGCGGGGCTCTTATAGCTGAGGCCGACGACGCCGAGCTCGCCGGCGCGCTGGACGATCACGCGCCGCGGGCCGCTCTGCTCAGGCTCCTCGGTGTAGACCTGCGGAATCGGCTTCGGCGCGCGTGGGTAGGTGCCGTAGTATTTTTTCACGAGTGCGGCGGCGGCCGCGGGTTCGAAGTCGCCAATGATCGAGACGGTGGCGTTGTCGGGCCAGTAAAACGTGTCGTAGAACGCCCGCAGTTTTTCGATCGGCACTTTTTCGATATCGCTGCGCCAGCCGATGGTCGAGTGGTGGTAGGGGTGGGCCTGGAAGGCGGCGGCGAAGATTTCCTTGTCGAGCGCCTGCGTGGGATCGTTTTCGCCGATTTCGAATTCGTTGCGCACGACGGTCATCTCCGGACGGCGATCGTCTTCGCGCAGCCAGAGGTTTCTCATGCGATCGGCCTCAATCGCCATGTAGCCCGCGAGATGCTCGTTGCCGATCTGCGCGTAGTAGTTGGTGCGATCGAGATAGGTGGTGGCGTTGTAGTTTCCGCCGACGGTCTCGAGGAACTGCTTCACGCTGTTGCCCTGCTTGTCGTTGAAGTTCGTCGAGCCCTTGAACATCAGGTGCTCGAGGAGGTGCGTGGCGCCGGTCGTGCCGGTGACCTCGTTGCGCGAGCCGACGCGATAGGTGACCATGAACGTCACGACTGGCGCCGAGTGCTCCGGCAGGACGAGCATCGTGAGGCCGTTGCTATCAAGGGTGTATTCGGAGATGGCGCCGACGGTTTTCACATACGTGAAGCCGTCGAGTTTGGGCGCGGGCACATCGGCGGCGCGGAGCGCGGCCGGCGCGAGAAGGAAAACGGAGGCAAGGAACGCGGACAGGAGACGGAGAAGTTTCATGCGGAAGATAACTTGAAGAGGTGCGAACCGTAACCAAAACGCCGCGAAGGCCAAGCGGTTTGCGGCGAATGGCGAAAGCCCGGGACGAGCGGCACAACGGCCTTGCCGCGTGGCCTCACCGCCGGCCATCGTGCCTCATGCTCAAAAACCTCCCCGCCCGCCCGTGGGCGCGCGCGTTGCTGGTCAGCGTGGCGCTCGTTTCAGCCTCTCCGTTGTTTGCGCAAAAGCGTCCGATGGAGCTCGAAGATCTGTTTCGCCTGAAACGCGTTTCTGACCCGCAGCTTTCGCCGGACGGTGCGCGCGTGGCCTACGTCGTGACCGACGTCCTGAAGGATGAGAACCGCACCAACTCCGACATCTGGGTAGTCAACGCCGATGGCTCCGGCACGCCGCGCAAACTCACCAACTCGCCCAAGCGCGATGGGCATCCGCGCTGGTCGCCCGATGGGAATTGGATCGCATTTGAATCGACGCGCGACGGCGACTCGCAGCTTTACCTGCTGCCGGTCGAAGGCGGCGAGCCGCGCAAGATCACTTCGATTTCGACCGGCGCGGCGCAGGCAGTGTGGTCGCGCGACGGCTCGAAACTTGCGTTCGTCTCGGCGGTGTTTCCCGAATTTTCCGCGAAGCCATTCCGCGAGTCCGATCGGCTCAACCGGGAAAAGCAGGACGCCCGCGACAAAAGCAAGGTGAAGGCACGCGTGATCGACAAGCTCCTCTACCGTCACTGGGACTCGTGGGTCGAGGACAAGCGGCAGCATCTCTTTGTCGTCTCAATCAACGAGAATGGCACGGCTGGCGAGCCGCGCGACATCACGCCGGGTGAGAACGACGCCGTGCCGACGTCGAGCACGTTCAGTGCGGGAGACGACTTCGCGTGGTCGCCCGACGGCAAGGAGATCGCGTTCACCGCGCCGCCGGTGCCGCTGCGCGAGCAAGCGTGGAGCACCAATCACGACATTTGGACCGTGAAGCTGGCGACGGGCGAGAAGCAGCAGCTGACGACCAACGCGGCGGCGGATGGCTACCCGCGTTACTCGCCCGACGGAAAATTCATCGCGTATCGCGCGCAGGCGCGTGCTGGCTTCGAGGCCGATCGTTGGCAGTTGCATGTGCGCTCACGCACGGGCGGTGGCGAGGACTGGAGCGCGACCGAGAAGTTCGATTCGTCGGTCGAGGCCTTCGAGTGGGCCAGCGACAGCGCGAGCCTCCTTTTCCCTGCGCAGGATCACGGCACCGAGGCGCTGTTCAACGTCGCTCGGACTGGCGGCGAGCCGAAGCGACTCACCACGGGTGGCGTCAACACCGACATCAGCCTGGCGGCGGGCCACGATTTCATGGTCTTCGCACGCTCGACGCTCACCCAGCCGGCCGAGATTTTTCGCCTCGATCTGGCAAGCGGCAAGGTCACGCAGCTTACCCACACGAACGACGAACTGCTCTCGAAAATTTCCTTCGCGACGCCGGAAAGCGTCACGGTGAAAGGCGCTGGCGACACACCCGTGCAACTCTGGATCGTGAAGCCGCCGGGGTTTGATCCGGCGAAGAAATATCCGCTCGTGTTCTGGGTGCACGGCGGGCCGCAGAGTGCGTTTCTCGATTCGTGGTCGACGCGCTGGAACGTCCAGCTCTGGGCCGCGCAGGGCTACGTCGTCTCGATGGCGAATCCGCGCGGCTCGACCGGCTTCGGCCAGAAATTTACCGACGAGATTTCGCACGACTGGGGCGGGAAGGTTTACGGCGATCTCATGGCGTGCCTCGCGCACCTGGAGGCGCAGCCCTACATCAACCCCACGCGGATGGCCGCGGCGGGCGCGAGCTATGGCGGCTACATGATGGCGTGGTTCGAGGGCCACACCGACAAGTTTAAGTGCATCGTCGATCACGACGGTGTCTATAATTGCGAGTCGATGTATGGCACGACCGAGGAGGTGTGGTTCGACGAGTGGGAACACGGCAAACCGTGGGAGAATCCCGACGGCGAAAAATTCTCGCCGCACAAATACGCCGCCAATTTCAAGACCCCGATGCTGGTCATCCAAAACGATCAGGATTTTCGAGTGCCGATCCAGGAGGGCCTCGCGCTCTTCACGACGCTCCAGCGGAAAGGCATTCCATCAAAGCTCCTCATGTTCCCCGACGAGGGCCACTGGGTGTTGAAGCCCGCGAACAGCGAGCTTTGGCACAAGACGATCTTCGACTGGCTGGCGGAGTATTTGAACAAGTAACGCGGGCCGGTCTCTGACCGACCCTACTTCCGAGCTGCGTCGATTCGCCGGTTTAATTGTGCCGCGTGCAGATCGACGGGTTCGAGTGCGACGGGCGGGATGTCTTCGAACCATGCGGTCGTCCCGTCGAGCGCGCTCGGAGTTTTCGTTGTGAGCCCGATGAAGTTCATCGAGACCGGACCCCAGCCTTTGGGCGGTGGCTCGACGGGATGCGTGGTGCGGATGTTCCAGAAGGTTTCCCAGCCCGCGCTCTGGCGACCGAGACTCGCACCACCGCCGCAGCGCCACACCCGATCGCCGCGCCCGCAATCGATGTCGGTGTAGAGGTTTTCGTAAGGCGTGTCCTTGTGGTGATCGAAGTTCAAGTTGTCGCCGCGACCGTGGACCCACACGTTGCCGGACGCGTGCTCGACCGAAAGATCATGCACGTAGCTCGCGCGCACGTCGAAGTTCGTGACGAGGTTGTCCTCGGCGCTCTTGCACTGAATTCCGTGGTGCCCGGTCCACGTGGCGCCATCAGTGCCGCCCATGCCGCGGCTCGCGTCGGCCGTGAACACCACGCCGTCGATCGTGTTGCCGCACGCGACGACATTGATGCCGAGGTCGCCGTTGCGGATCGCGACGTGACGCACCCAGCAGTTGAACACCCCGCGCAGCTCGATCGCGTTGGCGCCGTTTTCCTTGAAGTGACCGCGATAGGTTGTCGGCGGAAATTCGAAGCCGAGTTCCTCGATGCCTGCTTCGGTGACGGTCGGCCGGAAACTCCGAATCTCGGGCTGCCACTCGGCACGGGTGTCAAAACGCAGCGGGCGATCAAAGGTCACTTGGTTGCCGCTCACCGCGACGACGTGCAGCAGCATTTTCGTGTCGAGCTGCTTGCCGTGGACGATGTCGCCGGGGTCGTCACCGTAGAGATAAGTCTTCAGACTCTGGGCTTTCGTCTCTCGCAAGACCACGAGCACCGGTTGCCCGACCATGAGGGCGCCGACGCGATCGACTTCGACGGCCCGGGCGCCGCGGCTGGCGCTGGCGGTGATTTTCGCGAGGGACTTCGCCTGATAGTCGCCCTGGATCGTGAGAAACGCGCCGTCGAACGAGTAGCCGCTGGCGGGCGAGCCTTCGCTCGTGCTGCCTCGCCGCGGATGAACTTCGTCCAGCCCGCGCGGAAACCACAGCACGCTTTTCTCCGGCCCGGCCCCGCGCAGCACCACGCCGCTCCTTTCAATCCGGAGATAGTCGGAAATCAGATAGCGCCCCGGCGGGATAAACACGGCGCCGCTGTTCGTGGCCGTGATCGCGGCTTGGATCGCCTTCGTGTCGTCGGCGACGCCGTCGCCCACTGCGCCAAAATCCTTCACGTTCGCCATCGGTGGCACCGCGGGTGGCGCTTGTTCGCCGCGATGGTAGCCGGCGAATGAAAAATCCGGGAGCCGTCCGCCCACCGTCCATTTTTCGCCGTGCTCGCCCCAAAGTTCCGACGTGACTGGGGCCGCCGCGCAGGCGGTGGCCGTGAGAAACCCCGTCAGGAAAAATTTCGGCAGCAAGCGGCAGGTCAGGGTGGTCATCGGGGATGCGGGGCGAGACGTCGCGCCGGCCGCTTGGTTTCTACGCTGGAGCCTTCAAGGCCCGACTTTCATCGTGGTGGCCGGCGGGCCCGGCGGCTTCGCCACGGGGAGGTGCGCGGCCTGGCGCATCAGTTCGACCTTCGAGACGCCGAGGCGATGCGCGATCGCGTTGAGCCGTGCGGCCTCGGCGCTGTTGAGCGCGGTAAGCCGATCGCTGCCGTCGCGATCGGTCCACTTCACGAGGTGGATTTTCTGGCGTGACGTTTTGACCAAGTCGCGCAGGAAGATTTTTTCGTCGTCAGGGAAATCCATGGGGGGTGCGGGCGTTGAATCGTTGGTCCGGCGTTACGCGGCATCGCTGGCCGCGGGCTTCGTCCAGCGTTTCAGGACGCGCGTGAGCTCGGTGCGGTTGACCGGTTTGCCGACGAAGTCGCACATGCCAGCGGCAAAACATTTATCCCGATCCGCGTCGGAGATATTGGCCGTCAGCGCGACGATCGGCGGGGCTTGGCGGCCGACGGCGGCACGGATTTTCTCCGTCGCGACGAAGCCGTCCATTTCTGGCATCTGGCAATCCATGAAAACGAGGTCGAAGGCACTGGCGCGCACCAGCCCGATCGCCTCGGCGCCGCTAAGCGCAACTTCCACCACGCAGCCGAGGCGTTCCAACAGTTGCGAGCTGACCGAGCGGCTAATGGCGTCGTCATCGACGACGAGCACATGCGGGCCGCGCCGCACCGGCGGCTTCGATTCGCCCCCCGCTTCAAAGGGCGCGCGCGAGCCAGCGGGGCCCACGGCCGCGGAGCCCGGGGTCGTGCGCAACGCCTCGAGCAGCGCTTCAAGGCGCAGCAGCGGCTTGCGCACGATGGTCGCGACGGGAAATTCCAGACCGGTGGCAGGGAGCGCCTCCGGATTTTGTGACATCAGCACGAAACGGGTTGCGCGCACGGGCGATTCGGGCGCGAGCAGGCTGGCGAGTCCGCTCGCGTTGTCCCGGGCGAAGGATTCGTCGAGCAGAAGCGTCAGCTCGGCCGCGCCCTCCTCCTGCGCTTCGCGCAGCAGCACGGCGGCCTTCGCGATCGAGTCGGTGGCGTCGCGATTGATGCAGAGCCGCGTGAGCATCGCCGACGCCGCGATACGCGAGGCGGGCTGGTGGTCCAGCACCACCACGTGCCGCCGATCCGCCGCGGCACCGAGTGCGGGCGGTTCAGCTTGCTCCACCGGCAGCGCGAGAACCGTCCAAAACTCCGATCCGCCCTCCGGCAGGCTGCGGGCGCCAATTTCTCCTCCCATCAGCTCCACCAGCCGCTTGCTGATCGCCAGCTCGAGGCCGGAGCCGCCGAACTTCCGGGCGGACGCCGCGTCGGCTGCGGCGTGGCGATCGAAAATCGTCGACTGCAGGTCCTCGGGGATGCCCGCCCCGGTGTCGCTCACGCTGAAATGCAGCCAGGTCGCGCCGTGCTTCGAGGTGGCGACGGAGCCTTGCGACAGCTCGACGCGCAACACCACGCGGCCGCGCGCCGTGAACTTCACGGCGTTCGACATCAGGTTGAATAAAATCTGCCGCACCCGGGTCACGTCGCCCGCCAGGTGCAAGGGCACGTCCGGCGCGATGATGAGGACCAGTTCCAGTTTCTTGAGCAGCGCGAGTGGGGAGAGCGACTCCACGATCTCGATGAGCGGCTCGCGCAGATTGAAGGGGGCCACGGCGATTTGGATCTGGCCGGTCTCGATGCTGGAGTAGTCGAGCACGTCTTTGAGCGACTGGTGAAGCGACTCGGCGGACGCGCGAAGGGTGGCGAGATGCTCGCGCTGTGGCGGTTTGAGCGATTGATCGACCATGAGGTCGGCCGAGCCAATGATGCCGTTGAGATGAGAGCGGATTTCGCGGCTAAGCGTGGCGAGCATTTCGCTCTTCGCCTGACTTTCGCGGGCCAGGACATCGCGATCCTGCAACGCGCGCTCGGTGAGGCGCTGCTCTTCCGTGAGCCGGCGCTCCTGCTCGGCCAGTTCGATCGCATAGGCCTGTTGGGCGCGCCAGAGCAGCCAGCCAAGAACAGCGATGACGCCCGCACCCGCGAGGCCAGCGAGGGATTCCCCCCAGCCGATCTCCGCGACGACGGCGCCAGAGCCGAGGGTCGCTAGGGTCGTGGGTAGAGGCATGGGCAATCTTCGCCGCATCTGCCGCCCTATCTCAAACCCATAAATTGGCTTAACGGCTGCGCCTATTTTTCGGCGATGGTTCAACCCGCGGATCGTTTTCGAAAAATAATCAAATGCTGCCACGGCAGCGTGCGGACGGTCGTGACGTGCTCCAGCGGGAGTGCGGACATTTCCTTGAGCACCTGCGCCTCGGTCATTTTGTGCAGCGGCTTGATGGGCACGGACGGATCTTCGCCGCGGTATTCGACGAACGCGATCCGTCCGCCGGGCTTCAACTGCCGGCATATCGCCGCCATCAGCTCGGCGGGATGGCTGAGCTCGTGGTAAACATCCACCATGATCACGAGGTCGACGGGTTCGGGCAGCTTGGGATCGTCGAGGGTGCCGAGGACGCTGATGACGTTGGTCACGTTGCGCTCTTTCATTTTCGCGGTGAGTTGGGCGAGCATCTCCGGCTGGATTTCCTCGCCGAAGACTTTGCCGCTCGGACCGACCGCGGCGGCCATTCGCCACGAAAAATATCCCGTGCCGCAGCCGATGTCCGCCACGACATCGCCGGGCCGGAGGGCGAGCGCCGCGAGCACGAGATCAGGGCGCTCCTCCTGATCGCGTTCGGGCCGGTCGAGCCATGGCGCGCCCTCGTGCGTCATGTAGTGCGCGATTTCGCGGCCGAAATAATATTTGCCGAGCCCATCGCGCGTCTTCGGACCGGTCGTGTAAGGTGAGGCGGCGTCGCCGGCGTGGACCGAATAACTGGAAAGGGCCAGCGCCGCGCCGAGGAGGAGCCGGCGGCACAATGAGGTGGAGCGTGAAGGCATCGGCGAAGTTATCCGGCCGCTTCGGCTGAGGAAAAAATTTCGCCGGGCGGGTCAGCGGCTCGGGGCCGGGACGTGAGAGAGAAATCCCTTCTGCTTTGCGAGGTCGGGAGCGGCGAAGGGCAGCGTGTCGGGTGTGACCGCGACGTCCGTCGTGAGCTTCAGGGGAACGCCCGCGCCGAGGTCGAAGGTCAACTCGGCGAATGACGCGGTCCAACCGCGCTCGGGCTTGGCCACGGTCACCGTGTAGACGCCGTCGTGGCCCTCGACCGGTGAAGATTTCCAGCCGGGGCCGAATTTCTCGAGACGGAAATCGCGCGCCTCCGGATTCGTCGCCTGCCAGAGCAACACCTGGGTCGTCGCCGATTTCGTCGTGACGCTGAGCGAGCCATCCGCGCCGCGTTTCCACGAGAATTGCGGTAGTGGCGTGTGGTTTACGATGGCGTGGTGCCACGCGCGCAGCGTCTGAAACGCGTCGGAGTTCTTCAGGCTGTGATCAGTATTGGGAATGTATCGCAGGAATTTTTCACCGCTGAGATCGTTGAAATAGAACCGTGACGAGTCGGGCAGGAAAAACTGATCGCCTGCGGCGTTGATCATGAGCTTCGGCATCGTCAGCCGATCGCGGTAGGCGAAAGGATCTTCGATCGCGTAGAGGGCTTTCATTTCGGGCGTGCCGGCCCAATCCATGATGTTGTGGGTCACGTAATCACCGACGGCTGGCGCGAAAAACCCGTAGGCGCGGAAATGATGATCCATCGATTCGGCGACGCTCAGGATGTCGATCACGAGCGGGCAGATGGCCACGACCCGTGAGTCGACGGCGGCGGTGGTCCACGTGGTCCAGCCACGCTTCGACGCCCCCGCGACCACGAAGGTGTCGACTTTCGCATGGCCGCCCTCGTCGCTCGCGAGAAACGCCATCGTTGCGTCCATCGCGCGCACCGCCGCCTTGGTCATCGGTAGTCTCGCGGGCCAGCGCTCGTCTCCGGTGCGCAGGAATTGATCCCAGGTGTAAGCGATGAGATCGTCCTCCTTGCGCTCCACGCCGTCGCCGTGAAACACGAGCGGCTGGTTCGGCACCATGCGGAGTTCAATCACGACCGACTCAGTGGCCTTCGCGATCGCGATGAGATCCCGCGAGGGAAGGCCGGGCGGCGTGCCGGCCCGGTTCGTGCCGCCGGAAATGAACAGCAACGCCGTCGAGTGCGTGAGGTGGGCGGGCTTCGCGATCGCCAGCGTGTGGCGCCACTCAGTGCGATTGACCTCGGCCGGCATGAGCCAGTTTTGCGAAACGAGATCGAGCACGTAGCCGGTCCCGCTGTCGTCGTGCGCCTCCGCCACTTTCTTCCACGTGAACGACGGATCGGCTTTTGCCACGTAGCGATCGAGCGCGGTTTCGGTGGTGCCATGGCGCGCGGTGTCAGCCGCGAAGGTCTGCCGCGGGAACGTGAGCGCGACGGCCAAAACGAGAACCAGCCGAAGTGAGTGCGATCGCGGATAATCCATGGTGGGGTAGGCCCAGAAATTCGGCCGTTCCGCCGGCGCGCTCAAGCGAAATGCCGCGCGCGCTCAGCGCGCCGGCGAGTCATGCGCAGCGATCTTTTCGCGGAGGTGGGTGACGCGCTGCTTCGATTCGCTGTTCCGCACCGCCATAGCGTAGGCGGCGGGTTCGCCGACGAGGAAAACTTTTTTCCTCCCGCGCGTGATCGCGGTGTAGAGCAGATTCCGCTGCAGCATCATGAAGTGTGCTTTCAGCAGCGGCACGATCACCACGGGATACTCGCTGCCTTGCGATTTGTGGATGCTGATCGCGTAGGCGAGCGCGAGGTCATTGAACTCGCCGCGTGTGAACTCGTGCTTTGCGCCATCGAAGTCCGCTTCCAACGTGCCGCGCTCGGCGTGGACCACCGTGATGCGGCCGATGTCGCCGTTGAAGAGGTTTTTGTCGTAGTTGTTGCGGAGCTGGATGACTTTGTCGCCGGGGCGGAACTCGCCGGCGAGCGAACGCAGACCGCGGGCGTGACCGTTGAGCGCGGTCTGGAGCTGCACGTTGAAATTGCCGACGCCCGCCACGCCCTTGTGCATCGGCGCGAGCACCTGCACGTCGGCGATCGGGTCGGGCCATTTGAGCTTTTGCGGGACGAATTCGGTCACGAGCTGAACGACCTTGCGGACACAATCCTCGGTGTCGGTCGCGGCGATGAAATTCAGATCGGACCAGACTTGGGCGTCGGCGACGTTTTGCACGACGGGCGGCAACGACGGATCGCCTGCGTTGATGGCGTGCGCGGTCGTGACGATCGCGCTCTGATCTTTTTGGCGATAGATGACGGAGAGCCGCGTGACCGGCACGCGGTCGGTCGCGATGAGATCCTTGAGGACGTTGCCGGCGCCGACGCTCGGGAGCTGATCGGTGTCGCCGACAAGGAGCAGGTGTGCGCGCGACGGCACGGCCTGCATCAATGCGGACGCGAGGCGTGAATCGAGCATCGAGGCTTCGTCGAGCACGAGGAAATCGGTCGCGAGCGGTTTGGATTCGTTGTGTTCGAAACCGCCACTGGCGGCGTTGTAGCCGAGGAGCCGATGAATCGTGGTCGCGAAGCCGCCGGTGGTTTCCGTGAGCCGCTGCGCGGCGCGGCCGGTGGGCGCGGAGAGATGCAGACGGACTTTCTTTGCCTTCAGGATGTCGACGAGCGCGCGGAGGATCGTCGTGTTATGGGTGACCACATAGTCATCGGTGACGTAGAGTCCGGTCGGTGAATCAATTGAAATACAAACACAGTCGGCCTCGCCTGCGGGGCTGATTGAAGTGAGGCGAAGACGATGGCGGAGGCGTAAACGCGCCTTGGGGCGGATGGCGCGGCTGATCTTCCGTGCCAGAGAGAATAGCGTCCCAGGCTCGGGATGTTGAAGGAAGAGGGTGTGGGCGGGAAGGCCGACGCGCTTTTCGCCGCGATAGGTGTTGGTTGGGTGCTTGACTGCCCCGGCGGTGGCGATGCAGCCAAGGGACCAAGCGAGGCGTTGGACATCCCGGGCGAGGTGCGGGCTCGACGTGGTGAACGAGACCACACCAAGCTTGTCGACTGTGCCGCCGGTATCGAGCAGGCCGCGGAGGAGTTCGAATCGTTGGGGGGCCGAGGCGCCAAAGTAGGCTTCGGGTATGAATTTCTCCTCGGCGCGGACGGCAAGGCCGAGCGTTTTGATTGCCGTGCGGAGCGGATTGGCGTGACCTTTGCCACGGCCTACGATGCGCCATGAAATCGTAGGGAGTCCGTTGGATATGACTCGCTTGAGATGTAGCCCCGTCGGCTGGAGGCGGGCGCAAAGCGTAGCGACAAGCGGCGCGTCGGTGGTGGTGATCAGAACGGCATCGCTCAACGTGCCATCGCCGATGAGTGCACCCAGCACATAGGGATCGACAGGGAGTGAGGTAGGGCCCGACGCGTCGGAGAGCGTGAGGAGTGGCACCCCGAGGCGATCGCTTTCTACGCGACCCTCGTCGAGGCGGCGGCGGATGGCCGAAAGCGGGAGGATACGCCAGCCGCGCGTGCGAACTTTCTTCTTCTTCGCGGGACTCCATACCGACGCCCTCGTCCAAATTTTCCAAAGGTGCTCGTTGCAGCAACGCGTGGTGCGGCCATCGGCGAACTCAACCCGGAAAATTGGTTTCCTGCCTTGGGGGTGAATGCCGCGGACGGCGACAGGATTGCCCTCGGCCGAGATAACCAAATCACCGGGACGAAGGTCACCGATCTCACGGAAGCCGGTAGGCGTGAGCACTAGTGCATCGCGTGGTTGAGCTTTTCCGGTGCCCGGCCCGCCGGTGAGGATCGAAACCTTACTGTCGAGTGCGCTGCGGAGGGCGGTGCGTTGAAGTTCGTGAAATGCAAAGCCGGCTTTCTTCTCCGCCCACTCGACCGCAGCGACCGTTTTAATCGGGGGCAGGCCGCTCGCGACGCGCGTGAGGCGGGCGACGACGGCCGCGATTTTTTCTTCGGCGCGATCGTTGTGCGGGAGCTGGATGAGCGCGGAGCCGAGGAGAGGATTCGAAACGCCGGCGGGTTGATGGCGGATGAGGGCTTTCGTTTCGACGAGCGCGGCGATCCGCGCGGTGAGGAAGCGTGAATCGGTTTCGAGGAGGTTGGCCGAATAGTCGATCAGATCGGCTTCGCGAAACGCGGTGTGGCCCTCGTCCTGCAACGTCTCGAGCGCGAAGATGAGGCCGGCGTCGAGCCGCGGCGCGGCGTCGTTGGCGAAGCCGAGGTTGATCGCGATCTTATCGGCGGTCTTGAACCCGATGCCGTCGATTTCGCGGGCGACGCGGTAGGGCTCGGTTTGCAGGATCGTCTTCGCCTGCGCGCCGAAATGCTTCACGAGCTTCACGCACTGGCTCGGTGTGACGCCGTAGGTCTGGAGAAAAATGTAGAGTTCGCGCTCAGTGCGCTTTTCGTCCCACGCCTGCTTTATCGCGGTGGCGCGCTTTTTGCCTATGCCGTCGACGTCGCGGAGTTTGCCGGACTCTTCGCTGAGCACGCGGAAGGTATCGGTGCCGAACGCGTCGACGATTTTGTTGGCGTAAACTTTGCCGATGCCGGGTACGAGGCCGCTGCCGAGATATTTGCGAATGCCGTGGACGCTCGACGGCAGCTCGCTCTTGAAACCGGCGATCTTGAACTGCGCACCGTGTTGCGCATGGCGCGTCCACTCGCCGGTGAGGTGGAGCGTCTCGCCGCACTCCACGCCGGGGAGCGCGCCGACGATCGTGACGGGCTCGATGCGGGTTTTTGGCGGATCGTCGCGGCCGGGCTCGGGGCGAAACTCCGCGATCGTGTAGTGGTTCTCCTCGTTGAGAAACATGATGCGCTCAAGCACGCCGGTGAGCGTGGCGGAGGGATGCTGCGGGGCGGCGGCCACGGGAATATGCAAGCGACGTGGCGCGGTTTACTCGGCCTGCCAGTCTTCGATCTTCAGGTCTGGCACGCGTTGAAATTCACGGAGGCTGTGCGTGACAACAGTCGCGCCGAGGCGCAGCGCCTGCGCGGCAATCAGAGTGTCGATTGGGCTGATGCCCTGACCGCGTTTTTCAAGCGTCGAGCGGAGCCGCGCATAGATGCCGGCATCCTCACGGGTGAACGGCTCAACGGGCAGGCTCGCGACCAACGCTTCAAAACCGCGGCGAAACCGCAGACCAGATGCGTGGTGCAGAATGCCAAACTCGCGTTCGGCCACGACTAGGGCCGAGAGGCGCAACAACGGAAACTCTGCGTGCATTCGTGCGGTGAGCGCTGGGCTCGAGCCGCGCAGGAAATTCGAGACGGCGTTTGTGTCGGGCAGGAAAATCACCACTCGCGGGGGCTATCGGGCGTGGTGTGCGGAGGCACGTCAGGTAAATCCGGGCACGAACCGGCGAGCTTGAGGAAGCGCGCACGGCGTTCCTCCAGGTCGTCGTGGGGCAAAATCTGGACGACACCCTTCTTGGTGCGGCGGAGCGTGACGGTCTTGCCGGGGAAACGAAACTCCTTGGGCAGGCGCACGGCTTGCGACCCACCGGTGTTAAAAAGTTTGGCGACAGCAGTCATGTAGCTACGGTGTAGGTATCTGATGGCTCGTCAAGGCGGCGAGTGAGGGTCCCAGCGTGACGGGAGGGAGGCGGTGACCCGCAGTGACGAGGTTTTTTCCGGAAGCAAACCGGTGTTGCGTGGCCGGGTCTAGAACCGCACGCTTCCTCAATGGCTTTGGTCGAACCCAGTCCGTTCCTGCCGGTCATCCAGTTGGCGATTTCACCCATGATTTTGATGACGGGTGTCGGTGGCCTCATGCTCACTCTGACGAACCGCATGGGCCGTATCGTCGATCGCACGCGCGGTCTGGCGGAGAAGGTGCGGAGCGCGGCGCCGGGCGAGCGGGCGCACTTCGAAAGTCAGTTGGAAATTTTGTGGAGCCGTGCAAAAATGATCCGGCAGGCGGTGACGTTTGCGGGACTGAGTATGCTACTGTCGTGCCTGCTGGTCGTGGTGATCTTCATCGACGCGTCGGTGCATCGCGAATTCGGCGTCGAGCTGGTTGTCACGTTTCTGGCGAGCGTGCTATGCCTCATCGCGGCGCTCGTGAATTTCTTGCGCGACATCTGGGTGTCGCTCCATGCGCTGCGCGTGGAGGTCGATCGGGCGCTGCCGGCGAAGTAGGGCTTACTTCGCGCCCTTGGCGAAGTGCTCCTCGATTTCCTCGAGCGTGCGGCCCTTCGTCTCGGGGAGGAAAAACGCGGCCGTGATAAAATAAACGACCGTGCAGCCCGCGAAGGCGAAAAACATCGTCGAGTAGCCATAGCGGCCGACCGTCGGCAGAAACACCGCGGCGATCGTCGTCGAGACGGCCTGGTTGATCAGGAGCGCGATGCTCATGCCGTTCGAGCGGATGCGGGTCGGCATCAGCTCGGACAACGCGAGCCACACGCAGACGCCCGGCCCGATCGCGAAGCACGCCATAAACGCGAAGATCGCGATGGCGGTGATCCAGCCGTTGGACTCGCTCGGCACGGGCGTGATGAGCGCGTTTTCGATCTTGAGCGGTGCGGTGCGCGCGGCAGTGAGATCGGCGAAGGGGTTCTTGAAAAACGCTTCGACCGAAGTCGACGGGATGCAGCTTTCGCGGGTCAGTTCGACGGGTTTCGCGGTGGGCTCATCGGAGCGTGCGACGCTCGTCGCGGCGCGGAAGTCGCCGTAGGAATAAATCACGACGAGCGTGGAAGGCTTGCCGACGAGAGCGCGACCCGCGTCGCCGGCCGAGGCGAGGAGTTTGTCAGCAGCGGCTTGGTTGAAGGAGAGGCTCGCTTTCTGATCGCTCGTGACGAGCGCCTGCACGGCGGCACCGGTGTCGACGCGAAGTTTTTCATTGCCGCGGAAGAGCGCGCCGACGACGAGCAGCGAGACGATGATGCCGGCGCTGCCGACGGAGAGGAGAAATTTGCGGCCTTTGAGATCGACGAGCGCGACGCCGGCCATTGTGACGAGGAAATTCACCGACGTGAGAATCAGGTAGCCCCAGTGCGCGGCGACGTCGGAGAGGCCGCTTTGCAGGAGGATCGTGGTGTTGTAGCCGATGATCGAGTTGACGCCGGTGGCCTGATTGCAGGCGAGGATGATGCAGGCGAGGACGAACGGTATGACGTATTTGCGCTGTAGGAGCGAGCCGCTGCCGCCGGTGCCCGACGTCGAGCCGGCCTGTTCGGCGGCGATGGTCGTGGCCATTTCCTTGAGTTCGATTTCGGCTTGTTCGCCGCTGCGCGAGCGGAGGAGTGCGGCGCGGGCGGCGTCGATTTTTCCGCGACGGTAGAGCCAGCGCGGCGACTCGGCCACCATGAAGCTGCCGATGACGAAAAGCACGCCAGGCGGAAGCGAAACCCAAAAGATGCTGCGCCACGCGGTGTCCTTGAACGCGAGGAGCTTCGCGGCATCGCCGAGCTTCGAGACCTGATCGACGCGATAGCTAAAATAGATTCCGATTGCGGCGGCGGTCACGATGCCGGCCGTGAGCAGCCATTGAAAAATACCGGTGCCCTTGCCGCGATCGTCTTTCGAGAGACACTCGGCGAGGTAAAGCGGAATCACGACGCCGATGAGGCCGGCACTGACGCCCTGCATCAAACGGCCGAGCACGAGTGCGCCGTAGCCGTGCGAGAGCGCGATCATAGGAATGCTCACGACGAAGAGCACGCCGCTGAGTGCCATCAGGTATTTGCGGCCCATCCAATCGGCGAGCGTGCCGGCAAAGAGCGTGGAGATCACGCTGCCGAGCAGCACCGCCGCGACGATGAAGGAGAGCTGGCCGGCGTTGAGCCCGGAGGTCGCTTCAAGGTAGGGCAGCGCGCTCGCGATGATACCGACATCGACGCCATAGAGCAGGCCGCCGAGGCCGGCGACAAGGAGGAGAAAGCGATTGTAGCCGGAGTGCGCGGAATTGAGGGTCGAAGATGAACTCATTGGGGTGGCGGCGAACGTGGTGGATTCGGTGGCGTCAGTCCAGCGCGGCGCGCAACGCGATCAAATCGAGGAAGACTTTTTCGGCGCCGGCCGCGTGCAGTTGGTCGCCGTTGTGCGTGCCGGTCGTCACGGCCCAGCAGGGGAAGCCGCCGTTGCGCGCGGCTTCCACGTCGTAAGTCGAATCGCCGACCAGCAGCGTGGTCGCGGGCGACGCGGCGAGTTTTTTCAGGATGTAGTTTGTAAACTCCGACTGCGGCTTGAGCCACGCGGTGTCCTTGGCGCCGACGATCGCGCTGAAAAACGGCGTGATGACGAGGTGATCGCAGATGAGGCGCGACGAGGTGCCGAGTTTGTTGGTGAAGACGGCCAGTGTCGCGCCACTCGCGTGCAAGTCCGCGAGCAATTCACGTGCGCCCGGCAGCAGCTTGACGTCGTCGAGCATCGTGGCGTCCCAATACGCCCGATAAATCGGCAGGGCGGCGGCGAGACGTTCGCGGCCGACGAGTCGCTCGATGGCGGTTTCGAGGCCGCCGCCGACGGCGCGGTGGACTTGTTCCATCGTCGGCGGCGGGAGGCCGAGTTGCGTCATCGTGTGCGTGTGCGCGCGCTGGATCGCGGCGAAATGATCGATGAGGGTGCCGTCGAGATCGAAGAGTAAGGTGTCGAAGCGCGCCATTCAGGCCTTAGATTTGGTTTGGCGGCGGGCCGTGTCACGAGTGAAAGTGCGGGGGATGTCTGCCAACCCCGAGCTTCTGAGCGCCCGCGCGTCGGTGAAAGCCGACGGCGACGCCTGCGAGATCGCGCTGGCGGGCACCTGGCAGATCACGGCCCCGCGGCCGGCGTGGCGCGCCTTGCTGGGCGCAAAGAACCCGGCGCGCGTGCGGCTGACGGTCGAGGCGGTGGAGAAATGGGATAGCGCGTTGCTGCTGTTTTTATTTGAGATTCAGCAGTGGTGCCGCGAAACCGGAGCCTATTGCGACGTCGACGCCCTCCCGGAAAAAATCCGCACGCTCCTCGCGCAGCTCGCGGCGTCACACGAGACGAGCGTGCCGTTCGATCGGTCGGAAAATTTCATCACTACGGTTGGGCTCGCGACGCAAAACGCCGTCGCGCAGGCGAAGGCGATCTCGCATTTCGTTGGCGAGTGCACGCTCGGGGCCCGCCGGCTCGCGGAGAACCCGGCGAAGTTTCGCTGGCGCGACTGCCTTTCCGAGATGCAGCAGTGCGGTGCGATGGCGCTGCCGATCGTGAGCCTGATTAGCTTCCTGGTGGGCGTGACGCTGGCCTACACCGGCGCGATCGTGCTGCGACTTTATGGCGGCGACATCTACATCGCCGATCTGATCGGGCTCTCGATGGTGCGCGAGATGGGCGCGGTGATGACGGCGGTCGTGCTCGCGGGCCGGACGGGTGCGGCGTTTGCGGCGACGCTCGGTAACATGCGCGCCAACGAGGAAATCGACGCGCTCGAGGTCGTCGGTATCCCCGTGGTGCAGTTTCTCGTGCTGCCGCGGATTTTTGCGCTGGGCGTGATGATGCCGCTGCTCGCGATCTACGCCAACGCGCTCGGCATGCTCGGCGGCATGAGCGTTGCGCTCGGCCTGCTTTCGATTCCGCCCACGGCCTACTGGGTCGAGATGCTGACCATCGTCGATCTGTCGGACATCGCGACGGGTGTGATCAAGGCGATCGCGTTTGGACTGATCATCGGGCTGGCGGGTTGTCTGCGCGGTTTGCAGGCGGAGCGGAGCGCGGCGGGCGTGGGCCGCGCGGCGACTTCGGCCGTGGTGACTGCGCTGCTGCTGCTCGTGGTGGCGGACGCGATTTTCGCGGTGGTGTTTAACATTCTTGGCTGGTGAGCCGAATCCCCGCATGAGCGATCTAACCACCCCCTTGCCCGACGCGCCTGCGATCGAAGTGGAAAACCTTGAGTGCGGCTACGAGGGCGAGGTCGTGCTGAGCAACGTGTCGCTCACGATCGCGCGCGGCGAGGTGTTCTTCATCATCGGCGGCTCCGGCTGCGGCAAAAGCACGCTGCTGCGTCACATGGTGGGGCTGAACCGCCCGACGAAGGGCAGCGTGAAGTTTTTCGGCCAGCCCTTCAGCGCGGCCGATCCGGCGTCGCGGCGCGCGCAACTGCGGACGTTCGGCATGTTGTTTCAGAGCGGCGCACTCTGGACGTCGCTGACCCTGCGGCAAAACGTGGCGCTGCCGCTGGAGGAATACACGACGCTGACGAAGCGCGAAGTCGAAGAGCTCGCCACGCTCAAGCTCGCGCAGGTCGGGCTGGGTGGCTTCGAGGATTATTATCCGGCGGAGATTAGCGGCGGCATGAAGAAACGCGCGGGCCTCGCGCGCGCCCTCGCGCTCGATCCGGCAATCGTGTTTTTCGACGAGCCTTCGGCCGGGCTCGATCCGGTGACCTCGCGCAAGCTTGACGAGCTGATTCTCCAGGTGCGCGAAAACTTCGGGACGACGATCGTCGTTGTCTCGCACGAATTGGCGTCGATTTTCAGCATCGCCGATCGGGTCGTGATGCTGGACCGCGGGGCGAAAGGCGTGATTGCCGAGGGCCGGCCGGTGGAACTGGCCGACCACAGTCGCGATCCGCGCGTATCGGAATTTTTGCGCAGGGTAGAGCGCCCGACACAGTAAAATCTTCCCCCAACCCGCGCGACCCGCTTAACTCTTCCCTCCGTGAACACCAAGATCAGCCCAGCCACCGTCGGCGCGTTCGTGATTGGCGCGTTTGCGCTCGGCATTGTGGCGCTGCTGACGTTCGGCGGCATCAGTTTTTTTTCCAAGCCGCAGCGGTTCGTGGTCTACTTTAACGAGTCGATTCACGGACTCGATCTGGGATCGCCGGTGAAGCTGCGCGGCGTGCGCGTCGGTCGCGTGGCGGATCTCAACATTCGCTACGACGAGAAGACGAACCAGTCCGTCGTCGCCGTCGTGTGCGAGTTCAGCCGCGACAAGATGACAGACCCGAGGGGCAGCGTCATTGATGTGTCCAACCGCGCCGAGCTGCAGACGCTCGTTGATCGCGGGCTGCGCGCGCAACTCGGGGTGCTCGGCCTCGCGACCGGCCTGCTGTTTGTCGAATTGGATTTCTACAGTCCGAAGGAATACCCGGTCGACGAGAAGGTGACCGAGCTGAAATATGTCGTCGTGCCGGCCGTGACCTCGGCGATTACCGAGTTTCAAAACAGCGCCAGCGAAATTCTCGCGAACTTGAAGAAGGTGGATTTCGCCGGCATCGCCCGCGAGGTCACGCAACTCGCCGCCGAGTCGCGCAAGAAGCTCGACGGCGTCGATCTCAAGGGCGTCGCCGAGCAGTGGAGGAAAACCGGCGCGGATCTCGACGCACTCGCGACCACGCCGGAAATCAAGCAGACCTTCACCAATCTGAACTCCGCGATCGCCGAGTTGCGCGGCGTGCTGGCGAAGCTCGACACGCAGGTCGTGCCCGCCGGCAAGGAGCTGACCGAGACGCTCGCGCAGGCGAAGACGGCGATCGAATCGTTCAACCAGACGGCGATGGCGGCGCGGAAGTTCATCGCCTCGCACAACGGCCTCGGCGACGAACTTGTCGGCACGCTGGAGCAAATCAACGAAGCGGCGGACGCGGTGAAGCGGCTAGCGGATTTCCTCGAGCGCAACCCGAACGCGCTCATCACCGGAAAAAAACAGCCCAAGTGAAAACCGAAACCGAGAACTTACGGATGAAAACGGAAAAACGTGGAGCGCGGCGCGCGCTTAGGCTCGGATCATTGCTCGCGCTCGGCGGGATGCTGGCGCTGGGTGGCTGCAACCTCGTGCCGGAGGCGCAGTCCGATCCGACGCGTTTTTTCGTACTCTCGGTGCCCGCCGTCGAAACGATCGTGGCGGCGAAGCCGCCCGTGGTGCATCTGCGGCCGATCGAGCTCGCGAGCTACATCAAGTCGAAGCCGATGATCGTCCGGCGGAGCAACAACGAGATCGAGTTTCGCGAGTATGCGCGCTGGGGCGAGCCGCTTGAATTCGGGATCGGCCGCGTGCTGCGCGAGGAATTGCTGGCGCGCGGCGCGGCGTCTGAGGTGCTTGCGACGGGGCTGCGGGCCGTCGAAATCGATTATGATTACGAGCTGACAGTGCGCGTGCTCGCGTGCGAGGGCGGGGCGGATGGCGCGGTTTATTTTCGCGCGACCTGGAGTCTGGCGACGACGGGCGCGACCGCGGTGGTCGTGTCGCACGGCGATTTTCGGGCCACCGATCTGAAGTGGGACGGTAAGAACGAGGCCTCGCTCGCCTCCGCGCTGAGCCAGGCCGTCGCCGCACTGAGCGGCGAGATCGCGACGGCGCTAGCAAAGTCGAAGGGCTAGGAGTGAAAAACTCCAACGGGTTGGATCTTGATAGATCTATTTTCTCGGAAAATAATCTCAAAACCTTCTGGCGATTGATGGGGTTTGGCCCGGTCGATCGTCTGAAGATAAATCAAGTGGGTTTCGTGCTCAGGTGAATTCCACTCAGAGTCTGGCTCGCCTAAAATCTTGTGTGCTTCGAAGTCGAGATTCCGGCGCGGTATTTTAATGGGCTTGGGAAAAATCCAGCTTTGTTCGCGCGCAACCAAAGCAAAAAAGCATCAGTAAGAGCAGCAGACTGGGCTTCATGCCGTGCAAGTATTGCGAGTTACTTCAGTGCCGCGGCGATGCGCGCGAGGGCGGTCTCGACGTTGGCGCGGGAGTTGAAGGCGCTGATGCGCACGTGGCCTTCGCCGCATTTGCCGAAGCCGGCGCCGGGGGTGCAGACGACCTGGGCCTGGTTGAGCAGCAGGTCGAAAAATTCCCATGAGTCGCGGCCGGTGTTGATCCAGAGGTAGGGCGCGTTGTCACCGCCGATGCAGGTGAAGCCGAGCTTCGTCATCGCGTCGCGGATGAGTTTCGCGTTGCCGAGATAATGGTCGATCAATGCCTTCGTCTGTTGCTGGCCGGCGTCGGTGTAGATCGCGGCGGCGGCTTTTTGGATCGGGTAGGCGACGCCGTTGAATTTCGTGGAGTGGCGGCGGTTCCAGAGCGCGTGAACGGGGTGGGCGTTGCCGGCGGCGTCGTAGGCAACGACGGATTTTGGCACGACGAGGTAGGCGCAACGCGTGCCGGTGAAGCCGGCGGTCTTGGAGAAGCTGCGGAACTCGAGGGCGACGTCGCGCGCGCCCTCGATCTCGTAGATGGAGTGGGGAATTTCGGGGTCGCGGATGTAAGCTTCGTAGGCGGAATCGAAGAGGATGATCGCTTTGTTTTTCTTCGCGTAGGCGACCCACGCGGCGAGTTGCGCTTTGGTGGCGACGGCGCCGGTCGGGTTGTTCGGGAAGCAGAGATAGATGAGATCGGTCGCGACGTCGGGGATCGCGGGGACGTAACCGTTGGCGGGCGTGCTATCGAGGTAGGTGACGCCGGAGTAGCGGCCGTCGACGTTGGCGCCGGTGCGGCCGGCCATGACGTTGGTGTCGATATAAACGGGATAAACAGGATCGGGGATCGCGAGGCGGATGTCGGCACCGAAGATTTCCTGGATGTTGCCGCAGTCGCATTTCGCGCCGTCGGAGATGAAGATTTCGTCAGACTCGATTTTGCAGCCGCGCGCGGCGTAGTCGTGCTGCGCGATGGCGTCGCGCAGGAACGCATAGCCCTGCTCGGGACCGTAGCCCTTAAACGTTTCGCGTTTGCCCATCTCGTCGGTGGCGGCGTGTAGCGCGTCGAGGCAGACTTGCGGGAGCGGCTCAGTGACGTCGCCGATGCCGAGGCGGATGATCGGTTTCGAGGGATTCGCGGCGACGTAGGCGTTCACGCGCTTGGCAATGTCGCTGAAAAGGTAGGAAGCTTTGAGCTTGGTGAAGTTCTCGTTGATGCGGATCATGGTGGGAGAGAGCGGGCGAAAAACTTGAACAAACGCAGCGCGGCCCGTTAGTTCAAGCCCGACGTTGTCCCCGACCCGCACCCCATGAGAAAAATCATCACTGTTGCCGAGATGCGCACCGCCGTGGCGGGATTTCGCGCGGAAGGAAAATCCGTCGTGCTCGTGCCGACCTCGGGTGCGCTGCACGCGGGCCACGCCGCGCTGATCACGGCCGCACGGTCCCGCGGGCAGGCCGTGGTCGTGTCGGTGTTCGTGAACCCGCTGGCCTTCGGGCCCAGCGAAAATTTCGCCAGCTACCCGCGCAGCCCGGATGCCGATTGTAGGCAGTGCGACGAGCTGAAGGTAGATGCGGTCTTCATGCCGACGACGGATGAGTTTTATCCGCGCGGCTATTCGACGTTCGTGACGGAGGAGGCGGTGAGCAAACCGCTCTGCGGAGTTTCGCGCCCCACGCATTTCCGCGGCGTCGCCACCGCGATCACAAAATTGATCAGCGTGGTGCAACCGGACGCCCTCGTCCTGGGTCAGAAGGATTCGCAGCAAGTCGCCGTCGTGCAAAAATTGATCCACGACTGCCAACTCGGAGTCGAGGTGGTTGTGGTGCCGACCGTGCGGGAAGCTGACGGCCTCGCCGTCAGTGTGCGCAATCGCGAACTGACGCCGAACCAGCGACAGGATGCACGGGCGATCTTCGCGGCGCTGGACCAGGCAAAGGCGATGGTCGCCCAAGGCGTGCGGAGCACGGACCGAGTGATTGCCGAAGCGACGCATGTGCTGGGCGAGCGCCGCCGCGTGCGCGTGATTTACGTGGCGATGGTCGACCCTGCGACGATGGAGCCGATGCGGGAAATCGTGCCCGGTCGCACACTGCTCGCGATTGCCGTGTGGGTCGACGAGGTTCGGCTGACCGACAACGTGCTGCTCTGAGTCCGCCCGAGCCGCCGTCGGATCGGTGGTGAACTGTCCGAACCGCGGCGATAGAATATGGTGGAAAACTACCACAATCTATCATTGGCTTTGCGTCCTCCCTTCATGGCCGCCGCGCTCGATCCTCTCCACCGTCTCCTCGAACTCTCGCACCAACTCGGCCGCGAAGAGCGCCGGCTCGCCATCTTAGGCGAGGGCAATACCTCCGTGCGCGTCTCGCCGGACACGTTTCTCGTGAAAGCCAGCGGCTCCAATCTCGCCACGCTCAGCGACGTGGGCGTGACTGAATGCAATTTCAGCGCTCTTCTGCCCCTGCTCGACAAGAAGGCGATGACCGACGAGGCGATCGATGCCGCCCTCTTCGCTGCGCGGCTCAGCACGGATGCGAAAAAGCCCTCCGTCGAAGCGATCTTCCACGCGTATCTACTCACGCTCCCTGGCGTGAATTTCGTGGGCCACACGCATCCGATCGCCGTCAACCAACTCCTCTGCTCGAAACACGCGCGGACGTTCGCGAAGCGCCGGCTTTTCCCCGACGAGATCGTGTGCTGCGGGGTCGAGAGCGTCTTTGTGCCCTACACCGATCCGGGCCTGAAACTTGCGCAGGCGATCCGTGCGGCGGTTGTCGCCTTCATCGAGCGCCTCGCCCGCGCGCCGCGCGTGATTCTCCTCGAGAACCACGGCTTCATCGCGCTCGGCGCGACACCGGAGTCCGTCCTTGCCGCGACCCTCATGGGCGCAAAGTCCGCGGAGATTTTTGTCGGCGCGGCTGCCGCCGGGGACCAACCTCGCTTCCTCACCGCCGCGAAGGTCGCGCGCATCGCCGGTCGTCCCGACGAACACTACCGCCAAAAAGCTCTGGGACTTTAATTGCAGAAAAATCCTCACGCACATGCCCTCCTACAACTACGTTAATTTCGGCTGGGACGACGCGAAAGCCGCGTCACTCGATCCCGTCGGCCGCCTCATCTATCGCTCCAACCTCCTCGGCGGCGATCAACGCATCACCAACACCGGTGGCGGCAACACCTCCGCCAAGATCACCGAGAAGGATCCGCTCACCGGCGCGTCCACGAGCGTGCTCTGGGTGAAGGGCTCCGGCGGCGATCTCCGCACGAGCACGCGCGAAAATTTTTCGTCGCTCTATCAAGACAAGCTCATCGGCCTCCAGTCGCTCTACGGCGCGCGCCCGGACAAGGGGCTGAAATCGCAGGCCGAGGACGACATGGTCGGCATGTTCACGCACGCGACGTTCAACCTGAATCCACGCGCCTCCTCGATCGATACCACGCTCCACTCGTTCCTGCCCGGCGCGCACGTCGATCACATGCATCCCAACGCGATTATCGCGATCGCGGCGTCGCAGAACTGCGCGAAACTCACCCAGGAAATCTTCGGCGGCCAGATGGCCTACGTGAAGTGGATGCGCCCCGGCTTCGAGCTCGGCCTCGCGATGCAGGAAATCGCGAAGCAGAATCCGAAGACGCAGGCCATTATGATGGGCCAGCACGGCTTCATCTCGTGGGACCATGACGAGAAGAAGTGTTACACGTGGACACTCGACTGCATCGAGAAGGCCGCTGCCTATATCGAGGCGAGCTACGCGGCGAAGGGCGGCGACGCCACCGCGTTTGGCGGCGCGAAATACCAAACCCTCACCCCCGAGCAGAGCCGCACGACGCTTGCCGCGATCCTGCCGTGGCTGCGCGGCCAAGTTTCGAAGGAGAAGCGTTTCATTGGCACCGTGCAGGACGACGAGAAGATCCTTCGCTTCGTGAACGCGAAGGACGCCGCCCGCCTCGCCGAGCTCGGCACGAGCTGCCCCGACCATTTCCTCCGCACCAAGATCAAGCCGCTCTACGTCGACTGGAATCCGCAGACGGAAGATGCCGCGACGTTGAAGAAGAAACTCGCCGCCGGACTCGACGCGTATCGGAAGGACTACGCGGCCTACTACGCGAAGTGCAAACACGCGAACTCACCCGCGATGCGCGATCCGAATCCGACCGTCGTGCTCATCCCCGGCGTCGGCATGGTCGCGTGGGGCAAGGACAAGTCCGAGTCGCGCGTCACCGCCGAATTCTACAATTGCGCCGTCGAAGTCATGCGCGGCGCCGAGGCGATTGATAAATATATCGCGCTGCCGCAGCAGGAGGCGTTCGACATCGAGTATTGGCCGCTTGAGGAAGCGAAACTCAAGCGCATGCCCGCCGAGAAGGAACTCGCGCGCCAGGTCATTATCGTCATTGGCGCCGGCTCCGGTATCGGCAAGGAAACCGCGCACCGTCTCGTGAAGGAAGGCGCGCACATCGCCTGCGTCGATCTCAACGAAGCCGCCGCGCAAGCGACCGCGAAGGAAATCACTGACAAATACGGCGTAGGCATTGGCGTCGCCGGCACCGGGCTCTCCAACTGCGGCCCGGCGATCGGTCTCGCCGCCAACATCACGGACCGCGCCTCGATCCGCCGCATGCTCGACGATGTCGCGATCGCTTTCGGTGGCTTCGATTCGATTTGCGTGACCGCGGGCATCTTCGTGCCGAGCGACACGACGGGTCACATCCCCGACGACAAGTGGGCTGTCACCTTCGCGATCAATGTCACCGGCAGCTACCTCGTCGGCGACGAAGCCTACAAGACCTGGAAAGAGCAGGGCCTCAAGGGCCAGCTTGTCCTCACGACCTCGGCCAATGCCGCCGTCGCAAAAAAAGGATCGGTCGCCTACGACGTGTCGAAGGCCGCCGGCAACCACCTCGTGCGCGAACTCGCGATCGAACTCTCACCGCTCGTGCGCGTGAACGGCGTCGCGCCCGCGACCGTCGTGCAGGGCAGCGCGATGTTCCCGCGCGACCGCGTCATCGGCTCGCTCGCGAAATACAACATCCCTTACACGGACGACGAGGCGACCGAGTCGCTCGTGAAGAAGCTCGCCCAGTTCTACGCCGATCGCACCCTTACGAAGGCGCCCATCACGCCGGCGGATCAGGCGGAGGCGTATTTCCTCCTCGTGAGCCAGCGCCTCAGCAAGACCACCGGCCAGGTCATCACGGTCGACGGCGGCTTGCACGAGGCGTTTTTGCGCTGACGGAGACACCACTCATTTTCACTAATAATTTGGAATGATGAGGAATTCAGAATTCTGGATTCCCGATAATTCCCGTTCATTAGTGTGTATCAGTGGTTAATTCGCCTTCCATCGCCATCGTCGGGGCCGGTGCGCTCGGCAGCTACTACGGAGCGCGGCTCGCTCTCGCGGGTGGCAACGTGCGCTTCCTCCTGCGCCGCGAATTGGCCGCCGTGCGCGAGCGCGGTTTGACCTTGCGCGAGAAGGATGCCACGCGTCACCTCACGAACGTCGCCGCCTTCGCCACGCCGGAAGAAATCGGCCCGGTCGATCTTGTGATCATCACGCTGAAGACGACCGCCAACGCCTCGCTCGCCTCGTTCCTGCCGCCGTTGCTGCACGAACGCACCGCCGTCCTCACGCTGCAAAACGGCCTCGGCAACGAGGAGCAAATCGCGGGACTCGTCGGCGCGGAGCGCGTGCTCGGCGGGCTGTGCTACATCGCGGTGACGCGCGGGGCGCCGGGCGAGCTGAACTGTTTCCACACGCCTGGCGCGATTTCGCTGGGGAAATTCGGTCGGTCCGCCGGCGAGTGCGTCCACGCGATCGCGGACGTGCTGACCGGCGCAGGGATGAAACTGCGCGTGTTCGACAACCTCGCCGAAGCGCGCTGGCAGAAGTTGATTTGGAATATTCCCTTCAACGGCCTCGCCATTGCGCGCGGCGGCATCACCACGGATCGCATCCTCGGCGATCCGGCGATTGCGGCCGAGGTTCGGCCGCTGATGGACGAAGTCGCGGCGGCCGGTCGCGCCCAGGGCTTCGACGTGCCGGAGAAATTCATCCAGGGGCAACTCGACATCACGCCGCCGCTTGGCGCCTACGCGCCGTCGAGCATGATCGATTTTCTCGCGGGTCGCGAAGTCGAGGTCGACGCGATTTGGGGTGAGCCCCTACGGCGGGCGCAAGCGAAGGGACTCGTGATGCCGCGGCTCGCACGGCTCCACGCGGAGTTGCTTCGACGTTGCGCACGCTGAACGCGGATGAGACTTGCGCCCGCGGCGGCAGCGCAACTTAAACGTCGCTCCGTGAGCCGCGCCGCCCCCCGTCCCGCCGTGATTCGATCGACCGCTGAGTTCGCGCGCTACGTTGGACTCTCGCGTAGCGCCGTGTCGCGGGTGATGAACGAGCAGCCCGGCCTGCGTCAGGCCACGATCGATCGCGTGCGGCGCGCAATCGCGGAGACGGGCTTCACGCCGAACGCCCACGCCGTGCATCTCCGCGGTAAGCCGAGCAAAATGATCGGCCTTTGCGTGGAAAATCTCCTCACGCCGTCCGGCGTCGCGAAACTCTCCGAGCTCCAGGAACTGCTCGCCGCGCGCGGCTTCACCGTGCTGATCGAGGTCGATCGGGCGGATGGCAGCCGCAAATTGATCGAGCATTTTCTCTCGTTGCGCGTGCAGGGCGTCGTGTTTGTCGGGCACTTCAACCCGGAACTCCTGGGCGAGCGCATCGCGGGGCTGCGGCGTCACGGCGTGCCACACCTCGTCGTCGATCACTCCGGTTGCGCCAACGCGCCGACCGTCACGCTCGATCGCGGCGCCGCGATGGAGGAGGTTGTCGCGCACCTGCACGGAGATGGTCACCGGCGCTTCGGGTTGATGGGTATCTCCGGCGCGTTTCAAACCGTGGCCGACCGCCTCGACGGCGTGCGGGCGGCGCTGCGCAAACGCGGCCTCGCGTTCGACCGCTGCGTCGTGGCGTTGGATCATTTGCACGTGCGCACGGATCATTTTGAATTTGGCCGGCTGTTGGCGCGCGAATTTGCGAGCCGTCGCGACCGGCCGACGGCCTTCATCGCGGTGAACGACGAGACAGCGATCGGTGCGCTGCTCGAATTTCAATCGCGCGGCCTGCGCGTGCCCGGCGATCTCTCGATCGTGGGTTTCAACAACCAGACAATTTGCCAGATGACGACGCCCGCACTGACCAGCGTCGATCAACAAATCGAGCGCACGGCGCGCATGGCGACCGACCTGCTGATCGGCGCGATTGATCGGCCCCTGCCACGCTTGCCGGCGATGCGGCTGATCGCGCCGCAGCTCGTGGTGCGCGGCTCGACGGGCCCAGCGCAACGCCGACGCGCGCGTGGCTGAGCGGCGGGGTTTCGGCATTGACGGGCGAGAGCGGGCGGCATTCAGTCGCGAATTGCGACACGTGTCGCAGCTGGCTTTTCAACCCCGCCTCCCATGAACATCCCCCGTCACTGCCTCGGCGCAGCCTTCGCTGCGCTTTGCCTGCTCACCTCCGCCCGCGCCCAACTCCAGTGGAGCGTCTTCAACGAAACCACGACCACCGCCGCTCCCGCCTCGAACGCCAGCAGCGGCGTCGCCATTTCAGTGGCCGCGGGCCAGCGCGCCACTCTCGTCGCCAGCAACCTCGTGCCGATCGATCTGTCGAAGGATGGCACCTAGGCCTACGTGACGATCAGCTTCAAGGTTTCCGGCGGCCTCTCGGGCATCGGCAGCGGCACGCGCGCAATTGGCTTTGGGCTCTTTAACAACAATGGCACCGCGACCAACTACGCCGATGACAACGGCTACTTCACCTGGCTCAACGGCCGCACTACGGGCAGCCTGATTGAGCAGCGCCGCCGGCTCGGCGACGGCACTTCGCCGAGCCTGTTGAATCCGACTGGCTCAGCCTTTAACAACATGTCGACCGGCCAGTCGTCGCCGACGCCCGGCACGCTCAACGACGGCAACATTTACTCGATCACGTTTCACCTCATGAGCCGCGGCGGCGCGATCTCCTATGGCAATACCAGTTCGAACACCACCGGCGGCGGCATCGTGCTCACGGGCCCCGGCATCCAGGCGATCACGTATTCGAATCCCGACGCGCCGGCGTCGACGTTCGTGTTCAACGAAATCGGCTTCATGTTTCTCAACACGACCAGTAGCGCGCAGACGCTGACTATCACCGGCGTGAGTTCGTCGAGCGGTTCCTTCAGCCCGATCAATCCGCCCGCGATTGTCGTCCAGCCGCCTTCAATCAGCCTGAATCCTGCGCAGGCCGGCGCGCTCTCGGTCGTCGCGACCGGCACGTCGCCGCTCACTTATGTGTGGAAAAAAGACGGCAACATCGTCACGAGCGCAACTGCCGCTACGCTGCCCATTGCGAGCGCCGCGACGGGCGATGCCGGCGTTTACTCCGTCACGATCACCAACGCCTACGGCAACGTGACCAGCAGCAACGCCACGGTCACGGTCACCGCCTCGCCGATCCCGGCGACGCTCACGAGCCAGCCCGCGTCGGCCACCGTCAACGTCGGCGACAGCGCGAGTTTCGCGGTCGTGGCCTTTGGCAGTTCGCCGGTCACCTACCAGTGGCAGAAGAACGGCGTGCCAATTGCCGGTGCCGCCAGCGCGACGCTCAGCCTCACGAAGATCGCCGCGACCGACGCAGGCAGCTACACCGCTGTCGTCAGCAACACCGCCGGTTCCGCGACGAGCAGCGCCGCGGTGCTCTCCGTCAACACCGCACCCGCGATCACCACGCAACCCGCGAGCGTGACGACGAGCGTCGGCCAGAACGTCACGTTTAGCGTCATTGCGACCGGCAGCCCGGCCCCGACCTACCAATGGTCGCGCAATGGCGCCGCGATCGCCGGCGCGAATTCCGCGACGCTCACGCTCAACAACGTTACGCTCGCCAACACTGGCGTCTATACGGTGGCGCTGATCAACGACTCTGGCGCGGTCGCGAGTTCTGCCGCCGTGCTTGCGATTCCCTCAGCGATGACGGTTGCTTCGCTCACGCCCGCGAACAGCGCGACCAACCTCAACGTCGACACGCCGCTCAGCCTGACCTTCGACCGCGCACCCGTCGTCGGCAGCACCGGCCGCATCCGGATCTTCAAGGCCGCCGACGATTCCGTCGTCGACACGATCGATCTTGGCCTCTCGATCCAGCAGCGCACGGTCGGCACGAATTCCACGCTCTACAATTTCATCCCCGTCGCGATCAGCGGCAACACCGCGACCGTTTACGTGCACGGCGGCGTGTTGAATTACGGCACTGCCTATTACGTGCAGGTTGAACAGAGCGCGATCCTCGACGCGGCGGGCGCGTCGTTTACCGGCATCAGCGACAAGACCACCTGGCGTTTCACGACGAAGCCCGCCAGCTCTGCCATTGGCTCTGCGATCACCGTCGCCGCCGATGGCAGCGGCGACTTTACGACTGTGCAGGGCGCGATCGATTCGGTGCCGGCCGGCAACAACGCGCGCATCGTCATCACGGTGAAGAAGGGCAACTACAACGAACTCGTCTACATCGGTGCCACGCGTCCGTTCATCACCATCCACGGCGAGGATCGTACGCTCACCGTCGTCGGCTACCCGAATAACAACAACCTCAACGGCACGACCGCGACGCGCGCCGCGTTCAGCATCGCGGCCAACGACACGGTTCTCGAAAACATCACGATCAAGAATCCCACGCCGCAGGGCGGCTCGCAGGCCGAGGCGGTGTTCACCGGCGCGCTGCGCGTGATGCTGAATCGAGTTAACCTGCTTTCGCGACAGGACACGTTGCTCACGAACACCGGCACGGCGTTCATCACCGACAGTTACATCGAGGGCAACACGGACTTCATGTGGGGCACCGCGGCAGCGTATTATCAGCGCTGCGAACTCAAGGCGCTCGACACCGGCACGGCGACCGAGGGCTACTACACACAGATCCGCAATCCCGCGACGAGCTTCGGCGCGGTCTATGTCGACTGCAAACTCACCGCCGCCCCCGGCGTAGTGGGCGTGAGCACGTATTACCTCGGCCGCATCGACCCCGGCTCCGGCAACTTCCCCTACAGCCAGTGCATGTATCTCAACTGCGCGATGGGCGCGCACATCTCGCCCGCCGGCTGGCAGCTCAACAACGCGACGAGTTCCGCAACCGTGCAGGACTGGGAATACAAGAGTACCGATCTCAACGGAGCCACGCTCGATGTCAGCAAGCGCCTCTCGTCCTCGCGGCAGCTGTCCGATACGGAAGCCGTGCTCTGGCGGAACCCGACGTTTGTGCTCGGCGGCTGGACACCGCAAGTTCCCCCGACGATCGAAGCGCCCGGTGTAGCCGCCGCCAGCGCCGGCGCTGGATCGATCGCGCGGCTCACGGTTGTCGCGAACGGGGCACCGGAGCCCGCGCTGCAATGGTTCAAGAACGGCGTCGCGATTCCGGGTGCCACAGACTACACGCTCGTGATTCCCGGCGTGCAGCTGAGTGACGCCGGAAACTATTCCGTTACCGCGACAAATTCCGGCGGCAATGTCACGAGCAACGCGGCCGTGCTCACCGTCACACGCGGCGCATTTGCCGGAACATATTTCGGCACGCTGGGCAGTGGCGGCGCGTTTGCCCTCTACGTGCGTGACGATGGCACCGGCGTCTTCCTCGGCGCGCCAGCCAGTGGCACGGCTGTTATCAATCGCGCGGTCTCCGTCGATAGCACCGGTAAGATCACTGCCAGTTCCAGCGGAGCAGCTCTAATCGGCACGATCGGCGGCACCGGCGGTGTTTCCGGCACGGCGGGCACAGCCGCTATCGCAGGCGCGCGTTCGAGTGGTTCATCTTCCGCCTTCGCCGGACTCTACCAAACCGGCGCGAGCAGTGGTGTCGCCGCGACCGCGAGCATGATCGTCGGCTCCGGCGGCCAGGCCTTTGCTCTCGTGCAGAACGGCGCGACCCTCGATGCCGGCTCGGGCACGGTTGATTCGAGCGGCAACGTCTCCGTCACGACGGCGGGCGGCATCAAAGTGGCTACCACGGTCGCCGCGAACGCCGCGAGCGGCACGATCACACCGGCCGGCGGCAGTGCCGTGATGGTCTCCGGCGCGAACGATGCGACTGCCTCAGCGCAGCGTCTCCGTGAATTCTCGGCGCGCGCCCAAGTCACACAGACGGCCAGCGCTGCGGTCGGCTTCATCATCACCGGCGGCACCGACAGCGTGCTCGTCCGCGCCGTCGGACCCGGACTCGCCGACTTCTCGGTGACCGGAGCACTCCCCAACCCGCAGCTCAATCTTTACAACGGCACCACGCTCGTCGCGAGCAACACGGGCTGGACCACCGCACCCAACGCCACCGAAGCGGCCTTCGCTGCGTCGCAAGTGGGCGCGTTTCCGCTCCGCACTGTAAACGCTGACTCGGCCGTCCGCATCTCGCTCGCTCCCGGCGCCTACTCGGCGGTCATGAGCAGCGCGAGCGGCGCGACCTCCGGCATTGGCCTGATGGAAGTTTATGATCTCACCGTCGGCGCCGCGGGTCAGCGCGTCGTTAATCTCTCGACCCGCGGCGCGGTCGGCAACGGCAGCAACGCACTCCTGATCGGGTTCAACGTCACCGGCTCGCAGCCGAAACGCCTCCTCATCCGCGGTGTCGGTCCCGGCCTCGCGGCGTTTGGCGTCAGCGGCGTCGCCGCAAAGCCCGTGCTCTCGGTCTATCGCGGTGCGACGCTCGTCGCGCAGAATACGGGCTGGGCCACCAGCCCCGACGCCCCTGCGATCGCCAGCGCGGCGCTCGAGGCGGCGACGTTCGCGCTCAGCAGCACGAGTGCCGACAGCGCCGCAATCGTGAACCTCTCGAACGGCCTCTACACCGCGCAGCTCACGACGGTTGACGGTGCCGGCGGCGTCGGCCTGATCGAAATCTACGAACTGCCTTAAACCCGCCGCGTAATTCCCGACGCGCCGTCACGCTTTGCGCGACGGCGCGTCTTTCTTTTTATGTCTTCGCTTCGCCTCGCTGTGTTGATCGCACTCACTGCGCTCACCCCCGCCACCCGTGCCAAAGATCTCGTCGTCGCCGCCGATGGCTCGGGCGATTTCAAAACGATCCAAGCCGCGATTGACGCCGTGCCGGCGAATTCCGCAACGCGCACGACGATTCTCATCAAGCGCGGCACTTATCCCGAGTTGCTGGTGATCGCCGCCGAGAAGAAAAACCTCACGCTCCACGGCGAAGATCGAAAAGGAACGGTCATCGCGGCGACCAACAACGCGAAGTTCAACCCGCGCCGCCGCGAAATGGTCTCGATGGATGCCGATGGTTTCCGCCTCGAAAATCTCACGCTCCACAACACCACGCCCAAAGGCGGCTCGCAGGCCGAAACGATTCGCGTGCGCGCCGACCGCGTCGTCTTCGATCACTGCGATTTCAAGAGCTTTCAGGATACCCTGCGGCTCGACGGGCGGGTGTTCGTCCACGAGTGCGCGATCGAAGGCGATGTCGATTTCATCTGGGGCGGCGGCTCCGTTTATTTCGATCACTGCGCGATCTCCGCGGTGCACGACGGCTACCTCGTGCAGTCGCGCAACCGCGCCGACAAACCCGGCTACGTTTTCGTCGGCTGTACAATCACCATCGCACCCGACGTGCAGCGCTACGTTTTTGGCCGCATCGATCCGAAGGCTTATCCTTTCAGCCATGTCGCCTACATCGACTGCGCGATCGACGGACCGCTGACGCCGGCCGGTTGGATTTTCGATGGGCCGGGCAAGGACGCGCCGAAGGACCGCGTGCGGTTTGAGGAATTCCACTCGACCGATCTCGCGGGCAAGCCGCTTGACGTCTCGGCGCGCATCGCCGGCTCCCGCCAGCTCATCTCCGACGAAGCGGCGAAGGAACGTGACGTCGCGTTCGTCCTCGGCGGCGCCGATCATTGGAATCCACTTTCAAAATGAAGCTCCCACTCCGTTTCGCGACTCTTGCGCTCTCGTTGCTCGCCGCCCGCGTGGTGGCCGCCGAGCTGCCGTCATTTCCCGGCGCCGAGGGCTTCGGCGCGACGACCCCCGGCGGTCGCGGCGGAAAAGTGATATTCGTGACGAACCTCAACGACTCGGGCTACGGCAGTTTCCGCGAGGCGTGTGAAGCCAGCGGCCCGCGCACGGTGATCTTTCGGGTCGCTGGAACGATCGCGTTGAGGAAACCGATCATCGTGGCGCATCCGTTTCTCACGGTGGCAGGCCAGAGTGCGCCGGGGGATGGGATTTGTCTGCGCGACGATTATTTCGGCATCCAGACGCACGATGTGATCGTGCGTTATTTGCGCAGCCGGCTCGGCGACGCGAGTTCGCAGGAGCAAGATTGTATCGACCTCCTCAATGGCGCGCACGACTGTATTCTCGATCACTGCTCCGCCACGTGGTCGATCGACGAGTGTCTCTCGACCTCGGGCATCGACGCGAATTGCACCATCCAATGGTGCCTGATCGGCGAGTCGCTCAACCACAGCAAACACGCGAAGGGTGCGCACGGCTACGGCTCGCTCGCACGGGCCAACGGACCGATGTCGTGGCACCACAATCTCTGGATTCACAACGACAGCCGCAACCCGCGCCTCGGCGACGCCTATGGCCGTGGCCCGACGTTTCCGACCTTTGATGTGCGCAACAACATCATGTATGATTTCGGCGGCACCGCCTCCGGGCTCACGCAAGGCATCCTGAAGGTAAATTACGTCGGCAATTACCTGCGCCCCGGCCCAAGCAGCCGCGCGCCGAAACCGGTCACGGTCGGCCATCCGTCCGATCTCACATATTTTATCCGCGGCAATATTGTCGAGGGCAACGAGGCGCTCACGAAGGACAACACGCAGTTCTTCACGACGATCGATTTCGAGGGGAAGCGCGAAGTGAAGATCGTCGACACGCCGTTTCCCGCGCCGCGAGTGACGCCTGCGCAAGTGAAGGACATTCTCGCCATCGTCGGCGCATCGCGGCCGGTGCGCGATGCGGTCGATGCGCGCCTCGTCAACGACGTGGTCACGCATGGCGGCAAGCTGATCGATTCGCAAAAAGACGTTGGCGGCTGGCCCGAGTTGAAGGGCGGCTCGCTCCCGATCGACACGGATCGCGACGGCATTCCCGACGAGTGGGAATTGGCTCATGGACTCGATCCGAAAAATCCGGCCGATGCCGGCGCGCTGGCCAAAAGCGGCTACACGAATGTCGAGGAGTTTCTCAACAGTCTCGCGAACCCCTGAGCAGCGGCCAGCTCGCCGGGCCTGCGCAGCGCGCTTCGCGTTTGCGAGCGAACGGCGATGACGATAGGTTGGACGCGATGAGCACCTTTAAAACCATCGCTGGCTGGTCGCTGGGGTTGCTCTGGGCGGCGCACGCGCTCGGTGTGCCGACGCTGCCCGTGATTCCGGCTTCAGTTTTCAAAGTCACTGCTTTCGGTGCGGTGGGTGATGGCGCGACCGACAACACCACCGCGATCCAAAATGCCATTCGCTCCGCGCAAACGGCCGGCGGCGGCACGGTGGAGCTGACTGCTGCATCCGCGCCGTATCTGTGCGGCCCGATCACAGTGGGCAACAATATCAACCTCCAGATTGATGCCGGCGCGACGTTGCAGCTGCTCCCTTACGGCGCGGGCATGAATGCACCCGGCACCTATCCGTTGAGCGGCTCCGCTTATGTGAATTTTCTAAGTATCACCGGCAACAACGTCGCGCTCACCGGCGGCGGGACGATCGAGGGCAACGGCGCCGCGTGGTGGGCGGCGTTCAACGCGGACAACGCCATCCCGCACCGGCCCTACATGATCAGGTTCAACAACGCCAATTCCGTTCTCGTGCGCGACCTCACGTTGAAAAACTCGCCTATGTTTCACGTCGCGTTTGGCGCCACCAACAACGTCACGATTGATAACCTCACGATCGCGACCACGCCAAATTCCGTGAACACCGACGGCATCGATCCCGCCGGCCAGCACTACCTGATCAAGAACTGCTATGTCTCAACGGGTGACGACAACATCTGCCTGAAGCCGCAGAGTTCGTTGTGTAGCGACATTACGGTCGTCAACTGCACGTTTGGCACGGGCCACGGTGTGTCCGTCGGCGGCCAGACCAACAGCGGCCTCGACGGCTTCGCGGTGATCAACTGCACGTTCAACGGCACGACCAACGGCCTACGCCTAAAGGCCGACCCGACCGAGGGCGGACTTGTGCAGAACGTCACCTATTCGAACATCACTATGACCGACGTGCAGTTCCCGATCGTGTTCTACAGTTATTACGATCAGGTCGGGAATCCCGGCGCGATCGGCGGCACAAATTGGGCGACAATGGCGAAGGCGGCCAGTTGGAACGCGACCCCGCCGAATCCCGCTTACCTTGCCTACGCCACGAAGACCATGCCCACGTGGCGCAACATCACGATCAATAATCTCACCGCGACTCGCGCGGCCAGCGGGCTCGATGGCTTCAGCGTGATCTGGGGTCTACCGAATATTCCCATCGTCAACATCACGCTCAACAACGTCCGGCTCTCGGGCTATTCGGGTGCGGCGATTTTCAACGCACAGAATGTCCAACTCACCGGCGGCAGCATCTTGCCTGGCCTCGTCACCTACAACGCCCAAATCGTGACCGCGCCTGCGCCAAATGTGTCGGTCGCGGCTGGGGGCACGGCGCGATTCACTGCGCCAGCCGCCGCGACCACGACCTCAGCTGGCGCGCTCACGCCGAACATTCAGTGGAGCTTCAACGGTCGAGCCCTCGCGGATGGACCGCAGCCCGACGGCTCGACGATCGCGGGTGCCGCCACCGCTTCCCTCACCGTGACCAACGCGCAGCCGGGCGACACCGGCTTCTACTCGGCGACCACGACGGCAGCCTTTGATACGTTTGGCGTGGGCTTCATCCCGGGCGGCGCGCGCGTGTCGCTTACGACCAGTCCGGCGGCGTTGACCGTCGGCGATGCCCTGGCGGTCGGCCGGCTCGTGAACCTTTCGGCGCGCGCGAGCGTCGGTGCGGGCGCGAACAATCTCGTGGCCGGTTTCGTGATCGGCGGCGCGGGCACGGACGGGTCTGCAAAAAAAATTCTCCTGCGCAGCATCGGTCCCGGCCTCGCCGCGTTCGGCGTGCCCGGTCTCCTCGCCGATCCGTCGCTCACGGTGGCCAATGCGAACACCGGAGCGATCATCGCCGCCAACGATAACTGGGGCGGCGATGCGAACGTCGCGACGGTTGCGGCACAGGTCGGGGCGTTTCCGCTGGCGAACCCGGCCGGCCTCGACGCGGCGCTTGTCACCAGCCTCCCGGCAGGTGGCTATACCGCGAATCTTTCGGGTCCCGGTGCCACTACCGGCGTGGCGCTGCTCGAAGTTTACGATGCGACCGCCGCAAGCCCATCGACCGCGCCGCGGCTCCTCAACGTCTCCGCGCGCGCGCCGGTGACGGCGGGCGCGGGTGCGTTGATTGCTGGGTTGTTCATCAATGGCTCGGGGGCGAAGACTGTGCTCGTTCGCGCCATCGGCCCGGCGCTTACGCAGTTCGGCGTGCCCGGCGCGCTGGCCGACCCGATCGTGCAGCTTTACGCCGCCGGATCCAACGTGCTCATCGCCACCAACGACAACTGGAACGGCGATCCTGCGGTGGTCGCGGCGGCGGGACACGTCGGTGCCTTCGCGCTCGATCCCGCGAGTCGCGACGCGGCGCTGCTCCTCACATTGCCGCCGGGAGGCTACACCGCGAATGTGACCGGCTTCGCCGGTGCCGCGGGCGTCGCGCTGGTTGAGGTGTATGAAGTGCCGTGAGCCGGTGGCCCGCACCGTCCATCCCGGGGCCTGACCGCTTGTCCGCTTGGGTTGAGCCTCGTCTCAACGCGCTTGCGCTGGACAGGGCCGTTTGCACGCTGCGCCCATGCGAAAAATGATCTTTGCCGCGACGGCGGCCGCACTGACCCTCACTCTCGGCGCACGCGCCGAGATCGACCTCAAAAACTTCGACCTCGCGGTGAAACCGCAGGACGACTTTTTCCGCTACGCCGACGGCGCGTGGATCAAGAACAACCCGGTCCCCGCCGACCAGTCGCGCTGGGGCAGCTTCGGCGCGCTGGCCGAGCGCAATCGCGAAAACCTCCACACGATTTGCGAGCGCGTCGCCGCGAAGAAGGACGGCGCAAGGCCCGTCGAGAAAATGGTTGGCGACTTTTACGCGAGCGGCATGGACGAGGTGGCGATCAACGCCGCCGGAGTGAAGCCGCTTCAGCCCGAGTTGGATCGAATCGCGGCGGTAAAAACCACCGCCGACGTGCTCAAGGCGATGGCACACCTCCAAGGCTACGGCATCCCGGTCGGGTTTCGTTTCGGCAGCCAGCCGGATTTGAAAAACAGCGACATGGAAATGGCGTCGCTGGGTCAAGGCGGCCTCGGGCTGCCGGAGCGTGGCTACTATTTTAACGACGACGAGAAATCCCAAAAACTCCGCCAACAATACGTCGCGCACATGATCAACCTGTTTGCGCTCGTCGGCGAGCCGCGCGAATCCGCGACGGTCTCCGCCGCGGCAGTGATGGCGATCGAGACGAAGCTCGCGCTCGCCTCACTCGCGCGCGTGCAGCTCCGCGACCCGTATCGCAGCTACCACAAGATGAAGCTGAGCGAAGCCGCAGCGAAGACGCCCGGCATCGACTTCAAGCTGTTCTTCGCGGAGCGCGGCGCGCCGGCGTTCACCGACGTGAATCTGGCTCACCCGGAATTTTTCCAAACCTTCGAAGTTGTGCTCAACACCGTGTCCGTCTCCGACTGGCAGGCCTACCTGCGCTGGCACCTTGTGCGCTACGCCGCGCCGTATCTCAGCGAACCGATCGTGCAGGAAAATTTTGCGTTCAACGGCGTCATCCTCACTGGCGTGACAGAGCAGAAAGCGCGCTGGAAGCGCGTCGTTGCCGTCGTCGACGGCAACATCGGTGAGGCGCTCGGCCAGCTCTACGCCGCCGAATATTTTCCGCCCGAGGCGAAGGCCCGCATGGCGAAGCTCGTTGAGGATCTCCGCGCTTCGCTTTACGATCGCATCGAGGCGCTGGAGTGGATGGACGCGCCGACGAAGGCGAAGGCACAGGAAAAACTCGCCGCCTTTGGCGTGAAGATCGGCTACCCCGACACATGGCGCGACTACGGCGCCGTGAAGATCACCCGCGACGACTACTTGGGCAACGTGATGCGTTCGGACGCGTTTGAAGTATCCCGCCGCCTCGCGCGGATCGGTCAGCCGGTCGATCGGGCGGAGTGGGGCATGACGCCGCCGACGGTCAACGCCTACTACCGCCCGACGAACAACGAGATCGTTTTTCCCGCCGGCATCCTTCAGCCGCCGTTTTTCGATTTCAAAGCCGACGATGCGGTCAACTACGGCGGCATTGGCGTCGTAATCGGCCACGAAATGACGCACGGCTTCGACGACAGCGGCGCGAAATACGACGCGCACGGCAACCTCAACAACTGGTGGAGCGAGGAGAGCGCGAAGAACTTCAAGGCGCGCACGACCGCGATCGTGAAGCAGTTCGACGGCTTCGAGACGCTCCCGGGCGTGCATCTCAAGGGCGAGCTGACGCAGGGCGAGAACATCGCCGACCTCGGTGGGTTGAAAATCTCCTATTACGCGCTGCAGAAGGCGCTCGCCGACAAGCCGCGCGACCCGATCAATGGCTTTACGCCGGAGCAGCGTTTCTTCCTCAGTCACGCGGCGGTGTGGCGCGAGAATATGCGCCCCGAGGAACGCCGCCGCCTCGCCAACATCGATCCCCACTCGCCGGGTGAATTCCGCGTGAACGGCCCGCTGTCGAACCTCGACGAGTTCGCGAAGGCGTTTTCGGTGCCCGACAACTCCCCGATGCGCCGTCCGCCGGAGACGCGCGTGACGATTTGGTGAGCGCAAAAAAATCTGACTGCAAACGCGCCGGCCGAAACGCCGGCGCGTTTTTTATGGATGCGGCGTGTAGGCCGTCTGCTTCAGCCCGGCACCGAGGTGGACGCGGAAGGTTGCGAGATTCTTTACGGCACGAAGCGCGATGAGCTGGCTGGCGATGTTGCCCACGGCCGTGCCCTCGAGCGCAAAGCTCACGACGGGCACGCCGGCGGCGTTGGCGGTGGCCTGGCAGAGCAGGCGGTTCTTCGAGCCGCCGCCGACGATCAGGATGCGTTGGAATTTCTTGCCGGCCATTTTTTCGAAGGCGCGCATGGCGTCGGCATGACCGCGGCCAAGCGAGTCACAGATGAGCCGGGTGTAGCCGGCGAGATTTTTGGGCGCGGGGATTTTCCGACGTTTCAGCTGTGCATCGATCGCGGCTTTCATCGAGAGCGGGTTTGCGAACGAGGGATCGGTTACGTCGAGCAATTCGGACGGTCCGGAGAGTTTTTCGGCGGCGGTTATGAGCGCGGCCCACTCTTTGTCGTTCGAAGGACGCGACGCGAAATCCTTCATCGTGCCCTCTAGGAGCCAGAGGCCGATGACGTTGGTGAGCGGACGATAGCGGCCATCGCCGATGCGCTCGTTGGAGATGCGCGCGACAAGTGCTTCGGCGCCGAGGACGGGCGTGTCGCTCTCAAAGCCGACGAGCGACCAGGTGCCGGAGCTGATGTAGAGATCGGTGCCGTCGGGTGCGGCGGGCATCGCGTCGTAAGCGCACGCGGTGTCGTGGCCGGGCACGGCGATCACCTGGGTGGCGGCGAGCGCGGCCGATCCCGAAGTGAGTTCCTTTTTCAGTTTCCCGAGCTTGGTGCCGGCGAGGACCGGCTTCGAAAACCACTGCGCCGGGACCCGGAAGTGATCGAGGGCGGCGCGCGACCAATCGGTCGAGTGAACGTCGAGAAGCTGCGACGTGCTCGCGATCGTGAGCTCATTTTCCATCCGGCCGCTGAGGAGAAAATTGAAAAAATCCGGCAGAAAGAGGCAGCGCGTGGCCAAATCTTCGATCGCGGGGCAGTGGGCGACGACCTCCTCGAGTTGGAGCGAAGAGTTGTAGAAGACGTTCGGGATGCCGGTTGCGGCGTAGACGCGCGCGAGTGCAGCGCGGGTGTTGGCGAGGCGCTTCAGGCCGGGCTGCGTGCGGGCGTCGCGGTAGGCGTGCACGGGAAAGACAAGCCGGCCGTGATCGTCGACGAGCGCGTAGTCGACGCCCCACGTGTCGACACCGACCGAGGCGAGTTTCGCGCCCCGCGGCAGGGCGGCGACCGCCTTGCGCAGCCCCGTCTGCACCTCGTGCCACAGCCCGCCGATGTCCCAGTAGTCGTGCGCGCCAAGCGTGCGAAAAGTATTAGGGAAGCGGTGGACTTCGTTTAGGGCGAGCCGGTGTCCGGCCCACTGGCCGAGGATGACGCGGCCGCTGGTGGCGCCGAGATCGATGGCGGCGGTAAAAAGAGGGAAGGGCATGGCGGAGATTTCCTTTGCAACACAACCCGCGTCACCCACGGTTTTCCAATCCCAAAATGCTGAACGCCGAGCGAGCGCCCGTGACAGGCAAACGCGTCCAACTCATGGCCACGTGCCTGTGTGACGCCTTCTACGATGATGTGGCTGCCGCCACGGTTGAGGTGCTGGAGCATCTCGGCGTCGAGGTGGTCTTTCCGGAAGGTCAGACGTGCTGCGGTCAGCCGGCCTTCAACGGCGGCGATTGGGTGGCTTCGCGCAAGGTCGTCCGCCACACGGTCAAGACCTTCGCGGGAGACGAGCCCGTCGTCGTCCCGAGCGGCTCATGCGCGGCGATGATGTTTCACGGCGCCGTGCTCGAATTCGAAACTGAGCCCGACCTCGCCGAGGTCGAGGCGCTCGGCCGCCGCACGTGGGAGCTGGGCGATTTCCTCGTCAACGGCCTCGGCGTGAAAACGTGGCCCGGAAAATTTCCCGCGACGATCGCGCTGCATCGCGCCTGCCACACACGCGGCACAAACAGCATCGCCGCCGCCGTCACGCTGCTGAAATCAATCGCCGGCGTGAACGTCGTTGAGTTTGGCGAGGCGGAGCAGTGCTGCGGCTTCGGTGGGACGTTCTCCGTCAGTTTTCCGAATATTTCCTCGGCGATGGGCGACCTAAAGCTCGAACATATCCGGGCGGTGAAGCCCGACATTCTCGTCTCACCCGACATGAGCTGCATGATGCATCTCACCGGGCTCGCCGCGAAAGAAGGCCAGCCGATCAAGGCAATGCACCTCGCGCAGGTGCTGCGCGACGCGCTCAAGGCGAAATGAAATTTCAGCAAATCGATCAGTTTGCCGCCGAGTTGAAGGTGGACACGCGCGCCGCCGTTTACGACGGTTCGAAGAAGGGCCACGAGAAACGCACCAAGCTGCTCTTCGACGAGTTCGCCGACCCTGATGCCCTTCGCCGCATGGCGGGTGACATCAAGCAGCACGTGATCGAAAACCTCGACACCTACCTGCCCGCGGTCGAAGCGAAGATGAAGGCGAACGGCGTGCAGGTCCACTGGGCCGCCACCGCCGAGGCGGCGAACGAAGCCGTCCTGAAAATCATGCGCGCACGCGGCGCGACGAAGATGGTCAAGGCGAAGACGATGGTGAGCGAGGAGACGGAACTCGCCGCGTTTTTGGAGAAGCACGGCATCGAGGCGCTCGAGACCGATCTCGGCGAGTTCATCGTGCAGATTGATGGCGATCATCCGTCGCACATCGTCAAGCCGATCATCCACAAGAACCGCCGCGAGATCGCCCGGAGTTTCGAGCGCGAGGGCCTCGGCGACTACAACGACGATCCGCAGACGATTACCCGGCGTGCGCGGAATTTTCTGCGCCACAAATACCTCGCGGCTGACGTTGGCCTCACCGGCGCGAATTTCGTCTCGGCGGAGAGCGGCCGGATGGTGCTGGTCACGAACGAGGGGAACTCGCGCTTCTGCCTCGCCGCCACGAAATGCCACATCGCGATGATCGGCATCGAGAAGATCGTGCCGCGCGACTACGACCTCGCGTTGTTTTTGAATCTTCTCGCGCGCAGCGGCACGGCGCAGGAGGTCACGGTCTACACCGAGTTCATCAGCGGCCCGAAATCGCCGGCACAGCCCGACGGCCCCGAGGAGATGCACGTCATCTTCGTCGACAACGGCCGCACCGAGGTGCTCGCGAGCGAATGCCGCGACATACTCCGCTGCATCCGCTGCGGCGCGTGCCTGAACGTGTGCCCGGTCTATCGTCAGGCAAGCGGCCACGCGTATCGGAGTGTTTACCCCGGACCGGTGGGAGCGGTGCTGTCGCCCTTGCTGATGGGGGATAAATTTGCGCAGAAAGCCGACCTGCCGAAGGCATCGTCGCTCTGCGGCGCATGCAACGAAGTCTGCCCCGTCAACATTCCGATCCCCGATCTGCTGCTGCGGCTGCGCAACAAGGCGAAGGAGGAAAACGTCCCGTCGCCCGGCACGCCACCGATGGGCGCGTGGGCGTTGCTTGCCTCGCAGCCGACCGTATGGAGGGCGTCGCTGATCGGCGGCAAGGTGATGAATTACATTCCGACGAAATTGATCCCTGTGCCGGCGCTGCAGGCGTGGGCGAACAAGCGCGCCCTGCCCGAGTGGCGTGGGGGCGAGTTTAGGAAATGGCTGAAGAACCGTCCGAAGAAAACAAAGCCATGAAACGTGTCATTCGTTGCTGCGCTTAGAATGACAAACCAAAGGCCCAACCCATGAACCTCCCGAAAAAATTCGAGCCCTTCATCCCCGACGCGGTGGTCATGCGCGAGTTTACGCTGCGTGCCGTGGTCACGGGCGCGATTCTTGGGATGATCTTCGGCGCGTCGTCGCTCTATCTCGTGCTCAAGGTCGGCCTGACGGTGAGCGCCTCGATTCCGGTCGCGGTGATCTCGCTGGCGATGTTTCGCGGGCTTTCAAAAATCGGCGTGCGCGACGCCACGATCCTGGAGCACAACATCACGCAGACCGCCGGTTCCGCGGGTGAGTCGCTCGCGTTTGGCATCGGTGTGACGATGCCGGCGATTTTGATTCTCGGTTTCGATCTCGAGCTGCCGCAGGTGATGATCGTGGCGTTAATCGGCGGCGCGCTCGGCATCTTGATGATGATCCCGCTGCGTCGGGCGCTCATTGTGAAGGAGCACGGCGTGCTGAAATATCCCGAGGGCACCGCGTGCGCGGCCGTGCTCAAGGCCGGCTCCAATGACGAAGACAAGAAGTTCGCCTCGCCCTCCGCGCAGGCGGAAATGAAGGCGGCGGAAGCCGCGGGTCTCGGCAAGTCGCCGGGCGCCAAAGTGATCTTCGGCGGCTTCGGCATTGGGCTGCTCTACAAGACGCTCAACGTCGCGTTCAAGGGCTGGAAGGACACGCCGGAGAAAGTTTTCGGAGCGCCGTTCAAGGCCGGTTCGATCAGCGCGGAAATTTCGCCGGAGCTACTCGGTGTCGGTTACATCATTGGCCCGCGCATCGCGGCGATCATGTGCGGTGGCGGCGTGCTCAGCTACTTGCTGCTGATCCCGATGATCAAGTTCTTCGGTGAAAATATTCCCGGCCCGCTCGCGCCCGGCCGGATTCCGATTGCCGATATGGGGCCGGGCCAGATTCGAGGCGCCTACATTCTTTACATCGGCGCCGGTGCGGTGGCGGCGGGCGGCATCATTAGCCTGATCCAGGCGCTGCCGACGATCTGGCACGGGCTGAAGGGTGGTTTGAAGGATTTGGGTTTTGCGACGGGCGACGACGCATTGGGAGCTACCACGCCCCGCACCGAGCGCGATCTTTCGATGAAGTTCGTCGGCATCGGCGTCGTCGTGCTGCTCGCAGCGATCACGTTTGCGCCGTCGTTGCACATGAACGTGCTCGGCGCGCTGCTGATTCTGGCGTTTGGGTTTTTGTTCGTGACGGTGTCGTCGCGACTCACGGGTGAGATCGGTTCGTCATCGAATCCGATCTCGGGCATGACGGTGGCGACGCTGCTCTTCACCTGCCTCATCTTCCTCTTGGTCGGCTGGACGGGAGGCACCTACTACGTGACCGCGCTCTCCGTTGGCGCGATCGTGTGCATCGCGGCTTCGCAGGGCGGCTCGACCTCGCAGGATTTGAAAACGGGCCATCTGCTCGGCGCGACGCCGAAGTTTCAACAGTGGGCGATTCTCGCGGGCTCGGCGCTCTCGGCGGTCTGCCTCGGGCCGATTCTGTTGGTATTGAACAACGCTGCGACCGTCTATGTGCCGATGAAGGACATCGCTCCAGCGGGTTTGCATACGGATGTGCACGCGCTCTCGAAACGCGAGCCGCTCGTCGGCCCGCAATCGCGCGGCGACGCCAACACCTATTTCGTCTGGCAAAAGACCGACGAAGTCGGCGCGCCGGCTGGCCGCTATCTGGTCAACGAGAAGGGCGATGCCGTCTGGCTGGTTGACCCGGGCATCAACGGCACGCACGACACACGGCCCGACGGTTCGGTCGTGAAAAAATTCAATGCACCGAAGGCGACGCTGATGAGTTACATCATCAAGGGTATCCTCGATCAGAAACTGCCGTGGGCGCTCGTGCTGCTCGGCGTGATGATTGCGGTGACGCTTGAGCTGTCCTTCGTGCCGGCGCTGGCGTTTGCGGTGGGGGTTTATCTGCCGCTGTCTTCGTCGTCGCCGATTTTCATCGGCGGCTTCGTCCGCTACCTGGTCGATCGCGCGACGCGAAAGAAGGCGGCGCATGCGGCGATGTCGGCGGAGCAGTTTGCCGAGGAGAGTGACAAGAGCCCCGGTGTGCTGCTCGCGTCGGGCTACATCGCCGGCGGCGCGATCGCGGGCATCCTGATCGCGTTTCTCGCGGGTGTCCTCGATCGGTTCGACGACGCGCTCACCAAGTGGTCGACGGCGCACAATCCGTTTTTCGAGGGGCCCAATTCCGATCTGCTTTCGATGATTCCGTTTGTCGTGCTGTGCGCGATGCTCTACCTGGCGGGGCGCGAAAAGTTTCTCACGCCGAAGAAAGCCTGACCATGCCACCCGCCGACGATCGCGAAGCTATTCTTTCCCGTGTGCGCGGTGCCCTCGCACCGTTGCATGAGCGTGCCGCGCTGCCAGACTACACTACGGAAATCGCCGTGATGCGCAGCGTGATCGCGGGGCGCGACCTGGCGGAGCTGCTCGGCGAGCGCATGAAGCGCGTGAACGGACTCGCGCTGTCCGATGCCTCCGCGCTGGTGGCGCATTTGCGCGCGGGAAAGTTTTTGCATGGCTACTGCGATCCGGCGCTCTGGCCGGTGCTCGCGCCGCACTTTGGCGCGGACTTCAAGGTCGAGACGGAATTCGATCGGACGCGCGTCGACGACTACGCGTTCGGCATCACGCGAGCGGCAGGCGCGATCGCGGAGACGGGGACGATTGTCCTGAACGATGCGACGACGTCGCGGCGGCTGGCGGCGCTGACGCCGTGGGTGCATGTGGCGGTGTTGGAGCGTACAAAGATATTTTCCGATTTGCCGCAGGCAGTCGCGGCGTTGGGCTCGGACAACAACGTGATTTGGTGCACGGGCCCGTCGAAGACGGCGGATGTCGAGGGCATCCTCATCGAGGGCGTCCACGGCCCGGGCCAGCAGATCGCGCTGTTGGTTTAAGGAACGCTGGCGTTCAGTCGGCGGCGCACAAGGTGATCTCGACGCAGAAGCCGTGAGGCGTGCGATTCGAAAAACGAACTTCCCCGCCGCACGCTGCGACGGCCGAACGCACGATCGCGAGGCCAAGACCGGTGCCGCCGGTCTCGCGCGTGCGCGCGGCTTCAGGGCGGTAAAAAGGTTCTCCGAGCCGTGCGAGGGTTTCGGCGGGCACGCCCGGACCTTCGTCGGCCACCGTGAGGACGACGCGATCGTCGCCGCGGTGCGCAGTGACCGTGATCGGGGTGTTGGCGCCGGAGTATCGGAGCGCATTGCGGATGAGGTTGCCAACGGCGCGTGCGAGAAGCGGCTGGTCAGCGTGCGCGGCGAGACCGGAGGGAATTCCGATGGCAACGTGGTCACCCGCGCCTTCGCGTGCGACGGCTTGGGCGACGAGCGGCACAAGTTCGACGGGAGCAAGTTCGGCGGCACGCGGGCGGAGGCCGGCTTGGGTGAAAGCGAGCAGTTCGTTGACGAGCGCGCTCATCTGCTGCACCTCCTCGCGCACATCGGCGATCTGGACGTGGAGTGCCGGATCGCTGGCGCGCGACTCAAGGATTTCGACTGCGACCTGCAGGCGCGCGATGGGTGAACCGAGTTCGTGCGCGACGTCGGCGAGGAAACGCTTCTGGCCATTGACGAGCGTGTCGAGGCGTCCGGCCATCTGATTGACGGAGTCGCCCAATTGGCCGAGCTCGTCGCGGCGCGTGGCGGATACGCGCGTGTGGAAATCACCTTCGGCGATCTTTCCGGTGGCGGCCGTGAGCTGGCCCAGCGAGCGCGTGATCCCGCGGACGAAGGGCAGCCAGAAGAGGATGGAAAACACGAGCACCCCGATGGCGGCGAGGAGCCACGGTTGCACGTCGAGCAAGCGCAACAGCCCCCAGCTCGATGCTGGGTGAACGAAGAGGGTCGCTGGCACGCGGGGATCGTATTCGTCCGGCGTGAACGGCACGCGCATCCCAATCCAATAGCCGTGATCGGTGAGCAAGAAGCGGCCGCGGCCACGGACCTGGGCGAGGGCGGGGGGCTCAGTGGGTGGCGGGCGTGTCCCGGCGGGCGGTCCGCTGAGCGCGCGCGGGCTCGGCGGGCTCTCTGCTGCGTCGTCGCGCGGCGCGGGCGGCACGAGCTGCGCGCGCGCCGTCGGCGGCAACTCGACGCGTTCGCCGGCCAGTTGCGCGCCGCGGTTGCTGAAGAGATAAAACTCCACGCCGTGCTCACGGCCCGCGCGGGTGAGGGCCGCATCGCGTGCCGCGGGTGGCGAGCCGTTGAGTTCGCCCACGAGCGCGTCGCCGATCGCCTGCACATGATCGCCGGCGGCGCCGGCCATCAGGGCGTTCCAGCCGAGCCCGCCGTGGCCGAGGAGAAAGCCCACGCCGACGGCGCCGAGCAGCAAAAGGTTGAGCAGCAGCCAGAGCAAAATTTTCAGTGACAGGGGAAAGGAAATTTTCATCAGGCGACCGCAACGACGGTGGGCGACGTGCATCAACTATACGCGAGTTCGTGCGGAAAATCCCGAACGTTTACGCCGGCTTAACAAAATCGCCGGTCATGCTCACACGCGCTTAACCCGGCGGTGGTGTAATGGCGGCACGTTCCCCGCCATGAACCATTTTCTCCGGCTTGCTCTGAGTCTTCTCTTGCTGTGTGCGCTCGCAGCCCGCGCGTTCGCCCAGGCCACCGATCCGCGTATCACGAGCTGGCTCACGGCGAACTCCGCGAAATACGCGCGCGTCTACGAGACGACCTCCGACAAAACCTCCGGCAACGCCGTCAGCACGTGGCCGCGGTCCGGTCTCACGAACGGTGGTGGGGGCCAAGCCACGGCGGCCTACTCCGACATCCAGCGCGTCGCCTACTCGATCAACTATGTTTATATCTACACGACCGGTTACCCGAGTTACACGATGGGAAACTGGCTGACACCGAACGGCCAGACCTACACCTCTTGGCCGGCGAATCGCGCAGCGATCCACCGCATCCCGCGCAACCCATCGATCCCCACGACGAAGCAGCTCAGCCACGGCAACGGCGGCGTGCTCGTGAATGGCGTGTTCGTCTGGGAAAACGGCGACGCGCAGTCGTACGCGAACAGCAGCTCCACCGCCAGCGTCGCTTCCATTTCGATGAGCGGCGATGGAGTCTGGAACCGCCTCGCGGGCGTCGCGGAGACGTTTAACTTCGATCCGGCCAACGGTCACCAGCCGAACACCGGCGCCTACCACAATCACATCAATCCGAAGGCGCTCCGCTACCAACTCGGCGACAATGTCACCTACGACTCCGCTTCGAAGAGCTACGGCGAAGCGGGCACGCCGACGAAGCATTCGCCGATCATCGGCTGGGCCAACGACGGCCTGCCGATTTACGGGCCCTACGGTTATGCGACGGCGGCCGACGCCACGAGCGGGATTCGCCGCATGGTGAGCGGCTTCGTGAAGCGCGACAGCAGCGGCGCCGGCACCTACGGCACGGACGATCTCGCTGTCACCGGCCGCGTGAAGCTCCCGGTGTGGGCCGCGAGCGTGCAGGGCAAAAGTCAGACGCTCACCTCGAGCCAATACGGCCCCAGCACGACGGCGACCTATGCCCTCGGTCCGGTGAACAAGACCTGCGTCGTCGGCACGTTTGCCGAGGACTATGAATATCTGGGCGACTTTGGGAAAACGCAGGGCGTCGACTTCGATCTCAACCGGCAGAACGTCCGCTACTGCGTCACTCCCGAATATCCCGGCGGCACCTACGCCTACTTTGTGTGCATCGATTCAAGCGGCAACACGGTGTTTCCCGACGTAATCAATCAGGAATATTTTGGCTCAGCCGCGGTCGGCACCGGTACAGTCAACAGCATCAGCGAGTCCGTCGCCGAATACTCCGACGCCGGTCCCGCGACTGCGATCTCGGTCACCGCCGCAGCGTCAGCCAGCAATGTCGCCCTCTTGTGGAACTCTGCCGAGGGCGCGACCTACAAGGTCGAATCCTCCGCCGACAACGTCACGTTCACAACGCTCTCTTCGACAGTGACCAGTGGCGGGCTCACGACGAGCTACACCGCGACAACGAGCACGAATTACTATCGCGTCACGCTCACGGCACTCGCCACCTACGATTCCGGCGGTACCTACGGCACGCCGGTCGGCAAGACCGCGACCGTCCTGTTCGGCAATGCGGCCACCGCGCCGACGATTACCACGCAACCTGTGAGTGCGACCGTTACGGCGGGCACGGGCGTGACGTTTACGGTCGCGGCGAGCGGCACCGGCACGCTCAGTTACCAATGGAAGAAGGCCGGCTCCGCGATTTCCGGCGCGACGAGCGCGAGCTACACGATCGCGAGCATACAATCCGCTGATGCGGGCAGCTACACGGTTACGGTGACCAACGCCGTCGGCTCCACCACGAGCAACGCCGCGGTCCTCACGATCAACGCGGCCACCACTGCGCCTGCAATCTCCACGCAGCCGACGGCCGCAACCGTGACCTCGGGCGCGAGTGTCACGTTCACCGTGGTCGCGAGCGGCACGGCACCGCTGAGTTACCAGTGGTATAAAGGCGGCAGCGCGATCGGCGGTGCGACGAGCGCAGCCTATACTCTCGCGACGACGCATGTTTCCGACTCCGGCAGCTATTCCGTCGCCATCGTGAACAGCGCCGGCTCTGTCACGAGCAACGCCGTGACGCTCACGGTCAACGCCGCCGCGAGTGCGCCATCGATCGCCACGCAGCCGGCGGGCGCGACCGTGACCGCGGGCGCGAGCGTCACATTCACACTGGTGGCGAGCGGCACCGCCCCACTGATTTATCAGTGGCAAAAAGGCGGTGTCGCCATCAGCGGTGCCACGAACGCGAGCTATACCCTCTCCAGCGCGCAGACCGCCGACGCCGGCAGCTATACTTGCGTGGTCACCAACAGTGCCGGCACCGCGACTAGCATCGTCGCCACGCTTACCGTCAATCCGGCAGCAACCCTGCCCGGCATCACGATGCAGCCCGCTAGCGCGACCGTGACTGCGGGCAGCGCGGCGACGTTCACCGTCGTCGCGAGCGGGACGGCGCCACTGAGTTATCAATGGTATAAAAACTCCGCCGCGATTTCAGGCGCCACCGCGACCACATACGCGATCGCGAGTGCGCAGAGCGCCGATGCGGGCAGCTACGTTTGCGTCGTCAGTAACAGCGCCGGTTCCACCGGCACGAATGCTGCGACGCTCACCGTGAGCGCCGCGGCTGTCGCGCCGGGCATCGCCACACAACCTGCAAGCACGACGGTGACGGTGGGCGGCGGCGTGGTCTTCACGGTGGTCGCCAACGGCACCGCGCCGCTCGCTTACCAGTGGTATAAAGGCGTGGCGGCGATTGGCGGCGCCACGGCCGCGAGCTACGCGCTCACCGGCGTGCAGGCGGCTGATGCGGGCAGCTACTTGTGCGTGGTGACGAACAGTGTCGGCTCCGCCACCAGCGACGCCGCCACGCTCACGGTCACTACCCCCGCGACGGCGCCGGCGATTATGACCCAGCCGGCAAACGCTACGGTGACGGCTGGTGGCAACGCCACATTCACGGTCACGGCGAGCGGCACGGTACCGCTGGGCTACCAGTGGCAGAAGAACGGCGCAGCGATTGGCGGCGCGACGAATGCGAGCTACACGATCGTGAGCGCGCAGGCGGCGGATGTCGGCACCTATGTGTGTGTCGTCACCAACCGCGCCGGCAGCGCGACGAGCGCAGGGGCGAACCTCGCGGTGTCGAGCGCCACCGTGGCGCCAAGCATCGCCACGCAGCCGGTGAACGCGACGGTCACGACGGGAGCGAGCGTGACGTTTGCCGTCGTGGCCAACGGCACCGCACCGTTAAATTACCAATGGCAGAAAAACGGCGCGGCGATGGCCGGCGCGACCGGCGCGACGTACACGATTGCGGCCGCGCAAACGACTGACGCCGGAAATTTCTCGTGCACCGTGACCAACAGTGCCGGCTCCGCGACGAGCAATGCCGGGGTGCTCGCCGTGTCTAGCAGCCCGGCGGCCCCCGTCATCACGACACAGCCGACGAGTGCGAGCATCACGGCGGGCGGCAGCGCGACGTTCGTCATCGTGGCGAGCGGCTCCGCACCTCTGAGCTACCAGTGGTATAAGGGCGTCGCCGCGCTCACCGGTGCCACGAGCGTGAGCTTCATCGTCGCGAGCGCGCAACCAGCGGACGCGGGCAGCTACACGTGCATCGTTAGCAACAATGCCGGCAGCGCGACCAGCAATGCCGCGACCCTGACGATCACGAGCGCGAGCACGCCTCCCTCGATCACCGCGCAGCCCTCTAGCGTGTCGGTCGTGGCGGGCGCTGGCGTCACGTTCAGTGTGGTCGCCACCGGCGCGGCCCCGTTGGGTTACCAGTGGTATAAAAATTCCGCCGCGATGACCGGAGCCACCGCCGCAAAGTTTTCGATCGCGAGCGCGCAGGCGTCGGATGCCGGCAGTTACATGTGCACCGTTGCGAACGGCACTGGGTTTGTGACTAGCGCTGCAGCGACGCTCACCGTGACTTCGGCGACGTCGCCCGCCGCGACACTCGCCGCTGGCATCGTGAATCTCGCCGTGCGCACGCGCATCGGCAGCAACGCCGGCACGCCGATCGTCGGTTTCGTTCTCGGTGGCTCCGGTGCCGGCAAACGCCTGATTATTCGCGCGGTCGGCCCGACGCTCATCGCGAACTTCGGCCTCACGAGCGCGCTCGCCGATCCGCAGTTGCAGCTCTGGTGGGGCAACACCGTGATCGGCAGCAATGACAACTGGCTCGCGAGCGACGCGGGCGCGATGACGGCTGCCGGTGCGTTTCCGCTCAATGCCGGTAGCGGCGACGCGGCGATCGTCACGACCCTCACGCCGGGCGCCTACACGACCCCGGTGTACGGTACCGGCAACTCGAGCGGCGTTGTGCTGGTCGAGGCTTACGACGGGGCGAGCGCCGACACGTCTGCGCGGCTCATCAATGCCTCGGCCCGCGCGTTTGTCGGCACGGGCGCCGACTTGCTGATTCCCGGCTTCGTCATCGCAGGAGAGGGCACGGTGAAAATGCTCGTGCGCGCGGTCGGCCCCGGCCTCGCGGCGTTCGGCGTCCCCGGCACGCTCGCCGACCCGCAGATCACGCTCTACGCGGGCAGCACGGCGATTGCAGCGAACGACGACTGGGGTGACGCGAGCAATGCCGCCGACATTGCGGCCACGTCGGCGCGCGTCGGCGCGTTTGCGTTGCCCTCCGCCAGCAAGGATGCCGTGTTGCTCGTCGCGCTTCCCGCTGGCGCTTACACGGCGATCGTGAGCGGCGCAGGTGCGACGACCGGCACGGTGATCGTCGAACTCTACGTCGTGCCGTGACCGTGCATTCAGTAAAAATTACTCCGGCGCCGTCATCAGGTAGCCCGCCGAACGCACGGTGCGGATGAACCGGGGTTCCTTTGCATCGTCACCGATGTTTTTCCGCAGCGATGAAATGTGCACGTCGATTGAGCGGTCGAAGACATCGTAGTTTCGATCACGGATTTCATCGAGCAGCGCCTCGCGCGATTTCACGCGGCCTTTCGCTTTCGCTAAACTCGCAAGCAGATCGAACTCCACCGGAGTGAGCAGGAGCGGCGTCGCGCCGAGCGCGGCGGAACGCGCAGCGAGATTTACGCGCAGCTCGCCGACGACGAGTTCAGCCGGAGGCGTTTCGGGTTTTGTCTCCGCCGTGGCGCTCAGAGCGCTGCGCCGCAACACCGCTCGCAGCCGCGCGAGCAGTTCGCGCGTGGAGAATGTCTTCGGCAGGTAGTCGTCCGCCCCGACCTCAAGCCCGACGATCCGGTCCATTTCGTCTCCGCGTGCGGTGAGCATGAGGACCGGCACGGCGCTCTTTGCGCGAATTTTTTTCAGCACCTCGAAGCCATCCAGGCCGGGCAGCATCACATCGAGGATGATCGCGTGCCATGGGGCGCCCGTCGCTGTGGCGCGCTCCACGCCCTCGGCACCGCTGTGCACGGCGGCGACCGCAAAGCCGAGCGGCTCAAGATAGGTCGCGACGAGTCGACAGAGCTTCTTGTCATCGTCGATCATGAGCAACCGGGTGCGTCCCGCGGCGATGGTTTCGGCGTTCATGGGAATATCGGGAGATTTTGGGGAGGGGTCGGCGCGGCGCAATCCTGGCATGCTTAACACGCCCTTAACATTTCTCCCCGCCGTCCCACACATGTACTTAACGCGTCGGCCGCATCCTCGCCCCATGCGTTTCCCTGTCCTCCTGCTCTTCCTCGCCACGCGCCTCGCCGCGGCGGAGTTGACGTTGACGATCACCCCCACGTGGCAGGGTGCGCCCCTTGCCGTCCCTTCGGTGCCGGTGAGAAATAAAAGCGATCAATCGCTTCGCGTCACGCGTATCGCCGCGATTGTCTCGGGTGTCGCGCTCGGTCGCCCCGACGGATCGCTGGTGCGGTTGGACGGCCAATATGGTTTCATCGACGCCGAGTCGGGCCGAGTCTCAGTCGCGTTGCGCGAAGTGCCCGAGGGCGACTACGCTGGGATCGAGTTTCAACTTGGACTGCCGCCGGTCGCGAATCACGGCTCGCCCGACGTCTGGCCCGCGGGGCATCCGCTCAACCCGCTTGTCAACGGCCTGCACTGGAACTGGTCGGGCGGCTACGTTTTCCTCGCGCTCGAAGGCCGGTGGCGGACGACCGCTGGAGCCGAGCGCGGTTTCTCCTATCATCTGGCGACCGACGCGCGCGTGATGACGATGCGCTTTCGATCCGACTTCCGCATCGGGCATGACACCACGATCGCGCTGGCGATTGATGTCGCCCGCATCCTCCGCGATCAAAAGCTTGCCGAGGACGACGGCAGCGAGACCACGCACTCGGGGTCCAACGACACTCTGGCGCCGCAACTCGCCGCCGCCGTCGAGCGGGCGTGGTTTTGGCTGGAGGCGAAGCCGACCGCGGCGCCGGCATTCGCGCAGGCCAACTCGGCGAAGCCGAAGAAAACGATCGCCAACGCGTCGGCCACGCCGCTTGCCTTCACCGTCCCCGCCGGCTGGCCGCAGCCCGCTTTGCCCGCGGACAATCCGTTGACGGTCGAGGGCGTCGCGCTCGGCCGAAAACTATTTCACGATGCCCAACTCTCCGGCAACGGCGCCCAGAGCTGCGCGAATTGCCACGACCCTGCGCGCGCGTTCAGCGATCGTGTGCCGTTCAGCCGCGGTGCAGACGGCAAACCGGGCGCGCGCAATGCCCAGCCACTCGTAAACCTCGCTTGGAACCCGGCCTTCGCGTGGGACGGCAGCCAGCCGCGCATCCGCGACCAAGCACTCGCCGCGATGACCAACCCGATCGAAATGCACGCCGACGCGGCCAAGAGCGCCGCGCGCCTCGCCACGCACGATCACATCCGGGCTGATTTTGCCGCGGCATTCGGCACACCCGCCATCACGCCCGAGCGGATCGGTCTCGCGCTCGAACAATTTCTCCTCGCGCAAGTCTCGGCCGATTCGCGTTTCGATCGCGCGCTGCGCCGCGAGACGACGCTCACCGCCGACGAGCAGCGCGGCTTCGAGCTATTCATGACCGAATTTGATCCGGCGCGCGGTCGGCGCGGCGCGGATTGCTTTCATTGCCACGGCGGGCCGCTTTTCAGCGATTTCGCCTTCAAGAACAACGGCCTCGCGGTGCGCGGCATCGATCGTGGCCGAGAGAAACTCACCGCCAGCGCCTGCGACTTGGATAAATTCAAGACGCCCTCGCTCCGCAACGTCGCGGTGACGGCGCCCTACATGCACGACGGCCGCTTCAGGACGCTGGAAGAAGTCGTCGCGCACTACGACCACGGCGTCGTACGCAACGCTACGCTCGATCCCAACCTCGCGAAGCATCCGCGCGCGGGCATGGAGCTGCCCGCGGCTGATCAGCGGGCGCTCGTGGTGTTTCTGCGGACGCTCACGGACGCGCGGTTTGAGGGATCGCGATCGCTCCGGCCGCCGCCGCGGGGCGATCGCGACGGCGCTGGGCCTCACTCCTCGCCGTCCCAATAGTCGGCTTCGTTCAGGCGAAAAAATTTTCGCGGCGCACGCAGGCCCCACTTGTCGGAGTCGGGATAGTACCAGTAGTCGACGGGTGGATTGTCGGCCACGACGTAGAAAAGGAGATCGTCCGTCGTCGAAGCATTCGTGATTTGGTGCGCTTCGCCCGGCGGATGGAGCACGACGTCGCCAGCGTGAAACGTGTGCGTCGCGAGATCGGCCCGCACCGTCGCGGTGCCGCTCAACAAATAATACAACTCCCACTGCGCGGCGTGCGAGTGGAGCGGGCAGCCCGACTCGCCGGGTGCGAGTTTTTGCAGCTCCAGATCGAAGGGATGCCCGCCATGGCTGACGCACTTGTCGCCACCGGGCCCGGCCGGCGGGTTGCGCTTCGCACCGAGCGCGATAGATAGTGCCTTGCTCCAGCCGCGGAATTTTTTCTTGGGCGATTCGAATCGCTCCCACGCGACGGCGTCCGAGTGGATTATCCGCTGTGAAAACGCCGCGATGGATGGCAGTGCCGAAGAATTTACTTTGTAGCCTGAGTCACCGTTGGCGGGCAGGGAGTCCTCCCCGTCGAAATAATCGGCCTCCGTGATCCGGAAGACCTGACCGGGTGGCCGCAGGTAATATTTGTGTGAGTCGGGATAGTAGCCGCCGTCCACGGGCGGATTGTCTGCGATGATCAGGACCTCGAGCGCGCCCGCGCCGGAGTTGATGAGCTGGTGGGCCGCGCCGGGTGGATGGATGAACACGTCGCCGATCCTCACCTCGGTCCGTGCGTCGGCCGTGCGAACGGCTCCGGTGCCGACGACGACGACGAACATCTCCCACTGCGCGAAATGAAAGTGATACGGGCACACCGCTGCACCGGGCGGCAATCGGCGAATCTGCAAATCAAACGGATGCCCGCCGCCCCACGGGCCGGTGTTGCGGGTGCCGCCAAGCGCAATCGAGAGATTGCGGCAAAACGAATGAAATTTCCTCGTGGGGGAAACGACCTCGACCCACGGCAGATCGGAAAGGTGAACGCGGTTCATGGTGTGGTCCGGTTTTTTAGGAACTGGGCGCACCGGAAGACGAGTGGCAACTGAAGTGTGCCGGGCCCGCTGGCGCGGCGGTGTGGCGCTTCAGCTGCCCGTGAGCTTCCAGCGCACAAACATATCCTCGACCTTCGCGCGCGCCCACGGCGTCTTGCGCAAAAAAGTGAGACTCGATTTCACACTTGGATCGAACTGGAAGCAGCGCACGGGAACGCGCCGCGCCATCTCCTCCCAGCCGAAATGCGCGGAGAGCTCGGTGACGATGCGCTCAAGCGTAATGCCGTGGAGATGGTCGTTGGATTTTTGGTCACTCATCGCCAGTAAGCGCAGACAGAAAACGCGCGTGGGCGCAATGCAGCCAACCAAAATGTCCGTAAGCCGTTCGCGCGCGAACGCGTTGGCGGAATCGATTGCGGGCGCGATGGAATAGTCATCGCGTTTCGCGCCGAGCGCTTTTAGGATCGTCAACTCAGCCAGCGTGCAAGGAGCGTCGAAGCATTCCGCTTTGCCCCCGCGACCGCCGGCTTATTCCCATCATGCGAGACGATTACGTTCGGGCGGCATCTCTGGTTATCGATGATCCGAATGTGCTCATCAACGTCGTCTCGCGCCGGGTGAAACAGTTGAAGCGCGGGAACCGCGCCCTGGTCGAATCGCTTGAAAAGCTTTCGGCGGAGGACACCGCGCTGCGAGAAATCATCGAGGGAAAGATCAGCTACGAACTCGCCACGCCCGAAGAAGTCGCCGCTCATCGCTGAACGACGAACCGAAGAATTTATGGCCAAAACACAAAACGCGAAGAAGTTGACCCGCAAAGCCCCGCTCAAGAGCGCCAAGCAAAAGAAAGCGGCGAAGAAGAAGTAGGCTTCTGCGACGAAGGTTTTTATCGCGCCTTGCGACCCTTCCACCCCGAAGGGTCGCGACGCTGTTTTTAACGCCAAACCGTCACACCGGCGATCGGCACAGTGGCGGTGCCGAAGAGGATTTTTGCCTGAGCGGGGATCGGGGCGGCCATCGGATTGGCCGTGAAGTTGGTCGCGATCCAGAGGCCGTCGCGAAACGCGACGGCGAAACCGTCAGGGAAGTTTTCGGTTGTGACGCCCGCGCGTGAAAACTCGCCGCGCACGAGTTGCGCCTCAAGTTCGCCGTCCTGCGAATCCACGCCGATGTAGGTCACGCTGCCCTTTCCGAGTTGGCGGGTCGTCGCGGCGACGCCGCCGGCGTAGAGCTGATCAGTGTAGTTTGCGATCGCCGTGGTGCCGTTGCTGGGCTCCAGCAGATCTGCCCAGGTCGCCCAGGTATGCGACTGCTCTCCGACGCTCACATGTCCAACATTCGGCGCGGGTAAGGTGTCGTAGGACTTAATCTTCGCCCCAATTAGATCGAGGATGGGCGCGGCCCACGGACCTTCCCAGAGGTGGCCGCGGCGATCTTTTTGACCGGTGCGGCAGGTGAGGATGAGATGACCGCCATTCTCGACGTAGGTCTTCCAGCGCGCGACGAGCGGGGCGTCGACGAGTTGGTAGGCGGGAGCGATCAGGAAAGGGTAGGCGGAGAAATCCTTGTCCTCGGTGATGACGTCGATCGGCGCGCCGGCGCGAGTGAGTGCGCGGTGATATTTGAGGAGGTGTTCATAAGTGTCCCACGCTTTGTTCTGCTTGTGGTTGTCGATGTCCCAGCGGACTTCGTAGCTGTAGAGAATGGCGGTGCGGCGTGCGGCGTAGGCCGGCGGGAGTGGTGCGCCGGGCGTCGCGGCGGCGCGGAGTTGGACGAGTTCGCGCGCGGCCTGCGCATATTGTTCGCCGCCGGTGGTGGGGGTGATGCCGTCGGGACCAACGAGCCCATAGTGATACATCTCCGCGCCGGAGAGCGGCTGCCGATAGCGATACGTGCAGACGAATTTCGAGCCGGCGGCAAACGCGCGCATGATCCACAGGTGCACGGCGCCGGGGTAGGGCTGCGGATTGACTTCGCCCCAATTTACTTGGCCGGGCTGCAGCTCCATGATGCCGGCCTGGCCGTTGAGGCTGCGCATGAAGTCGGCGGCAAACGTGAGTGTCGCCGAATCGCCGAGCCGGAATCCGAGCGGGCCGCGGTTGGCGTTGCCGTGGACGGGATAGAGCGTCCACGACACGACGTCGAAGTCATGGGTGTTGAGCGCGGGATTTACAGCGGAGAAATTGTGAATGTGGTTTGTCGTGATCCACTGCGTGTGGCCGCAGTATTTACGCAGGATGTCGGCCTGAAAGCGGAGGTAGTCGGCGGTTTCCTCGGCGAACCAGCGCTGTGAATCGAGCATCTGGTGCGGATTGAACTGCGCGACAAACTCTTTCTCATTCGGCAGCCGAACCTGATCGAAACGCTGATACATCTGCGACCAGAACGCGTTGCCCCAGTCGCGATTCAGCGCGTCGATCGTGCCGTATTTTTTCTGGAGCCACGCCTGAAATTTTTTCTGGGACGGTTCGCTGAAGTCGGGCTCCTTACCGTAGTGCGTGAGTTCGTTGTCGAGCTGCCAGCCCCAGACGCGCTTGTCCTGACCGTAGCGACGGCCGAGCTCGTTGACGATCTTTGCAACGCAGGCGCGATAGACCTCTGAGCTCCACGTCGCATGCTGGCGCGTGCCGTGCACTTGCGTGCGGCCGGCGGCGTCGATCATGAGCACTTCGGGATGTTTTTCCGTCAGCCAAATCGGCGGCGCGGGCGTCGGGGTGCAGAGCACGACCTTCAGGCCCTGCGCCGCGGCGAGCTCGATATTTTTATCGAGCCAGGCGAAATCGAAATTTCCCTCGGTCGGCTCCATGAACGCCCACGCGAACTCACCCATGTGCACGAACTCCATCCCGAGTTTCTTGATGTTCGCCATGTCGCGAGACCACTGCGAAGCCGGCCAGGCCTCCGGGTAGTAGTAGACGCCGATGTTCATCAGATCGGCGGGCGGAAAGCGAAACGAGTCGGATGGGGCGGCGGTTTGAGCGGGCATGACGGACGCGGCAGAGCAGAGCGCAAACGCGCCGAGGGCGCGAAGCAGATTTTGTTTCATGGGGTTTAGTCGAGGATGGCGCTCCATGCGACAGACTGAAACCTAATCCACGAGTGACAGTCCGGCGCGGCGGGCGAAACGCGATTGCTGCTGTGGCGGGACCTGCCAAGGTCGAGTGAACACTTACCCCATGAACCTTCCGTCCGCGCGTCCATTGTCGCGTCGAAACTCGGTGGCCCTGTTACTCGCGATCGCGTGCGTTGCGGTGCTGCAGGCGGCGGAAGCACCGCCGTCCGCCGCCCCGACCTACACGGGGCGCCCGCGGAATTTCGACGAGAGCAAGGTTGGGCCCTACACGCTGCCCGATCCGCTGGTGTTAGACGACGGCCGGCCGGTGCACGACGCGGAGACATGGCTCAAGCAGCGCCGTCCCGAACTGATCCGGCACTACGAAAATGAAATCTTCGGCCGCGTGCCAGCGCGTGCGCCGAAGGTCAGCTGGGCGGTCGCGGAAACCGAAGCGGGCGCCCTCGGCGGCAAGGCGCGGCGCACGCGCGCAGTGGGAACCTTCGGGGAGGGCGACCGGGCGGTGAAGGTGACGATGAATCTTTATGTGCCGGCGGAGGCACCCGGACCGGTGCCGGTGATTTTGCACCTCTCGTTTTTCTCCGATTCCGCGCAGCTCCCAACGGACGCAGAAAACGAGGCCGCGAATCGGCCGTCGTGGGCGCGGCCCACCGAACTCGGGCCCGCGCCGGAGATGCTGGCGCGCGGTTACGGCTACGCGCTCCTCCGCTACACCGATATCCAGCCCGATGTCTTCACGAGCAACGCGGCCGGGGTGCAGGCTCTCGCCTATGCACCGGGCCAGATCAAACCGGCGCCGGACGAGTGGGGCGCGATCAGTGTGTGGGGGTGGGCGGCCAGCCGCGCGCTGGATTTTCTCACCACGGCTCCCGGCGTGGATGCGTCGCGCGTTGCGCTCGTGGGATTTTCTCGGCTCGGCAAGACCGCGCTATGGGCCGGCGCGCACGAACCGCGCTTCGCGCTGGTGTTCGCAGCGTGCGCGGGCGAAATGGGCTCGGCGCTCTCGCGGCGGGACTTTGGCGAAATGGTCGATGACATCCAGGCGCGGTTTCCGTGGTGGTTTGCGGGCAACCTCAAGAAATACGTCGGCCACTGGAACGACCTGCCGGTCGACGCGCACGAACTCATCGCGCTCAATGCACCGCACCCCGTGTTTCTCACGGCTGGCACCAAAGACCTGGGCGCGGATCCGCGCGGGATGTTTCTGGCGGCGGTCGCCGCAGGGCCGGTCTACCGCCTGCTCGGAAAGAAAGATTTGGGTGTAACGCAGATGCCGCCGGTCGAGACCCCGGTGATCACGGGTTCCCTCGGCTTCTATTTTCACGCGGGCCCGCACGTCGTGTCGCCCGAGGATTGGAAAGTGTTTCTCGCTTTCGCGGACCTTCACCTGAAGCCGGCGCGCTGATCGGACCGGGCCAAGGCCCGATCCGATCGCTCAATTCTCAAACCACCGGATTTGTCAGCGTGCCGATCTTTTCGATCTCGATCGAGATCGTGTCGCCGGCTTTCAGCCAGACGGGCGGCTTGCGGGCGAAGCCGACGCCCTCGGGCGTGCCGGTAAGAATCACGGTGCCGGCCGGGAGCGTCTTGTCGGCGGTGAGAAACTCGAGCGCGGTCGGCACATCGAAAATTTGATCCGCAGTGGTGGAGTCCTGCATCACGGTGCCGTTGAGGATCGAGCGGATACGGAGGGCGTTCGGATTTCCAATCTCGTCGGGCGTGACGATGCACGGACCGAGCGGGCAAAACGTGTCGAAGCTCTTCGCGTGGCAGAACTGGCCGCCGCCGAAATCGCGCTGCCAGTCGCGCGCGCTCACATCGTTGGCGCACGTGAAGCCGAGCACATAGTCCATCGCGTTCGCCTTGGTCAGATTGCGTGCGTCCTTCTTCAGGACGATCGCGAGCTCGGCCTCGTAGTCAGGCTGCGCGGTCGGTTGCGACGCGGGCAGTTTAATCGGGTCGCCGGGATTTTGCACGGTGCCGGGCAGCTTCATGAACCACATCGGGCGCACGGGTGGGGGCTTGCCGCCCTCGGCTGCGTGCTTCGCGTAGTTGAGCCCGATCGCCGGGATGCATGTCGGCACGATCGGCGCGAGGAGTTTGCCGGGCTTCACCACGCGATCGGTGGCGGTAAAGTTGCCGAGGATGTCGCCGGAGATTTCGCGGGCGGAGCCGTCGGCGTGGAGCGCGGCGTAGGCGGGGCCGCTGGCGGTGAGGTGGCGGATGATTTTCACGGGTGAGAGTTGAAGGTTTGAGCGCTAAAGTTGAAAGACGGAAAAATCGCTCGCACGTTGCGCAGCAGACGGTCAAATCTAACCCATGGCCGCGAAGAAATTCCCCTCGCGAAAACTGGTGCTCCTAATCGGCTCGGTAAAGGGCGTGTTTCTATATCACGGCGACGAAACTCGCACGAAGTGGAAGCTCACCGGGCCGCACCTCAGCGGCTGGGAAATCTTTGCGCTCTGCGGCGACTCGCGGCATGGCCGCGTCCTCGCGGGCACGGGAAGTTTCGCGCGTGGATCGACCATCCGCGTCTCAAAGGATTTCGGAAAGACGTGGAAAGGCGTGAAGCGCGACCCGAAGTTTTCCAACGGTTCGAAAGCGGAGCTGAAACATATCTGGCAAATCGTGCCAGGGCATGCGTCGCAGCCGGGCACGTGGTATGCCGGCGTCGACGACGCGGCGCTCTTTGTGAGTCGCGACGATGGCGCGACGTGGGACGAGTTGATGGGTCTGACCAATCACCCGACGCGTCCGCGCTGGATGGGCGGCTTTGGGGGCCTGTGCCTCCATTCGATCGTCGTCGATCCGATGAACCCAAAACGTCTCTGGGTCGGCATCTCGGCGGTGGGCGTGTTTCGCACGGAGGACGGAGGCGGGACGTGGACGCTCTGCAATCAGGGCCTGCCGAATATCGCCCCCGAAATCATGCCCGATCCCGACCTTGGCCGCTGCGTGCACAAGCTCGTGCTCGATCCGTCGCGGCCCGATGCGCTCGCGATGCAGTTTCACGGCGGCGTTTACGTCTCAAAGAATGGCGCGGATTCGTGGCAAAAAGTTTCGCGCGGGCTGCCGCACGATTTCGGTTTCCCGATGGCGGCGACGGCGCGCGGCGATTTGTTTATGGTGCCGCTTGTCGCCGACAACAATCGGGTGGTGCCCGACGGCGCGCTGAAAGTCTGGCGCACCCGAGACAAAGGTCGCACATGGCGCGCGCTGACGAAGGGATTGCCGCAAAAGGATCACTTCGTCGGCGTGCTGCGCGACGCGATGGCGAGCGACCCGCTCACGCCCAGCGGCATTTACATGGGTACAACCGGCGGCGAAATTTTCTTTTCGAAGAACGATGGCGACAGTTGGGAAAAACTACCTGCGTCGTTCCCGCGGATCACAACGCTGAAGACGTGGCTGGTCTAAGCCTTACGCGGAGGGCGACTCGGCATACGCGTCCATGCCGATGCACGAGCACACGAGGTTGCGATCGCCGTAGACATTGTCGACGCGGCCGACGCTCGGCCAGAACTTGCTGGCGCGCGTGAAGCGATCGGGAAATGCGGCCGACTCGCGCGAGTAGGGGTGTGTCCACTCGTTGGCGCACACAACTTTTGCGGTGTGCGGGGCGTTTTTCAGCGGGTTGTTCGCTTTGTCGGATTCGCCGTTCATGACGGCCTGCATTTCCCCGTGGATCGAAATCATCGCGTCGCAGAATCGATCGAGCTCGGCCTTCGATTCGCTCTCGGTGGGCTCGATCATCAGCGTGCCGGGGACGGGGAACGAGAGCGTCGGCGCGTGGTAGCCGTAATCCATAAGGCGCTTCGCGGCGTCTTCGGCTTCGAGCCCATGTTTTTTCCAGCCGCGCAGGTCGACGATGCACTCGTGGGCGATGAGGCCGGCGCTGCCGCGGTAGAGGACGGGAAAGAATTGATCGAGGCGGCGCGCGACGTAGTTGGCGTTGAGGATGGCCTTCGTCGTGGCCTCGGTCAGGCCGTCGGGGCCCATCATGCGGATGTACATCCACGAAATGACGAGGATGCTCGCGCTGCCGTACGGCGCGGCGGAGACCGCGCCGATGGCAGATTTATTGGTGTTCGACGAAACGACGGCATGGCCAGGCAGGAAAGGCACGAGGTGCTTTGCGACACCGATCGGGCCCATGCCTGGGCCGCCGCCGCCGTGCGGGATGCAGAACGTCTTGTGGAGATTGAGGTGGCACACGTCGGCACCGATGTGGCCGGGCGAGGTGAGGCCGACCTGCGCGTTCATGTTCGCGCCGTCCATATAAACCTGACCGCCGTGCTCGTGGACGATCGCGCAGATGTCCTTGATCGAATCTTCGAACACACCGTGCGTGCTCGGATAAGTGACCATCAACGCTGCGAGATCGTGCGCGTGCGCGGCGGCTTTGGCGCGGAGGTCGGTGACATCGATGTTGCCGTTGGCGTCGCACGCGACGGGGACGACTTTGAAGCCACACATTGCGGCGCTGGCGGGATTCGTGCCGTGCGCGCTCGTCGGAATCAGGCAGATGTTGCGGTGGCCCTCGCCGCGCGATTCATGAAACGCGCGGATGACGAGGAGGCCGGCGTATTCGCCCTGAGATCCGGCGTTGGGCTGGAGCGAGACGGCGGCGAAGCCGGTGATTTCACTGAGCCACGCCTCAAGATCGCGGAAGAGTTTCTGGTAGCCGCGCGTCTGCTCGGCGGGCGCGAACGGATGCAGCGCGCCGAACTCAGGCCACGACACGGGAAACATCTCGCTGGTGGCGTTGAGCTTCATCGTGCACGAGCCGAGGGATATCATCGAGTGCACGAGCGAGAGGTCCTTTGTCTCGAGGCGCTTGATGTAACGGAGCATCTCGTGCTCGGTATGGAAGCGGTTGAAAACGGAGTGCGCGAGAAACGCCGAGGTGCGGGCGTGCGGCGCGGCGAAGTCGGCTGGCAGGGCGTGAACGTCAGTGAGCACCTTGACTGATTCGTTAAAGAACGTGAGCAGCGTTTGCACGTCCTCGACCGTCGTCGTCTCATCGAGCGAGAGGCCGATGGTGGTTTCGTTAATCACACGCAGGTTGAATTTCCTCGCGGCGGCGGCGGCCTGCACCCGTGCGGCCGAGACGTTCGAGATCGTGAGCGTGTCGAAGAAGGGCTGGGCGTTCACCTTCGCGCCGACGGCACGCAGACCAACCGCGAGCAACTCGGTCAGCAGCTTCACCCGGCGCGCGATTTTCTTGAGGCCTTCGGGACCGTGATAGACGGCATACATCGACGCCATGACGGCGAGCAGTACCTGGGCGGTGCAGATGTTCGACGTGGCTTTGTCGCGGCGGATGTGTTGCTCGCGCGTGCCGAGCGCGAGGCGCATCGCGGGATCGCCTTGGGCGTCTTTCGAGACGCCGACGAGGCGGCCGGGCATCTGGCGTTTGAAAGCATCCTTGGTGGCGAGGAAACCCGCGTGCGGTCCGCCGAAGCCCAGCGGCACGCCGAAGCGTTGCGCGGAGCCGACGGCGACATCGGCGCCGAACTCGCCCGGCGCGCGGAGCAGCGTGAGCGCGAGCAGATCGGTCGCGACGATCGTGAAGGCGCCGGCGGCGTGGGCGGCGGCGAAGAATTTTTCGAATTCGTGGATCGAGCCGGTGGTGTCCGGGTATTGCACCAGTACTCCGAAGCAGTTTGCGGTCGGCGCAAAGGTGCGATGATCGCCGACGATGACTGCGACGCCGAGCGGGGTGGCGCGCGTCTTGACGATGTCGATCGTCTGCGGGTGGCAGTGTTCGGAGACGAAAAACGTTTTGTAGGCGTCGTCGCCGCCTTCCTTGAGGCGGTGGCACATCATCATCGCTTCGGCGGCAGCGGTGCCCTCGTCGAGCATGGAGCCGTTGGCGATTTCGAGACCGGTGAGATCGGTGACGACGGTTTGGAAATTCAGAATCGCTTCGAGGCGACCCTGCGAAATCTCGGCTTGGTAGGGCGTGTAGGCGGTATACCAGGCGGGGTTTTCGAGGATGTTGCGCTGGATGACGCCGGGGGTATGCGTGCCGTAGTAGCCGGTTCCGATGAAGCTGCGGAAAACCTTGTTCTCGCTGGCGATCGCGCGGAGTTCGGCGAGCGCGGCGCTTTCGCCGAGGGCGGCGGGGAGGTTCATCGCGCCGCGGCGGATGTGCTTCGGCACGGCGGCGTCGACGAGGGTGTCGAGCGACGGCGAACCGAGCGTGGCGAGGAGCGCCGCGGTCTCGGCGGCGTTGTCGCCGTGGTGGCGGCGGGCGAAGGTGTCCGTGGGAGCGAGGAGGTCGAGCGGGGAAGCCATGAAGAGATGGCGGGACGCTAGGCGCATCGTCCGATCGCGCAACCGCGATTTGCCGAACGCGCGCGGCCAATAAGGATTTGTTTCCGCGAGCGAAGCGGCTCTGTTTTGAGGGCATGACCAAAACCGAACGCGCCGCCCACGTCGATCGACGGTTGGCGGAGCTTTATCCCGCGACGCCGATTCCGCTCGATCACCGGGACGCGTTTACGCTGCTCGTTGCTGTGTTGCTCTCAGCGCAATGCACCGACAAGCGGGTGAATGAAGTCACGCCCGCGCTCTTTGCGCTGGGTGCCACGCCGGAAAAAATGTCGCGCGTGCCGGTGGGAAAAATCCATGCGATCATCCGCCCGTGCGGACTGGCACCGGCGAAATCCAAAAACATCTCCGCGCTCTCGCGCCTGCTCATCGAGCGCCACAGCGGCGAAGTGCCGCGGACATTTGAGGAGCTGGAGGCGCTGCCTGGCGTCGGCCACAAGACGGCGAGCGTGGTGATGGCGCAGGCATTCGGCGTGCCGGCGTTTCCGGTCGACACGCACATCCATCGGCTCGCGCAACGCTGGGGCCTGACGGACGGGCGCAACGTCGAGCAGTCCGAGCGCGATCTGAAAAAACTTTTTCCGCGCGAGCTTTGGAATGCGCTGCACCTGCGGATCATTTTTTATGGGCGGGAGCATTGCACGGCCCACGGGTGCGATGGCACGGTCTGCGAAATCTGCCGGACGGTTTATCCGAAGCGCCGGCGCGCGGTGCGGACAAAGAAATAGGCGGCTCAGGCCGCATCAAGGCGTGCGCAGGCTCGGCCAACCGGTGCGCAGCGGAGGGACCGGCGGAGGCGTAGCGTGGCGGCATGAACCTGAACTTCCATCCGCTCGCCCGGCTGTCGCGTTTCGAGTGCTGGTTTCTCGGCCTCGCGTGGCTGGCGATTGTGGTGAAGTGCTGCGTCGTGTCGTGGGCGGTCCCGCATTATCACATGCCGATCGCACCGTGGGTGATCATCGGACCGACGCTGTTCTTCGCCGCGATCGTGACGGCGCTGTGGGCAACCCACCGCGAGTAGTCTTCGCGTGAACAAAAAAACCGCCGATCGAGAATAATCGGCGGTGAGGTGGGTTGCGCGCGACGGCTCAGTTGACGAAGGCGAGGTCGTCGGCCGGGGTATGCTTGCTGATGATCGGTTTGGGCGCGCTTGAGCGAGTGAGCGGTCGGTGGGGCGGCTTGGGTGCGGCGTGCGACTCGGGCGCGGTTTCGATGCGCAGCCCGACGAGCGCGGCGAGATCAGTGGAGGCGGCGCGGAGCTCTTGGGACTGGGCGTTGAGTTCCTCGGCGGCGCTGGCGGTTTCCTCGGCGTTGGCGGCGTTGGACTGGGTGACTTTGTCGAGCTGGCTGATCGCGAGGTTGATTTGCTCGATGCCGCGGCTTTGCTCGCTCGACGCGGTGGAGACTTGGGCGACGAGGGAATCGACTTGGCGGGCTTTTTCGAGAATTTGTGCGAGGCACGCCGCGACCTGGCCGGAGAGCTCGACGCCTTGTTCGCTGCGCGAAGTGGCTTCGGATATTTTATCCGCGGTTTCCTTGGCGGCGACGGCGCAACGCTGCGCGAGGCTGCGGACTTCGTCGGCGACGACGGCAAACCCGGCGCCCGCCTCACCGGCGCGGGCGGCTTCGACGGCGGCGTTGAGCGCGAGGATGTTGGTCTGAAACGCGATCTCGTCGATCGTCTTCAGGATTTTGGCGATGTCGGTGGACGACTGCTGGATGGCGCCCATGGCGGCGCGCATTTTTTCCATTTCGGCGGCCCCGCGCTCGGCGGCGGTGCGCGCTTCGTCGGCGGAGACTTTTGCGGAGCCGGCGCTTTCGGCGTTGTGCTTGGTGGTGCTGGAGAGTTCCTCAAGCGAGGAGCTGACTTCTTCGAGCGAGGCGGCCTGCTCGCTGGAGCCCTCGGCGAGCGACTGGCTGGCGGCGGAAACCTGGCCGGATGCGGCGGCGACTTGCATGGAGCCTTGCGAAAGCGTCTGCGAGGTGGTGGTGAGCGCGCGGTTGATGCTGCGCACGATCAGGATGCCACAGGAGATGCTGATCATCGCGGTGAGTCCGAGGCCGACGAAAAGCTTGAAGGTCGCTGAAGTCAGCCCGTCGGCGGACGTGCGGGAGAACTGCAGCGTGCGCTCAAGGGAGCGGGTCATGAGCGTGTTTACCGCGGTGTCGAATTCATCGGCGGCTTTCACGCGGGTGGCGGTGATTTCCTTGTTTTGCGTGTGATTGCGCAGGATGGCGTTTAGGCCGGTGCGATAGTTGGCGGCCGCTTGTTTCACGTTTTCTAGCTGGCGGAGGTCTTCTGCGGTCGGGGAGAGTTTGAGCAGTTTTTGGCGGTGAGTTTCGATCGTGTCGAACAGCGGCAAGGCCTTCTCGATGATCGCCGGGTCGCGCAGCGCCTGTGCCTTGAAATTCGCGACGCGGATGGCGTTGCCGGCGTCGATGATTTTATTCGCGACTTCGCTAGTCAGGCGCTGTTCCTCGAGCTTCGGGCCGGCGACGCCGGCCGCGATTTCCTCGGCGAGCAGCTTGTCGGAATCATCGATGTAGGCATTGATCTGGGAGACAAAGACGGCGGCGGCGGCATCGAGCTGTGCGCGGGTTTGGGTGAGCTCGACCACGTTTTCGCGGGTGGCGTTGAAGGCGTCGCGGTAGGTCTTCAGGTCCTCATCGGCGGATTTGATGCCTTCGCGCAGGGCAGTGAGCTCGGGGTGCTCGGCGCTGAGTTTGCGCGCGTCGTCGAGGGCTTGGGTTACCTCGGCCAGTGCCTTGTTGGCGAGTTCGAGCTGGGCGGCGTCCCCGGTCAGGCCGAACGTGCGCACGGCGAGCTGCGTTTTTGCGGATGCGTCGTTGAGGCGGTCGGCGATGCTGGCCTGCGGGGCCACGGCCTCGGCGAGGAAATTGGCGCCGGTCGCCGCGGTGCGCATATTGAAGATGGCGAACAATCCGAGCGTGGCGCAGAGGACGATAAGGAGCGAGAAGCCGAGATTGATGCGGCGGGAGACGGTGGTGGTGGCGGTATTCATGCAGAGGCGGAGGTGAGCTGGACGGGGAGACTTTTGATTCTCCTCCAACGGCCCGGGCAGGGCGCGGCTTGACCGCGCGGCGTGCTTTCGCGCCCGAAGTAAGCGGTCGTTATGATCGCCGTTACGGGATCATGGCGCGGATTTTGGCCGCATCCGTGGCAAGCCATGGCGTTTGGTTGGCAATGCATGCGCAGCCGGGGCGCGGGCTGGCTGCTAGGGTGAAGGCGCGAAATGCGTTCCCTCTTTAATCGCCTCTCAATCCCGATGCGCGTAGCTGGCGGTTATGCCGTGACGGGAGGCCTGTATATTCTGGTATCGGATTTTCTGGTGAGATGGTTCATTGGCGAGAGGAACTCTGAAGCGGCGTGGTGGATGGATTTTTTGCTCGATGGTGCTTTTGTAACCGGTTCGACCCTCGTGACGTACGCCGTGGTCGGACGAGTCGTCGCCCGGTTCCAAGCGCAAGCCAACGCCCTGACTGCGTTGGAGCAGCGCTGGAGATTCGCACTAGAGGAGCACGGCGTGTGGGAGTGGAACGCGGGCCGGCGCGGCGTTTTTTATTTTCCCAGTAGCAAATCCCTGCACGGTTTCAGCGAGGCTGAGATCAACGAGCCGAGGTATGCGTGGGAGCGCCGCATCCACCCCGATGATCGGGAGACGGTGCGGCGCGAAATCCGCCGCCATTATCGGGGCGAGGCGGAGACATTTACTTGCCAGTATCGGCTGCGGACGAGGGACGGTGGCTATGCTTGGGTGCTGGCCCGGGGCCGGTTGGTGCAGCGCGATGCCCGTGGTCGGCCGCTGCGCGGCATTGGCATTATCAGCGACATCTCGGCGCAGAAACGCGTCGAGCAGCAGTTGCTCGACTCGCGGAATCTCGCTGAGGCGATCATCAATGCGTCGACCACGGGTATCCTGACCTATCGGGCTGACGGACAGGCAATGAGCGTGAATCCGGCCGCGATGAATTTGCTTGGCGCCACCCGGGAGCAGGTGCTTGAAAAAAATTTTTACGCGCTGAAAACATGGCGGGAACAAGGGTTGATCGAAATGGCGGAGCGCGCGCTGCGCGACGACATCGTGGCTAAACGCGAGGGCAGTTTTGAGTCCTCCTTTGGCCGCAAGTCGTGGGTGGACATGACATTTTTGCCCTTCACGCACGCCGGAGAGCGGCGGCTCCTCCTGCTGGTGCACGAGACCACGCACTCCCACGAAGTCGAAGCGCGGCTGGAGCTGATGCATTCCGCGCTTGAGGCGACCCCGACCGGCTGGGTGATCACCGACGCGAATGGGTTGATCGAGTGGGTAAATCCGGCGTTCACGCAGATGACCGGCTACAGTTTGGAGGAGGTGGTCGGGAAAACGCCAAAGACCCTCAAGTCCGGCCGCCACACCGCCGGCTTTTACGCGCACCTCTGGGACACGGTGCGCGCGGGCCGGATCTGGCAGGGCGAGATCTCCAATCGCCGCAAGGACGGCACGATCTATTTCGAGCGGATGACGATCGCTCCTGTGCGCGAAGCGGGCGGCGCGATCACGCACTATGTGGCGATGAAGGAAGATATCACGGGTCGGCGCGAACTCGAGTCGCAGCTCGAGCGCGCGCAGCGGCTTGAGAGCATCGGGCTGCTTGCGAGCGGCATTGCTCACGATCTTAACAATGTCCTCGCGCCGATCATGCTTTCCCTGAGCCTGGTCAAATCGCTCCACGCAGATGCGCCTACCCGGGAAATGCTCGATTCGATCCAGGCGGCGGCGCAACGCGGCGCCGGCATTGTGAAACAGGTGCTCACGTTTGCCCGTGGCATGGAGGGCGTGCGGCAGCCGCTGGATCTGCGTCCACTGATCAAGGAGATGGTAATCTTCGCCCGGGAAACCTTTCCGCGTGAAATTCGCGTGGTGCTCACGCTGCCTTCGGGCGAGTTGAGATTGCCTCGAATTAGTGGACACAGACAACCGCGTTGACGGGTAGCTGTTTGGTCGCTTGCGAGGACAGGAGCCATAAGGCTTGCCGCAGCAAGCGACCAAACAGCGGAGAACACGGAGAGTCGGCCGATTCAGGCG
>CAITWF010000053.1 GCA_903896015.1 uncultured Opitutia bacterium | reverse complement strand
TGAGTCTGACCATGGATAAGTAGATGAAAGACTCCGAAGAGGAGACGGTATGTTCGTAGTCTTTGCTGAGCCGGCGAGAACGCCCCAGCCAAGCGAAGGTGCGTTCGACGACCCAGCGGCGGGGCAACACCTTGAAGCAGTTGAGCGGTGTGGAGCGTTTAACGATTTCGAGACGAGTACCGCGGCTGGGGCGCAGGCCGCGGACCCAGTCGACCAGCGAACCGGCGTAGCCGCCGTCCGCCCAAATGCACCGCAGCCAGCCGAAGCGGGCGAGCAACAGGCGGGCTCCATCCCGATCCTGCACGTTGGCGGGATGGACGCAGACGAGCAGAATCAATCCCAGGGTATCGACCAAAAGGCGTTGCTTTCGTCCTGCCACCTTCTTGCCAGCATCGTATCCACGAACTCCCCCTTGCTCAGTTGTTCGCACACTTTGCGCGTCAAGGATCGCAGCCGTGGGGGCTTTTTTTACCAGCGTGGAGGCGCACGGCGTCGCGCAGCGCGTCGTTGAGCCGGGCCCACACGCCCTGATTCTTCCAATGGGCGAAATAGTGCCAGACCAGTTTCCATGGCGGCAGATCGTTCGACAGCATCCGCCACGCGCAGCCACTGCGGACCAAGTAGAAGATCGCATTGGGGATCGCGCGCTTCGAGTATTTCTCCGGACGACCGGCTTTTCTTGCTTTTGGAATCGAGGGATCGAGGAGCGTCCACTCCTCATCCCGAAGGTCACTGGGATACGTTTTCGTGCTACTGGGATTTACCATCCCCAGTTTCGATCACAAACCGATCCGGCGCACGATCCTAAACTTCACCGGGGCTTTTTAGACGCGCTCTTAGCCGTCTTAGGCGGAGAGGGATCTGACAACGCCGCCAAGGCATCGCGTAATGCCACCTCAAAGGATTTGGCCTCGCTGACGTCGATGAAAGTAATCACCACACCATTGATCCGGTTGGCTTCTTAAGCTGCGGCGATCAACTTGCCGACTTCACGCATCTTCGCACCGGTAGCAAGGAGCGCTCGGAATAACAGATCGAGCGATACATCTGCTTCAGCGGCCTCTAGTTTCGCAATGCGCGACTGGCTCGAGTGCAGCCTGCGCGCGAGTTCAGCCTGAGAAAACTGCTGGTGCAGGCGACGGCGGCGAACCTCGCTCGCCAAATGCAACCGCAAGGACACCAAGGCACTTTCCCCAGCACTGAGCCCCAAAAACTCGTCGGCTGAACTCACTTTGAAGCCGGCGGCTTCCAAACGTGCTTTCTTTTCGGTCTTCATGGGATGGATTGGTATAGATTGAGTCGGCGTTGACAGTTTTTGATGAGCGCTGGTGGAGTCTTCCGCATCGTCTTGGGATGGACCGCGAGGATCACGATCGCATCGGCTGCGATGTAGTAAAAGATGCGCCAGTTTCTTGATTCGTCTCGGATGCGAAGTTCGAGACACCCCGCGCCAATATCCGGCATTGGCCGAGAATGTGGCAGGCCGAGATGTTCGCCCTGCTGCAAGCGTCGCAGCAAGACGCCGGCCTCAATCCGGGCCTCCGTTGAAAACGGCGGGGTTTTGATTTCGCCTTCTATCCAAACAAGCGGCTTGGCGTATTGAGACACGGCTTTCTGTTATGTCAGTTCCGACATAAGTCAAGACCCGATCATCGCCAAGCCCCGAGCTCTTAACCACCGCTTGTTGGCTGCAAAGGTCGACTTGTTTCCAATGCGCACGTCTCAGCAACAGGGATTTTCGCGGCTACACAGCAATACGAGACGACGAACAAGATGATCGACCGCGTGGTGGCCGGATACATTAGGCCCCCCTGTAAGGCGCCGACTAAACGTATCAGTCGGCGCCAACTAGAACGACCAGGGATAGTGCTTTGGTTTAGAGCGTGGCGCCGGACTGTAGTCGGGCGTTACTCGGAGCCCCTCAACGGG
>CAITWF010000052.1 GCA_903896015.1 uncultured Opitutia bacterium | reverse complement strand
CCTCGGACCCCCTCCCCATAAATCTTTTTATCTCTCCAAACCACCAAGCCACGAACCCCTATTTGCTGAAAATAATCGACACGACTCAAGAGAGACGGCCTTGCTTAACAGTGCCCGCTCGGACAACTATTATTGGCTGGCCGTCGCCCTGCTCGCCCTTGCGTCGATCGGGCACCAAGCGTGGTCGGCAAATCTGTTCGCCATAGTGATGGATGTCTTTCCAAAGAATGCGACCGCATCAGTAACCGGCATCGGGGGCATGGTCGGAGCCGGGGCCAGTCTACTGAGTGACATCATTCTCGGCAAAGTGCTGACGATGAGCGGACCATCGGGCTACTTCTTCGCCTTTCTTCTCGCCGGCTCGGTGTATATCATAGCCCTCGGGGTCATGCAGGTTTTAATGCCAAAGATGTCCCATTTGGGACCTGATCTACGTCCTCTGAAATAATCGCAACAGTGACCCCTCCGCGAGGTAAGCTCCGAGGTATCACGGAAAGTTGACATGGGGAGGTCATGCCGGCGCCGAGGCGCAACCTAACGACGCAAGGATCATCAACCATCCCCAGAGGACCTTCCTGGCCTCGCGATAGTCACACCCGATCTGAAAGATCTACCTGATTCGCCCATTCTGACACCGATGATGTTTCCACGCCGCTCATTGGTGCTTCGTCCGTATGATGGGCGCCGGCCAATTCTTCATCTACCTGCTTCGAACTCTCAGCTCGCACCTGCAACGGCCCCAAAGCATCACAAAAGGAGCCGCCGGGCATTGGCGTCACCGGCGATCTTTTTGGCCACACGGCCGGCCGGCCGATTTTTTCCAACGCAGTGGGCTCGCGGGTGCTTGCGCACTGTGGCGAGGCGAACCCATTGGTATTTTATTGGCACCACCTATGAGGACTTGTTTCACGGAGGCGCCTCCGCATGGTCGGTTTGTGATTCAAATTCGTCTGCTTCCAGTCGCATGAACGCCCCGCTCCGCGGTCTGATCGCCGCTCCGTTCACTCCCTTCCGTCAAGATGGCCGCCTTGCGTTCGAGACTGTTCCCCGCCTCGCCCGGCTGCTCGCAGGGAACGGCGTGAGCGGCGCGTTTGTGTGCGGCACCACCGGCGAAGGTTATAGCATGACGACCGATGAGCGGAAACAGGTTGCCGCCGTCTGGCGCGCGGCGACGCCACCGGGATTGAAGCTCATTGTGCATGTCGGCCATTCCAGCGGATTGGAGGGCCGAGCGCTGGCCCGACATGCGCAGGAAATCGGGGCCGATGCGATTTCCACGATTGCGCCCAGCTTCTTCAAACCGCCGACCGTCGTGGAACTCGTCGCTTGGTGCGGCGAGGTGGCGGCGGCAGCACCCGCGTTGCCGTTCTACTATTACCATATTCCCTCGATGACGGGGGTCACGATCCCCGCTGCGGAATTCTTGCGGGAGGCGGACGGAAAGATTCCCAATCTCGCCGGTGTCAAGTTTACCTACGAGGATCTGGACGACTATCGCTCGGCGTGCGCGTTTGGCGGCGGACGTTACACGATCCTGTTTGGGCGCGATGAAATTTTGCTGCAGGGCTTGCAACTTGGCGCGCCGGGAGCGGTGGGCAGCACCTATAATTATGCTGCCCCGCTTTATCAGTGCGTGCTGCGGGCATTCGCGGCTGGCGATCTTACCACTGCCGCGCGGGAGCAGGCGAAATCACGGCGCTTCATCGATGTCATGGCCGCTGCCGGCGGGCTGCCGGCTGGCAAAACCATCATGAAACTAATCGGGGTTGACTGCGGACCGGTGCGTCTGCCGCTGCGCAATCTTTCGGCCGCCCAGGAGGCAAAGCTGCGCGCAGACCTGGAGGCGATCGATTTCTTTCAGCTGGCATCAACGCTCGTCGACTGAATTTCCTGATGCGCTCCGCCGTGATTTTAGGAGGTTTGTTCCCTCTCGCCGTGTCCGTCCACGCAGCGCTCGACTGGCAGGCGCTCCCGGCGCTGCCCGACCGTGAAGGATTCGCTGGCAGCTATGCCGGCGAGAGCCGTGGTGTGCTGATTGTGGCCGGTGGCGCCAACTTTCCTGACAAGCGGCCCTGGGAAGGCGGGACCAAGACGTGGTATGACCGCGTATTCTTGCTCGAAGCCGGTGCGACCAGCTGGAGCGAGTCGGGACATTTGCCGTGCGCGGCGGGATATGGCGCGTCAGTACAGTTGGACGATGGGGTGCTCCTGATCGGCGGTGGCGACGCTCAGCGAAATTTCTCAACCGTCTGGCTTGCGCGGGTGGATCGCGGACAGGTGAACTTTGAGCCGTGGCCCGCGCTGCCCCGGCCGCTTGCGATGACGACGGGAGTGCGCGTGGGCCGTATAGTCTACGTCGCCGGTGGCATCGATCAACCCGACGCCGTGCAGGCACAAAACGTTTTCTACGCGCTCGACCTCGATCATGTTCGAGCCGGCTGGCGCGAACTCGCACCCTGGCCAGGGCCCGGGCGAATCTTGGCGACCGCGGGCACGCAGGACGGCGAGTTTTTTCTCTTCAGCGGCGCCCAGTTGACCACGGGGCGGGACGGGAAGTCCGTGCGCGAGTGGCTGCGGGACGCCTATCGCTACGCGCCGACAAAGGGCTGGAAGCGAATAGCCGACTTGCCCCGCGTGGCGGTGGCCGCACCGTCGCCGACAGTGGTCGTGGATGGAAAATTGGTGGTGATCGGCGGAGATGACGGCCTGCAGGTGAACGTCGCGCCGACCGCACACCGGGGATTTCCGCGAGACGTGCTCGCCTACGACGTCGCCGCAAACGCGTGGATTCGCACAGGCGAAGTTCCCTTTTCGCTGGTGACGACACCGCTCGCAATTTGGCGAAATCAAATCGTGGTGTCCGGCGGTGAGCAGCGTCCCGGCGTGCGCTCGCCCGCAGTGTGGGCGGCGCGGCTCAAGTAGCCATGCTGCGTTCGGTCACCACGCGCGCGTGGCTCACGGTTGGTTTGCTGTGGACGGTGGCGCTGTTGAACTATCTCGACCGGCTGATGATCGCGGCAATGCGCGATCCCTTGAAGGCGGACATTGCGATGACCGACGCGCAGTTCGGGCTGCTGACGTCGGTGTTTCTCTGGATTTATGGTGTGCTCAGTCCTTTCGGCGGATTTCTCGCGGATCGGTTCAGCCGCCGCTGGACGATTGTGGGGAGCTTGCTCGTGTGGTCGGCCGTAACGTGGGCCACCGGCCATGTGCGCACCCTCAACGGTTTGCTCATCACGCGGGCGCTCATGGGCGTGAGCGAGGCGTGCTACATCCCGGCGGCGCTGGCGCTCATCGCGGATTTTCATCCCTTTGCAACGCGCTCCGTGGCGACCGGGCTCCATATGACGGGCATCTACGCGGGCGCGGCGCTTGGTGGCATCGGCGGAGTGATTGCGGAACGCTTTGGCTGGCGGGCGGGCTTCGAATGGTTCGGAGCGTTTGGCATCGCCTACGCGATCGTGCTGACGGTAGGGTTGCGCGACGCCGAGCGGGAGCAGACATCGGTGGGGCATGAAGGGATCGGTTGGCGCAGCGCGCTTGGGGGCCTGTTCAGTGCGCGCGCGTTTTGGCTGCTGTTCGCGGCAAACGCATTCGTGGGCATCGCGAACTGGGGCATCAACGGCTGGCTGCCCACTTATTTGCGCGAGCACTTCAAACTTGGTCTGGGTGCCGCCGGCATGACCGCGACGGGCTATATCCAAGTGGCCTCGTTCATCGGCGTGTTGGTCGGCGGAGCATGGGCGGATCGCTGGAGTCGCACGCAACAGCGCGCACGGTCGATGGTGCCGGCGTTCGGATTTTTCGTCGCGGCGCCGTGCCTTTTTCTTACAATCAATGCCGCGCATCTCGCCATGGCGGTTGCCGGACTCGTCGTGTTTGGCCTCGGCCGTGGTTTTCTCGACGCGAACCTGATGCCCGCGCTGCGCTCCGTCGTCGACCAGCGATTCAGCGCGACGGGCTACGGACTGCTTAATCTCGTAAGTGTTTGGGTTGGTGGTGTGTTGATCTACGTCGGTGGCTGGCTCAAGGACGCGGGAATGGACCTCGCGCTAATCTTCCAGCTGGCCGCTGCCGGTCTTCTGGTTGCCGGAGTGTTGCTTTTTTCCGTCAAGCCCACGGGAAGCGCCGTCCGGCCGACGAGTTAACGGTCGAGACCTTTCACCCGCGAGTCGTCACCGTGCCAGCTGGGCCTTGGTCGGAAGAGAGCCGAGCGCCGACTCCGGCATCGTCAGATGCAGGACCTGCTGCCAGCGGTGCGGCATGAACAGGTGTAACGTGCCGACATCGGAGAAGGCATCGAGATAGGAGCACTGGTAGTTCCTCCAATTATTTTCAAGGTCGGGAGTCGCGACGTTGACGAGCAGGAAGCGCGGCTCAGTCCACGTGTGGCCGCCGTCGGTCGAGGTGGACGCCCAGATTTCGCTGCGCACCGTCATATTCTCCGACTTGGCGCTGAGATTGCCGTCCTCTTTCCGCGGCACGCGATTGTGGTGGAAGGCGACGAGCGTGTGGCCGTCGCTGAGTGCGAACATCATTGGCGGTGCGTCCGGATGCACGAGCCCGCTTGGCGCGGGCGGCGTCCACGTCGCGCCGTCGTCGTCGCTCCATGCGGTGAATAGGTGGCCTTGTGTCGTGCGCGACATGAAGAGCACCTTGCTCCCGCCGAGCGAAATCGGCCGGCCTTCATCCATCCGGTCAAAGCCGGCGGCGAACCAGCCACCGGGCTGCGCGCCCGGCAGCACCGTCCAGGTTTTTCCGCGATTGGCGGAACGCAGGAGGTATTGCCGCGTGACGAGGGGCTTTTTTGAAAAATCCGACGCGTGAGCGCCCAGCAGCCACACGCCGGAGTCGGTCTCGCACATACGCATCACGGACATCCCCTTGAATTCGGGATCGTTCGTCGGGCGGATGAGCGTGACGGCCGACCAGGTGCGGCCATCATCATCCGAACTGCGAAAACCGATCGGCGCGTTTTCCTGCTGACCATGTTCGAAATCGTAGCTGCCCGCGATCGGCTGGGTGCCAAACGCGTAGATGCGTTTCGTGCCGCGCGGAATGAGCGGAATGAAACCGTGCTGGCTGTAGTCGATGTTGAACGCCTCGGCGGGCCCAGCCCACGTGCGGCCCTGATCGGACGAGCGGTAGGCGAGCAGCCGGTTGACCTTCCTGCCCTTGCTGTTGCCGTAATGATCGCCCTCGGGAAACATCAGAAGGTAGTCGCCGCCGGGCGTGATGGTGGCCCGAGTTTCAAGGACGAGATCTTTGCCTGACGCGCGATGAATGAGCTGACCGTCGAGCGACTCGTGGGTGAGCAGACCGAGTGCGCGTCGGACCACGAAGTGCGCCGGTGGCGACTGCAGCGAAACGTCAAGGCCGCTGACTCGAAGAGATTCGACGAGCGGCAGCGGCGGCAACCCGGCTCCGTCCGCGGCGCGCACGCTTGCTAACCCGGCGAGCATCGCGGCCAGAGAAACAACACATTTGCGGCGCGGGATGTTCATGGCAAAAAATCACGGCGCGGCCGGGAGGCGGAATTTTCCAAACACGATGTGCGTGCGGGTCCGATCCTTGGTGCCGCTGTCCCACACGGCGCGGAAATCGCCCGGCGCGACTTCAATCAGCGTCGGGTATGAGTTGTGGATGCCGGCGTCGTAGAACGTTTTTTCAGCGCCCCACTCGCCGCGGGCCGGCTGGAGCTTGTAGCGGAGCACGGTGCGGCCAGTGGGCGCAGGCGAGGCGGGGCCGTCGTTGTAGACGTAGAGATGGGTACCGTTGGTCGCGCGGCCATAGAAAGCCTTCGACTTCGCGTTCCACAGCTCCGGCTCCTGCTGCGCGGCGCTCCACGTGTTTCCTCCATCGCGACTTACGGTTGAAAACGCGCGCGGCGGGTCGGTCATCTTGCTTTCGTTTTCATAATCGGCGGTGCGCATCACCATCTTGATTTCGCCGGGCGCGTCGCCCGCGTCGATGTTGCCCTCATGCAGAAAAACCTTCGGGCCGGTCGCGGGCTGAGGGACATAGCCCGCGAGGTTCCATTCCATCAGGCTCGTGCTCGCGAGCACGAAGTGATCCCGCGAGCCGAGTGGGTCGTTGCGGCGGGTGTTGCGGTGCGCGGGGAGCAGATAGCGCACGGCGCCATTTTCCTCCACGCGATACGGGCCGGCGACCACGATCAGCGGGCCGGTGTAGCCCATCGCGAGCTCGACGGGAATCCACGAGCGTCCTCCGTCGGCGCTGTAGGCGCCCGCAAGCTGCGAATCTTCGCTGTGCCGGTAGTTCATCGGGCAGCGCATCGCATAGGCCCAGAGCACGTCCTGCCCGGGCGGTTTGTAGAGAATCGCGTTCGCGTAGGCGAACTGGATGGTGCCCTGCCGCTCGCGGTGATCGAAAATCATCACGGGATATTCCCAGTGGTCGCCGTCATCGGTTGAGACGCTGGCGACGATGTCGCCCATGTCCGTCTTGCCGGGAATCTTCACGCCGAACGCGGCGACGAGTTGCTTGCCCTTCCACTGCGCGATGTAGGGCTCCCAAAGTTCCGAGGACCCGGGATGCTGATCCATGTGGCGGATCGTGCGGACGTCGGTCACGTCGCCAGTAAAATCTGCGGCATGCGCCGGGGCCGACGCCAACGCGAGCGCAATGGGGAGGAAACGAAAGCGTCGGGTTTTCATGGATTTGAAAATGGGATTACCACTCACCTTTGCGGCTGAATTTCGCGTGGGCCACTTCACCGAAGCGGCGGGCGGCATCGTCGATCGCGTCGCAAATTTGGGCCGATGTTTTTCCGCTCACATCACGGGCGGCGGGAATGAGCGTCAGGCACTCGTTGGCGTCCATAAAGCGCGCCGCCTCGAGCAAACCGGCTTCATCTTCGAGTGGCACGACGAGAAATCCGTGCTTGTCGGCGTGGATCAGCTGGCCGGGCTGGATGGCGCGGCCAAACACTTCGACCTCGACGCCCCAGCGCACGGGACAACTGAACGCGTGGCCAATGCAGAGCTGGCGCGCGAGGGCCTTGAAGCCGGCGTTGTTCATCTCGTCGAGATCGCGGATTGCGCCGTCGATGATTGTCCCGACGCAGCCGAGGGTGCGGTGAATATTGCTATTCACCTCACCCCAAAACGCGCCGACGGCACGCGGCTTGTCGAGGTCCTGCACCACGACGATCTTCGGGCCGGGCACGTTCGCGACGTACCGGCGATATTCGCTCCAGGCGTCCGGGTTTTTCTTCGGATGCTCGCCGTTGCTTGGCTCGCAGACGACCGTGACAGCGCGGCCGACCATCGGGCCCATGTGCGGCATGAAGTCGTGAGTCGGCTCGGGGTTGAACCCGGCGCGCGTGCGGTCGTGCCGCGTGATTTGCTCCCAGCCGTTGTAGATCGTTGGCGTGTTCCAGCGTTTCAGTTGGAGCATGTCGGCGTGAGTGAGTGATGTGGCCACAGTGGAAGGGTAACGGGTTCGGCGCTGGTCAGATGTTGAGGTTGGCGGAAGGGGCGGCGGGGGAGTCGCCGAGTCGGGCTTTGAGGTCGCCAAGCTCGCGGCGCAGACCCTCAGCGAAAAGAAGAATGTCGGCGGCGTGGACGATGAAATTCGCGCCGAGCTGGGCCCAGTGTTCTTCGTGGTCGAGCCGGTCGGTCGGATAAACGGCATGAACGCCGGCGCTAAGCGAGCGAGCGCGTGCCTTCGCGATGATTTCGTCGCACGCCGCGAGATAACGCGGATGATCATAGCGCTCCGGCACGCCGAGGCTCGTGGACAAATCGTGCGGGCCGATGAGCACGCCGTCGAGTCCCTCGACCGCGAGAATCTCGTCGAGCGCCGCAAGCGCCGGTGCGCTTTCGATGTTCACGATGAGCGCACGGTGGGCGGCGCCTTTCGCGACGTAATCGCGCAGGTCCGTTTCAAGCGGAGCGCCCGCCAGATGCTGCATGAGTCGTTGGCCCTTCAACGGGCGTTTCTTGACGGCGCCCACGAGTGTCCGCACCTGCTCGGCGGTTTCAACGTAGGGCGCAATAATGCCGGCCGCGCCACCGTCGAGCGCAACGCACGCCTCAAACGGATCGGTTGAAGTGATCCGCACGACGGGCGGCAGTCCGACGGCGCGATACGCCTGGCACATCCACGCGACCTTTTCGCGATCGAGGGGAATGTGTTCGGTGTCGATGAAAACAAAATCGAGCCCAAGCCCTGCGACAACCGGAACCCAATGCGGTGAAGGACTGACGATGAGCGTGCCGTATAGGCGCACGGCGCCATGCAGACGATCGACGAAGGCTTTGGGGGCGCCAGTCATGGCTTCGCCGTGACCCAATCGAGGTTGAAACGCGCGGCGACGAGGCCGGTCGCGGCCTCGTAGAGACAAAGCACGTCGCCGTTGGGCAACACCGCGAGATCGGAGTAGGCACCCTTGCCGGGATCGAGCGTGCGGCTCACCGGCCAGGTCCGGCCATCGTCGCGGCTGAGTTGGATGGTGAGATTTTCGCGCTTGCCGTTTTTGGCGGGGATCTCGTTTCCGGCGGCGTCGCGTGCGAGCGTGTGCGGGCACGAGAAGAGGAGCGTGCCCGGCTGCGACGGGTGCGTCACAATGCTCGCCATGCAAATCGGTTCCCAGAGCTGATCGTGAAAGATCGGCTTCGTCCAACCGGTCGCGCCGTCGGCGCTGGTCGTGATGAGCTTGCGGTTCGGCTTCGAGACGTTGCGGTTGAGGAGCATCACGCGTCCGTCGGACAGCTCGGTGATCATTGTCTCGTTGGGATTGCCGAACTCGCCCTCACGCGGCACAGCGAGTTCGCTGGCGCTCCATGTGCGACCATGATTGTCACTGTAAATCGTCGCCGAGGCCGACGGGGCGTGATCGCCGGTCTTGCCAAACGCGATCCAGACCGGCACGACGAGCCGGCCGCTCGCAAGCTGGATGCCGTGGCCGGGGCCCGTGGCGATGACCTTCCAGTCGTAGTAGCGACGGAACGGTTCAAAGGTCGCCGTGATGTCAACGGGCTTGCTCCACGTCACTCCATCGTCGGTGCTACGCATGGAGAAGCAGCGCGCGTAGTTGATGCAGTAAAGAAACTCGATCGCGCCGGTGGTGCGATCGACGATCGCGACCGGGTTGTTGACGGTTTGCTCGTGCTCGCCGTCGGTCGTTTTGTGCGGGTTGCCTTCGAGGCGTTCGCCGAAGTGCGCAATGTGTTGCGGCGCTTCCCACGTGCGGCCTCCGTCGAGCGAGCGGCGGAGGTGAATCTCAATCTCGCCCCAATCGGCTCCGCCGTTGCGCCGCGCCTCGCAATAGGCGAGCACGGTGCCTCGCGGCGTCACGACAATCCCCGGAATCCGATAGAGGGCGATGCCGGCCATTCCGGTGGAGAACACGTCGGATTTTTCCAACAGTGGCGTGGCGCGGGCGAGGCTGGCGCAGGCGATGAGGAGCAGGTAGAATCGCGACAGTTTCATTTCATGGGGTAAGTATCGCGCCCCACGCACTCCCGCGCCATCCGAGGCGAAAGCTCAGCGGAGAAGGCCGCGGCGTGACAGTGGACGCCTAGAGCCGCGTGTTGGCGACCCTCGGGCAATCGCGGTCGGGATCGAGCGTGGAGCGGCACCACAGGCCGACGCAGTGGCAGTTGGAAGTGTCGCGAATAATGTTCACCTTGAGCGTCAAATCGCAGGACGAACGGTCGCCTGGCCGACAGCATTCGCAGTCCACGACCGGGTCCCTGCGCCACCGCGAGGGAAGCGTGCCCCGGCTGGGCTCGTTGCGCGAGGAGATATTGGTAAGGTCGCGCGCGCCAGCAAAAATCGCGTCCAAACCAAGCCTGAGATTCTTGCGCGCCCATAGATTGATTTCGCCCGGAAGAATCTGTCTTAAGGCCAGCGTGATGACCAAACTCAGAAATGAACGCTGGCGACCGTCTGCCACTGCCGGCCAGGATCGATCGTGTAGCGGTACGTCATGGCGACGTAGTAGAGATGCTGGTTGTCGAAGATATTCGTGACCTTGAGATTGAGATCATACTTGTATCGTCCCGTGGTCTTAAACTTGTAGCCGACGATGCCGTCAAAGCGCCATTCCGCCGGCACCGCCCAATTGGTCTCGATGCGGGCAGCTTGTCCCGACTGAATCGGCCGTGAGCCGGTGTAAATCGCGCCAAGGCTCACGCTGAGGCCCCGCAGCCGATCGGAGCCGGAAAATTGATATTTATTGAAGAGAGTCCCGCGCAACACCGGCTGCAAGTACTGCGGGATACCGGTGAGGTTGGCGAAGGCGTGGGTGTAGGTGACGCCGCCGAAGGCCAGCCAGTTGTCCGTGATGTTCGAGTTTAGGCTCAGCTCGGCCCCTTTCGTGCGCTGGCCATCGAGTTGGACAAAATAACCCACACGTGTCGGATCGGCAGTTACGACGTGATCCTGCAGGAGGTCAAAATAGCTAACCAATCCGGTAATCCGGTTGTGAAGCAGGCCAAAGCGTAGCCCAATTTCCTTCTGATGGGCCTGCTGCGGTTGCAGCAGCGATCCGTCCGGATTGACCGTGTAGGTCGGCGTGAAGGACGTGTTCAGGTTCGAGTAAAGCGTCAGGGTTTTCGCCGCGTTGAGGTGATACACCGCGCCAAAACTGTGGGTGGAGGCGGTGGCCCATTGCGATGTCACCGCGGGGACGGCCCGGAAAACTTCAAACGGCAGCGTGCCGCTGAGGTAATTGATGCTCTTGTTGGTGTCCTCTGAATATCTGACACCCGCCACGAGAAACAGTCGGTCTTCGAAAACCCCAACCTGATCGTTTACGTAATAGTCCTGACCCGCCGTGAATCCCTTCGAGAGCGCGCTCTGATACATCGTAACCTGGGAAAATGACGGCAGAGCGGGCTCGTAGCCGCGGTCGAGCAGGTTCATTGGGAGCACGAGGTTGGTGTTGAATCCGGCGAGGTTCGGATTCGCCATAAACTGCGCCATTGTCAGGGTCGGCAAATAGTTGAAGGCGACACCTTGGGTCGTGTTTTGCCCGCTGCCGGTCAGGTTGTTGCCGGTCAACCCGCCCCAATTGTTCATCGTCGCCAAATTGTGGGTGTAAACATATTGATCCACGACCGACATCCCCCCGAGGATGCGCTCGTTGACGGGCCCGAAATTCCAGTGCCCGACTCCCTCGGCCCGCCAATTGTAGTTTCGCGCGATGGCATCCTGCTGGCGCATCAGCCGGGCCACGAGAGCCGTGTCTTTTAGGATCGTCAGGGCAGTGTTATCGCCCTGCGCCTCCATGTCGTGCTGGTTGCGCGAACCATACTGGGCCACGGTTCTGAACTGCAGGTGTTCCGAAAAAATGTGGGTATAGTCCAGCATCCCAACCTGCCGCGTGACATGACGGTAGTCGGGTGGCTGGTTCCAATTCATGCGGCGGTTGTATTTGTGGTAAACACCGTCGCCGGTGACGATGCCTTCCGGGTTGCCTGCGTGGACGGGAGTTTCCCAGCTCCCCTGATTGTCGATCCAGTCGTAGAAGAATTCGAGCGTGAGCTTGTCGTTGCGCGTGGGCTGAAAACTCACAGATGGCGAAACGTTGTCCTCGCGGATCCGCTGCCCGAACCAGCTGTAGCCGCGCTGGATGGCGCCATCCACGCGAAACATCAGGCTCTGTTTTCCGATGATCGGCACGGCACCCGTGTTGGCATCAAATTCGGTTCGGTTCGAGTGATAGTCGCTCAAAATCGTCCGCAGGCTGTAGGCCGGGATCGGGCGCGGCTTTTTCGTCACGCGATCAATCGTCGCGCCATAGGAGCCAGAACCATAGAGCACCGCATCCGGCCCCTTAATCACCTCCACCCGCTCGATGTTGGCCAGCGGCTGCGAGGTGAAGCCCGAGGCCTGAGGGAACCCGTCGAGAAAATTCGTGCCAACGCTGGTGGAGCCGCGGGCGATGAAGCCGTCGTTTTCGGACGTCTTCACCACAGCCGGCTCGTAGGCCATGAGCTGGTCGGTGCTCGTCGCCAAGATATCGTCGATGAACTTCTCGTTGTAAACCGTTACGCTCATCGGGATGTCCTCGAGCGGAGTGTTCATGCGCGTCGCGTTTGCCGAGTTGGTCGAGCGGTAGCCGACATCCTGGCTGGCCGTGACTTCGAACTGCGAGAGTTGGACGGCCTCTTCTTTGGCGGCGGTGGTCGAAGCCGGAGCTACGGCGGAAGCGGGCGGCGCGGATTGGGCATGAACGCGAGCGGCGAGTGCCGCGATCAGAATGACGAGCAAGAAGCGATTCGTGGTTTGCATCGATCGGGGGTGGGTAAGTCGTGGGGAAGCGACAAATTCGAACGAGTGGGAGTCGGAAAGCGTAACCGGACCGGAACAATCGAAATCCAGTGGTATTATCTTGCCACCTCTTTCGACCACAGGAGAGCGGGCGTGTGGCCCGCGGTCGTCGGCCTCAGTCGGCGGCGGGCACCCGATCGATGCTCGCGCCGCGCACAAAACGAGGCATCAACTGCGTCGCACGCAGGCCGATGTTTCCGCCTTCGAGCAGTTCGGCCACCGCATGCAGAATGCTGCGCGCATAGACGCGGGGACTGACCACATAGCGGGCGGGCGCCGGCGTGATAAAGGACAAGAACGGATCTTCGTCCCGCGAAATGACAGAGACCTGCCTGGGCACGTGCCAGTCCAGTTGTGCGAGGCCGGTGACGACGGCCAGATAGTAAAAAGCGTTGGGCACTAGGAGCGCGGTCGGTCGCGTTGTGGGCGCCATCAGCGGGCGCAGCGCCTGCAGAATGCCGGCGGCTGTGGTGTCATGCCGAACGACCGTGGCGTGGATCGCGGCATCGCGCGAGCGCCGCACGCCTTCGAGAAACCCAGCTTCGCTTTCGATGTCACCGGCCAGCGGCGACTTTTGCGCGAGGAACGCAAGGCGGCGGTGTCCTAGTCCCAGGAGCACGCCCGCCGCGTGGCGGCAAGCGGCGCGATGGTCGAGATCGCGGCTGGGCAAATCAATGCCGGGCAGGCACGATCCAGCGATCAGGCAGGGCTCGCCGCGCCGTGCGAACCACCGCTGGCAGGCAGCGTTGGAGAGCAGCAGAATCCAGCAACCGTGCGGATGTTGCCGCACCAATTTTTCCAGCGCTGCGTCTGGGCGGGCGCTAAAAAATTGATGGCCATGCAACATATGCAGCCGGCAGCCGCGCTCGCTCAGCATGGCGCGCAACTCGTCGATCCAAAGCGTTTGGGTCGGCCGCAGCCGCTCCAACGGTTCGGGCGCAAGCAGGGCAACATCACGAAAACGCCGGTAGCCCCGCGGGGGCGTGCGCCGCCGCACGATGCGATTACCCGCTCCGTGCTGCGCACGGATCGCTCCGTTCCGTTTAAGTTGTGCTAGTGCCCGCCGGAGCGTGCTCCGGCTGACCTGCAGCGTTTCGCAAAGCGTCCGCTCAGCTGGCAGCCATTCTTGCCACTGCCCCGCTGAGATTGCCGATTGAAGGCAGGCCACGGTCTGACCGACGAGCGAAAGACGCTGGGGGATAGCATTCACCGGGTCAGGAGTAGGACCGGCCTGGTTTGTTCTGCAACATCAAGCAGCCGGCGGACAGCCCGTCGCTTCAAAGTAATGGCATGCAGACCCATCTTGAGCTTCTCCCCGTAACGAAGCTGATCAAAACTGAGAACGTCGCTGAGCACAACCCGGTCCCATGGCCTGTGCAAAAGTAGTCGGCAATCACATTGATGTCGGCCGACGAATCGAGTGATCGGCGGACAAGAGCTCAGCGATGCTCGGTCTGAGAACTCCAAACGTGCTGAGCATCAGCCTCGAGAGCTAAGCAAAGTCGATGCTAGCCGAGTCCAGGCTGGGGCTAACGAATTGGGGCACAAGAAATCCCCTTGCGGTTTCAAACCAATAGCGGAAAGGCTTGGTTCTGAAGCCAGCTATTTCCGAAATGCAGCGCCGTCACCTCTAGCACTCGGTTGGAGCATGTTTATTCGGGATAAACTTGTACTGAAGATAAGCAATTCGGTACTCCTATGAAAACACAGCCGCGATTTGAAGCCGTGCGGTAAAAGCAAATTCCATCCAGTTTGAAAAACATTTTGGGCCGGCCCGAAAAATATTTCGGAAAAACGACACGGCCTGTTCGGGTAGCCCTAAGATGGCAGAAATTGCCATCTTGGGGCTTACTCCGCGTTTTGCCAACTAGGGGCTTACACGACCGAAACCGGCGGCAAGTTTGAGCCCTGAAGGTCCAGTTCGCTGACGGTCAGACCCAGTCCGATTCGAATCACTCCGAGCCCACTTGTGCCGTTATGAAAAGTTAATACGCCGGGCGCTTTTTTTCGATTCTCGCTGAGCGTTCGCGACCTTATCCCACTCTACGAATACTTTGTCTCCATTTCCGTGACGAAGCAGTCTTAACCACCGCTCGTAGCGGCGGATCTTAGCGCGAAGATTCTGAAAATCCTTCGGGAGATAGGAGACGCTCTCCATCTGGTTTGTGACTCCCATAAAATCGAAAACCACGAATTTGCCGCTGACGTAAAAATAGTCTGGCTTAATCGTGGCACGAACCGCGTCCGCGTATTCGTTTAATGCGTGGGTCAGATTCATGAGCAATCGCCCACAGATTGACTGCCACAGCATGAACGTCTTTGCCGCACCCTGGCCAGTGGCGTCCTCAAAGTTCTGGTAGAATTTGTGTTCGCGAAACCGTTCGCCGTTCGAGTCCATCCGAGCGTGCCGCATGTAAAATTTTGTGAAGGCTTCGAGGCGGTCGGCTAGCTGCTGAATCGCGGTTTTCAAGTGGCGATGTTTTCGCGGCCAGATGGTTCGGAATACCGTCAGTATCACCTCATCTGCGCCGTTCATCCAACGAGTGGAAATCAGGCCCCTAATCGCGTTGTCGGAGAATCCAAACCACTCGTCCAAACGGAGCTTTTCCGAAATTAGGTTAACAAGATTGGCGTAGACTTCGTCTTCGTGGTTGGTGCTCTCAGCGAGTTGCTCTTCAACCCATAGCTCGTGATCGGCTTTGATTTGATGCAGTTTTTCAATCGGCCATGCGGTTGGATCTTGGTCGATTCGTTCATGCTCGGCGTGACAAAGAAGAATTAGATTGGGATACCGATTTCTCTCTGCACGCGTCAGCACGCTGGTCCCTCGGGGACCACGACTCGTTTCCGCCACAATGTGACAGACCTCCCCTAAGAGGATGTTTTTGGAAGGAACGGCATCCGATGCTTCAGCGACGAGTTTCTTGCGAGTGATCGCGCATCTCCCCGCCGCCTTGCCCCAGAGAATCTTTAGGTCTTTATCGGGCGCGCCCATGTGTTGATTCGGTCGACGATGCGGGAGCCAGAATGGGCCTCCGATTAGCCTAAGCGAGGTTGAATCGGCTCCGGACGATAGGCAGGTGGATCGCAGGATTGCCCCCAGGTGTTACAAAGCGAAGCGGAGGTCTGAGTGAAAATACTTCCGCTATCAGACACTCTCCGCCAGCGTGCATTCACATGCACGACATGGCGCTGTATTTCCCCTACATCCGGCCGCCGAACGACGCGTGGTTCCGGCAGATGGCCCTTTATTGGGATTCGATCGGTGCAATCGTCCCCTTCGACTACAAACGCGATCCGAATTCGGCGCCGCATTTCGAAACGCTGATCGATACGGGTTTATTGGAAGCAGTGCGCCCATTGGAACACATTCAGTGGGCGAATGATTTCGGGCGGGATTTTCTTGCTCACCTTGAAACGAAAGCAGCAGCGGAAAAGCAGAACCCGAAGTGGCGGATGCTCGTTCCTCATCGATCGTTAGTGCACGCCGAAAAACTGGACTACTTGGGAGCGGAAATGTGCAGGCTTGGGGTAGCACAACGGGTGAACTACTCTTGGTATGAATTGGAAGGATGGGTCGCCGCCGAATTCATGTCCTACTTGGCATGCGTTATCGGACGTAGCTCGACGAAACGTTTGCTGCCGATCACGAACGATGCGCATTGTGCGGCGTTGATTACGGGCAGTCTACCCGTGGCGGGTATTGCAACACCTCACCCGACAGATTCGATTCGTGAAATTTACCTAGGTGAGGTGCTTCCTAGTCCAGGAGCCGATGTCCCTTTCGACGAGATTGCACGGTTCAAAGAGCAACATCACGAGCAACTGACTAAGTTTCGACGTCATTTGGAGTGCGAAATAATACTGGTCGCAAACATCGCGGACGCGGAGCAGCGCGCATGGGTTGCACGGGAAAAGACGACCGCGATGCGCGAGCAAACAGCAGAATTGGCGGCGGAGATGAAAGGGCGTTGGCATTCCGTTATCTTCGGCACGATTTTTCCGCTACTCTCCGCGGGAGCGCAGTTGGGTGGCGCCCAGATTGGCGACCCT
>CAITWF010000051.1 GCA_903896015.1 uncultured Opitutia bacterium | reverse complement strand
CAGATCTTGTTTCGTTACGTTGATCACTGCATCGTTTCGCTTCGGGCGGTTCATGGTTTTCCTTTGTTGGTGGTTTTTGGCTTTAGCACCAAACCACTTACCATGTTCCGCCTTTTTGCTGAACTCTCCGGACACTACCCTTTTTTCTTACTGGATATGCACTTGGCGTAACCACCAACAGCAGGCCTTATGCGCAGGGAATCCTTGAAACTTGCACGGCTCGTCGAACAACCGGTAAACTGCCCGTCAGCCGAATAATTCGCTGTGCGAGCCGATCCGATGGAATGCCACGAGCCCTGGTAAGAGCGAGTAGATCACGACCAAATCGCCGCGCACATGACAATCCCGGCAGCCGCTCCACTGTCCCTTCAGGGGGTGATCCCGGTTTTTCGAAGCAAGCGGACGATCCTCGGCAATACACGTCATGACGTTTCGCGCCTCCTCTTCGGCAGGAGTTCCCGCCACCCACTTCCGCCAGTCTCGTTCAAACTGACTTTTTAGAACGACCTTGCGCACGGGGAGTAATACTTCCTAGAGCCGAGGCCACGGTGGCGTGGCGGCGCAATGCCGCGAGCGGCTCATTGATGGCCGCCGTCGTAACCGCATTGGGTTGATGAGGCAAAAACCCATCGTCCGTTTCTAACGCGGTCACTGGAAAAGGAATGCCATTTTTCAACTCGACCTGCGCGAATGCCATACCAACGAACTGGCCGGGTGTGACTCCGATTTTAGACAATATGCGCTCGGCATTTGCGACGCGGCGTTTGTCGATGCGCGCGCGAAACATCACGGTCGTATTACTCATGGCACAACTGTGCTACACTTGTGCCGGGCCGTCAAGCCGGCGCGACGGAGCAAGCAATCAGAAGGCTAACTGGAGATTTCACCCCAGTTACGCCAAGTGCATACGCAGATTTTTCTTTGGCGGAAAGCACGGTTCAGGAAATGGCGCCTCAAAGCTGACGCGATGGACTGATTGGCGTAAATATCGGCCAGATGCGGGCAGTTGTTACGTCAGTGCCCAAGCACCGCGCCATGTGCCCGGCGTTTGGGAACCTTCGACGCGGCAACCGGCTCGCGATCGTGCCCTATTTTTTCGGTGCGTGCGCGGCGGCTTCCTGAATCAGGCCGTCGAGAAAGCCGGGCGGAAGCTTTTCGTTCTGCGTATGCGGCCATTTTTCGGGCGCCTGATTGTAGGGCCGGAGAAAATCGACGGCGAGGCGGAGGCTGGCGCCGTTGGGCGCGGTGTAAGCCCACAAGTCGATGCCGAGCGTGGCGGCGACGCGCGCGACGTGCCTCTGGGCCTCGAGGTTGAACCGACTGTAGCCGAGGCCGTCGACGCGGCGAATTTCCTCGGGCTGGCTGCCGTCGGGCTGTAACTGGCTCGCGATGCGTGCCTTGTCCTCCTCGCAGAGTTCGCGCGCGAGATCGTCGCGGCCGAGGTAGCGGGCGATTGGGATAATTTGCGCGAGGAACCAGGAGCCGTGGTTGTTCTTGGCGGCGTGCTCGGCTTTCGCGGTTTTGGCGGTCTGGAGCCACCGCAAGTAGTCGCTGAACCACGCGCGGATCTTTTCTTCGTCGCCGGGTGCGAGTGCGGGCGAGTCGTGGAGCAACTGGAGCGCGTTGATCACCCTCGCGAGCCCGCGGCCGTCGAGCACGCCCGAGGCGCTGCCGTGGTTGTTATCACGTCCGAGGCGGACTTGTGCATATTCGAGGTTGGGGGTCATCCGCGTGGCTGGTGTGACGAGCCAGGCGCGCAGCCATTCGCCGGCGCGGCGCGCGGCGGCCTCGTCGTGGTTTACGCGCCAGGCCGCGGCGAGTTTCTCCGCATTGTCGCAAAAATGGCCGAGGCGATATTCGTCGCCGCGGGCGACTTGCTCGCGGTTGTGCTTCCCGTCGTGCTGCACGTAGGGCAGGCCGTCGGGCTTCGACGGATCGGGCCACCAGTAGCGGGCATAGCTGACGTAATCGTGAGCGTCGCCAGTGGGCGAGGCACCGGGTTTGTCGACCACGGTCGCGATTTTTGCCCGGAGCGCCGCGGGCTCGGCTGCGGCGAGCGAGGCAAGGTCTGTTTGGTCCAGATCGTAGGGCTCCGCGGCAAACGCGGGCGCAGCGAGCAGGGCGGCGAGAACACAGAAGAACTTCATGGCGCGGAAGACGCGGCGGGGTGGGCAGTGGTTGCGGGCGCGATGGCTGTGCGCGTCGTTCGCGCGGGAAGCGCGACGGGCTTTTCCGCGCCAAGCGCTAAAATATAATCAGCAGCAGCCGGGCCGTGAGCGCGCGGGGCCGGGACTTCATGGGGCGAGCACGCGGGCGGCGTTAGTGACTTTTTCCGCGCGCCAGATTTCTTTGCCAGCGACGGAGAGCGACGTGCCGTCGAGCACGGCGAACGTGAGCACGTGACCGGCAAGGTCGCGGCGCACGAGCGCGAAGGCGGCGTCGGTCTCGACGTCATCGAGTTTCACGTGCGTGCCGGGTTTGCCTTGCGCGACCATGAAACTGCGGTGATCGGCCGCGCTAACGAGGAGCGCGGAAAAGGTCGCCGTGCTGCGATCGGTGGCAGTGAACGCGGACCCCGCGCTGCCGGCGGGGGCTGGTTTGAGGAGTGTGAGCCACGCGGCGTCGGCGCCGGTCGCGTCGAGCCCCACGTAGGGAAACTCGGCGTAATCGCCTTTGATGTAGGTGAGCTCGCCTTTCTTCTCCGCGAGCGTCGCGCCCGGCGCGGCGATCCACGTGTGAAGTTGCGCAGCGGAGCCATAGCGATCGGCGGAATAAGTCCAGGTGCGTTGCCCGCCATCCGTGGCGAGCGTGCCGCGGCCGGCGTGCAGGTAGCCGGCGATCTTGCCGGACTGCTTGGCGTTCACGCGATCGGCGACGACGTAGTAGTCGCCCGCGATCCAAAAGATCGCGCGGCGCCACGCGGCGGCTTTTCCGTCCTTGCCGAAGAACGCCTCCTTCTCCTCACCGACGAGACCGGGTTGATCAACGCGGAAGAGCGAGGGCGGGGTGGCATTGGGCGCGGAGTCGACGGCGGGTTTGCCGTCGAAGGTGAGCGTGTTGTGCGCGGGCGCGGTGTTATACCATTTCGTGCGCTCCTCGCCGGTGTAGGTGCCGCGCGAGTAGCCGGAGTCGGAGCACATCATCTGGCCCTCGGCTTCGAGCAGGAAACTCAACTGATCGTCGTGGTTGTGGTTGTCGGCCACGGCGACGCCGTGAAAGAGCAGGTAGCGCTGGCCCGCTCCGCGATTCGTCCAGCTGTCGCGGAAATACGATTGGCCACCGGCGAGAATAATGTTCGGCGTGAGGTCGGGCGCGGTGGCGCGGATCGAGGCGTCGTGCGTGAGCAGTTCCTCGATCTCAAGCGGGTAGTCGAGGCTCGCGCCGGTGTAGTTGAAGCCGTCATCGGCCCGCGCCTTTTCGAAGGGCGCGAGGTCACACGTCGCGTAGCTCCACGCCAGCAGTTCGGCAAGCGGCGCGGAGGAGTGCAGGCGCGTGTGCGCGTTCCGATAGGCGGCGGCGGCGAGGTGCGTGGGAGTCGGGCGGATGTAAGAGTCCTCGATGTTCGGCAGCCAGCCGTGGCTGTTGCGCGCCTCGATCATGTCTTCGAATACGGGCTGAAACGCGGGAAACGCGTCCACGCCGCTGACGTTGCGGTAGTGATAGAGGAACGGCAGAAAGTTCGTGAGTGAAAACATCAGATAGTGGCTGCCCTCACGGTAGATTCCGTCACCGCTGAAAAAGTAGCGCGTGTTTTTGTTCGCCGCCTCGATCGCGCGACCCAGCCAGAGCTTCGCGTGCGAATGAGAGGGTAGCGCGAGCGCGATCGAGCCGAGGCCCCACGCGGGTTTCGAAAGGTGATTGTGCGGACTGTCGGGGGTCCACGCGTAGAGATTTTCGTAAACACACTCGGCCTCCAGCGCGAGGCGCGCGCGAATTTTCTCGTCGGTCGCGCGGTCGAGCGAGGGCTGAATGCAGTCATAGGCGGCGGCGTAATTTTGCAGCCACGAGCCGCGGTAGATTTCGTCGACGGCGCTGCCCTGCGTCCTGGAATCGAGCTGGAAGATTGGGCCGTCGTAGGCGCGCAGGAGTAGTTCGATCGTCCGCGCGCGATGGGCGGCGCGAGTGGCTTCGTCGCTGGCGAGCAGCGCGACGAGCGCGTGGGCGCGCGCGGCCATCGACAGCGCACCATAGTATTTGTGGATCGCCTCGTTCTTGTCGCCCGGGCCGGTAGCGACAGGCGCGGGCGGGAGCGGGGCGGAAAGATTGGCGAGTTTTTGGATCGCGGACCAGCGGGTGCGACCGAAGTCGTCGGCGGTGAGCCGAGCCTTGAGCGCGGGGATTTCGGCGGCGGAGAACCACAGCGACGGGTGCGTCTCCTTCGCCGGCAGCACGGGCTCAGCGGCGATCGCGAAGCCGGTGTAGGATTCGTAGAGGCCCGCCGGTGCTTTGTCGCGGGCAAGGGCCGAGAGCGAAACCACGAGCGGAAGAAAAATGAGGGAGGCGGGTTTCATGTGAGGGCGGGGAGCGACCAGTGGGAGATATCCCATGCACCGAGTTTCGGGTGCATGAGTTTCCACGCGCCGGCGGAGCCGGAAACGATTTGCCAAGACGCCGATTCGGCGTGGTCGGTGCCGGCCCAGACGAGCGCGGCGAGCGCGACGGGTCCGGACACGCGCGCAGTTTTCAGAATCGGAGTGACGTGATAGGGCGCGGCGACGTGACGCCGCTCGGTGGTCTCGTCGAAACGCGTGTCCCACTCCTGTGCAGAAAAGCCCAGCAGCGCCTGCAGCACGGTGCCGCGTTGATGATCCGACGAGAAGGCCGAAAGCACCGCGCCGGGATCGGAGCGCAGGGCGTGCGGTTCGGTAAGCGGCAGCGCAAATCCGCCAACGCGAAACATGACCGGCTGGCGTGGATCGATGCGGTGGACCTGGAGCAGCCAGCCCGCTCGCCAGAACACGAACGTCTCGGCGCTTGTGTTGATCTGGCCGGTCTTCGACCCGAGGTTGGACGTGAAGCCGAGATGATCGGCCTCGAGTTCGACGGCGACCGTGGAGTGGCGGCCAAAAACGCGGCCGTCGTCGAGCTGCGCGATGAGTGCGCTGTCGAAGGAGAAATTTGTGATCTCCGGGAACGCGTAGGTGAAGTGGACGCCGGTGCGGTAGCTGAGCTTGCTCCACTTCCATGCGCCATAGCGGAGCTGGGTGTTGCCGACCATCGAGCCGGCGTTGAGAATTTCAATGTCGCCGGTCGGCGTGCTGCGCGTGACGAGCCCGGGCGCGCGCATCACACGCACGAAGCCGCCGGGGGCTTCGGCGGGAAGCGGCTGCTCCGCGTCATTCCAAAACGCGTGCGACGGCGGCAGCAGCAGCGGCGAGAAGCCTTTCGCGGCCCAATACGGCGACGCCGCGCACGAATACGTCTCGATGATTTTGTCGAAGCGATCGGTGAAGCCGGCGCTGAGGCATCCCTGTTCCTGAAAGATCGGGCGCGAGAGAAAGAAGTTGAGATTGCGCGTGCAGAGCCGGCGCAGCAGGCCGGGCGCGAGCTCGGTGGCATTTTCCGCGAGCGCGAGGCCGAAGACGTTGAGGCAGTTGAAGCGATACGTGATCGAGCGGCCGAATGCGCTGTGCTCGCCGCTCGCGGCAAAAAAATACTGGTAGTCTTGGACGAACAGCCGCGCCCACTCGCGCCAGCGTGTCGCGCGCACGGGATCGTTCGCACCGTGGAGCCGCGCCCACATCAGGCCGTAGAAGTGAAAGGCGTAGGCGTTGTAGTGATCGTAGGCCTGGTTGATGCCGTCTTCGAACCAGCCGCCGCCGCGGTGCATCGTCTCAAGTTGGTTGAGGTGCGCGGTGATGACCGCGCGATCGGTGCGATGAGCGTAGCCGTGCTTCCCGAGAAACTCGAGGATATGCACGGACATGAAGAGATGGTTGTTGTTGACGATCCCGCCGCCGCGGCAGGCGGCGAGCCAGCGCGCGACCTGATCTTTTTGCGCGGGCGTGAGCGTCGTCCACAGATCCCGTTCGGCGAGCTGCAACGCGATCGAGAGCAGGCCCATCTCGACGTGGTGTTGGTGATAATTGGCGTCGGGGCCCCAATACTGCGGCGAGGCCGGGTCGCTGCCGGCGACCAGGCCGGCGCGGAACCACGCCGCTAACTTTTCGCGAAACGTGATGTCGTCGGGGTGCGGTTCGCTCTGGAGGAAAAACGCCGCGAGCGTAAGCGGACGGGCGAAACTTTCCAGCCGATCCGCCTGCGCGTCGTGATCACTCGCGGCGCCCTTGATCGGAATATCGGCGGCTCCGGGACGCATGAGCGCGGCGAGCGGCTCGAGAAGTTTTTTGGCGGCGAGCTGCCAGTGGCGGTAGGCGGAGGTTGCGGGCATGAGAGGAATCAGGATGAAAAGTCGTAAACCTCCGGCGTGATGACGGCCTCGAGCGGCCGATCCTCGGTGTAGGCGCGGAGGTTTTTAACGGCAAACGCACCGGCGTCGGCGTAGCGATCAATCGTGGGTCCGGCGATGTGCGGTGTGAGGCTGACGTGCGGCAGCGCGCGAAAGCCACTCGCCGCTGGCAGCGGCTCCTCGGTGTAAACGTCGAGACCGATCGCGATTTTTTTCTCCCGCGCGATTGTGAGCAGGGCGGCTTCGTCGACCACGGCGCCGCGGCCGACGTTGACGAACACGCCGCCGGGGCGGATTAGGCGCAGGATTTTTTCGTCGACGATTCCAGTCGTCGCGGGAATCAACGGCGCGAGTTCGACGATGATTTGATTTTCGGCGAATAGCACCTCAAGCGAGGCGGCGCGCTCGACGCCGTGCGCCCGCGCGAGATCGGCGGTGGCATCGGGCGCGAACACCGTGATCGGGCAGCCCCACGGCTTGAGCAGTGCGACGAGTTCGCGCGCGACGGGCCCGAAGCCGTGGATGCCGACCGAGCGACTGAAAAGCGAGCGCGCGTCGGTAAGGCCGTTCTTCCACGCCGCGACGCCGGGTTGGTGCATCGCTAGAGCCCAGTGCGAGGTGTTGCGCAGACACGCGAGGATATGGAAGAGCGCGCACTCAGCGACGGTGCGGCTGATCGAGCTGCCCCAATTGGTGACTGCGAGCCCACCCTCGAGATGCGCGCGGGTGACGAGGCGTTTCACCGAGCCCGTGAGGTAGCAGACGTAGCGCAAGCGCGGTGGGAGCGTGGCGGGCAGGAGCGGCGTTTTCCAGCAGCCGAGCAACACCTCGGGATCGATCGTGGCAAGTTCGCGGGCGAACACGCCCTCGCCGAGCGTGAGTGGATCGACGAGGCGGAAGTCGGGCGCGAGCGCTCTCAGTTGCGTGAGCAGCGGCTCAGGCAGGAATTCGCGGACTTCAGTCGGGGTGAGGACGGCGAGGATTGCAGCAGGACGAGGCATTGGAAAAAAGAGCGGCGGGGTGGACGCGGAGTCAGGCGATGGGAGGGTGGCACTCCAGTATTTCGGCGTGCGACTCGGGCGTTAACGTCACGCGACCGATCCCGGCGGGAAGAAAGAATTTTTCGAAGGGGTTGAGCCGGTGTGTTTCGCCGCCGGCTTCAACCGTCACGCGGCCCGCCGTGACGATCGCGATGGTGCAGGTAGTTTCATCCTTAACCACGGGACCGACGAGATGGGTTTTGGTCACACGGAAGCGATCGGTTTGCGCGGTGCCGATGAGTTCGTCCGTCCACGAGCCGGCGCCGAGATCTTTGAGTAAACGCGGACGGCAGCGCACGCGCGCGTCGAGGTCGGCCGGGGTGAGCGGCGCGAAGTTGAACACGTCGAGGCAGAACTCCAGCCCGCGCTCCATGAAGCGCGCCGACTCGGGGAGCACGTAACCTGCGCGTTCAAATTCGAACCGCACGACCAGATCGCTCGGTTCCTGAATCTCGACCATGAACACCCCGGCGCCGAGCGCGTGGGGCGTGCTGCCGGGAATAATGAACGTATCGCCGGGCTGCACCGCGATTTTGTCGAAGCAGGCTTCGATCGCGGCGATGTCCTGAGCCTCGATCATGCGGCGCAGCTTGTCCCGCGAGGGTGGTCGCTGGAAGCCGACATAGATGTAGCCGGTCGGTTCCGATCCCGGGGTGCCAGCGCGCACGGCGAGCACGTGGTAGGCCTCGGTTTTGCCGCTCGGCGACTGAAGAAATTTCCGGGCGAACTCACGCGTCGGGTGAACCTGGAAGTGAAGCCGCGTGCCGCTGTCCAAAAATTTCACGAGCAGCTGTGGCGAGGCGCCGAATTTTTTTACGTGCGCCGTGCCGAGGAAATAGTCCGGATCGCTGGCGAGCAGGTGCGCGAAATCGTGCGGCGTCGGATCGAGGCCGACGCAGACCTGCGAAACGCCCTCCGCGATCTGCTCGCGGCCGCGGTTCATGGCGCGCGTAGTCGAGGCGATCCAGTCTTCGGCGAGATGGGTATCGGCGGGCGCCGCGGCGCCGGCGAGGGTCTCGAGCGTGCGGCCGCCGGGATAGGTGCGCCACACGCGGTTCGGCGGGAGCCGGAGAATTTTTCCGCGCGCGTTCATGGCGCGGGAACAACGCGCCGGCCTTGGCGGACGAGCACCGCGCCGATGCCTGCGACGAGTCCGCCGCAGCCGAGAAACGCGAGTCGGCCGGTGAGCGGATTGGGGATGAGCACGAGCAGAATCACAAATGACCCATAGGCGACGCAGAGCCAGCCAACGGCGGCGGCCTGGCGGGCGTCATTGGCGGCGCCCGCGCCTTCCTCGGCGGCGAAGTCGATCGGCGTGTCGAGGCGGGTGAGAAATCTTTCCACGCGCTCGCGATCGGCGGGCGGGGACTTTTTCCAAAACAGCGTCGTGAACAAAAACCACGTGGTGCCGAGCGCGACGTTGCCCAGGAGCTGGATCGCCTGCCGCCAGTATTCCTGCGACGTGGCGTCGAGCACGGCGCCATGGGCGAACGTGCGCGCCGCCCAGTCGATCGAGACGTAGTCCTCGAGGAAGATCGAGCCGGCGAAACCGACCAGCACGGTGCTCCAGCCTGACCACGCCGGTGTACGCCGGATGATCAGTGCGAGCACGAGCGGCACCGTGATCGGCACGCCGATGAGGATGCTGATGCGCTGCATCTTGATGAAGAGATCGAGTTGCTTCAGCTGGCTAAATTTCAGTGCGGCAAGAATGATGAGTGCGCCAAGAATGAGCGTGATGACCTTGCCGGCTTTGAGCAGATGGCGGTCGGGCGCATCGGGCTTCATGACGGGCTGGTAGAAATTCTTGATGAAAATGCCGGCGCTTTTGTTGAGCCCGGCGTCCATGGCCGACATGGTCGAGGCGAAGATGCCGCTGACGAGCAACCCGAGCATCCCGACGGGCGCGACGGCGCGTGTGATCGCGATGAACGCGGCCTCATCCGGATGATCGTGGTGCGGAAACTGGGCGTGCAGATCGGGATACAGCACCCGTGCGGCCATCGGCGGCACGAACCAGATCACGATGCCAAGGAGGTAGAGCCCGCTGCCGAGAAAACCGGCCCATCGCGCGTGCCGGCTGTCCTTAACGCTGAGGTAGCGGTTCGCATCGAGGAGGTTGTTCGTGCTGATCACCTGTTTGAGCAGCATCGCGACGCACCACAGCGCGAGAAAATCCTTGCTGAACAGCGTGCCGAAATCGAGGTGCCCCACCGGAAGCTTGTCGATGAAGCTGCCGAGTCCGCCGAGTCGGGCGACCGCGAGCACGGTGACCGTGAGGCACACCGGCATGAGGATCAGCATCTGGATGAAATCGCCGGCGATGACGGCCCAACTGCCGCCGAGGAGCGCGATGGTGAGCACGACGACACCGAGCGCGATGACAGTCAGCGAAAGATCGAAGCCGAACACGGCGGCAACGAAGACCGAGACGGCGTTGAGATGCAGCGTGGCCTGAAGCGTGCCGAGCGGCAACTGGAGCCACGTGAAGACCTGCTCGTTGGCTTTCGAGAAACGCAGTCGCACGGCCTCGATGCCGGTGACGACGCGCATCTGGCGGAATTTCGGCGCAAAGTGCAGCGCGTTGATCAGAAACCCGAGCGAGTTGGCGACGTAGATCGCGATGATCGGCCAGCCGTTGCGGTAGGCCTGGCTCGCGGCGCCGGTGAGCGTCCACGCGCTAAACGACATCATGAACGCCGAGCCGCCCACCATCCACCAGAGCGCCTTGCCGCCGCCGCGGAAATAATCGCTGACGTTGGTCACGAACCGCCGGAACACCCAGGAGATGGCCAGCATGAACCCGAAGTAGAAGGCCAGCACGGCGTAGTCGTAGGGGGTCATGGCGGGGTAGGGGAAATTGAGTCTAATAATTATCAGATGCCAAGCGGAAAGTCCGGAAGGGGCGGACGAAAAGGAGGGCGCACCGAGCGGGAGGGCGCACCTCTCCCGCGGCTACGCCTTACTTGCCGGTCCGGTGGTGTCGCCAACGAAAAGCTGTGCGGGTAGCATCAAGTCGGTGAAACCCTGATCGGCTGTGGCGCCTTGGACGATGAGGCGGGCGGCGGCTTCGCCGAGCTTTTCCGGATTGGTGCCGGCAGCGGTGATGCGCGGCGTGCCCTCGGTGGCGATGGGCGACACGTCGGCGCTGGCGAGGCTTAGATCGCGGGGCACGCGCCAGCCCTGACGGAGCAGGGTCTTGAGCGCGCCGTCGGCCATCGAGGTGTTGTAACAGACCAACGCCGTGGGAAAATCCGCCCGGCCCGCATGCGCGAGCAGTTCGTGCGCGGCCTCGACGCCCTCGGCGCGATCCGCTTCCTGGCGCTTGATTTTGTAGCGCGGATCGAGTTGGAGGCCGGCGCGGGCGAGCGCGGTCTGCAATGCCTGAAACCGCGCCTCATGCCGGCCCAGCCCGATGTTGCCACCAATCCAGCCAATGCGTCTGTGGCCGAACGCGATGAGGTGCTGCACGAGCGACTCAAGCGCCGACGGCTCGTTGCCGAGCACGGAGTGGCACAGTCCGGGGTAGCGCGCGGAGACGGCAACGATCGGAAGATTGAAGCGTCGCAGCCGATCAAGGAAGGGTCGCGCGACTTCACCGATGAGTACAAGGCCGTGAAACGCCGTGCCTTTTGTGAGCGCGCGTTTCAATTTCGCTGCGTCAAGCTGATCCTCTGAGCCGATGAAGATGGCGCGCACGTCGCGCACCTCGAGCGTGGTGTGGAGGCCGTGCTGCACGTGGCCGAAATAGATCGAGGGCGTGTTGAGGCGCAGTGGGGCGCGCAGCACGATGCCAATCTGTTGGGCCTGCGCGGCGGGCGAGGCGGCGGGATGCATGCCCTTGGGGCGGTAGCCGCGCTTGACGGCATGCGCCCAGATGCGGTCGTAGGTCTCGGTGTTGATGCCGGCCTTGCGGCCGTTGAGCGTAAGCGAGACGAGGGCCTGCGAAATGCCGAGTTCCTGCGCGAGCTGCGTCTGCGAAATCTTTTTCGGGCGGGGCATGCGGCGAGATTTAATAATTCAGGGGACGGGGCAACGAATTATTAGATCGCGATTGTGTCATCCGCGCGACGCGGCGACGGGCTCAGCGATACAGCCAGAATTTTTTGCTCTGCTCCTGATAGATCCGATCCTGCTCGTGCCAGGTTTTCAGCCACGCGGCGACGTCGAGGTTGCGGCCCTTTGTGACAAGATCGTTGAAGAAGGCCTGCGAGCCGACGTGCACAAGGAACGTGCGACGCTGCGCCTCGGTCGCTGCGATGAACGGATTCTTCGGCTCCAGTTTGCACGTGAGTTTCATGAGCCAGAAACTCAGCTCAGTGGGATTCCACGCATCGTAGTCCGTGATGTCGATGTAGAGGCCGACGCCGGGCTGGCCGGTTTTGGCGTTGGGCACGGTGACGCGGCGGAACGAGATGCCGGGGACGTTGAGCGCGCGCAGTTCCTTTTCGAGCGGATCGATTTTCACGGTCTGGTGCGAGACGCCACGGAACGGAAATTGATCGCCGACGCCGTGGCGGAATCCCCCGAGGATGCAGCCGAGGCCGGTCATCGGGTAGCCTTCACACGCACCGAAATCCAGCACGAGGCCCGACGTGCCGATGAACGGCAGGCCGGTCTCGGGCCAGCGCATGGCGCGCGTCCAGCCGTGCATCGGGATGACGGTGAGTTTGCCCTTAGTGCGCGCGGCTTCCGTGATGTTGAGTCCGCCGGGCGGCTGTTCGTTGCGGACCATCAGCGCGAGCTCACCGATCGTGAGACCATGCACATAGGGCACGCGGAAACGGCCGACATCGCTCATGCGATTGGCGTCGAGCATCGGGCCGTCGACCTTGAGTCCGCCCAGCGGATTCGGCCGATCGAGGATGATGACTTCCTTGCCGGCTTCGAAACACGCTTCCATCGCGACCTTCATCGCGCTGGCAAACGTGTAGCTGCGCGTGCCGATGTCCTGCAGATCGATCACGAGGGCGTCGATGCCCTTGAGCTGCGCGGGCGTGGCGCGGACAAGGTTGCCCTTGTAGAGCGAGTAAACCATCAGCCCCGTGCGCAGATCGACCTTGTCGGGGAACGGTTTTTCCGCGGGCAGATCGCCGTAGAGGCCGTGCTCGACGGCGAAGAGCGCGACGAGTTGCACGCCGGGCGCTCGGCGCAACACGTCGATCGTGGAGAGGCCGCGGCGGTTGACGCCGGCGGGATGGGTGAGCAGGCCGATGCGTTTTCCCCGCACGGCGGCGAAGCCTTCGGCCTCGAGCACGTCGATGCCGAGCATGACGGGTGGAAGATTTTCCTTCGGCGGTTCGGGCGCGACCGCGACCGGCGGCACGAAGAGCGGCGCGGCGGGCTTGGGGGCCGGTGGCTTGTTGGCGCTACAGCCCGCGAGGCCGAGCGCGGCGACGAGGAGAGTGGGAAGGAAATTCAGCCCGGGCGGGCGCAACGATCCGAACATGATCGATCACTGTGGCGGGCCGGTCGGATCGGTCGAGCCGGAAGCGGCGCGGGGGCGCAGCAGCCAATAAAACAGATCGAGGAGTGCGCCGAGCAGCGCCCCGACCACGAGGCCCCCGATGATGAGCGCGTTGACGGCGTTGCCCAGCCGACGACCGAGCCGAGGCTTGTTGGGTGGCGGCTCGACCGGCGCGGGTCGCAACTCCGCCGGGCGAGTATCGTCAGTGGGCGTCACGGCGGGCGACGGGATGATTGTGGTTTCGAAGTGGGCTGCCGGGACGATGGTTTTGCCGAGTTAGTAAGTGCCGTAGAAAATCGGCGCGGCGGTGAAGGGGGTGGTGATGAACTGCAGGCCGTCCATCACCACGAAATTCGCGCGAAAAACGAGCGCGAGCGCCAGCGGCAGTGGCACGCCCATAACCGGCAGCAGCGAGAGGATCGATCCGGTGTAAAACAGGGAGCGCACGTGGAGCGATTGCGGGCGTGGTGGGGTTGCTCCGGCGGGCGGGCAGAGTGGGAGATCCGGGATGGGGTAGCGGACTCAGCGAAACGTGGCAGCGATGTGGGAAGAAAGGTTCTGTTCCGCCGCGCGCAAGGCCTCCGTGAGCGGCGTGCCCTCCGCGGTGATCGCGTGGAGCGTGAGCCCGTCGCGCGCGGGTGCGCGCACCGCCCCGGCGAAAACATGGACGCGTTTGCCGAGCGCGATCGCCTGCGCGGCGATCGCGCCGGGGCCCTTGCCGGTGAGCGAACTCTCGTCGAAGCGCCCCTCGCCGGTGATCACGAGATCGGCGACGGAAATTTTCGGAGCGAGATCGAGCCACGCGGAAACGAGATCGAAGCCGGGCAGAAGCTGCGCGCGCGCGGCGGCCATGAGGCCAAAGCCGAGCCCACCGGCCGCACCGGCGCCGGGCAAATCGATCAACAAATCCGGCGTGCCGCAGTGGTGGCAGAGCATGAGGGCGAGCCGCGCGGCGGAGTGATCGAGTTTGGTGACGTCGCCCGCGGCTAGTCCTTTTTGCGGGCCGTAAATCGCTGCAGCGCCGCGTGGGCCGAGCAAGGGGTTGGTAACATCGCACGCGATGCGGATCGGTGGAAGATCGCCGGCGACGCGTCCGCCGAAGCGGGAAATATCGGGCCAGCTTGCGGGAACCGGTGGAAAGATTTTTTCGCCGTGCGTCGAGTAGAATTCGAGCCCGAGCGCCGCGAGCGCGCCGAGGCCGAGGTCATTTGTCGCGCTGCCGCCGATGCCGAGGAGGATCGCGGCGACACCTGGGCGCGCGGCGGCGCGGAGAAGTTCGCCGGTTCCGAGGGTGGACGCGTGCCACGGGTTGCGTTGATCGGGTGCGAGGAGGGCGAGGCCGGAGGCGCACGCCATCTCGATCACGGCAACGGTGGGATTTTTGATTTTCGAATCTCGGTTTCCGATTGCGAGCAGGGCGCGCGCGCCCGGCGGGATTTTTTCGAGCGCGACGAAACCGACCTCGGCGTCGATCGGGTCGCCGCGCGGGCCGGCGACGGAGAATTTTTCGACGGTGCCACCGGCGGCGCGGGTAAGGATGTCGCAGAAGCCTTCGCCGCCGTCGGTGAGCGGGCAGAGATCGAGCTGCCAGTCGGGCCGGGCGGCGCGGAGCGCATCGGCGGCGAGCGCGCAGGCGGCGGGAGACGTGAGGGAGTCCTTGAATTTGTCGAAGGCGACGAGGACGCGCATCGGAGGGAGCGTGGCGGGCGACGACGGGGTGAAAAGGGAAAACGCCAAGACGGCTGGCAGCGCGAAGCGGGACGCGCAGAAAGCAGCCCGACCGCTACGGCTCGATCAGGCCCTCTTTCACGGCGATGCGCACGAGATCGGCGAGGCCCTTGACCTCAAGTTTGGTGAAGAGGTTGAGCCGGTGATACTCGATGGTCTTCGCGCTCACGCCGAGTTTGTCCGCGGCTTCCTTGGTGTTGTGGCCGGCGGCGAGGAGCTGCAGCACCTCGTGCTCGCGCGGGCTGAGTCGCTGGAAAGGTGTCGGTTCGACCGGGTCGTTGGCGAAGGCGGCCAGCCGCGGACTCAGCCAGACCTCGCCGCGCAGCGCCGCTTGCATGGCCTCGATCAAGCGTTCGAACGCATCGTCTTTATGAACGTAGGCGGTCACGCCGATCGCGAGGCCTTCGGCGACGTAGCGGCGCTCGTCGTGCGACGAGAGTAGAACTACGGCGCCGGCGAAGCCGCGGGCTTTGATTTTGCGGATCGCTTCGAGGCCGTTCAGTTCCGGCATGGAGATGTCCACGACAATCACATCGGGCGACGCAGCGAGCACGCTTTCGACGAGCGCGCGGCCGTCGCTGGCTTCTCCGGCGAGCTCCAGTCCCGCGGTGCGGCTGAGGAGGAGTTTCACGACGTCGCGCACGATCCCATGATCGTCGGCGACGAACACCCGGATGGGTTTCGGCGCGGTCGGATCGGGTGGGCGGGACGGGCGCTCCATGCCCAGAGCAGTGAAGGTCTCAAACGGACCGAACAAGCAGAATTCCTCGGCGGCCCTTGGCGGGTTGGAGCGGGAATTGCGCCGAGGTTGGGTTGAGGCGGGGCGCGTTGAGGGCAACGCCCTCCACCCCAGCTGCCACGCTTCGGCTCAGTTGAAGAACGCGTCGTTCTGCGCGCTGTGGCTGGCGGCGGTGACGGCAGCCGGTGCGGTGCGGTCGCGATGCTGCGTGATGGCCGGGCTGCTCGGATTGGCGGTGGACTTCGGCGCGACGGAGACGGGCGTGGCGGCCGGCCGCGAAGCGCTGGAAACGCCGGCGGCGGCGGTGCTTCCGACGAGTTTTTGGAGATGGCGGACGGACTCGCGCATCATGTCGGCCTGGGCGCTCAGTTCCTCGGAGGCGGCGGCGGTTTCCTCGGCATTGGCGGCACTGGATTGGGTGACCTTGTCCATCTGGGCGACGGCGGTGCTGACTTGGCCGATGCCCTGATTTTGTTCGTTCGATGCCGTGGCGATTTCGGCGACGAGCGCGTCGACCTTCCGTGCCTTCGTGACGATCTCCTCGAAGCTCTGGGCGACCTTGGCGCTGATCAGCACGCCGTGTTCACTGCGGGCCACGGAGTCCTCGATTTTGGTGGCGGTTTCTTTTGCGGATTGCGCGGAGCGTTGGGCGAGCGAGCGGACTTCCTCGGCGACGACGGCGAAACCGGCGCCGGCCTCGCCCGCGCGGGCGGCCTCGACGGCGGCGTTGAGCGCGAGGATGTTCGTTTGAAACGCGATCTCGTCGATCGTCTTCACAATTTTGGCGATGCTCGCGGAGGAATCCTTGATCGCATCCATGGCTTTTTTCATCTCGGCCATGCTGGCGGCGCCGGACTCGGCGGCGTGGCGGGTCTGGTGGGAGAGTTGCTTGGCCTGGTTGGCCGACTCGGCGTTGCGCTTGGTCATGCTCGTGATCTCCTCAAGCGAGGCACTGGTCTCTTCGAGCGAGGCGGCCTGCTCGCTGGAGCCTTCGGCCAGAGACTGGCTCGACGCGGAAACCTGTTCGGCGGCGGCGGCGGTCTGATCGGCGCCGGCGTTGAGTTCGGTGGTGATGCGACCGAGCACCGTGTTGATGCTGCGCACGCTGAGCAACGAGAAGACGAGGCTGATCGCGAGGCCGGTGACGGCGGTCACGAGCAACAAGCGAACCGTGTTCGTGACGATCGCGGTGAGAGCGTGGCCGCGTTCATCGCCGATCTTGGCGTTGTAGTTGAAGAGGACGTTGCCCGCGTCCGAGTAGCGTCGGTAGCGCGGTGTGAGTTCGCTGGTGAGAAACGCGGCGGCGGTGTCATGGTTGGTCTCGAGCAGATCGAAGTATTTGGCGCGGGTGGCGTTGAAGTCTTCCCGGATTTTTTTGAGTTGTTCGAAGTTCTGCCGGTCCTCGGCGGCGTAGATCGAGTCCTCGTAGCTTTTGATCGCCTCCGCGTTCAGGGCGCTGGTGGCCTTGATCTCGTCCTTGATCACCTTTCGCTCCTCCGGCGTTTTCGCGATGAGCAGGGAGACGGCGCGCAACTGGTTTTCGGCCTGGTTGGAGTTGATTCTTGCGGAGTAAATGACCCCGGGCAGCGAGTCGAAAGCGACGCTGTCGCTGACTTGGTTGATCGTGCGCAGGCGCAGCGTGGCGAAGGCGCCCAAGCTCGCGAGGAGCAGGCAGAGCAGGCCGGAGCCGAACACGATGCGTTTACCGATAGTCCAGTTTTTCATGAGTGCGTGGTGGGAACCGGGGATGAATCGGCCACGCACGGCGAAGGTTGACTGTTATGACCCGCCGAGGACCTAGGGAATTCCTAGGTCGATCGACATCGCACGCGGGCGTTCTACGATTCGAGCCAACGCATTCTTTACGTTGTCCCTCCATTGCGCGTCAGTGGTCGCCATGCGTGATACCCCTCGTGCGATGCTTTGGCTGGGCTTGATCGGGGCGACGGGCTTTTTGTTCGTCGTCGATCGGCAGGTGCTGGCGACGCTCAAGGTCACGCTCGCCGGCCGCTTCGCGCTAACCAACGCGGACTACAGCCTGCTGCTCGGCGCCTTCATGCTCGCTTACACGTCGTCCTACCTGTGGTCCGGGCGACTCGTCGATCAATGGGGCACGCGAAAGACCTTCTGGCTGTTCGCTGGCGGCATGTCCCTCGCGGTGATCGGGGCGGGGCTGGCCCGCACGTTTGCGGAGCTTTTGGCCGCGCAGTTTTTTTTGGGGATCGCACAGAGCGGGATCATGCCAGCAGTGCTCGCCTCGGTGACCAACTGGTTTCCCGCGGAGCGGCGGGCGACGGCGTTCACCTTGCAGGGTGCGATTCAGAATTGCGGAGCCATCGGCGCGGCGCCGGTGATTGCCGCGCTCGCGGCGACGCTGGGCTGGCGGTGGGCGTTTGTCGTTCCGGGTTTGGCAGGGTTTGCGCTCGCGGCGGCGTTGGTGACGGTCGATCGGCCGGCGCTCGTGCGGGCGTGCGATCTGGCGCAGGGCGGGGTGTGGGGGCGGTGGAGGCCCTTGCTGCAATCGCCACAACTTCGCGCGGTGCTCCTCGCAAGGATGTGCTCCGATCCGTTTTGGTTTTTTCTCCTCTACTGGCAGCCGGCGTTTCTGCAGGAGCGCTTGGGTCTGACGTTGCCGCAACTGGGCCGCGTGGGTTGGATCCCGGCGCTGTTTTCGGTCGCGACCTCTGTCGCGCTCGGCTTGGCCTGCGATCGGTTGATTCGGCGCGGGTGGGGTCTGGTCGACGCGCGCCTCCGGTTGCTGGGGATGATCACGTTTGTCGCGCCGGTTGCGTTGTTGCTGCCGTGGATGCACCGCGCCGCGCCGACGCTCGGGGCGATGGCGCTGCTCTACGCGATGTGCAGTGGCTGGCTGCTCCTGTCCAATCTGTTGGTTGCGGATGTGGCGCCGGCCGGCTCCGTCGCGACCGCATTTGGGCTGGTGGCGGCGTGTGGTGGCGCGATGGGTATTCTGTTCAATTTTGCGGCGGGATTTCTGAGCGATGTTTTCGGAATCGCGGCGCTGCTGGGCGCGGGCTTTGTGCTGCATCCAATCGCGTGGCTGCTGATTCGTCGCGTCGGCAAGAAACCGGCGGATCGGTTTTCGGCTGCGAAGCAATTTTCGCCGGCGCTGGTGGGTGTGGGTGTGATACTCACGTTCGCGCCGCTGACGCCAGCAATCGGGGCTGAACCTGAGTCGGGCGCGAACGCCAAGGAGGCCCCGGCTGAATCCACGCTCGAGTGGCGCGATGGCCAACTGACGATCGGGAATCGTTTCATCGAGCGGCGTTGGAAACTGAGCAACGGCTTGCCGGCAGCTCAATCTCTACGCGCGGATGGCGTGGAGTGGCTGAAACCAGCCTCGGTTCCGACGACCACACTGCCAGGCGCAGCGAAACTCGCACCTCCGTATCACATCGAGTGGGCGGTGGAGGAGGGTGCGGAAAAAAGTGTCGAGGCTTCGTCGCGGCGCGGGACGCTGACGGTTCTGGGCGCCGACGGTCGCGGCTATCGCTGGCACCTCAAAATTTTTCCCGATAACGCCTCGATCAGTTCGCGGTTCGAATTGCTGGGCGACTTGGGCGGCGCGGAATCGGCCGCGGCAGCGGAACAGGATTTGCTCGAAGATCTCAAGCTCGCGCGCGACAACCTGCAACTGGGCGTCGTCGAACTCTTCGATCAGACCGATCACGCTGACAATCTCGTGCACGAGCGCACATGGCGGCTGGCGCCAAATGAGAGCGTGCAAGCGGCGACGTGCCTCGCGTCCGTTGAGGATCCGCTCACCGGCGCGGGCTTGATTTTGTTGAAACATGCGCCGTTGCCTTCGGTCCGGCCAGTGCTGACTGAGCACGATGTGGTGGCGCGAGGCAGTCACGTGGCGTTTTATGGCCACGGCCTCGGGACCGAGCGCGACGGCTATGCGTGGTCGACGATCGGCTACTCCGGTGGGCATTGGGGCCGGGCCCGTGCGCTGCATGAATTGCAGGCGCGGCTGCGAGTTTTTCGCGCCGGACGTGACGGGCTGATGATCTCGAACACGTGGGGCGACCGCAACCGCGATGCGCGGATCGGCGAGTCGTTTGTGCTGGCCGAAATAGAGGCCGGGCGGCGACTGGGCGTCGATGTGTGCCAGATCGACGACGGCTGGCAGGAGGGCATCACGCGCAATTCGGCCGTGAGTAAGAACGGAGTGTGGGAGGGCGGCTTTTGGGCTTCGAATCCGCAGTTCTGGCAGCCGCGCGCTAGCCGTTTCCCGCGCGGACTCAGTCCGATGGTGGCTGCAGTGCAGTCGGGTGGAATGGGACTCGGACTGTGGTTTTCCCCGGACGCGGCGGGCGACTATGTGAACTGGGCCAAGGACGCCGCGACCGTTGTCGATCTCTTCACGCGTTGGAATGTGCGGCAGGTGAAAATTGACGGCACAAAACTTTCGAGCAAGCCGGCGGAGGCGAATTTCCATCGCTTCGTTGATCGCGTGCTGCAGGAGACGAAGGGCGAACTCGCGATCGATTTGGATATCACGGCGGGGAACCGCGCGGGCTATTTTGGGCTGATGGAGACGAGTCTGTTTTTGGAGAATCGCTATTCGGATTTTGGGACCTGGTGGCCGCATGCGACATTGCGAAATCTCTGGCAACTCTCCTGGTATGTGGAGCCCCAGCGCTTGCGGATCGAGTTTCTGAATTCGGCGCGCAACGCCGAGCGCTACGCCGGCAGTCCGCTGGCACCGGTCCAGTATCCGGCCGACTATGCGTGCGCGACGACGCTCGTCGCGAATCCCCTGGCGTGGTTCGAAGTTTCGAATCTGCCGCCGTCGGTCGCCGAGCCCGTACGACAACTGATCGCCGTGTGGAAACGAAACCGGGCAGAATTGCAGTCGGGGATAATTTTGCCGATCGGCGATTCGCCCTCAGGCGCGGCGTGGACGGGCTTTTGTTCGGTGAGCGCGGATTCCTGCCAGGTAATGATTTTCCGCGAAAGGACGGAAAATGCGGCGACCTCGATCAAGTTGCCGATCGGTGCGGGCCGTTGGGAGATTGAACGGTTGGCGGGCGAGGGGGAGGCGACGTGCGCGGATCGCGCCCTGCGCGTTTCGATCCCCGCCCCGCTGCACTATCTTTGGCTACGCCTGACGCCGGCCGGTGATGCGCGGGGGACACGACGGACCATCGAGCCAAACCCCCGCCAGTAAGTGCGCCCAGCGTTTGGACTGCTCGCCGACTTCGTTGCGGTAGATTTTGTTGACCAGTATCTGCGCTCCGACGGAGCCGATTTCATAACCGTCCTGAAAAATTCCGGCCAGCGGGCCATTGTCGCGCGGAACCGACAGCGAAACCAACGCAGGTTGGCCGGGTAGGTGGCGGATGAACTCGAGCCACGGCTTTGCGTGTTGGGAAACGGGCGTGACGATCACGTCTGGCCGTTCGCGCTCGCACCACGCCAACGTCTCGCGCGGCCAGATGTCGATGCCGGGGCGCATGTCCGCGAAAAGCGGTCGCACGCGCTCCGCCTTAGGAAGGTTGTCCTGCTCCAGCTTGTCGGCGGCGCTGAAGCGAAATTCCTGCACGGGATTCAGGCTCGCGTTCATGACGAAGCCGATGCGGCGGTAGCCCAGCTCGCGGCAGCGCTGGTGAATCAACCGCATCGACTGGTAGTTGTCGTTGCTCACGTGGTCGATCATCGCATGGGGATAGATCGTGCCGAGGCTGACTGCGGCGAACCGGCTCCAGTTGAGCTGGCGGAGCGAATCGGAGGCGCGGACGAACGGCGGCATCAGCAAGCCGACGATCCCGCGCGCCGCGAGGATCGACTCGAGCCGCTCGGCGGTCAGACCGAGTTCCGTCAGATCGATGGTCGTGACGGTGAAGCCGAATTCGGCCGCGCGCTCGCAGACGCCCTGGAAGATCGAACGATGGAGGGGATTTTGCTGCCACAAGAAATCCTTCGGATAGAGCAGCAGGTAGGCGAGGGCGGCCTGGACTTCGACGGCTTTGCGCCGGCCGCGCTGGGCCATCAGAGCGGAGACGAGCGGGTTGGGCCGGTAGCCCATTTGCCGGGCGATGCGTTGCAGTCGGGCGCGGGTGCGCTCGGGCAGGTTGGGGCTGTTGCGCAGCGCGAGCGAAACCGTCGACAGATGCACTTTGGCGCGCCGGGCAATGTCCTTTAATGCGACCGGTTTCATCTTTTCCATGCGACGATTTGAATGACGCCGCGCTGTCTTTGCCGAGGGAAATTTTCATCGTTCATCCGTCGGTTACCTCCCCACCCCTCAATCAATTCACGACAATGATCATGAATGCTGTTCGACGTTTTTCCCGCGGGCTGTGCCTGCTCGCCCTCTTTGCCCGGCTGGCCGCCCAGTCCACGCCGGGGGCCGCACCCGCGACCTCCACTCTGAAAAGCGATGACACCGCGAAGGAGTCGGTGGTGCAGTTGTCCGAATTCCAAGTGTCGGGCAACGACGTCAACGGCTACGTCGCTTCGGAGACGATGACCGGCAGTCGCGTCAACACGAAGATCGTGAACCTGCCCTACAGCATCGTGAATCTCACGAGCGAGTTCTTCAACGATTTCAATATCACCGTGCTCGACGAGAACATGACTTACATTGGAGGTCTAACCGGTGTCGGCATCGGTGGCGCATTCAATCTGCGCGGGTTCAGCGCATCGTCGCAGATGAAGGACGGATTCTACCGCCTCGGCCGCTACGGCCTGAGCAACATCGATCGCGTGGAGATTATCCGCGGGCCGAACGCCGCCATCTACGGCCGCTCCTCACCCGGTGGCATGATCAACTTTGTCTCGCTCCAGCCGAAAAAGCAGGACCAGCAGGAAATTCGTTTGAGCGATGGTCGCTACGACCAGTTCAAGACCGAGTTCTATGCGCAGGGCTCACTCGATAAGGCGGCCAAGACCTACTACGTTTTCGACTTCGCCCAGCGCGGTCGGTTTTACCCCGACGAATTCGGTCACATCCGCAACACCGAGCTCTTCGGCGCGATCCAACACGACTTTTCAGACGGCTCGCATCTGAAGCTCTCGGCGGAATATTTCCTGCAGGTGCAGCATTCCCCGCCGCCCGGCGCTCCGCTCGTAGCCGTTGCGCGCGCGGCGACACCCGACAACACTGCCACCTCGACTTTTGTGGGCTACGACACCGCGCTCGCGGGCATCAATCCCTATGGGCCAAACAGCGAGCTGACTCGTGGCAGCTTCACCTACACAGCGACCTACGACAAACAGTTGTCGCGTGTTTGGAGCACGCGCATCGGCGCCTATGAGTTTGGCGCCCGTCGCTGGGATTATAACCAAAACACCGGCTGGGGCACCATCACCGTGCCGCTCAATGGTGGGGCGGTCACGACCACCCGCGGTTCGCTGCCCTCCCGCGGCGAGATCATGGAGGACGGCGGCGGCTTCCAAGCCGACCTCGCTGCCCACTACTACCTTTTTGATCACAAGATTGAAAACAAGACGCTCTTCACCGTCGATCTGAACGATTACTACCGCTACGACCCGACGTGGGAGTATTCCGTCAACACCGATCCCACGCTCGTAGCGTGGAACGCGGCGACCTCCGGTCGCGTGGTCACACTCGCCCCGGCGACCGTGAACGGTCGGATCGACTATGTCCCGACTGCTCCGGTCACTTATTTTCCCAGCTGGTATAAGGCCGATAATCTCGCGCTCTTCACACCTCCGGGCAATGCTGTGACCGGCGGTGCTTCGTTGAACGGCGGCAGTCTTACCCGGCGCCGCACGACCTCGCTCGGCGGCAACATCCGGCAGCAGTTGATGGCGCTTAATGGCCGGCTGATCGCCTACGCTGGATTGCGCATCGACAACGTGCTGTTCTCCGAGCGGGCCTATACGACGAATTTCGCGAGCGTCGGATTTCCGCCGTTTCCGGCGGGACAGGGCGGCTCCGGTCAGCCCGGAGGCAGTGTCGTCCGTCGCTTCGTTCACCAGCGAAAGCCGAACTTGGGTTTCAACTATCAAGTGCTGCCCAACCTGCACCTCTACAGCAGTTACAGCCAAGCCTACTTCGTCGATCAAACCAACGCGCCCAACGTGATCGCGGCTTCAACGTATGCGCCCTTCAACTCGAAGGGTTTTGACTATGGGATCAAGGGCTCCCTGCTCAACCAGAGGCTCAATTTTACGCTCGGCGGATTTTATACGCAGCAGGCCAACGTCAGTGTGACCGATGTTGTCGAGTCGCCTGTCGGCTCCGGCAATTTCATCACGACTTCGCGTCAGGATGGCAACCAGCTCTGCCGCGGCTGGGAGGCCGATCTGAGCTATGTGATTTCAGATGCGATTACCGTGGGCAGCAGCTTTGGCCGCGTCGATTCGCGCTATACCTTTTTCGGCAGCCTAAATCCCGAAGCCGTGGGTCGGAGCGTTAACGGTGTTGCTCCCGAAAACGGCAGCGCATACCTGAAATACAATTTCACGGGCGGTTCGCTGAAGGGTCTCTACGTCAACCTGCTCGCCAGCTACGTGTCCTCGGTACCCACCCAGACTCCGAGTGCCGGCGACACGATGACGGTCATCAAGGGCGTGCCGACCCTGACTGCACACACCGATCAGTGGAAGATTCGCGTGCCGTCGGCCACATTGTGGAACCTTACGTTTCACTACAAACTTCCCCGGCTGAACAAGCGGTGGGATCAGAACATGGGCCTGACGCTCAATAATCTTTTCGACAAATACTACCTCAAGACCAACGCAGGCCTCGGCGATCGGCGCAGTGTGATTCTGAGCTACACGCTCACGCACGTCGGCTCACGGCTCTGAGCGATCACTTGCTCTCCGCTGGAGCGGCGGAGGGCAGAATTGCCGCGGAGCGCACGACGAGCGCCCGCGGCGTCGAGGACCACCGAAAAAACCGCGCCGCCAAGGAATTTCCTTTGGCGGTGCCTTGTGTTTTTTTTCTCCGCCGTGAAGGTGCGCGACCATGGCCCGCCGCAACCCATCACAAGAAGAGATCGCGCTCGATCGCCTGCCGAAGGCTCCGCTGAACCGCGAAAGCCTGCGGCAAGCGCTGGCGCTCGCGCGCTATCTGCGGCCCTACCGCGCGCGGTTTTTTTCCGGCCTCGCGACGTTGTTCGTCAGCGCGACCCTCGGGCTCGCCTTTCCCCTGCTCGCCGGAACGTTGATCGATGCGGCGCTCCACCCGGGAAAGGCGATCATTCCGTTGCTCGGCGCGCTCACGCTCAACCAAGTGGCGCTGCTGCTCGCGGCCTCGGTCTCGCTGCAGGCGCTCGCCTCGTTCAACAGCGCACTTGCGTTTAACCGCGTGGGCCAGAGCGCTCTCGCGGACCTGCGGCGCGATTGCTATCGGCAGCTCATCTCGCTGCCGATGGCGTTTTTCGGCCAGCGCCGCGTCGGCGAACTGACCAGTCGCGTCTCGACCGATGTCGCGCAGATTGAGGGCGCGCTGATCGATGCCCTGCCGCAGATGTGCCGGCAAACGGTTTTCCTGCTCGGCGGCGTGGTCATGATTGCGCTCACTTCGGGCCGGCTGACGGCGGTGATGCTCGGCACGCTGCCGATCCTGATTGCCGCGGCTGTGTTCTTCGGCCGGCGGCTGCGGCGCTTCTCGCGCGAGACGCAGGATCAACTCGCCGCCACCAACACAATCGTTGAGGAGACGCTGCAAGCGATCGCCAGTGTGAAGGCGTTTGCGAACGAAGCCTTTGAATTGGATCGTTATCAGCGTTCTAACGGGCGGGTGCTCGCCGCGGCGCTCAGCGCGGCGCGCTGGCGCGCGGTGTTCGTGGCGTTCTTCATTCTCGCGCTCTTCGGCGGCATCGTGATCGTGCTCTGGTTCGGCGCGGGTTTGTTGCAGAGCGGTGAGATCAGTCCCGGCGAACTGACGCGCTTCGTGCTCTACACGACGTTTGTGGCTGGCGCGATGGGGCAGGCGGCGGAGTTGTTCAGCCAGATTCAGAAAACGGTCGGAGCGACCCAGCGCGTGCGCGAAATTTTGCGCGAGACGATCGAAGTCACTCACGACAAAGCGTCCGTGGCCGGCGCGCCGTGGCCGGCGCGACTGCGGGGCGAGGTGGCATTTGAGAACGTTAATTTTCGCTACCCCTCCCGGCCCGAAGTGGAGGTGTTGCACGACATCACGCTCGCGGCCCAGCCCGGCGAACGCATCGCGCTGGTCGGCCCGAGTGGCGCCGGCAAATCCACGCTCACTGCGTTGTTGCTCCGCTTCTACGATCCGGCCAGCGGGCGGCTGCTCTTCGACGGCCGGGATGCACGGGACTATCCGCTCGACTGGCTCCGCGGACAGATGGCGATCGTGCCGCAGGACGTCCTGCTGTTTGGCGGCACGATTGCCGAGAACATTGTCTACGGTCGCCCCGGGGCCGATGCCGCCGCGATCCGCGAGGCCGCGCGCCAGGCGAATGCGGATGAATTTATTTCGGTCTTTCCGGAAGGCTACGCTACGATGGTCGGCGATCGCGGGATCAAGCTTTCCGGCGGCCAGCGCCAGCGCGTCGCGATCGCGCGCGCGATTCTCAAAAATCCTGCGGTACTGATTCTCGATGAGGCGACCAGCTCCCTCGACAGCGAAAGCGAGCGGCTCGTGCAACTCGCACTGGACGGGCTCATGCGGGGCCGCACGACCTTCATCGTCGCCCACCGGCTTGCCACGATCCGCACCGCCGACAAGATCGCGGTGATCGACGCGGGCCGCGTGGTCGAGTTTGGCAACCACGAGGAACTGTCCGCCAAGCCGGACGGACTTTATCGCCGGCTCAGCGCGCTGCAGTTCGGCCAGCCGGAAGAAGCTGCGCAACGCGCCGCCGACTGAACGCGTTCGGTGAGGGCAGTGCGTTCATCACCGCCGGATCCGGGTGGGCCCATAATCTATTCCTGGCCCACGCCGAGGGCCGGTGTTCTTACTCCCTGCGCCGTAGGTGATAAGCTCTTGCGATCTCCGCTGGCTGCACCAACTCCACGATGCGGCCTCGCTGTAGGCTTCACTGATTTGGGTGGGCTTTCTGATTTCGGAGCGCGTTTTTCCGAACCGCGACCGCGCAAACGATGCGGCCTCGTTCGGCCAAAAAATGAGCAGGGTTCGCCCGCAAATGCGCCGTGGAGGAGCGGGGATTCTGGAATACTGACTGACGTCGGCCCGTGCTTTCTTACCCTCCATTGCTTTTGTCGGGGTGCGATTTTGTGCGCACCGGGAGCACCCGTGCCTTGGCGAACGAAAGGAGAATTTTGGCATGAGCTTTTCCCTCTCCCATTTCCTGCGTTCGCAAGTGGAGCCGGAGCGTCGATGGCAGGGTCGTAATGCGCTGCTGCCGGTGGAGAATTGTTACCGCGTGCTCGACTACACGCTATGGTTTGTCAGCCCGGTGATTGTGTTGAGCATCGGGCTCACGTTTCTGCGGCTGCCTCATCTGCGGAGCGATCCGTTTTTTCTGGCGGGGGTGCTGGCCTCGGTGGCCACGCTGTTGGCTGCAATCTGTCGCGGCTGGCCGTTCCGGCGGCGGTTTTTGATTTTTGCGATCGAGCTGTTTGCGATCACGATGATTCTTTCGCTGGCGATCGCCATTACTCCCAACTGGGCGATGCTGGTGGCGCTGCTCACATTGCTGACGACGCTGTTTTACGGGATGCGAGCGGGCTTTGCCGCGATCGCCTTCGTGATCGGTTGCGAGATCGTTGTGGCGTGGGGGTGGACCGCGGGATGGTTGCCGGTGACGGTCGAAGGCGGAACCGACAACTACTTTGATTATCGATCACCGGTAGTGTGGATGCGGGTGCTGGGTCTAAGTGCTGGCCTGATCGCGGCTATGGTGTTCATCGTGCGCACGTTCCTGTTTGAACTGCAGGAGTCCAATCGGCGTCTCGTCCAGGCCCAGCACCTCGCGAACCTCGGCTCCTACACCGTCGACATTCGCACCGGAGAGTGGTCCGCCTCCGACGGGCTTAGCCGGTTGCTGGGCTTGCCTCAGAGAAGTAAGGCGCGCGATTGGGCGGACTGGATCTCGCTGGTGCATCCTGCCGATCGCGCAATCGTGCAGCGTGGGTTTGACCGCGCGGAAGCGCCGAACGGCGACGAACGGGTTAAGCGCCGCTACCGAATCGTGAAGCCGGATGGCGAAGAGCGCTGGGTGCGAGAGTTTGGCCAGAATTCCCGCGACCCTCGTGGGGCGCTTTTGCGGCGCACCGTGATTGTCCAAGACATCACCGATCAAGTACGCAGCGAGGAGGCGGTTCAGGCCGATAACCGGCGCTTTGAGCTCTTTTTCACTGCGAGTCCCGTGCCCATGTGGGTTTTTGACGCCCAGTCGCTTGCGTTTCTCGAAGTCAATGACGCCGCTGTGAAGCTCTACGGCTACTCGCGGGCCGAATTTCTGGCGATGACGATCGAACAGATTCGACCGGAAGAAGACGTGACTGCACTGCGGCAGTTCATGAAAGAAGCGGCGGATGGGACGAGTCGCCGCGGGTTGTGGCGTCATCGGCGCAAGGATGGCGGCTTGATCTGGGTCGATATCTACGCGAATGAAATCACCCTGTCCGCTCGAAAGACCCGGCTTGTCCACCTCAACGACGTGACTACGCGCGTTCGGGCGGAAGAAGCCCGGCGGCGGAGTGAGCAGAGTTATCAGGAGATCTTCAACGCCACCAACGAAGCGATCTTCATTCACGATGCGGAGACGGGACAGTTACTCGACGTCAACGATACCATGTTGCGCATGTATGGTTTCGCCTCAAAGGAGGAATTGATGGCGGCGGCTCCGGCCGCGCTGGTTGGGGAAGGAGCCGAGCATACTATGGCAGGGGCTTTCGCACGCATCCGAGAGGTGGCGCACTCCGAGCCGCAGACATTCGAGTGGTTAGCGCGCAAGGTATCTGGGGAGAGCTTTTGGGTGGAGGTGTCGATGCGCCGGGCGGAGATCGGCGGATGTCTCCGCGTGCTGGCGGTGGTGCGGGACATCTCCGCCCGCAAGCGCGCCGAGGAGGAATTGGAGCGCACGCAGCGCTGGCTGTTCGCCTCGCAGCGCATGAGTGCTACCGGCGGATGGGCCCTGAATTTGAAGACGGGAGTGATCTGGGGCTCGCCGGAGGCGAAGCGCATCTACGGCGTCGGCGACGACCAACTGTCCTTCGCGCGCCTCAAGGAGTTTACGCGTCCCGATTCACGCGCCATGCTGGACGAAGCGATGCGGCGGCTCCTCGCGGGCGAAGCGGCCTACGACGTGGAGTTTCAGATTGTGCGGCCGTCCACAGGTGACGTGGTCGACCTTCATTCCACGGCAGAGTTCGATGCGGCCGAGCAACTCGTCGTTGGTTTGGTGCAAGATGTCACAGCCGCAAAACGCGCTCAGGCGGAATTGATGAATCAGTCTGCGTTAATCCAAGCACTGATCGATTCGATCCCTGATCTGATCTTCTTCAAGGCGACGGACGGCACGTATCTCGCGTGCAATCCGGCCTTCGCTGCGTTTGTGGGTCAGCCGCGCGAGGCGATTATCGGCAAAAAGGACCACGATGTGTTTCCGAAGGAGATGGCCGACATGTTCTGCCGATTCGATTCTCTCATGCTGGAGAATCTCCAGATTCAGCGCAACGAGGAGTGGGTGAGCTATCCAGACGGGAGGCAGCGGCTCTTCGATACGCTCAAGACTCCCTTTTGGGGTCCGGATCGGAAACTGCGGGGTGTGCTCGGGATCAGTCGCGATATCACCGCAGAAAAAGGCGCAGATCGTGCGCTCCGTCTCAGCGAGGATCGCTATCGCGCCCTCGTGGAAACCTCGTTTGACTGGGTGTGGGAAGTCGATGCGCAGGCCCGCTATACCTACGCGAGCCCACGTGTGAAGGATCTGCTCGGCTACACTCCCGACGAAGTGATGGGTAAGACGCCTTTCGATTTCATGCCGGAGGCTGAGGCGGCTCGCGTGGCCCAGGTGTTCGGCGAAATTGCGGCCAAGCGAGCGCCGGTGCAGGCGCTGGAAAACGTCAACCGCCACCGCGACGGACGACTCGTGGTTGTTGAGACCAACGGAGTCCCCGTCTTTGCGCCCGATGGAACATGGTGTGGCTACCGCGGAATGGATCGTGATATCACGGCCCGGCGTGAGGCGGAGCGCACCTTGCGCCTGCACGGCGCGGCACTCAAGGCCGCTGCCAACGCCATCGTTATCACCGACCGGAAAGGTCTGATTGAATGGGTCAATCCGGCTTTTACAGTGATGAGCGGCTGGACGCTGGAAGCGGTGCGAGGAAAGAATTCAGGGGCGTTGCTGAAGTCAGGCCAGCAATCGCGGGCATTTTACCGCCAACTATGGGAAACGATCATCGCAGGCAAGGTCTGGCGCGGCGAGATTGTGAACCGCCGTAAGGACGGTGCGTTTCGCAGCGAGGATGTGACGATTACCCCGCTCCATGACGAGAACGGCGTCATCACGCACTTCATCGCGATCAAGCAGGATATCACGGAGCGAAAGCTCATGGAGGCGCAGAACCGCCAGAGCCAGCGGATGGAGGCGATCGGCACCCTCGCGGGCGGAGTAGCGCATGACTTGAACAACATCCTCACCCCAATGCTGATGGTGGCAGGTCTGCTTAAGGACAAGCTGCCGGAGGAACATGACCGGGAATTGCTGGCGATGGTTCAGGTGGGAGCGCAGCGCGGGGCGGAAATCACCAAGCAGCTGTTGACCTTCAGCCGTGGGACCGAGGGCGCGCTTGGCCTGATGCAACCCCGGCATGTTCTTAAGGAGATGGCCATGGTGGTGCAGGAGACGTTCCCGCGTGAAATCGAACTGCGGCGTGAAATTGCACCGGACCTCTGGAGCGTCCTCGCCGATCCCACGCAGGTGCACCAAGTGATACTCAATCTGTGCGTCAATGCACGCGATGCGATGCCGAAGGGCGGACAACTCACGATCTTCGCGACCAACCTGATGATCGAGTCAGGCGATCTGTTGCTGCCGCCCACCTCTCGCGCAGGGCCCTACGTAATGATTGAGGTGCGTGACTCCGGCTGTGGCATTGCGCCTGAGATCAAGGATCGGATTTTCGATCCGTTTTTTACCACGAAGCCGCTGGGCAAGGGCACCGGGCTTGGGCTTTCGACGGCGATCGGGATTGTGCGCAGTTACGACGGATTTGTGGCCGTCGATTCCGTGCCCGAAAAGGGTGCGACGTTTCGGGTTTATCTCCCGGCGACGCCCGGTGGAGGCACATCCTTAAAGGAGTCCATCGGCAACGCGCCCGCGGGGAGCGGCCAGATGATTCTCGTGGTCGATGACGAGCGCGATGTCCGTGAAGCCATTCGCTACGTGCTGGAGCGTCACGGTTATCGCGTGTGCGCAGCGGTGAACGGCGAGGATGGGCTCGAGAACTTCCGGCGGCACGAGGCGGAAATTGGCCTGGTGCTAACGGACGTGATGATGCCGGTCATGGGCGGCGTGGCGCTCGTCGCGGCGCTGCGCTCGCGCCATCCGCACTTGCCGATCGTTGCGATGACTGGGCTCGATCAGCGCGAACCGCGCGATGAGCTGACCGCGTTGGGCGTGCAGTCAGTTTTGATGAAGCCGTGCCCTGTGGGCGAGCTGCTCCGCATGGTGCACCAGCAACTTGAGCGGGTTTAGGGGCGCAACGTGGCTCGGAGCCGCCCCAGATTTTCGCGCGCAGCGGGATCGTTGGGGCGGAGGCGGAGCGTGATCTCAAGCTGGGCTAGCGCGTCGGCGGCGCGGCCGGATTGCTCGAGGGCGAGTGCGAGGTTGTAGTGGGTGTCCGCCTCGTCGGGGCGGGCACGCAGCGCGCGTTCGTAGTGCGCGATCGCCTCGGACGTGTTGCCAAGGAGGAGGAGCGTGTTGGCAAAGTTGTAGTGGTGCTCGGGATTTTCCGGATCGAGGGCGAGGGCGCGCTGGTAGTGTTCGAGTGCGGCGGGCACGCGGCTGGTTTGGGCGAGGGCGTTGGCGAGCGTGCAGTGGGTGTCGCTGTCGTTGGGGTTGAGGCGGAGCGCGTGCTCCAGGTGTGGGATGGCGTCGGCGGCGCGCTGATTCAGAAACAGCAGCGTGCCGAGATTCGCCTGCGCGGAGGCAAAGTCGGGTTTGAGGCGCACGGCGGCCTCGTAGTGCGTGAGCGCCTCGGCGGTGCGATCAAGGCGCGCGAGCAGCACGGCATAGTTGTAGTGGGTGTTGGCCGAACGATCGGCGAGCGCGAGGGAGCGTTCGTAGTGGACGAGCGCCTCGTCGAGGCGGTCGGCTTGGACGAGCGAGATCGCGAGATTGCAGTGGGCGAGGGCGTTGGCGGGTCGTTTCTGCGCGGTGTCGGCCCATAGCGAAATTTCGGTGCGGTAGTCGGCGTTGCGGGCGAACGTCACGCTCAGCAGCACGGCGGTGGTGAGATAGGCGGCGATCATGCTGCGCGTGCCGCACCAACGCTGCAGCGCGAGCACGACGAGCACCGCGACGGCGGCGAGCGAGAGATACATCCGGTGCTCGACGATCATTTGGGTGGTGCCGGGAATGAGCGAGGTGGGCGCGAGCATCACGAAGAACCACGCGCCGAGAAACCCGAGCGCGGGTTTTTTCCAGAGCGCCCACGCTGTGACTCCGAGGAGCCCGATGACGAGCAGTGCGAACGGCACGACCGCGAACGGATCGGTTTCCCAGAAGGTGCCGTATTCGAAGACGAGCGGCGCGGGCCAGAACGCGAGCGCGAGGTAATGGGTGACCGCGCGGAATTGGGTGAGGCCGTAGGCCCATGGCGCGACGCCCACGTCGAGCCCGGCGGTGCCGCCGCGGTTGCCGCCGGTGCTCGCGACGAACAGCGCGAGTGGCAGCCACGTGGTGGCGAGCGCAAGATAGTATTTTTTGCGTTGCGTCCATGCTGCGTGAAACGAGCCGGCGAAAAACGTGCGATCGAAGAGCAACACGACGAGTGGCGCGGAGGCGGCCACTTCCTTGCTCGCCATGCCGCACCCGCACGCGAGGACAGAAAGTGCGGGCCACTTTTTTTCAGCAGGCGCATTGGTGCTCCGCACAAAAAAATAAAGCGTAAGCAAGTAGCATAGCCCCATCAACGACTCGGAGCGCTGTACGGTGTAGGTGACGGATTCGGTTTGGAGCGGATGCAGCGTCCAGAGCAGAACCACCGCGCAGGCCGTCGAAGTCGAAGATTGAGCAGTGAAAGTTGAAAGCGTGCGCCGCACTACGCCAAAAAGCGCGAGTCCCGCCGCGAGGTGGATGAGCAGGTTGAGCGTGTGATAGCTCCACACGGCCGTGCCGCTGATCGCGTAGTTGAGCGCGAAGCTGAGATTCAGCAGCGGCCGGCCGCCGACTGTTTCGCCAAGCGCGTGGGGCGGAAAAAACGCCGTCGCGAAATGACGGATCGTCGGGTTGTCGGGGATCGAGGTGCGGTCGTCGTAGACGAACGGGCCGCCGAGGCTGTTCGCGTAGGCCGCAATCGTCGCGACGACGATCAATGCGACGGCGGTACGCGGGGTGAAGCGGGAGGGATTTTCAGGCGGCGCGGACACGATGGAGCGATCGTTACCGTGAGGCGCGGTCGCGCGGCGCGCAATGCCGCGTCCGCGCCCTATTCTGGAGCGACGAAGGCGAAGCGCGGCACGCGCTGGCCCGTCACCTCAATGGTTTCGACAAACATTGCGGCTGGCCGGACCCAAAGTCCGCGTTCACCGTAGAGCGCCTGGTAGACGACAAGCGGCTCCAGTGATTCGGAATGGCGCGCGAGCCCGAGCACGCGATACTCGTTGCCCTTGTAGTGGCGATAGCGGCCGGGGCGCGGCTCGGGCGGCAGCGGAGCAAGGTGCGCGCTCATTTCGCCGTCACATGCAGCACGCCCTTCATCAACGCTGCGTGGCCGGGAAAGCTGCAGATGAAATCGTAGTCGCCGGGCGTGGCCGGGGCGCTGAAGAAAATCGTGTCGCTCGTGCCGGGTTGCGTGAGCGCGGTGTGGAAGAGCACATCGGCGGAATCGGGGACATAATTTTTCTCCGCGCCGTCGAGCCCGAACAGCAGCGCCGCGGCGCCCACCGTCTGGCCCTTGCCGGGTGCACAGAGCACAAAGTTATGAAGCATGTCATCGCCGTTTTGGAAAACTAGGCGCACGTGGGAGCCGGCCTTCGCAGTGAGTTCGGTCTTGTCGAATTTCAGCCCGGGCTGGGTGCCGAGCAGGAGAGTCACGTCGCCGTCGTCGCCGGTCCAGTCGGCGGGCGCCTTGTTCGGGTGCTTCTTGGTGCTGGCGTTGGCGGCGGCGGGCACGGGAGCGACGCATAGCTCCGCGTCCTTCGGATCTGCCGGCATGATGCGATCGCCGCCGGGGATTTGGTTGAGCGTATAATAGGCCGTCGGGTGCACCAGAGTTTCGCTGCCGTTGGCCGAACGCACTCCGGCCGCTTTGATTTCGTGGATGTAGCCTTCGCGCAGGCACCCGCTCGCGAGCCGCACGCTGAGCCCATCGGGTGCAACGATCACTTTTCGCACCGGGCAGCCGATGCGCTTCACCGGTGCGCTGCCGTAGGTCTTGTGATAAAGATAGGTGAAGCCTGCGATCGAGTAGCTCTCGAGCTTTTCCGCGGTCGCTCGATCAACCGGCGAGGTGAACGTCAGGACGAAGCCGTCCGGCTGCGCGTGGACTTCCTTGATTTCAAACGGCGTCTCACCTGTCCACGTGAGCCGCTCGAGCCCTTGCTGACTCGGTCCAACGGAGCCCCAGCCGCGCGCGGTCTCGCCGGCGAACAGCGAGCCATCCTCGCCCCAGCCGAGCCGGATGATGCCGCAGTCGAAGCCCTCGCGAAACGGGAGCACTGCGCCTTGCCAGGTGCCTTTGATTTTTTCGAGCGCGACGCGCATGATTTTGCTCTGGCCCTGATCGCCCACAAAGAGCTGGCCGGCGAACGGCCCGAACTTTCCGCCGGTTGTGTCTTCCTTGATGTCCGAGTTCGAGATGCCGAGGACCGCATGAGGAAACCAGACGGTCGGCAGCTTCAAGCCGGGCAGGGTCTTGGCGACATCCACATAAGGTTTTTCAAAATCCTGAATGTCCTCGGGCCGCAGTTTCACGGTCGAGCCCGCGAGTTTGCTCCACGCGAGCCCGGCCGGATGGCCCATGAAGTCGCCCGGCTCGATCTCGGTGATGCGACCCGAGCCCGCCCACTCGCCTTGATTCTCCGCGTAAAACCACACGCCCCCCGCCGTCACAGTAAATCCGCACGGCGAGCGCAGCCCCGCCGCGATCGGGATCAATTGTCCGTCGGGCGTAATCTCCACAATCCAGCCGCGCCACGGGGCGGGTGCCTGCGTTGCGCCGCCGAACGCCACGTTGAGCGTGACGCGGAGGTTGCCGTTTGGCGCCATCACGGGGCCGAAGGCGTATTCGTGATAAGCGCCCGAGATCGGGAGCTTGCAGATCGTCTCAAAAAGGTCGGCGTGGCCGTCGCCGTCCATGTCGGCGACGCGCGTGAGTTCCTCGCGCTGTGCAATGTAGTAGCCGCCTTTTGGTGCGGGTATGATCCCGAGCGGCTCGTGCAGGCCGGACGCCCACAGTGTGAATTTCGGCTTCGCGGTCGCGTCGTAGGCGCCCTCGATGATCCAGACTTCGCCGCGGCGGGTCGTGACGATCAGTTTTTTTCCGGGCAGCGCAAGAATGCCGCTCGTCTCGAGCACGATGTCGTCGGGCACGACCAGCGGCGTGCGCGCGTAATATTTGTTTTCGCGCACGACGAGTTCGCTCGACGGTTTCGCGAAGCGCTCGGCGGAGGAGGGGTTGTTGACCTGCGCGAAAGCGGACGACGCAGCCGTCGCGAGGAAAAGGGTGGGAAGGAAAAAGCGTTTCATCGTGGCGTTACCAGACGAGGGAGTAATTGATGGGTGCGTTGAGCGCCGGCTTCGTGATGCGTATCACGAGCTGCTGCTTCCCGTTACGCGTGTGAATTACGGGCGTGTGCGCAGAACCGCTCGGCCAGTCGAGATACCACTCGCGGTCGCCGATGACCCAGCCGGTTCCGCCGGGTTGCGGCGTGATCGTGTCGGCTTCGGCGAGCAGCACCCACGTCGACCAGCTGTTGAGCTCGCCGCCGATTGTGAGCGAGCGCGTGAGGCCGGATCCTTCGACCATCGGCGAGACGCGATCGCGGATCGTTATGTCGGAAAGCTTCGACAGGAACACCGGCTGGCCATCGGCTTCGAGCGTGTAGCCCTGCGACGACTGCATCGCGTCGGCCTGGTCAGGCCAGCCGCCCGTAAGCGGAAACTCAATCAACGCTACCGTGGGCTTGCCGCCGAACGTAAGGCTCGGCCCTGTCGGGATTGTGAGCTGGTTCTCGGCGCGGCCCTCCCACAGCTCGCGGGCATCGAGGAAACCGCCGCGCCACACCCGTAGCACGGTGCCGGTCTCAAGATCGTAGCTGTAGTTCACGCCCGTCGGCGAACCGACGTTGATGCAATAGAGGCGTTTCTTCGGCTCGAACGGCACGAAACTGCGCTGCAGCCGCACACGGTTGCCAATCGGCTCGATGGGGATTTGGGTCGGCTTTTTGGTGACTTCGCGGGAGGGGCGGGGCTCGTTGGCCATTACCGACTGTGGCGCGAGTCCCGGTCCCTCCACCAGGAGATCGAGCGTGGGCTTTCCACCCGAGGTGTGCAGTTGATCGAGGCGAAAGGCGTGGGCGCCGGCTTTCAGAAAGATTTTTCCAGGTTCGGAGCTGCGCTCAAGTGGTGCAATGACCAGCTGGTCGTCGATCAGCAGGCGAACGGAGGCGTTCGACTGTGCGGTAAACCCATAATCACCGTCATGAGGCAAAACGAACTTGCCAGTGAAAACGAGCGCGAACCTTCCGGACTTCTCTACGGCGGTATGGGAAAATTTCGCAGGCACGCCGACACTCTCGGGTTTCTCCTTATCGTAGTCGCCGACGGCTTTGAAAGTGCCGGGGTAAAGTTTGTAGCCGAGTTTTTCGACGCCCACGTGCGTTGCGGGATCGAAGCGTTTCGCCGCAAGCGCGCGAATCGCGACGGAACCGTGGTCGCCTTGGATCATCAGCGGGCCAAACGGTTTCTCATCGTCGAAAGCGGCACTGCGCGTCGGGCCGGTGACCTCGACGTTTTCCTGCACGGTGAAGCCGTTGAGGACGACTTTGGCGAAGCGGGCATTTTTGGCCTTCTTTCCGGTGGCATCGAAGCGCGGCGCGAAGAACTCGATGTGCAGATGCTGCCAAAGGCCGGGCGCGTGTGAGGCGTTGGCGAGCGGCGCGATACCCTCGTAGCCTTCCTTGCCTTTCCCTCGTTTGTCGTCCCATCGCTCGTAGATTCCGCCGCAGTCGGCAAACGTTGGTGTCTTTACGCCCGAGCTGTCGAAGAGCTGCACTTCATAGCGACCTTGCAAAAACACGCCCGAGTTGGAGCCCGGCGCCATCAGAAAATCGAGATCGAGTTCGAGGTCGGCGTGCTCCCAGGCGGTGAAAAGATTTTCGATCGGGTCGGGTGCCTTTTTGGAAGGGTTGTTCACGAGCACGCCGAAGCCGGGCGTGGGGGTGAGGGTTTTGTCGTGGCGCGGATCGCCGGCAAGGCCACCGGCGAGTTGCCAGTTGGCGGGCGGCGCGCGAAAGGCTGCGAGCGAATCGAGCGGCACGCGCTCGGGTGGGATGAGGGATTGCGCGTGCGCTGCGGCGATCGCGAGGAAGGCGCACGCGAACGCGCGCAGGGGAGAGGGGTGGTGGCTCATGAACGCGGGCCAGACGTTCGCGACGCGGCGCGGTTACGGCAACCGGGAAGTTGCGGCAACCGTTGCAGGGCGCTGCCGCGAGTCACATCGGCCTTGCCCTCACTGGCTCAACGCTCAGCCGGATCCGATGGATCCTTGAGTGGGGAAACCTTCAACGTTTAACGCTTAACTTTTATCGCTCAAGGAACCGAGCAACGTCCGTGTCGAAGGGTTGCTCCATCCTGAGCGTTGGTTGTTAAGAGTTAATTGTTGAGCGCTGCGGCCTGCATTCGCGAATCAGCCTGACTTGATCACATCGACGCCGCTTATTAAGACTCGTATAATAGCCTGACAAAGGATCCGCTGAGACATGGCAAAACAACGCGATCACGGGGTGATGGAGAAACGGCGATTGAAGGCGGCGAAACTGTTCGCGCGGGGCAAGGGGCCGAGCGAGGTGGCGCGGTTGCTCAAGGTGCGGCGACAGTCGGCGCACGAGTGGCAGCAGCGGTGGCGGGATGGCGGCAGTGCAGCGCTGCGCAGCGCTGGCCCGGCGGGCCCGAAGTGCAAGCTGAGCGCCGCACAGCGAGCCGAGATTGCGGTGGCGGTGGTCGAGGGTCCGCGGGCGCAGGGGCACGCGACCGCGGTGTGGACGCTGCCCCGTGTCGCCAAGCTGATCGAGCAGCGAACGGGCCAGCGTTACCATCCCGGCCATGTCTGGCGGGTCCTGCGCGAACTGGGTTTCAGCTGCCAGCAACCGACCCGGCGCGCGATCGAGCGCGACGAGACCGCGATCGCGGACTGGAAGCGCGTGACTTGGCCGCGCCTTAAAAAAAAGCCCGGCGCGAAGGCCGCACCATCGTCTTCGTCCCTGGTAGCACTGCTTCCGGATCCGACTGATTTGCGAGTTAAGGGTTCTTACTGTGCAACGGTGGGCACGGCTTCGGGTTTGTGGGTGGGCGGTCGCATGGTAGCCATGGGGCCATGAATCTTCGCGTACCCCTCGCTCGTGTCCTGCTGTTGCTGCCGCTGTCGCTCGTCGCTGCCGGCCCTGCGCCTGAAATTTTCGTCGAGGCGAAGCCCGCCGCGGCGATTTACCACGAGGGCTGGATCGATTTTAACAAGAACGGCGTGAAGGATCCTTACGAGGATCCGACCCTCTCGATTGAGGCCCGCGTGGCCGATCTGGTGGCGCGGATGAACACCGACGAGAAGACGGCGCAGATGGTCACGCTCTACGGTTACTCGCGCGTGCTGAAGGATGAACTGCCGACGGCCAAATGGGTGACGGCGTTTTGGAAGGACGGCATCGGCAACATCGACGAGCACATGAACGGCAACACGGGTTGGACGAACAACCTCGCGCCGTCGAAATACGAGCTGCCGTATTCGCTGCATGCACGGGCGATCAACGACGTGCAGCGCTTCTTCGTCGAGCAGACGCGCCTCGGCGTGCCGGCGGACATGACCAACGAGGGCATTCGCGGCTTGCTGCACACGAAAGCGACGAGTTTCCCGGCGCAGCTCGGCGTCGCGAGCGCGTTTGATCGCGAACTCGTGCGCGAGATCGGGCGCGTGACCGGCTGCGAGGCGCGCGCGCTGGGTTACACGAATGTCTACTCGCCGATCCTCGAGGTCGCGCGCGATCCTCGGTGGGGCCGCATCATCGAAAGCTACGGCGAGGATCCGTTTCTCGTCAGCGAACTCGGCGTCGAGGAAGTGCGCGGCATCCAGGAGCAGAACGTCGTTTCGACGCTCAAGCATTTCGCGGTCTACAGTGTGCCGCAGGGCGGGCGCGACGGTGAGGCGCGCACGAACCCGCAGGTGACGTGGCGCGAAGTGCAGACGGTATTTCTTGCGCCGTTTCGCCGCGCGGTGCGCGATGGCGGCGCGCTTGGCGTGATGGCTTCCTATAACGACTACGATGGCATTCCGGTCGAGGCGAGCAGCCGGTTTCTGACCGAGATTCTGCGCGGCGAATTTGGTTTCAAGGGCTACGTCGTCAGCGACAGCGGCGCCGTGGAATTTATTTTCCGCAAGCACCGCGTCGCGACCTCGCCGGCCGACGCGGTGAGACAGGCGGTTGCCGCGGGGCTGAACATTCGGACGGACTTCACGCAGCCGGACGTCTACGCGAAGCTGCTGCGCGAAGATGTCGCGAGCGGCGCGCTGCCGATGAGCGTGATCGATGAACGCGTGAAGGAAATTCTGCGCGTGAAATTCTGGCTCGGGCTCTTCGATCATCCGTACGTCGCCGATCCGGCGGCGGCCGACAAGATTGTCCGGGCGCCGGCGAGTCTAGCGCTGGCCGCGCGCGCCGCGCGCGAATCTATCGTGCTGCTGAAAAACGAAAAGGACTTCCTGCCGCTGAAAAAGGAGGCGGTGAAAAAAATCCTCGTGGCCGGCCCGCTGGCGAACGATCCCCACGCATGGTGGTCGCGTTACGCGCCGCAGCATCTGGACTTCATCACGCCGCTCGCCGGGCTGAAAGCCAAGCTCGGGGCGGGCGTTGAGGTGCGTTACGCGCAGGGCGTGGCGGTGAAGGACGAGCACTATCCCGAGAGCGATGTGCTCAAGGAGCCGTCTTCCGACAAGGTTCGCGCCGGCATCGCGGATGCGGTCGCGGCCGCGAAGGAGGTCGACGTGATTGTCGCGGCGCTCGGGGAGTCGGACGAACTGTGCCGCGAGTCGGGTGGGCGGACGAGTTTGGAGCTGCCCGGCTATCAGGAAGAGTTGCTCGAGGCGCTCGTTGCAACAGGCAAGCCGGTCGTGCTTGCGCTCTCCAGCGGCAGGCCGTTGTCAATCAATTGGGCGGTGAAGCACGTGCCCGCGATCGTGGAGATGTGGCTCGCGCCGGAGCAGGGTGGGGCGGCGCTGGCGGATGTTTTGTTCGGCGACACAAATCCGAGTGGCCGGCTGCCGGTGACGTTTCCGCGGAGCGTCGGGCAGATTCCGATCAATTTTCCGGCGCATCCGGGCGGGCAATCACGCGATCCTGGCATGGTGACGGGGCCGCTGTTTCCGTTCGGCTTCGGGCTGAGCTACACGAAATTCTCCTATGCGAATCTGAAAATTTCCGCGGAACGCACGACGGCGGACAAGGCGATCGAGGTCACCTGCGACGTGACCAACGCCGGCCCGCGCGCCGGCGACGAGGTGGTGCAACTTTACCTGCGCGACGACTACTCCAGTGTGACGACCTGGGAAAAGGAGTTGCGTGGCTTCGCGCGCGTTTCGCTCGCGCCCGGCGAGACGAAGCCGGTGCGCTTCACTCTCACGGCTGAGCATCTCCAGCTGTTCGACCGCGACGGGAAATGGACCGTCGAACCCGGCGGGTTCACCGTTTTCATCGGCGCGTCGAGCGAAGACGTGCGGCTGACGGGAAAATTCGTGATCACGCGGCCCGACGGCACGGCGCCGGACGAACTCCCGGTGCGGGAGTCGCGCGTCGATCCGCTCTGAGCTTGCGCGGCGGGAGCAGCCCATTCGCCGTGAGCAACATCTGTGCAACGATGCGCACGAAGTGACGATTGCGCGCGCCACGGGGCCGCGAAGTCTGCGCCGGATGCTTCTACCCCTTGGTTGCTTCGGCCCGCGCCGTGACTCGCCTTGCCGGCGAGCCCGGGCGCAGTGTGGTGCCGTCGATCCACTGGCCGTCGAGGTCCAGCGTGACGGGCTGGCTCGGCAGGCCGCGATCGTTGCGGTGCAGCATCGCGATCAGGAGGTCGGCGGCGGCGGCACCGACGCCAGCGTAATCCTGATCGACGCCCGCGACATCGCCGTCGCGCTCCCGGCGATCGAGGCTTGCAAAGGCGACGTCGCGCGGAATCTGCAGGCCGGCGTGTTTCAGCCAGGTGCGGAGCGGCTCGAGGTCGTGGCTCAGCAAGACGTCGGGGCGGTGCCGGTGAAACCACGCGAGGAAGGCGGCTTCGTCCGCGCCTTCGAGGATCAGCGGCGGCACGCGGCGAGCGGCCGGCAGTTCGGAGTGTTCGAGCAGCAGCGCGGCGGCCCAGCGCTTGGCGACTTTTTCATGCACGCGGCGCTGCACGACGAGGCCGAGACGTTCGTGGCCGGCGGCGCGGCACTGGCGCGAGACCAGACTCATTCCCTGAAAGTGATTGTGCGTCACGCGCGTGACCGGCACCTCGGTCATCGACAAGCCAATCGCCACGGTCGAGAGCTGCGCCCAATCGAGTTGCGGATATTCCTGCACCGAGTGCAGCGGAGCGATAATCGCGCCGATGATGCCGCGGGCTTTAAAGATTTCCGCGGCCCGCCGCGGCGTGATGGGCGGATCGGCGAGATTGAACTCCTCGATGCCGTAGCCTTGCAGCCGCGCGCGATTCAGGGCGCCGGGCAGGATATCCCCGAACGCCCGCGCAAACCATTCGGCGCGCTCGCGCGGATAGTTCGTAACGTAGGCGATAGTCGCGCGGAAAGCGGGCGGGCGGCCAGTACGCCGTGCGCTCATGAGCGCCGCGACCAGCGGATTGGTGCGATAGCCGAGTTCCTGGGCCGCCCGCTGCACCTTGGCGCGCTGGGCCGGCGTGATGCGCGGATCGTCGCGGAGCGCCCGCGAGACGGTCGCCGCGTGCACCCCCGCGCGGCGGGCGACGTCGGTCATCGTGCAGGGGCGGCTCGGCTTCATGAAAGCCTACGGAGCACGGCGACCCGACCGGCGCAATGGCGGAATTTTTTTTGACCAAACCAACATGAAATCCCCCACAACCTCCCTCGCTTCCCTCGCGCTGGCGATGGCGCTCATCGCCACCAGCCATGTGCGCGCGCAATCGCAGACTCCGGCGAAGATGCCCGCCGCGCCGCCCGCCGAAGAAATCGTCGCGCTCCCGGAATTCACCGTTGCCGATGACAACACCGGCTGGGTCGCGACCAACGCGCTCTCCGGCACGCGCACCAACGTCAATCTCCGCGATCTGCCGCGCTCCGTGCAGGTTATCACCAGCGAGTTTCTGTCTGACATAGGCGCGCTCACCCTCACCGACGCGACCGACTACATGAGCGGCATCACCAACGTTGGCAGTCAGGATCAGACTAACGACAACAACACCTACCAGGTCCGCGGCTTCCGGCAGAACAAGAATTACCGCGACGGCCAGCGCGAGCCGTTTGCCGGCATGCTCTACGACTCTGCGACGATCGATCGCGTCGAGGTCGTGAAGGGCCCGAGTTCGCTCCTCTCCGGCCTCGCTGAGCCCGGTGGTGCAATCAACTCGATCTCGAAGCTCCCGCGGCCCAAGCAGGAAGCGTCGTTCTCCGCGCGCGGCGACAACTGGGGCATGCGCCGCGGCGAAATCGACACCTCGATCCCGATCAACAAGAAGCTGGCAACCCGCTTTGTGTTCGTCCGTCAGACCGGTGACTCGTGGCAACAATACGCGTGGTCCAACCGCACCGTCCTCTATGGCGCGCTCTCCTACAAAATTGCCGACAACACCCGCTACACCGCGACGATCGAGTATTTCGACTACGTCGCGAGCCCGCCCTCGCCCCGCAGCACGGTCGCCTCGACCTCGCCGCTCAACGCCCTCACGTGGCACGGCAACGGCGACATCAACGGCCTCAACCTCAACGGCACCTTCATTCCCTGGGACTTCAGCCCCCTCGGGCCCAACAACCGCCGTACCGAGCACCAACTGCGGGCCTCCAACCAAATCCAGCACCGCTTTAACGACATGTTGTCACTGCGAATCGCCGGAAATTTCTCGAGCGTCCACCGCGACGATCTCCGTCTCAGCGGCACGCAGATCAGCACCAAGGTCGTTAACGGCCTCACCGTGCCGAGCACTGATGCCCTCTCCTCTACTAACGATGACGAGACTGTTCCGACCTACTCGGCCCTCGTCGATTTGCTTGGTAAGTTCAAATACTGGGGCCTCACGCACCAAGCGGTGCTCGAGGGTGAATACGTCGATACCGATGACGTGCGCAATCGCGACAATACGCCCGCGCTCACGGCCTACACTTTTGGCGCCACCGATCAGCCGGCTTGGACGCAGATGCTAGACCCGACCCGCTACACGCTCCCGCAAAACCGGCTTAACAATAAAATGCACCGCCGCGCGCTCGCGTTCACCAACGTCATCGGGATGTTCAACGATCGCGCGCACCTGCTACTCGGCCTGCGCCACGACGAAGGCACCATTGTGCTCTCCAACCCGATCGCGACGACCGCCATCGGTCGCTATCAAAAGCTCTTTGAAAAGGCCAATTCGCCGACTCTCGGCGCAGTCTATGGCATGTCGAAGGATCTCTCGCTCTATTCGTCCTACAGCCGTTCGTTTGCCGGCGTGCCGCAGAGTTCGATCGATATGTTCGGCAACCCACTGACCCAGCAGGTCGAGGGGCACGGCTACGACGTCGGTCTCAAGGGTTCGTTCTGGCAAGATAGGATTAACGTCAATGCTGCCGGCTTCATGATCGATCAGCTCAACCTCGTGCGCCAGGTCTCCACAAATGAGATCATCGCGGCCGGCCTCGATCCAAATGTGGTGACGGGCGCCCGCAGCACGCAGGATCAGTCCGCGCGCTCGAAAGGCTGGGAGTCTGACTTCATGGTCAAGGTTGTGGACGGTTACCAAATCGCCGCGACCTACACGAACCTGCACGCGTTTGTGACGGCCAACAAATCGACGCCCTCGGCGGTGGGCGGTCCGGTTTCGCAGGGCCCCGGCCGCGAGTCGTGGAGCTTCTTCCACAAATATGAGTTCAAGAATACCTGGCTCAAAGGCCTTTCGCTGACGCAGAGCTTTGTGTTTCGCGACAGCCGCCGGCCCACCGTGCCGGGCTTTACGCGGCAGGACGTGGGCGCGAACTATCGCACGACAATCTGGAACAAGCGCCTCACCTTTGGCGTGCGCGTGCAGAACGTGACGAACCTCCAATACTGGGAGGGCTTCCAAGCTCGCGGCGCGCCGCGCACGACATCGGTTACCGTCGGCGCGCGCTTCTGAACCGATGCTGCCGCGTCCACTCGCGCTCGTCGCGCTGCTCATGTTGTCCGCCGCGGTTGCGGCACCGCTCGGCTACGTGGTGCCACACCGCTCGGCCGACATTGCCGATTCGCCGTGGGGCGTCCAGGCCGGCGACAACGAGCGCGTCACGCTCTTCAATCGCGCGGGCGAGATCGGCGTGAAGTGGACGCGCTTCCTGGCTGCGTGGCCGGCCATCGAGCGCGAAAAAGATCGCTACGATTTTTCGTCGTTGGACGAGCCGGTGAACGCCGCGCGTGCTAACGGCATCACGCCGTTCGTGTGTCTGAGCAATGGCAACAAGCTCTACTCCGGCACCATTCCCAACCCCGATCCCGATTGGCGGCTGATTTACGGCGTGAAGCCGGCACCACCGGTCCTGGATGGGACGGCGATGGAGGCGTGGCTGCGCTACGTTGATGCCGCCGTGGCTCACGCGAAAGAACGGGTGACCCACTGGGAAATCTGGAACGAGCCGAATCACTACGCCTACTGGGGCGCGCCGCCGGACGCTGCCGCCTATGGCAAGCTCGTCCGCCTGACGGCCGCGCGGATTCGTCGCGCGCAGCCGGAGGCCGTCATCATCGCGGGGGCACTCGCGGGCCTCGATCCGAAGTTCATTGCGGGGTTTCTCGCGGAGGACACAGACCACGCGGTCAATGTCGTTTCGTTTCATAATTACGCCGCACTCCCCGAGGCGCGGATTTATTTCGCGGACGAAACCTGGGCTGCACTCCGCGCGCACAATTCGAAGCTGGCCCTTTGGCAGGGCGAGTGTGGCTACCCCTCGGCGAGCAGCACGAAGGACTTTCGTGGCGTCAGCCCGTGGGGTGAGACGGTGCAGGCGAAGTGGCTGTTACGGCAGGCATTCGTGGACACGTTTTTCATGCGGTGCTCGCTGAGTAATTTTTTCAAACTCTACGACGGTGGCAACCGGGCGGATCGGCAGCAGCGCCCGGAGTTGAAGTCCGTCGACCACCTGCTCGGTTACCCGGCGGAAGCCACCGGTCGTCGGGTGCGCGGCAATGGGGTGAACGAAAAATGCCTCCTGGCCAACCCGGGACTCAAACCCAAGCCCGCGTTTTACGCCTATCAAAATCTCTGCGCGGTGTTCGACGGCCGATACCTGCCGGTCGACTTTGACGGGCGCACCGCCGTGCGCGTGCTCTCGCCCGGTCAGTTCAACGGCATCGGTGAGTCGGACGACGCATACCCGTCGATCCCGTTGGTTGCGGCCTATCGCGCGAAGGACGGCGCCGCGTTGGTCGCCTACTGGCTGCCCTGGCAGCCTCAGGAATACACGCCGCGCCCGGCGCGCATTGAGCTGCGCGGTGCAGGGCTCAGCTTTGAGGAGCCCGTTATCGTCAATCCCCTCGACGGCTCGGTGCGCACGCTCCAGCCGCCGCGCGTCGAAGCGGGGGCGGTGATCTTTTCCGATCTTCCGTTGTTCGATTTTCCGCTCGTGATCGTGGAGCGTGGTGAAATCAAATTCTCCACCACGCGCACTACGCCCGATGGCGAGGCTGTTCCCCAATTCTGACTTTCGCACCATGTCGCTGCTATCACTCATAGACCGTTCATTGCTCGGCCGCGCCGCGCGGACGGCGCTGGAATTTGGCGGAGCGGCGTTTTCTTTCGGCGATCTTGAGGCGCGCAGCAATCGCGTCGCCCATCTGCTGCGCGCGCGCGGACTCAAGCACGGCGATCGGCTCGCGTTCTTCCTGCAAAACCGCGTCGAGGTGATCGATCTCTGGCTGGCGGCGGTGAAGCTCGGCGTGGTGCTCGTGCCGGTGAACGTGCTCTATCGCGAGCGCGAGTTGCGGCATATTCTTACCGACGCGGAGCCGGTGGCGGTGGTGACCTCGCGCGACATGGCCACGTATCTCCCGGCGGGTGTGCCCGTGTGGGATGTCGATTCGCTCGCAACCGAAGCGGCGACGCACGCTTCCGATCGGCAGGCCGTTGGAGGAGCGGCTGACACACCACTCGCGCTGATCTACACGTCGGGCACGACGGGTGCATCGAAGGGCGCGGTGCTCACGCACGGAAACTTCGCCGCCAACGGCCAGTCGCTCGTCAACGCCTGGCGCATCACCGAAGCGGATCGTTACCTCGCGACGTTGCCGTTGTTTCATGTGCACGGGCTCGCGAACGGAGTGCATTGCTGGCTCTTCAGCGGCTGCCACATGCGGCTCACGGAGCGTTTTGAATATTTGCAGGCGCCGCTATGGTTTGAGTCCTACCAGCCCACGCTGTTCTTCGGCGTGCCGGCCATGTTCGTGCGGCTTCTGGAAATTCCTGAACCGCTCGCGCGATCGTTTGGCGCGCGGCTGCGGCTCGCGGTCTCCGGCTCGGCGCCACTGCCCGCCGAGGTACACGAAAAATTCCGCCAGCGATTTGGCTCGGTGATTCTTGAACGCTACGGCATGACCGAGACGCTGATGAATGTGAGCAACCCGTTCGACGGCGAACGCCGCCCCGGCACCGTGGGACTGCCTTTGCCGCACGTGGAAGTGAAGATTTGCGACGAAGCGGGCGCTCCTGTGCCCGACGGCACGAGTGGCGAACTCTGGGTGAAGGGACCGAATGTTTGCTCTGGCTACTGGCGTCGCCCCGACGCGACGTCCGCTGCGTGGCGCGACGGCTGGTTTCGTACGGGCGATGTGGGCGTGCGGGCGACCGACGGTTACATCACGCTCCAAGGCCGCCGCAGCGATCTGATCATTTCGGGCGGCTTCAACATCTACCCACGCGAGATCGAGGAGCTGATTCTCGAGCAGCCCGGCGTGCATGAAGCGGCCGTGGTCGGCGCCCCCGATCCGGTGCGCGGCGAGGTGCCGGTCGCCTACGTTGTGGTCGAAGAGGCGATTTTTGACGAGGCGGCTGCGGCCGCACGGCTGCGTTCGCAGCTCGCGTCGTTCAAGCAGCCGCGCGCCTTCGTCCGTATCGATGCTCTTCCGCGCACGGCGCTCGGCAAGGTGCAAAAACGTCTGCTGCCCCCGTGGAAAAGATGAAGCAGCCATGACCATTTACGGCGTAGCGCTGCTGGCGGTTTCCACGCTCGTCGGATTGACCCTGGGAGATGAACTCGGGGCGTTGCTCGGCGTGAAGGCCAACATCGGTGGCGTGGGCTTCGCGATGTTGCTGCTGATTTTTTCCACGGACTGGTTGAAAGCGCGAGGCCGGTTCACGCCGCCTTCGGCCGCCGGCGTCGTGTTTTGGAGTAACATGTATATCCCGATCGTTGTCGCGATGGCTGCACAGCAAAACGTACTCGCTTCGGTGAAGGGCGGCCCGCTCGCGATTCTTGCAGGCGTGGCGGGCACGGCGATCAGTTTCGCGATGATTCCGGCGCTCGCCCGGCTCGGGCGGCCAAAATGAGGAGCCGCGCATGATTGAACTGCTCCGACAATCGCTGCTCAAGAACGGTCTGCTCACGGCCTTCGCCCTCGTGGGGGCGTTGATGGGATTGTCGTATTTTATTTCTACGCGGCTCACACGCGGGCGGCTGCACGGCTCGGCGCTCGCGGTGTTTGGCGGGCTGGTGCTGGCCTATGTGGGCGGCATGATCACAGGTGGAAAAAACGGTCTCGCGGACGTGCCGATGTTTGCGGGCGTCGGCCTGATGGGCGGCGCGATGCTGCGCGATTTCGCGATCGTCGCGACTGCGTTTGGCGCAAGTTTTTCGGAGCTAAAAAAGTCCGGACTCCCCGTCGTGATTGGTTTGTTCTCAGGGGTGCTCGTTTCGTTTGCGTGCGGCGCGGTCATCGCGGTGGTCTTTGGCTACCACGATGCGGTGAGCGTGACGACGATCGCCGCCGGCGCGGTGACCTACATCGTCGGTCCGGTCACGGGAGCCTCGCTCGGCGCGAGTTCCGAGGCGATGGCTTTGAGCATCGCCGCCGGCTTGGTGAAGTCGATCGTCGTGATGATCGCAACGCCGCTGCTCGCCAAAAAAATCGGACTCGATAATCCCCACACCGCGATGGTTTACGGTGCCACGATGGGCACGCACAGCGGGGTTTCCGCCGGTCTGGCCGCGACTGACCCGAAACTCGTGCCCTACGGGATTATGGCAGCCACCTTTTATACTGGACTCGGCTGCCTGCTCGGGCCGTCGGCACTTTTTCTCGCGGTGCGCGCGCTTTTGCGGGTCTGACGCCTTCTCCTCCCATGAAATCTCGATTCCTAACGATCGCGTGCGTATTCGGTGCAGCGTTCTCGCTGACGGCGGCCGAGCTTCCTCCGACGCTTAACTCGGCGCTTGCCCAGGGGCGCGCCTACGCCGCCGCGCATCCAACGAAGGCCGGTCGTTTCGAGCCCGATATCCAAAAGATGATCGAGGCCGAAAAGGCCGACCCGGTCGCGCCGGGAAAAATTCTCTTCATGGGCTCCAGCATCTTTCGTCTCTGGACGACGGTGCGCACCGACCTCGCGCCGTTGCCCGTGCGCAACCGTGCTTTTGGTGGCTCGCGCACCAGCGATGTGCTGGAGCGCTTCGATTTGCTGGTGAATCCGCTCGCGCCGAAAGTCGTCGTCTACTATTGCGGCAGCAACGACATCAACGGCGGAGAGTCTGCCGAGGCGATCTTTGCGCGGGTGCATGACTTCCTCCAAAAGCTGCGCACCGCGCTGCCCGACACACGTTTTGTGTTCGCCTCAATCATCAAGGCGCCCGACAAGCGCGCCCGCTGGCCCGACGTCGAAACGGCCAACCGGCTCGTGCGCGAACTCTGCGCAGTTACGCCGCACTGCACGTTCGTCGATCTTAATCCGGCCGTCTTCCGGCCCGACGGCGAGCCGCGCATGGAGTTCTATAAGCCGGACAAGCTCCACTATTTTCCGCCGGCCTACAGCGAGTTCACCGCGATTGTTAAGCCGGTGGTCGCCGCCGCCTGGGCGGAAGTGGCGGCGGGTGAAACGGGGGGCCGTTGAGTTGCGTCATGCTCCCTGTGAAAACCCTTTGCCCCGTTCTGCTTCTTCTCGCGGCGACGTTGCGCGCGACCGTCCCGGTCGAAGTCGCCGCCAAGCCGGCGGGTCCGTGGAAGACCTACGACACGCGCACCCTCGCCGATCTTCCCACCGCAATCGCAGCGAACGCTGACGCCGATCTCGATGATTATGGCGGCCTCGCGCACCGCACCGTCAAGGCGACGGGATTTTTCCGCGTCGAAAAAATTGCCGGCCGCTGGTGGCTCGTCGATCCGCTTGGCGGGCTGTTTATCCATAAGGGCGTCGTCTCGGTCACGCCGCAACGCACGCCCGGTTCGCGGGCGGCGTTCGCTGAGAAATTCGGCGGTGAGGCGCAGTGGGCGACGCAGACGACGGACTGGCTCCGCGCGTTTTCCTTCAACGGCCTTGGCGCGTGGTCCGACACGGAGCATCTGGCCGCCGTCGCCGCGCCGCTCGCCTACACGCGCATCTGGAATTTCATGAGCGCCTACGGCCACGTGCGCGGTGGCACGTTCCAGCAGCCCGGCCATACTGGTTATCCGAAGGACTGTATCTTCGTTTTCGATCCGGGCTTCGAAAAATTTTGCGACGAACACGCGAAGCAGCTTGCCGCCACCAAGGACGACCCGCACCTGCTCGGGCATTTTTCGGACAACGAGCTGCCCTTTAAACGCGAGGCGCTCGCCAACTATCTTGCGCTGCCCGACGCCGATCCCGGCCACGCGGCCGCGGAAAAATTTCTCCACGATCGCCATGGCGCCACCGCGACCGCCCGCGACATCTCGGAAAGCGATCAGCAGGATTTTCTCGCCGTCGTCGTCGATCGCTATTTCGCGGTCGTCGGTCGCGCGATCCGCACATACGATCCAAACCACCTCTTTCTCGGCTCACGCATCCACGGTGCTGCGTTGCGTTTTCCGGAGGTGTTTCGCACCGCCGGCAAGCATCTCGATGTCGTCGCGGTGAACTACTACAATGCCTGGACGCCCGCCCCCGATCGGCTCGCGATGTGGGAGCACGAGTCGGGCCGCCCGTGCCTTATTACTGAGTGGTATGCCAAGGGCCTGGACTCGGGCCTCGGGAATACGACGGGTGCCGGTTGGCTCGTGAAAACGCAGGCCGACCGCGGTCGCTTCTACGAAAACTTCACGCTCGGGCTGCTGGAGTCGCGCGTGTGCGTCGGCTGGCACTGGTTTAAATACATCGACAACGACCCGGCCGACACGCGCGCCGATCCTTCGAATCAGGATTCGAACAAAGGCCTGCTGAGCAGTCGCTACGCGCCGTATGCCGACCTCCTCGCCGCGACGAAGCGAATCAACGAGCGGGCTTACGCCCTAGCGGATTACTTCGATGCGCGGGGAGGCGCGCCGAAGCCATGATGAAGGTCGCGAAGATTGGGTTGCTTCTCATGGCGGGACTGGTCGCGGCCCGTGCCGCGCCGCCGCTGCCGTCGATGTATTGGGCGGACGAGTCACGCGGCCGCCCGTTCTCGAAGGATCCCTCGGTCATCCGGTTCGGTGAGCGCGCGCTGATGTATTATTCCATCCCGCCGTTTGGCGACAAGCGATCGAACGACGGCTGGGCTATCGGCATCGCCGAAAGCCGCGACTTGGAGCACTGGACCAAGATTGGCGAGTTGTTGCCCGCGCAGGAATGCGATCGTCAGGGACTCTGCGCGCCGGGCGCTTGGGTCCATGACGGGCGCGTGCATTTGTTCTACCAAACCTACGGTAACGGTCCGAAAGACGCGATCTGCCACGCCTGGTCCGATGATGGCGTCCATTTCACGCGGGAGCCGACGAACCCAGTTTTCTCGCCGCACGGCGCGTGGACCGTTGGTCGGGCGATTGATGCGGAGGTGGTGCCGCTCGGCGATCGCCTGCTGCTGTTCTTCGCGACGCGCGATCCGGCGATGAAAGTGCAGATGATCGGCGTGGCCGCAGCTCCGCTCGCGTCCGACTACGCCCGAGGACAATGGCGCCAGCTTGTCGATGCGCCGGTCCTGAAGCCGGAGCTGCCGTGGGAGCGCAACTGCATCGAGGCTCCGACGATCGTCCGGCGCGGTGACACGCTCTGGATGTTTTACGCTGGCGGCTACAACAACGAGCCGCAGCAAATTGGCGCCGCCTCCTCGAGCGATGGACTCACTTGGACGCGTGCGTCGGTCCAGCCGCTCCTGCCGAACGGCGCGCCGGACGCATGGAACGCCTCCGAGTCCGGCCATCCCGGCTCCTTCGCGGATCGCGACGGTCGCACGTGGCTTTTTTATCAGGGCAACCGCGACAAAGGGAAAACCTGGTATCTCTCGCGGGTGGAAATCGACTGGTCGTCCGACGTGCCCGCCGTCAAACGATAAGTCGCATGTTGTCCCTTCGTGCCCTCGTCCGTCTCGGCATTGTCGTCCTCACGTTGGCATCCGCGCGGCTGGGTCACGCCGCCGAAGCCGCGGGAGAGCTGATCGATCGCGTGTGGACGGGGCACCCGGTGAGCTTTGCACTGCTGACGGAGCGAGGGCACCAGTTCATCGCCTACTACGACGCTGAGCGCCGGCTCACGATCGTGGGGCGAAAACTCGGTGACAAAAAATGGACGCGCGTGCAGCCGCCGGGCGTGTCCGTGCCGGGAGCGAACCGCGATTCGAACATCACGAATTGGGACAGCCATAATTTCCTCAAACTCGCGCTCGACCGCGAGGGATGCCTGCACGTCTCGGGCAACATGCACGTCAACCCGCTCGTGTATTACCGGACGCGCGCGCCATTCGATGTCGCGACGCTTGAGCGCCTCGATCGGATGACGGGCGATCGCGAAACGCGCTGCACGTATCCCGTATTCTTCAAAACCGCCGCCGGCGATCTCGTGTTTCGCTACCGTGACGGCGCGAGCGGCAATGGCGCCGATCTCTACAATGTTTATGACTCCGCGACGCGCACCTGGCGGCGGCTGCTCGACACACCGCTGCTCGATGGCGAGGGCCACCGCAACGCCTACGCGACCGAGCCCACGCTCGGGCCGGACGGCTATTTTCACCTCGTGTGGATGTGGCGCGAGTCGCCCGTCGCCGAGACGAACCATGCGCTGAGCTACGCGCGCAGCCGCGACCTCGTGCACTGGGAAAACAGCCGCGGCGAATCCCTCAGGCTGCCGATCACGCTCGCGACGAGCGACCTGATCGATCCGGCGAAGGTGAAAGAGGGCCTGATCAACATGACGCAGGCGATCGGCTTCGATGCGGCCAATCGCCCGATCGTGACCTACCACCGCTATGATGCGCACGGAAACTCCCAAGCCTATGCAGCGCGTCCGCACGCGGGTGGCGGCTGGGACCTCGTGCAGCTGAGCGACTGGGATTTTCGGTGGAATTTTTCCGGCGGCGGATCGCTTGTGGCCGAAGTTTCGATCGGAGCCGCGCACGTTGAGAAAGGCGGTGCGATTACGGTCAATTTTTCCACGGCGGCGCACGGGAGCGGGCGTTGGCGTTTGCGGGCGGACACACTCGAACGAACCGTCGAGCTGCCGCCGTTGGATCCGCCGCTGCCGGAAGGTTTGCGGCGTGTGCGTAGCGATTACCCGGGCATGGAAGTGCAGTCGATTAGCGTGCGCGCCGAGGGCCGGCGGTGGGTGTTGCGCTGGGAAACGCTCGGTCGCAATCGCGACCTGCCGCGGGAGTCCGCGCCGCCGCCGGCCGAACTGCGCCTCTACGATCTGCCCGAAACCGAACTGAGCGACGCGGTGCGGGTGGGCTCCTGAAATTTCCCCATGAAAATCCAACATCCGATCCTTGCGGCGCTGTTTCTCGCGCCAGCCCTCGTTCTGGCCGAGCCTACTTTGATCAAAGACGTCGCCTATCTCGCGCCCGATCGTGCCGAGAAGCTGGACGTTTATCTGCCGACTCCGCCGGCGGCGGGAAAACTTTCACCCGCAGTCGTGTGGATTCACGGCGGCGGTTGGACCGGTGGCACGAAGAACGAGGCGCGCGCGAAGGAAATTTGCGGCACACTCACAAACGCCGGCTATGTTGCGGTCAGCATCGACTACCGTCTGGGTGCCGGTGCGTGGCCGACGTGCCTCCTCGACTGCAAGAATGCCGTGCGTTTTCTGCGGGCGCACGCCTCTGAGTATCACGTCGATCTCGCGCGCATCGCGGTTGCAGGCGGATCGGCAGGCGGACACCTCGCGCTAATGGTCGGCTTTACGACTGACAAAAAGGGGCTCGAACCCGATGCACCGTATCCCGGTGTGTCGAGCGCGGTGCGCTGCGTGATCGACATGTATGGGCCGACGGATCTGCTTACGCGCAAGGAGACGACTCCGAACGGTGAGCCCACGCCGATGCGCAAACTTATGGGCAGCTCGCGCACCGTGTTTGGCGCGACGACGGAGGACGATCCGTTGCTCGTCGCGGCTTCACCGGTGACGCACGCCGCGAAAGGCTGCCCGCCGGTGCTCGTGTTGCACGGCCACGCCGATCCCACCGTGGATTTTACGCAGTCGGAGGAGCTCGTGCGCGTGCTGACGGAGCGCGGGGTGGAGCACGAGGCAGTTTTTCTCGACGGCATCGGTCACACGTTTGACTGGGAGACGTGGAACAAGAAACCGCTCCCGCGCGATCTCCGGCCGGTGGCGCTGGCGTTTTTGGAAAAGAATCTCAGTGCGAAAAAATAGAGCGACGCAGGGACGCCGTGGACGGACGCCCCCCGCCGGTGGGGGGCGCTCAGGAGTCTTTGGTTTTTTTGCACGTCGAGCTTTTCGGTCGCGCGACTCGGGGTGATGTTGCCCTCGATCTCGACACACAGCACGGGGGCGAGTTCGGTGGGAGCGGACGCAGGCAGCGCGACAGCTCCGCCCGCGACTTTCAGCGCAGTGTGCGCCGGATCGGCGAGTAGGTAGGCACGGGTGAGCGTGTTTGGGAATTTCGGGAGCGAGAACTTTTCGCCGGGCCAGTTGAGCAGCGTAAAGAATAGTTTTCCGGGCTGCGTCGTGCAGCGCCAGTCGTTGCGATCGATCCAAAGCGGTTTGCCCTCCTTGTCTTTCTTCGACGCGTCTTCGTAGCCAAGCTCGTCGCCGAACGGTGTCGGACCCGCGCCATAGATCGCGGCGGCGTTGAGCGTGGTCCACGCGCCGACTTTTTTCAGGATGTCGATGCCCGCGGCGGGAATTTCACCCTGGGCGGTCGGGCCGACGTTGAGGAGATAGTTGCCGCCCTTGCTCACGATGTCGGCGATGTTGCGGATGACGGTCGCGGGCGATTTCCATTTGTCGTCGAAGCGGTTGTAGCCCCAGTGGCCGTTAAGAGTCATGCAGACTTCGAACGGCTCGACGGTTTTTCCGCCGGGGATGCGCTGCTCGGGCGTGCCATAATCGGCGTCGAAGCCGAGGCGATTGTTGATGAGCGCGGCGGGCTGCAACTGGTGGATCATCGCGGCCATTTGATCGGCCTCGAGAATTTGCGCGCGGCCTTCGACGCGAAACGCGCCGCCGCCGTCGAACCAGACAATCCCGATCGGGCCGTAGTTGGTCAGCAGTTCGCGGACCTGGGCGCGCATGTAGGCGTCGTATTTCTTCACGTCGGCGTCGGGCTTCGGGTTGCCGTGAAAGCCGCGGTTCGGGTTGTTTTTTCCCGTGACCGGGTCGCGAGCCCTCTGCGAATAGGGCGCGGGCGACTCGGGGTGGTGCCAGTCGGCGATTGAATAGTAGACGCAGAAGACGATGCCGGCGTCGTGGCAGGCGGTGGCGAGTTCCTTCAGCGGGTCCCGCTTGAACGGCGTGGCGGCGACGATGTTGTAGGGTGAGGCCTTCGAGTCATACATCGAAAACCCGTCGTGGTGCTTCGCGGTGATGACGATGTATTTCATGCCGGCGGCCTTCGCGACGGCGACCCACGCCTTCGCATCGAACTTCACCGGGTTGAACTGCGGCGCGAGTTTCTCGTATTCGGCGGACGAAATATCCTCCTGAATCATGATCCATTCGGCGCGGTTTTTGTCGGTGCGGCCAGGCCACTGGCCGGCGGGGACGGCATAAAGGCCCCAGTGGATGAACATGCCGAGCCGCGCGTCGTTGAACCATTTCATGCGCGCCTGCTGCGCCGCATCGTAGGTTTTGATGTCGGTTCGTTCGCTGATGGCGGTGGAGTAGGCGGGCGCGGGGGCGGTTTGCCCAAAAGCGCACGCGGCGCCGACGAGAAGCGGTGCAAAGAAACGGAGCGGGGTTTTCATAGGTGAAGCGCGTTGGCCTTAACGCGCTGGTTTGGAGCGGAAGAGCGAAGCGCTTTGGTGGCAACGCGCTCGACCGCAAAATTCACAGCTGTTTTCCGTCAGCCTTCGTGCCGCACACGCAAACCTCAAGGCCCAGTTCGCGGGCGAGGGCGGCTTTCGTGTAGAGCGCGAGGTCGGCGTCCTTCGCGGAATTCGCGTAGGCGACCTGGATATGGTTGGCCTTGTGGCGCGCCATCATCTGATCGCGCGAGACGCCGTAGGTGACTGCGTGCATGATCGGCCATTGCACGGTCGTCTCTTTCCAGCGGCGCTCGGTCTCAGCCTGCGGGAGCGCGATGACCTTGGCGCGGCCGAGATCCATCTTGAGCTTGCCGGCTTCGACGAAGACGCGACTCCACACAATCTCGCCGGGCTTGGCGATGCCGCGCACCGTGCCGCCACCGAGACGAAAATACATCGGCGGCTGGCGGAGGGAGTCGGTGCCCTTGTAGCCGTCGATGTGGTGCGCGGGCGGCGCGCTGCCGGAAATGAGAAACACCCACACGTAGTCGTCCGTCGTTCCTGACCAGTCGCGATCGCCCCAGCGCAGATCGTGGAGCGTGTTTTCGACGGGCTGGCCGAGCGCGGTGTGGACGCGGTTCGTGAACAAGCCGTCGAGGCCGGCGCATTCGTCGACTTCGTTGAAGTGAGTGAGCGGCTGGCCGGCGCGGATGACCTGGCCGGCGGCGTTTTTCACTGGTGGTCGATCGGAGTTGTTGAGGATGCCTTCGACGAGATCGCTCGCGGGCAGGAGATCCTTCAGGCCCTGCTGGTATTGGATGCCGATCGATTCGCAGCCGAATTCGTCGGCGATGCGCAGCGCGGCGACGTAGGTTTTGCACTGCCAGAGAATCTGATTCTCGGTGAGATCGGTGGCCTCGTTCGGGCCGAGGTGGAATTTCATGCCCTTCGCGACGAGCCAGTCGTAGACGGAGCGCGCTTCGGCGTCGCTCACCTGCGTGGCGCCGTAGTAGAGCGCGGACTGCGAGAGGCGCTCCTTGTAGACGCCGGTCTGAAACAGCAGTTCGTCGGGAATGATCGCGTTGAACATGCCCATGCAGCCCTCGTCGAAGATGCCCATGATCGATTTCCGGCGGCGGAGATCATCGGCAATTTTTTTCGCAATGGCGTTCGCCTTCGCAGGGACGGACGCCTTGGCGAGCGGCTTTACGTGAGCGATTTTGTGTTTCGCGATGCCGGTTTTCAACCAGCTCGCGAGCCCGTTGAGGAAATACTCGTCGGTGAACGCCTCGCTCCAAAGCGTGGAATACTTCACGCCCGCCTTGGTGAGCGAGCCATTGAGATTCAACATGCCCACAAGACCGGGCCACGTGCCGCTCCAGTTCGCGACGGTGAGGATCGGTGCACGGTGCGAGATGAGTCCGTGGAGGAGATGGTGCGAGTATTGCCAAACCGCCTCGGCGACGATGAGGGGCGTCGTCGGATCAATTTTCGAAAACACTTCCATGCCCTCCTTCTGCGAGCCGATGAAGCCGTGCTTCACTTCGGGCTTGTAGGGGTGGGCGCGCACGAGCTTGTAGCCGAGTTTTGCGACAGCCGCGGTGAGTGCCTGCTCCATCGCGTGCTGGGCGGGCCAGCAGACTTCGTTGGCGGATTGACGGAGATCGCCGGAGGCGACGAGGAGGATGGTTTTGGACTTGGCCATGAGAGAGGGGATTGGAGTGGAGAGCGTGGCCTAGAGAAAGTTGGCCGGCGAGAGCCTAGAAGAATGCACTCGAAATGAGATGGGTTGAATGGATAGATGTGGCTTTTGCATGGAGAAAATCGGCCAGTCTGACGCCTCGGGTCTGCTCTCACAGCAGGTCACGGGGGCGCGCTATTTTTTCCTCAACCTCGCGCCGCGCCGCGCCGACGCGCTCACGCTCGTCATGGGCGGACGCGAGCACTGCAACCCCGACTACACGATTTCGCGCCGCAACTTTCCCTTCTACGTGCTCGAATACGTCGTGTCCGGCCGCGGCTCCGTTAAACTCGACGGTAAGGCGCATCCACTCGGCCCGGGCCTCGTCTTCGCCTACACGCCAACGACGCGCTGTGAAATCCACACTGATCCGCGCGATCCGATGGTGAAATATTTCCTGGCATTTGCCGGCGCGCAGGTGCCGGCGCGGCTGCGGCGCTGCGGCGTGCCGTCGGGGCGCGCCCGCCAGCTCGCGGCCCATGCCGAAGTCACGAGCGTGCTCGAGGATCTGTTGCGCGAGGGCCAGCGCTCGGGCGCGCTGGCGCGGCGGATTTGCGCGGTGCTGTTCGAGCTGATGCTGCTGAAGATCGAAGACACCTCTTCGCTCGCGCCGCACGCGAGTGAGCCGGCGCGCGAGGCGTTTCTCCGGTGCAAGGCGCTGATCGACGCGCAGGCCGAGCGGCTCGCGACGCTCGAGGAAATTGCGCGCGCCGCCGGCGTGGAGGCCTCGAGCGTGTGCCGCTGGTTCCGCCGCTACCAGGGCACGAGTCCCTACCAGTATCTCATGCGCCGTAAAATGAATATCGCGGCCGAGCACCTCGTGGAAAACGGCGGGCTTGTGAAGGAGGCTGCGCAGCGCGTGGGTTTCGCCGACCCGTATCATTTTTCGCGCGCGTTCAAATCCGTCCATGGCGTTGCGCCCAGCAATCTGCTCCGCTACCGGCCCGCCGGTTGAATTTATGGCCTCTACCTCCATCCGCGTCCTTCATGTCGCGATCCTCGACATTCCGCTCTTCGAGCCGTTCGGCATCTCCGGCGGCGCGCAGGCGATGGCGAACAACGTGCTCGCTACGCTCGAACTCGCCGACGGCACCCGCGGTTACGGCGAGGCTGCGCCGCTGCCGCCCTACAACGGCGAAACGCAGCGCGATGCTCTCACCACGCTCGAGGCCGCGCGCCCGTGGCTCGTCGGCCGTGAATTAAGCTTGGAAAATTGGCGTGCGCTCGCCGCCGAATTTCGCGCTCGCGGCGGCGCGGTTTGTGGCTCCGCGCAATGCGCCTTTGAGATGGCCCTTCTTGACGCGCTCACGAAACAAAATCGCGAGCCGCTTTGGAAATTCTTTGGCGCCGCGGGTACCAAACTCGAAACCGACATGACCGTGACCACCGGCTCGGCGGCTGAAGCCGCCGACGCCACACGCGCGATCCTGAAGCGCGGCATCCGCATGATCAAAGTGAAGGTCGGCGGCAAACTCGGCCCGGCGCACGATCTCGAGCGTGTCGCGGCGATTCACGCCGTCGCGCCCGACTCGCCGCTCATCCTCGACGGCAACGCTGGCGTTTCCCGGGCCGCCGCGAGCGAACTGGTTCGTGGTCTTAAAGCCCGCGGCATCGCACCCGCGCTCCTTGAGCAATGGCTTGCCAAGGGCGATCATGAAGGCGCGCGCGCGCTTATCGCCGAGAGCGGCTGGCTCGTCGCCGCCGATGAAACCGTGACGAGCGCTGCCGATGCGCGGCGCGTCGTCGCTGAAAAATCGGCCCAAGTGATCAACATCAAGCTCATGAAGGCCGGCCTCGCTGAGGCGCTCGACATTGCCGCCGTCGCAAAACAGGCCGGCCTCTCGCTTATGATCGGCGGCAATGTCGAATCGATCCTCGCGATGACGGTGTCGGCGTGTTTCGCGGCGGGGCAAGGTGGCTTCAGTTTCGCCGATCTCGATACGCCGTTTTTCCTCGCGAGCAATCCTTTCGACGGCGGCTACGCGATCGACGGCGGAATGATTTCCGTCGCGCACATTGGCGCCGGTCACGGCGTCGTGCCGAAACCCTGATCGCCTTCGTGCAATTCGGGCTCGAAAAGCGGGCGGCACCGCAAAAGCTCCCGGCGTGCGTTCCCTTCCTTTCTCCTGGTTGATTGCGGCGCTGGTAATTTCGGCGTCGGCGGCAGAGCGCCCGGCGCCCAATATTGTTTTCATTCTCGCCGACGACATGGGGGTGGGCGACGTCTCCGCCCTCAATCCGCACAGCGCCTGGCGGACGCCCCACATCGATCAGATCGCGAAGCAGGGGCTTGCGTTCAGCGACGCGCACAGCAGCTCCGCCGTCTGCACTCCGTCGCGCTACGCCATCCTGACCGGGCGCTACAACTGGCGCAGCGCGAGAAAATCGGGCGTGGGCGACGGTCTCTCGCCCGCCCTCATCGAACCCGGCCGGCTCACGGTGCCCGCGTTGCTGCAACAGCACGGTTATGCGACCGCAATGATCGGCAAGTGGCACCTCGGGCTGAACTGGGTGCGCAAGGATGCAGCCCTGGCTGTGGCCTCCGATGATCCGTCGGACGGCGAAGCCAGCGGCGCGACCGCCGCTACCGCCGCCGCGGCGAAGGCGGCACGCATCGATTACACGAAACCTTTCGGCGGCGGTCCGATCGCGATCGGTTTTCAATCGTTTCTCGGCATCAGTGCCTCGCTGGACATGCCGCCCTACGCCTGGCTGCGCGACGATCATGTCGAGAGTGCACAGGCCCTGCACGCGATCGGCGGCAGCAAACTGCCCGCGATGTGGCGTGGCGGACTTGCCGCGGACGGCTTCGCGCACGTTGACGTGCTCCCGCGCGAAGCGCAGGAGGCCATGAGTTACATTGCCCAGCAGGACGCGAAGAAGCCATTTTTCCTCTATCTCGCGCTGACTGCGCCCCACACGCCGATTGTGCCGGATCATAACTTTTCCGGCCGCACGCAGACGACCGCCTACGGTGATTTCTGCGCGCAGGTGGACGATGCAGTCGGGCAGGTGCTCGCGGCGCTCGCCGCCCGTCACCTCGACGAAAACACACTCGTGATCTTCACGGCTGACAATGGCTGCAGCCCATCGGCGGATTTTCCCGCGCTCGAAAAATTTCACCACGATCCGCAGGTGGGACGGCGCGGCGAGAAGGCTGATATCTACGAGGGCGGCCACCGGATTCCATTTCTGGTGCGCTGGCCGGGGCACGTTGCCGCCGGCCGCACGAGCGACGAGTCGATTTACCAAGGCGATTTGCTCGCGACGTGCGCCAGTCTCGTCGATGCGAAATTGCCCGACTCGGCGGGCGAAGATAGCGTGAGTCTGGTGCCCGTCCTCGCCGGAGTAAAGCTGGCGGCTCCGCTCCATCAAGCGCTCGTGCACCACTCGATCAACGGCTCGTTCGCGATTCGTCAGGGTTCCTGGAAACTTTGTCTCTGCCCTGATTCGGGCGGGTGGAGCGATCCGAAACCGGGCAAGGCGCCCGTGGGTTCGCCGCCGTTCCAGCTGTTCGACCTCGCCGTCGATCCAGCCGAAAAAAACAACCTCTATTCAGCGCATCCCGAGATCGTGCGCAAACTGGGCGTGCAGCTCGCGCAGATCATCACGAGCGGCCGCAGCACGCCCGGCGCGCGGCAGCCCAACACGGGTCGCTCCACCTGGCCCGAGATCGCGTGGATGAGCCGGTTCACGCCCTGATGATCGTTAAGGTGTGACGGTCAGCACGGACACCACGCTCGTGACACCATCAGTATCGAGGGCGAGGGCCATGGCGCGACCGGCGAGATCGAGCGATTTGACGGAACCCGACAGAGTCACGATGCCCTTGTCGGCGCTTACGCTGACGGCGAACGCGGAAAGGCGGTTGTCCGTGAGATATTTGCCCTTGATGGCAGTCACGATGCGGGCGTCGTCAAAGACCTCGCCCACGCGTTGCCCCGCGGCAGCGGATTTCGAGCGCACGATGCGGCCGGTCTTCTGAAAGTCGTCCTTGAGGTCGTCGGGGGAGAGTTTCCACTCCGTCATCTTGTCGCCGATCGCGTCCTTCACTTTCACGGCGGCATCGGCGGTTTTGTCGACGGCGGTGTTGACGGCATCCTTCGCTTTTTCCGCGACGGCGACGGTCTTGTCCTTCGCCTCCTCGGTTTGCTGCTTCGAGCAACTGGCAAGGAGCAACGCGAGGAGGCTGATCGAGATGAGGTGTTTTTTCATGGCTTGAACGAAACTGACCCGGATTGGGACCGCAGGTTCTCGCCCAACGGCAATTAGTCTGGCCGAGCCATTGCACGCGGCCTTATCTCTCGTTTCGTATGTCGAACAAATCCGCCCTCGTCACCGGTGCATCCCGCGGCATTGGCCGCGGGATCGCGATTGAAATCGCCCGCGCCGGCTATCGCGTCGCCATCAACTACGCGGGCAACGCCGCCGCCGCCGAGGAGGCGCTCACGCTCGTGCGCGCCGCCGGCGGCGACGGCTTTACGGTCCAGGGCGATGTCTCCGTCGCGGCCGATCGGGCGCGGCTCGTCGCCGAGGCGGTGGCGAATTTCGGCCGGATCGATCTGCTCGTGAACAACGCGGGCGTCGCGCCCAACGTTCGCGCCGATCTGCTCGACGCAGGCGAGGAGAGCATGGACCGGCTCTTCGCGATCAATTTGAAGGGGCCGTTTTTTCTCACGCAACTCGTCGCGAAGCAGATGCTCGCACAGTCACCTGACGCGGAGAATTTCCGCGGCCGCATCGTCAACATCACCTCGATTTCCGCATATACGGCGTCGATCAACCGCGGCGATTACTGCGTCGTTAAGGCTGGGCTCGCGATGATGACGAAAGTGTTCGCCGATCGGCTCGCGAACGACGGCATTAACGTCTACGAAATCCGCCCCGGCGTGATCGCGACCGACATGACCGGCGGCGTGAAGGCCAAATACGACAAGCTCATCCTGACCGACGAACGCGGCATCACGCCAATCCGCCGCTGGGGCCGGCCCGATGACATCGGCCGCGCTGTCCGCGCGATCGCCGAGGATCGGTTTCCATTTTCAACGGGCGCGGTGTTCGACGTCGACGGCGGGTTTCACCTGCACCGGCTCTAGGAATTTTCGATTTCAGATTTTCGATTTTCTGGCGAAGCGGTGCGCAGATTTTGTGCGCGCCGCGCGGCATGCCGGGCGCCGATCACGCGGAAATTTCGCGCGCGCGAGGTGCCTGCGCACTGCTTGGCATCAAGCGCGGTTATAGATCGCGACCACAAGCCGCAGGGGTTTGACAGGCCGACGACCACAACCTGTGGTGGGCGCTCTCGTGATTGCCTGCGCCCGGGAGGCGCGGGAGATCGCACCGCTTTGCAACTCTCGTTACTGCCATGTCCTCGGAAATGCTGCCGGTCTCGCACCCCACCAACGGTCTCCAAGACTACATCGCGATCTCGCGCTACGCGCGTTACGCCCCGGAAAAACGCCGCCGCGAAACGTGGACTGAGGCTGTCCGCCGCGTGCGAGACATGCACCTCACGCGTTATGCGGAGCGCTCGCTTACTGATGCGAAACTCGCTGCGCTCGAACAGGGCGACGTGACGTCCGAGGATCTGGCCGCGCTCGAAACGTTCGGTCGCGACGGCCTGCACCGCGCGGTCCGCGCGGCGTTCGACGCGGTGACGCGCCGCGAGGTGCTGCCGTCGATGCGTTCGCTGCAGTTCGGCGGCGAGGCCACGCTGCAAAAGCACGCCCGCATCTACAACTGCGCCTTCACCTACCTCGATCGCGTCGAGGCCTTTCGCGAGGCGCTCTATCTTTTGCTGTGCGGCTGCGGCGTCGGTTTTTCGGTGCAGCGGCGGCACATCGCGAAACTGCCCGCGCTTGCGCCGCGCGACGAGCACGTCACGCCGATGACGTTCATCGTGCCTGACACAATCGAGGGTTGGGCCGATGCGCTCCACGCGCTGGTGGAAAATTCGGTCGCCGGCCGGCCCGTGCTGTTCGACTACTCGCTCATTCGGCGTGAAGGCGCGCCGCTGCGCACCTCGGGTGGACGCGCGCCGGGCTCGGCGCCGCTCTTTCACTCGCTCTCGCGCATCGAACACATTCTGCACGGCGCCGCGGGCCGCCAGCTCCGTCCGATCGAAGCCTACGACATCGTGATGTGGGCTGCGAAGGCTGTGCTCGCCGGCGGCGTGCGGCGCTCGGCGACGATCTGTTTGTTCTCGGCGGACGATGCCGAAATGGCGGCGGCGAAGACGGGCAACTGGTTCGAGCATCACCCGCAGCGCACCGCGAGTAACAACTCTGCCGTCATCCCACGCGCCACAGCGACACGCGCGCAGTTCGACGCGCTCTTCGAGCAGCAGAAGCAATTCGGCGAACCTGGCTTCTATTTCGTTGAGGACGAGGACTACGGGGCGAATCCTTGCGTCGAAATTGGACTTCACCCACGGCTCAAGATCGACATCGAGACGGCGAACCGCCTGCGCGAACTCGGCTACACCGGCGTGCTGCGCATCGGCGAAGTGTTGACTGGTGTGCAATTCTGCAACCTCTCGACGATTTCGGCAGCCGCGGCGGAAACGCCCGACGCATTTTTCCGGCTCTGCGCACACGCGGCTCTCATCGGCACACTTCAGGCCGGCTACACGGACATCAATTACCTTTCGCCCGTTTCGCGCCTGATCACTGAGCGGGAGGCGTTGCTCGGTGTCTCGCTCTGCGGCGTGTTGGATCGACCGGATGTGTTGCTTGATGCCGCGGTGCTTCGCCGCGGTGCTGCGATCGTGAGAGCCGTCAACGCGATCGTCGCCCGCGCGCTCGGCATTGCGCCCGCGGCACGCACCACTTGCGTGAAGCCAGAGGGCACTGCGAGCCTGCTGCTCGGCACGAGCAGCGGGCTCCACCCGCACCACTCGCGCCGGTATTTCCGCCGCGTGCAGGCCAACGTCCACGACCCGATTTACAATCATTTCCGCCGTGTGAATCCGCACATGGTCGAGCCGAGTGTCTACGATCCGAACGGCCGCACCGAAGTGATCACGTTTCCGGTCGAGGGCCCGGACTTCGGCATCTACCGCGAGGATCTCTCCGCGGTGAAGCACCTCGATTACGTGCGCCTCGTGCAGGAAAACTGGGTGCAGGCCGGCCGGCGCCACGAAAAATTCTCGCCCGGGCTCCATCACAACGTCTCGTGCACGATTTCGGTGCGGCCGGACGAGTGGGATGCCGTGGCCGACTACATCTGGCAAAATCGCGGCGGCTTCACCGGCGTGGCGATGCTGCAGGACTGCGGCGACAAAGCTTACGCGCAGGCTCCGCGCGAAGCGCTCTCGACGGCGGCCGACATCGCAAAGTGGAACACCCTCGCTTACACCTCCGTCGATTACGTCGCCCTCGAGGAAAGCGAGGACATCACGGAGCTGAAACAAACCGTCGCGTGCGCCGGCGGGGCGTGCGAAGTGGTATAAAACTTTTTTATCGCGACGGCGCGCCGCGCACGCAGCGTCGCGCTGATGCTGATCGCCTGCCAAGCCGGATTCGAAGCGCTGCTCGCCCGCGAGGTCGCGGAACTGCACGGTGCGATCGTGACCGAAAAGGGTCCTGGTTGGGTGCGCCTCGGAAAGCCGATCGAGACGGAGCGCGTCGCGTTCGCGCACCTCACGTTGCGCGATCCTATTGAGGTGACGGGCGAGTCGGTCAACGCGCTCGCTTCGCGGGTGGCGGATTATTTTCTTTCGAGCTTGCGCGGCGAGCGGATCGAGTCGGCGTGGCCGAGTGTTTGGCTCGGGCCGGCGGAACTGGTGGGACTCGGCCGGCGGATTTCGTCGGTCGAGTCGGCGTGCGGCGAGTTGCTGAAGAAGAAGCTTTCGCGCGTCGCGAAGCTGGCGGTTGCCGATATTCCGCGGGGCGCGGGGCCGGCGCGCGGGCTGTTTGTTTTCTTCGCGGATTTTGGCCGCATGTTCGTGGCGCGCGAGGCGCTCGTGCATGGCCAGCGCCGGATGGCCGACGACGATCTCGCGCCATCACGCTCTTATCTTAAGGTTGAGGAAGCCTACGTCGTGCTCGGCCGCGAGCCGCAGCCGGGCGAAACGGTCTGTGATCTCGGCGCGGCGCCCGGCGGATGGAGTTACAGTGCGGCGAAGCGCGGGGCACGCGTCGTCGCGATCGACAATGGCCCGCTCAAAGGCGGCGCGCTAGGCCACGCGGCGATCGAACACCGGATGGAGGACGCGTTTCGTTTTTCGCCAGCGTCGGTCTCGGCTGAGAAATTCGACTGGCTTTTCTGCGACATGGTCGAAGAGCCGCACCATGTGCTACGCGATATCGTGGAGCCGTGGCTCGCACGCGGCTGGTGCCGGTGCTTCGTGATCAATCTGAAGTTCGGGCGCGTCGACGCGATCGGTTTGCTGAGGGAGTTACACGCGCCGGACTCGACGTTTCAGCGCTACGCCTCGGACGTGCGCATCCGACAGCTTTACCACGATCGCGAGGAATTCACGGTGGTGGGCGAGGTGACGGTACGCAGTTAGCGTTCGGCGCTGATTGGTTTCAGCGGCGGCAGGCTTGCTTCGAACGTGGCGAGAAATTGCCGGGCTTGCGCGTGGTCGGGCCAGAGGCGGGCGAACGACTCGGCGTGTAGGCGCGCGTCGCGCTGGCGGCCGGGCACTCGGAGCAGTGCGACCGCCAGATTGTAGTGTGCCTTGGCGTAGTCTGGGCTGAGCCGGACCGCGGTTTCGAACTGCGCGATCGCGTCGCTCGACCGGCCCGGGACTTTAAGCAGCACGCCGCCGTAGTTGTTGTGAAAATCGGCGTCGTTTGGCTGCAACCGTAGCGCCATCTCGTAGTGGGCGAGCGCGTCGGAGAGACGGCCGGGAATATTCTGCAGCGTGTTGGCGAGATTGTAGTGCGCCTCCGCGTAGTCGGGCTGGAAGCGCACGGCGGTTTCAAACTCGACGAGCGCGTCGGGGGTCCGACCGGGCGTTTCCGACCAGATTAGGCCGAGGTTATTATGCGCGTTTGCGTGATCGGGTTTCAGCCGGACAGTGGTTTGGAATTGAACGGCTGCGTCGCTGCGCCGGCCCGGGATTTTCAGGAGCGCGTTGCCGAGGTTGAAATACGTCTCGGATTGGCCGGGTTTTTCGCGCAGAGCCTCCTCGTAATGCGCGACGGCGTCGGCAAGGCGGCCCGGTATCAGGGCGAGGGCGTTGCCGAGATTGTTGTGGGCTTCGGGATAATTCGGACGAAGTCGCAGCGCAGTTTCGTCTTCCGCAACGGCGTCGGCGAGGTGGCCGGGGATTTCAAAATAGGCCTTGCCAAGATTGTAGTGCGCCGCGACGTAGTCGGGCTTCAGGCGCAGCGCGGTCTGAAAATGTGTCACGGCTTCGGCGAGTGACGCGGGAGATTTTTGCGCGAGTAGGTGGGCGCCGAGATTATTGTGCGCGATCCAACTGTCGGGGTTGCGCGCGATCGTGGTGCGGTAGAGCGTGTCGAGATCGGTGTAGAGCCGGCTTTGCGCGTGGCTAAGAAACGCGAGCGTCGCGATCGCTGTGCCGCCAAAAATCCAGCCGAGGGTGCGCCACGGAACTGGGGCGGCGGTGAGCAGCGGGGCGAACCCGGCCGAAGCGCCAGCAATGACACCGAGGCAGGCCAGATACTGAAAGTGATCCGCGACATAGGAAAACAGGAAGGGATAGATGTTGAAGAAACCGAGCGCGGGAAATAGCGAGCCAACGAAAAACAGCCATGCTGCCAGCGGGCCGCGGTTGGTTCGGCGAAAGCGCCACAACGCAAACGTGACCGCCGCCACCGCCAAGAGGCATCCGCTCCAAACCAGGGGGGAGGACGCGACGTCCCAACGCGGGTAGAAAAATATCAACGGCGCCGGCCAAAATAGTTTGCCGAGATAAAACCAAATCATGCGGCTCGCGAGCAGCACGCGTTGCACGAGCGTGAGATCGAATTGGGTGAATTCGGCGCCGATAATGAAGCGGTGCTCGACCCACGCGGTGAATAGCCCGCTCGCGAGTGCGATGGCGAACCACGGCAGCAGCGGCAGCACGTCGACTCGCCAAGCGAGCCGGCCGCGCCGCCACCACGCGAGTACGAGCAGCGCGGCGGGGAGCGTGGCGGTGACCGATTTGCAGAGGAGCGCGCAGACGAAAAGCAGCGTCGCTCCGAGATACCACCAGCGCGCGTTCGTCCGCGACCGATCGTCGTCGGACCGCAGGTAGGCAAGGACCGCGAGCAAATAGAGCACGAGCGAGAGCGTGTTCTTTTGCTCTGAAATCCACGCGACCGATTCGACGGATACTGGATGAACGACGAAAATCAACCCTGCGAGTGTCGCGCCTGGAATCGATAGGCGTCGCAAGATCAAGACGAACAGTGTCGCGGCAGTGGCATGCAGCAGCACGTTGAACAGATGGTAGCCGAACGTCGCATCGCCCCACAGCCGGTGCTCGATCCAGAATGCGCTGTGGAGGAGCGGATAATATTGTTGCGTGGCCCCAAGTTCGAACCAGATGCGCTTAAGACCGGCGAGCGATTGCAATTCGGGCGTCGTGAGGTGCGCTTGATCGTCCCAGAGCGGAGTGCCGTGCAGCGCGGGCCAGTAGCAGGCGAGAGCGAGGGCGCACAGCAACGCGCCCGTCCACCAAGGGCGAAAGCGGGAGGCGAGGGGAGCGCCCGTTGACGGCATCGCGGGAGTGTCCTGCGGCGTAATTTCAGATCAAGCCAAACGCGCGCACTTTTGTTTGGTCTCGCGCGCCGGTCGCGTCACTGTCCGAACATGCATCACTTTTCCAAACCCGATCCGCGCTCGCGTCCAGCCATGCGCTCGACGCCAACGTCGGATGAATTCGTCGCGCCTACGGGCGCAATGCGTCCACGCGGATCGACTGAATATCACGGGGTGAAAGTGCAGCCGGCGGCGCCGCGCGCGCCGATCGCGAGTGCAGGTGTCCCGGGTCCGATGAGCGCGAATGAGGCGATCGCTGCGGCGGGTTCGCGGAGCGGGCCGGCGCGGCACGACGAGTTGAAAATCTGCGGACTTGCGGCGGTGAAGGCGCGGTTTGCAGGCGATCCGGGCTCGATCAAGCGCCTCTTCTTCGATCATGCGACCGGCCAGCGCGTCGGGTTGATGTGCAAGGCGCTCGCGGCGCAGAAAAAAATCTACCGGCAGGTCGAACCGGCGGAGTTGGAAAAAGTCGCCGGTTCGATCCATCACGGCGGAATCGTGGCGGTGGTTTACGCGCCGCCGTTGCGCGTTACAACCGCGGACGAAACAGCGAAGTGGGCGAAGGCCGGGGAGTCCGTGCTGGTGCTCGATCGTATTGGCAATGCGCACAATCTCGGTGCGATCGCGCGCACGGCTGCGTTTTTCGGCATTACGCGCATCGTGATTCCGGATCATGTGAGCGCGGCGCGGCCGAGCGATTCGGCTCACCGCGTGGCGGAGGGCGGATTCGAGCACCTGGAAGTGTGGCTCGCGAGGGATCTCGTGGCGTTTGCGCGCGAGCTCGCCGCGACGGGCTACGATGTAGTCGGCGCGGCGACGCGCGGAGGCCGGCCGGATGCGCCGCGTGAAAAAGGCAAAGATCGGAAACCGCTCGCGCTATTTCTCGGCAACGAGGAAGCCGGGCTTGCACCCGACGTGGCGGCGGTGTGCGGGCGGCTCGTGACGATCCCCGGAAGCAGCAAGGTCGAATCGCTCAACGTCTCGGTAGCGGCCGCGGTATTGCTCTGGGAATTGCTCGGTCGGAAGTGAGGCGGCGCCGCGCGAGATCGATTCGCGCGGCTTGCAACCTCCGGGCACGCGCGGCCGTCTTTCGTTGGTCACCGCGTCCCCACGGCATGTTCACTTTCGCCTTATTTTCCGTCCTTTCCGCCCGTCGGGCGGGCCAAATCGTCGTGTTCGCGGGAGCCGCGCTCGCGGTTGCGTCCTTCGGCGCGCCCCTGCCGAAACCTGTCGCCGGCTTTATCGAGGAAAGCTGCGCCGACTGCCATGACGCCGATACGATGAAGGGTGATCTCGACCTGACGTCGCTCACGCTTCAGCCGGGCGATCCGAAAAATTTTGCGCTTTGGGTGAAGGTGCACGATCGTGTGGTTGCGGGCGAGATGCCGCCGAAAAAACACGAGCAGCCGGCCGCAGCCGACCGCACGGCATTCACCGCCGCGCTCGCGGGCATTCTCAACTCCGCCGATCACGAGCGCGTGGCGCGCGAGGGCCGCGCGACGCAGCGCCGGCTCAACCGCTACGAATACGAAAATGCGCTCCGCGATTTATTGCACGCGCCGTGGTTGCAGGTGCGCGATTCGCTGCCGGAGGACGGGGAGGCGTTTCGTTTCAACAAGATCGGCGACGCGCTGGACGTCTCGCACGTGCAGATGGCGCGCTATCTGAGTGTGGCTGACTATGCATTGCGCCAAACGCTCGCGACGCAGGTCGCGCGACCCGAGACGCGCACCGTGCGCTACTATGCGCGCGAGCAGGGCAGCTTCACGGGTCCGATGAAATTCACGGTCTTCAACAACGCGCCGGAGCGTGCGACGTTTCCGATGCTCGGCATGGTCGCGCAGCCCGATGTGCGCCGCGAACAGGCGCCGATCACGGTCGGTGCCGCCGATCAGAAGAAGCGCGATGAAGAGGCAGTCGGAGTCGTCGCGAGCAGCTACGAGCCGATCGAGCCGAAGTTTAACAAGTTTCGCGCGCCCGTCGCGGGTCACTACAAGATTCGGCTCAACGCCTTTTCCGTCTGGGCCGGCCCGGGCAAGGACAAGAAAAAGCCCACGGAGATTGATCAGAAACAGTGGTATATCCCTGATCTCGACGACATCACGCCCGGGCGGCGCAATGAGCCGATGACGATCTACTCCGAGCTGCCACCGCGCGCCTTGCGGTGGCTCGGCACGTTCGACGTCACGCCCGAGCCGGTCGCGCACGAGCTTGACGTGTGGCTGCTGGCGGGCGAGACGGTGCGGCCCGATCCGACGCGGTTCTTCCGTTCGCGGCCGGGCGCGGGACGCTTCCAGAATCCGCTTGCGGAAAAAGACGGGCAACCTGGCGTCGCGTTTCGCTGGCTCGAAGTTGAGGGTCCGATTTACGACGCGTGGCCGACTGCGGGACAACACCTGCTCTTCGGTGATCTCCCGCTCAAGCCGGCGGCGAAAGGCGCGGGCACGCGCGTCGAAGTCGTGACGACTGATCGGAAAAAAGATGCGGCGCGGCTCATGGCGAATTTCATCACGCACGCGTATCGTCGGCCGGTGGGCGACGAGGAAGCGAAGCGTTTTCTGCCGGTCGTCGACGCCGCACTTAAGTCGGGCAGTAATTTCACCGAGGCGATGATCACCGGCTACACCGCCGTGCTGGCCTCGCCGGAATTTCTCTGCCTCGAGGAAAAGCCGGGCAAACTCGACGACTTCGCGATCGCATCGCGGCTCAGTTTTTTTCTTTGGAATTCTCCGCCCGACGACGAACTCCGCGCCCTCGCTGCGAATCACACGCTGCATCAGCCCGCGGTGCTCGACGCGCAGGTCGATCGCTTGCTGAACGATTCGAAGTCGCGGCGCTTCGTCGATGCGTTCCTCGATTACTGGCTCGATCTGCGGAAGATTGTCGGGACGGCACCGGACTCGACGCTCTATGGTGATTACTATCTCGACGACTCGCTGACGGAATCGGCCGCGGCAGAATCGCAGCTTTATTTTGCGGAGCTCGTGCGCGGCGATCTTCCGGCGCGCGATGTCGTCGCGTCAGATTTTGCGATCCTGAACGAGCGGCTCGCGACGCACTACGGTATTCCGGGAGTTGAGGGCGTGGCGTTGCGCCGGGTGAACTTGCCTGCGGGCGGCGTGCGCGGTGGATTCATGACGCAGGCGGCCGTGCTCAAAGTCACGGCGAACGGCACGACGACTTCACCGGTCGTCCGCGGCGCGTGGATCATGGAGCGCATCCTGGGCAAGCCGCCACCCCCGCCGCCGCCGAACGTCCCCGCCGTCGATCCCGATACGCGCGGTGCGGCGACGATTCGCCAGCAGCTCGAAAAGCACCGGACGCAGGAGAGCTGTGGGGCGTGTCACGCCAAGATAGATCCGGCGGGCTTCGCGCTCGAGAGTTTCGACGTGATGGGCGGCTGGCGCGATCACTACCGCGCCGAGGGTGGCACGGCCGCACCCGGCATCGGCAAGGGCGGGCAGAAATTTTTGTTTCACGACGCGCTGCCGGTGGATTGCAGTGGCGCACTGCCGGACGGCCGCGCGTTTGCCGACGTGCGCGAGTTGAAAAAACTCCTGCTCGACGACGAGCCGCAGATCGCGCGCAACCTCGTGCAGCAGCTCACCGTTTTCGCGACGGGCGCGCCCGTGCGCTTCGGCGATCGCGCGGCGGTCGAACACATTCTCCAGCGCGCGGCCGCGAGCCACTACGGCGTGCGCACGCTCATCCACGGCCTCGTGCAGAGTGATCTTTTTCTGAACAAGTGAACGTCACGCCACCGAACCGATCATGAAAAAACGCCACGCCTCCTCCTCGTCCGCTCCGATCGGCTCGTTTGTCTCGACGCGACCGACGCTCTCGCGCCGGCAATTTCTTCGGGGCGCGGGCATCCTGCTCTCGCTGCCGCTGCTCGACTCGATGATTTCACCGTTCGCTTCGGCGGCGTTGTCGAACGATCCGAAAAATCCGAACGCGAAGCCGCGCCGCATGCTCGCGATCTGCAACAACCTCGGGCTCGTGCCGGATCAGTTTTTTCCGAAGCAGGCGGGACGTGGCTATGAGTTGTCGCCGTATTTGCAGCAGCTGAAGGAGCATCGCGACGACTTCACGGTGTTCAGCGGGGTTTCGCATCCCGACGTCGATGCCGGCCACCCGGCGGATATCTGCTTTCTTACGGCGGCGCCGCATCCGGGCAGCGGCGGCTTTCGCAACTCCATCTCGCTCGATCAATATATCGGCGAACGCATAGGTCACCTGACGCGTTTCCCGTCGCTGACGCTCGGTGTGAATGTGGCGCAGGGTTCGCGGAGTTTGTCGTGGACGAATTCGGGCGTGCTCATCCCGTGCGAGGAGAAGGCTTCGGACGTGTTCAAGCGGCTCTTCGTGCAGGGCACGCCCGCGGAGGTTGATGCGCAGATGCGACGCCTCGATCTCGGGCAGAGCATCCTCGATGCGGTCGCGGGCCAGGCGAAAGATCTCCAGCGCAGCGTCACGGCGCGCGATCGCGATCGACTGGATCAATATTTCACCAGCGTGCGCGATCTTGAGCAGCGGATGCAGATGTCGAAGGAATGGGAGCGGAAGCCGAAGCCGCACGTCAACGTGCCCGTGCCACTCGATCCGGGGAGTCCGCGCGAATACATGGACAAAGTGAAGCTGATGTATGACATGGCGAAGCTCGCATTTCAGACCGACTCGACGCGTTCGATTTCGCTGATGCTCGACAGTGTGAACTCGCCCGCGATCGAGTTTGGCGAGGTGAAGACGAGCGACGGCTACCACAACCTCTCGCACCACGGAAAATCCGACGCGAAGCTCTCGCAGCTTCACGCGATCGACGAGTGGCACATGAAGCTGCTTGCGAACCTGTTCACGGATTTAAAAGCAGTGCAGGAGGACGGCGAGTCGCTCTTCGATCGGACGATGGTGCTTTACGGCTCGAATCTCGGCAACGCGAACACGCACGTGACAACGAACCTGCCAACGCTCTTCGCTGGCGGCGGCTTCCGCCACGGGCAGCACCTGATGTTCGACACGAACCGGAACTACCCGCTGCCGAATCTGTTCGTCTCCATGCTGCAACGCATGGGGATTGAATCGGACAAGTTTGCTTCGTCGACCGGCACAATGCGCGGGCTGGAGTTTGCTTGAGAACCGAGGAGCGCGTGGCCTGTCAGTAGTGCGTTCGCAAAAAAACGTCTGCCAAGTCAGGTAGGAGGTGAAGAGCGCGATAGCGGAAATGGCGCACACCCACGGTATAACGGCGGCCTGGCTGCCGTGCCCGATCCATACGACGAACGCCGCCAATGGTGCGTCGAAAAGGACGATCGCGATCCAGTAGTTGCGAACGCGGCGGCGGCGTTTCGAATCGTCCAGTACACCGAGATCGTAGGCGCCCGCGGCGATGTCGCGCTGGAGGTTTTCGCGCAGGATGCCGTGGATCTCGTTTTCGCGGGGCGCGGCCTGGTTTGATCCGAGCTGGCTGCCTGTGCCGGCACCGGCGCGAATGAGATCGTTGACGTCAATTTTTCCCGAGTTGGTTGCCGAAATTCCTGGATCCGGCGCAGTGGCCGGGGGAGCAGCGGGTGCCGCCGGGGAGACAGGATTTGAGCGTTCAAATTCGCGCGACTTGAAGCCGTAGACTTTGCGCGGTGGGTCGGGCTCGTCGTGCATGGCGGCGGTGCGGGAAGGGCTTCGGCGCGCGATCAGTATTTGTCCATCACCAGCCACATGATCCAAGCGAGGCCGATGTTGTAGAGAACAATACCCGCGCCAGCGAAGACGGGTTGCAGCACGAAGGCGACCGCGAGGACGAGGTTGCCGCCGAACAGCAGGAGGAGATAGTCGCGAGTGCGCTTGGAAGTCCGCTTTGGCGGGAGGGTGACGTTATTCAATCCAGCGGCGTCGGCTCGCGCCAGATTTTCGCGCAGCATGGCGTGGATGTCGTTGCTTGGATTTGCGGTGGCTTTGGACCCGAGCGGGCGGGCGGCCCCGGCGCCGGAGCGAATGAGATCGTTGACGTCGATGGCGCCAGAGTCGGCGGCGACAATCCCCGGATCGCGGGTGGGGGGAGCGGCGTCGAATGGATCGTCCGGACGGGAAGGGTTGGCACGGTCGAACTCGCGTGGCTTAAAGCCGTAGGTTTTCCGCGGAGGATCGGGCTTGTCCTGCATAAAATGACGTGTGCGGGAAAAAGCGCGCAGCGTAAAGCGCGGGCTGGCGCTGCTCAGCGACCGAAGCGAACGAAGCCCGCGCGCATCGCGGCGGCGCCGGCGACAGCGAAGATCAGGACGACGAGGATATTAAGGAGCATCGCGAGCCAGTAGCGGAACGGCGCGTCGCGGCGCGAAGCGGGTCGCGCGAGCCGCGACCACGCGAACCAGTTGGTCTCGCCGCGCTCGAGATCGCGACGCGCGATCCAGGCGCAGAAGACGGCGAGGAGCAGCAGCGCGATCGAGACAAGGCGAGCGGGATTGAATTCCACGGGTGCGGATCAGGGAGCTGCGACGAGCGCAATCGTTTCGCCGGGTTTCGTGGGAAGATCGTAGGTGAACTCGACCGGGGGTGCGTAAGCGACAGGATGTGCTTCGGCCGAGATCAATTGGGCGGGCGCGGGCGGAGTGAAGAAAAACGCATTTGGGTTTTCGCCCCTGGAGGCGGCGAGTTTTTGGCCGTCGGCGCGAGCGAGCGGGACGCGCGAGCGAACGCGGAGGACGCCGCCGATTTTGGAATGGATCTTTGCCGCGGAGATTTTTCTGGCGGTCCACGCGAGCGAGGTGACCTCGAAACCGCCGCGGGCGCGGAGGCCGTCGATTTGGCCGGCGGGCCACGCGTCGGGCAGCGCGGGAAGAAGATCGATGGCCCCATCGTGGCTTTGAACGAAAAGTTCGGCGAGACCGGAGGTGCAGCCGAAGTTGCCGTCAATCTGAAACGGGGGGTGGGCGTCGAAGAGGTTGGGATAGGTGCCGCCGCCGTTGGTCATGTTGGTGCCGAGCTCGCCGACGAGGCGAAGCTGATCGGTGAGGAGTTTGTAGGCGCGGTTTCCGTCGAGGAAGCGGGCCCAGCAATTCACCTTCCAGCCCATCGACCAGCCGGTCGAAACATCGCCGCGATATTCGAGTGACTGGCGCGCGGCGGCGAAGAGTGCGGGCGTGCGGCGCGGGGAAATCTCGTTGGACGGATAGTGGGCGTAGAGGTGCGAGATGTGCCGGTGGGTGTCCTTCGGATCGTCCCAGTCGCCGAGCCATTCCTGGAGTTGGTTGTGGCGACCGACTTGGAGTGGCGGCAGGCGATCGCGGGCGGCGAGCAGTTGTTTTTGGAAATCGACGTCGAGGCCGAGCGTTGACGCGGCGCGGGCGACGTTGGTGAAAAGCTCGAAGAGGATCTCGTTGTCCATCGTGATGCCGAAATCGAAGCGCGACCCCTTGTTATTTGGCCGTGCTTTGGGGTCGTTTTCGGGCGAGACGGACGGCGCCACGCCGATCCAGTGGTGCGTTGGTTCCTCAACCATGACATCGAGGAAGAATTGGGCAGCGCCCTTCATCACAGGGTAGATGTCGCGGAGGTAGGCTTCGTCGCCGCTGTAGAGATAGTGATTCCAGAGGTGCTCGCTAAACCAGCCGCCGCCGCTGGGCCACATGCCGGGCCCGGGTCCGTCGACGGGGCCGGCGATACGCCAGAGATCGGTGTTGTGGTGGAGCACCCAGCCGCGCGCGCCATAGAGCGTCTGCGCGGTGAGCGCACCAGTGACGCTGAGATCGCGCGCCATCGCGATGAGTGGCTCGTGCAGCTCGGCGAGATTGGTCGGCTCGGCGGGCCAGTAGTTCATCTCGGTGTTGATGTTCACCGTGTATTTCGAATCCCAAGGCGGACGGACGAGATCGTTCCACTTGCCCTGGAGGGTCGCGGGCTGCGAGCCGGGTTGCGACGAACTGATGAGGAGGTAGCGACCGAATTGGAAATAGAGCGCGGCGAGTTGGGGGTCGCGCGACTTGGCGAAGTCGCGGACGCGTTCGTCGGTGGGCTTCGCGAGAATCTCGGGCGACGACGCGCCGAGATCGATGGCGACGCGGCCGAATTGTACACGGTAGGCGGCGACGTGGGCGGCGTGGAGCGCGGCGAAATCTTTTTTCTGCGCGGTATCGAGCGCGGTGCGGGCGCGAGCGGCGGGATCGGCGGAGATATCGTGGTAGTTGACGAAGTTGGTGCCGATGGCGACGAGCAGCGTGGCCTCGGTGGCTTTGGCGAGGGCGAGATTGGCGCCGACGATGTCGAGCGTGCCGCCGGTGTGCTGCACGCGGAGCTGGGCCTCGAAGTTTACCTTGCCGGGGATCGATTCCTGGTCCGGGCCGGTGCCGGCGAGGACGAGTGCGCCGTCGGGATCGGAGCGAACGGTGTGCAGTTGCGGGCTTGCCCAGTCGGCGGTGAAGGAGAGCGCGCCGGCCTTGCTCGCGGTGAGGTGGACAACGAGGACGCGGTCGGTGAGCGACGTGAAGATTTCCCGCGTGTAGTGGACGCTGCCGACATCGTAGCTGATCCGCACGGTGGCGTCGTCGAGTGAGAGTTCGCGGAGGTAGTGGGTAAAGTTTTCGTGGCCGGTGAAATGCAGCCGCAGATCGCCAACCGGCTGGAACGACATGCCGTTGGGTTTGCCGACGCCGGGGAGAACTTTCTCGGCGGCGAGCGTCGACGCCCCCGCATAGTCGCCAGCGAAAATGCGGCGCCGGATTTCCGGGAACGCGTCGTGCGCGGTGGGTTGATTGTTATTGTGCGGGCTGCCGGCCCACACGGTGTCTTCGTTGAGTTGGAGGCGTTCATCGGCCGCTCCGCCAAAAACCATTGCAGCAATGCGGCCATTGCCGATCGGGAGAGCTTCGGCCCATTGGCGGGCGGGCTGGGGATACCAGAGCGAGAGCGGTGTGGTGCTTCCCGGATCGGAGGCCGACGCGGGCGCGGACCGCGCGCAATCAAGCGTGAGGATCGAAAGGGCGAGGGTGATCGATCTGAAGATTGTTTTTCTCATGGGGTAGGGTGGAGTGAGCGCATTTCCGGTCGGCGGATGGAGACAACAGAACGCTCGGTATCACGGCTCTTTGTCACGCCGAATCACCTCGGAGTGATTTTTTGGCCGCAGAAAAATTCTGCGCTTGCCTAGTAATGATCATTAACTGCACGTTTGTTTAGCTCTGTCTTAATCCCCTCTCGCAGAAGCCTCACGGCTCTGCCGCCCCGATCTCTCACCCCGCATGCTCATTATCAGGCGCTCTGCATGTCCGCCTGTTTTCTTGTTTCGAATCAAACCGTGAATACTACCAAACGACTACTACCCCAATGGTTTCTCCGGCCAGCCGTATTTCTCGGCTGGCTTTTTTCGACCGCAATCGTTTTCGCGCAAAGTGGGACTAGCACGATCTCGGGTCGTGTTTACAACCCCGCAGCCCAAAGCTACGTCCGCAACGCCGAAGTGCGGGTCGATGGCAGCAATCAGGTGGCCTACTCTGAAAGCGACGGCACGTTCCAGCTCCTGAATGTGCCGCTCGGCGAGCACATCGTGACCGTGAATTACGAGGGCTACAACACAGTGACCGAAAAAGTCAGTGTCACGGCCAGCCAAACGACCCTCAGTGAAATCAATCTCATCAGCACGGCGGAAGCTCCATCGGCGACCAGCAAAGACGGTGTCGTGAAACTCGAAGCGTTCACGGTCTCGTCCGCGCGCGAAGGCAACGCCAAGGCGATCATGGATCAGCGGAAGAACATGAACATCGTCACGACGGTGTCGGCGGACCAGTTTGGCGACGTGACCGACGGCAACGTCGGCGAATTTCTGAAATATCTCCCCGGCGTCGACCTCGACTACGTCGAGTCTGAGCCGCGTGGGCCCCGTCTCGGCGGCATGGATGGTCAGTATGTCGGCGTCTCCTTTGACGGCCTGCGCACGGCCAACGCCGATGCCAATCGCGGCGGCGGATCCAATTCGCGCGCGACGAGCTTTGAAGGCTTTTCGATCACGGCCGTTGATTCGATCGAAATCAACCGCACCGCCAGTCCCGAGAACGATGCCGATGCGCCGGCCGGCACAATCAACATGAAGACTAAGCGCGCGTTTGAGCAGAAGGGCCGCAGCATCTCTTATAACGTCGGCATGAACTTCAACAGCGACGAATTTACGCTCGCGCAGCAGTACCATCCTGACGAGCACCTCCGCTATCAATTCCGGCCCAACTGGCAGTTCTCCTATGCTGAGTCGTTCTTCGATCACAAGCTGGGCATCCTCATGGGCGCGAATCGTGGCTGGTCGATCACGAATCAGACCACGGAGAACATCACCTATAACACCACGCCCACGGCCACCGACCCGCGCCCAATGGTGCTGCAGCAGATCGATTACAAGGACGGTCCAAAAATTATCCGCAAGGACGCCCTATTGCTCACCGCCGATTACAAAGCGACGCCGCACCTCACGTTGTCGATGAACATGATCTACAGCTTCTACTACGGCGATTATTGGAATCGTGATTTTATCTTCACCGCCGGCAACAACAATACCAACGTCAACAACGGCCGCGCCACGATCGGTGGCGACGGCATCACGACGGTCATTGGCACCCAGACCGCGGGCAATACGATCTCCGGCGTCAACTGGGGCGGTGGTGGTGCAGACAAGATGACGTGGACGCGGCAGTTTGCGCCGCGCTTTGAATACAAGTTCGGCGGCTTGACTGTCGATGGCGCCATCGCCAACTCCAACTCGACTAACCGCTATAACGGACTCGGTACCGGGTTTTCCACGGCGGCCATCGGCGGTGTGCCGGCGAGCTTTATCGCCACCCGCCCTAATCCGCAATCGTGGGAATGGAACATCAAACAAACGAGCGGTAAGGACTGGTTCAATATCGCCAACTTTGGTCAACCGACCACGGGCACCAACACCCAACTCGCTGGCACCAGCGCCCAAGATCGCGTGGAAAAATGGATAACGGACAAATGGACGGAGACGCTCAACGTCCGCTACGTACTACCCTTTCTGGAAAAATTCCCCACCGTCGTAAAAACCGGCCTCAAGGTGGATGATGAAGACCGAATCAACCACAACTATAATGGTGTCGCAAAATACGTCTACACCGGGCCCGGCGGCGACACGGTGGCGTTTAACCCGGCAACAGGAACGTATGCCATCACCGCGATCGGCAACTGGGGTAACCTCGGGTCGGATTATATCTCGCCCACTCCGTTCCGCTCCTACGGGACGAACATGTTCAATATAACCAATATCAATGGCGTCGCCGGCATCAATCCGTTCCCCGCGTTCCAGCAGATCGCCAATCTCTATCATGCGCACCCGGAGCTGTTCGTGGACACGGCGAACGTGAACGATTACTACAATTCCTTTATCGCGAACGAGCGTCGTCTCAGCCAGCGGGTTGCCGCGGCCTACGCGCAGGCCGACACGCGTGTCACCTCGAAGTTGACGTTCCGCTACGGCGTCCGCGCGGAAAAGACCACCACCACGGTGACGGAATTCAATCCGTTGACGCCGATCCAGATGCTCAGTTCGCCCTACGCGAGTCAGTTCACGAAAAATGCGACCACCGGCCTCGTCTCGCCGTCTATCGCCACTTCCGTCTCCGGTATGTTTTATCAGTATACCACCAATCCCAAGGTGAAGCGCACATCGTCCTACACCGACTATTTTCCTTCAGTGGTGGCCAAATATCAAATCACGCCAAATCTTGAGTGGCAGGCAGGTGTCAACAAGGCTATTGCCCGTCCGCCGGTCGACAACCTCACCGGCTTGTGGGCGATCAACGACAACGTGTCGCCACCGACGGTTACTCTGCCGAATCCCAATCTGCTTCCGGAGCACCACAAGGTCTACCAGTCGCGTCTTTCTTACTATTTTGGCGATCGCTCGCCGGGTCAGTTCTCAGTCGCGTTCATTCAGGATGAGGCCACTAACTTCATCTCGAACCACACCTATGATAGTGGAGCGCCGCTGGGCGTGACTGACCCGCAGTATGACGGTTACCAGTTTATCTCGACACAAAACGACCCGGGCGTCCACCGCTACCGAAATTATGACTTCAACTACCAACAGACGCTTGGCTTCTTGACCAGCGAGTATCTGCGCGGAATCAGCGTGGGTGTCACTTACAGTCGATCGTATGACAACCAGCGTCACGTCAATCTCGTGCCGCGCCGCTGGGGCTTCACGCCCAGCTACACGTATAAGCGGTTCAACGCGGGGGCGGGAATCCTCTTCACTGCTGCGAAGCCGAGCAGCCTGACCTACGGTGAATACTACAATGCGATGACCAAGATTGACCTCCGGGCCGGGTACAAGATTAGCAATTATGTCCAGCTGTACGTGACTGTTCGCAACGTCACGAACGTGAAGGACGAATACTACAAATCTGCGCCGAATGTGATCGAAGGTACGAATCCGGCATTACGCAATATGGAGGAATACGGCGCCAACTGGGTGTTCGGCGTCAAGGGCACCTTCTGATCGGAGTGCCAGAATTTGGTTTCAGCGCCGGCCGCAAGGCCGGCGCTTTTTGCTGTGTGCGTCGGCTTCATTCGGAGCCACGGCGCTACGTGAAGGCGCCCAATCTGCAGTCGCCGACTGATGTTGTGCTCGGCGCGGTGCGCGGACTGCATTCATTCGTGGTCGCGAAAACCGACGTCAGCGCCGGAGCCAGGCGAGGTATTTTTCCAGTTCGGAGGCGTTGTAGATTCGGGCTGCGCTCATTTTAGTGTAAGGATCGAGAGGGCGTGGGCAATGTGGACGGTGGAATGGCTTTCTCGTAGCTGAGTTTGCGTTCATCCGGCGCGGACGATGAATCGCTGCTCGCTGGCTAGGGATAACGCAGAATCAGTGCGCGGTAAAATTTTTGGCCCCTGACAAAATCTGCGCTTGCCTAATATCGGCTATTAAATTCACGGTGGCCTCTTCCAGTTTTTACCCCCGGTAGAAGTGTTCCCCACTTCCGCCCCTCCGTCCCCAGTCCCCCGTCAGCTGCAGGCGCTTTGCGTGCCCGACTGTTTTCTTGCTTCGCATCAACCCATGAAAACCCCAAAACGACTACTAATCCAATGGCTTCTGCTGCCCGCCGTCTTGCTCGGCTGGCTTGTGTCGACCGCCACGTTGTCCGCTCAAACGGCAACAGGTACTATTCAGGGCCGCGTCTACAATCCCGTCTCCAAAGAATACGTCGGCAATGCCGAGGTTCGGTTGGAAGGGACCAATCAGGTTGTCTACACGTCAGATTCCGGCGCCTTTCAATTTCTCAACGTACCGGCCGGCCTCGCATCTGTCTCGGTTTCGTTCAGCGGTTACAACACGGCAAAAGAGTCGATCAACGTCACCGCCGACCAGATTGCGGTCCGTGAAATCAACATCACCAGCACCTACGTCAGCGAAAACGCCGTCAAGGACTCCTCCGGCGTCGTGAAACTGGAGGCCTTCACTGTTGCCTCCCAGCGCGAGGGCAATTCGAAGGCGATCATGGCCCAGCGGAAAGACATGAATATTATCACCGCGACATCGTCCGATATTTTCGGTGACGTGACGGACGGCAACGTCGGTGAGTTCCTGAAGTACCTCCCGGGTGTAGACCTCGACTATGTCGAATCCGAGCCACGCGGCCCGCGCCTTGGCGGCATGGACGGCCAGTACGTGGGCGTCTCGTTCGACGGTCAGCGCACCGCCAGCGCCGACGCGAACCGAGGTGGTGGCTCGAACTCGCGAGCGACTAGCTTCGAGGGTTTTTCGATCACGAGTATCGATTCGATCGAAATTAACCGCACTGCGAGCCCGGAAAACGACGCCGACTCGCCCGCCGGCACGATCAACATGAAAACGAAGCGCGCTTTTGACCGCAAGGGCCGCCGCCTCGACTACAACGTTGGTGTGAACTTCAATAGCGACGAGTTCCGTCTGGGCAACGCGATTCACCCCGGTGAGAAGACCCAATATCAGTGGAAACCCAACTGGCAGTTCACCTACGCTGAATCGTTTCTCGACCAGAAATTGGGTATCTTGCTTGGTGCGAACCGCGGCTGGTCGCTCACGGAGCAAACAACGGAGACCATGACTTACAACACAACTCCGACCGCGACGGACACGCGGCCAATGGTGGTGCAGCAGATCGACTTCAAGGACGGCCCGAAGTGGATCCAGAAGGACGCTCTTTTGCTTACGGCTGACTGGAAGGTTACGCCGCGCCTCGTGCTATCGATGAACTTGGTCTACAGCTACTTCTCGGGCGATTTCTGGAATCGCGACTTCGTCTTCACCGCCGGCAACAACAACACCAACGTCAACAACGGCCGCGGAGTGATTGGCGGCGACGGAATCACCAGCTACATCGGCACCCAGACCGCAACCAACACCATTCCGGGAGTGAACTGGGCAGGCGGCGGCGCCGACAAGAAGACGTGGACGCGTCAATATACACCCCGCTTCGAATATAAGTTCGGTGGGCTCACCGTCGACGGCTCGATTGCATTTTCCAAGTCGAAGAATCGCTACGACGGACTCGCCACCGGTTTTTCCACGGCGGCCATTGGCGGCGTGCCGGCCAGCTTTACTGCCACTCGCCCGAACGCGCAGTCATGGGAGTGGACGATCAAACAGACCAGTGGTAAAGACTGGTTTAATATCGCCAACTTCGGTCAGCCGACGACCGGCACCAACACCCAGCTCGCCGGCACGAGCGCCCAAGATCGCACGGAAGATTGGACGACGGCCAAGTGGACCGAGATGCTAAATGCCCAATATGCGCTGCCGTTTATGGAAAAATTCCCGACTGTCATCAAGGTTGGTGGCAAGGTGGATGACGAGGATCGTATCAACCACAATTGGAACGGAATCGCGAAATACGTCTACACCGGTCCCGGTGGTGACACGGTTGCCTTCAATCCGGCCACGGGCACGTATTCGATCACAGCGATCGGCAACTGGGGTAACCTAGGGCCGCAGTTCGTCTCTCCGAACGATTTTCGCAACTACAGCTCCAACAGCTTTAACATATATAACGTTAACGGCGTTGGAGGCGTTCCGCCATTCCCCGCGTTCCACGCGATTGCCGATCTCTATCACGCGCATCCCGAGCTCTTCGTAGACACAGGTAACGTAAACGATTACTACAATTCGTTCATCGCGAATGAGCGTCGCCTTAGCCAACGGATTTCGGCGGGGTATGCCCAGAGCACAACCCGGCTCACTTCGAAGCTGCAGATCCGTTTTGGCGTACGCGCGGAGAAAACCCAGACGACCGTCACGGAATTTGATCCTCTTACGCCCATCCAGATGCTGAACTCGCCGTTCGCTAGCCAGTTTACCAAGAACGCGACGACCGGACTGGTCAGCCCTTCGATCGCCACGTCGGTTGCGGGCGTGTTCTATCAGTTTACGACCAAGCCGAAGGTGAAACGTTCGTCCGAATACACGGACTATTTTCCGTCCTTGTTGGTTAAGTATAACATTCTCCCGAATCTGGAGTGGCAGGCGGGCGTCAACAAGGGCATCTCCCGGCCTCCGGTCGACAATCTCACCGGATTGTGGGCAATCAACGACAACGCCTCGCCGCCGACGGTCACGGCCCCGAACCCCAACCTTCAGCCGGAACACCATGTGACGTCCCAGACTCGGTTGTCCTACTATTTTGGCGGTCAATCGCCCGGCCAGCTCTCGGTCGCTGTCGTTCAGGACGAGGCGACGAATTTCATCTCCTCGAAGACCTACGACAACGGCATTCCGCTCGGTGTCACCGACCCGCAATATGACGGCTATCAGTTCATCTCCACGCAGAACGATCCCGGAGTGCACCGCTATCGTAATTTCGATTTCAATTACAATCAGACACTCGGCTTCCTGCAGAGTGAATACCTGCGCGGAATTAACATGGGCATCACCTACAGCCGGTCTTATGACAACCAGCGGCATATCAACCTCGTTCCACGCCGTTGGGGCTTTACGCCGAGTTACACCTATAAGCGGTTTAACGCCGGTGTGGGAATCCTCTTCACCGCGGCCAAGCCGAGCAGCAGCACCTATGGCGAATACTATGGCGCGATGACCAAGATCGACGTGCGCGCTTCCTACAAGTTCAACAACTACCTCTCGCTCTACACGCAGATTCGCAATATCACCAACGTGAAGGACGAATTCTATAAGTCGGCCCCCAACGTGCCCGAGGGCCAGAGCGCGGCCTTGCGTGCCATGGAACAATACGGCGCCAACTGGGTTTTCGGTGTGAAGGGATCGTTCTAAACACCCGGCACGACTTCGCTCGAACTTAAGCGCCGGCCGCCCGGGGCCGGCGCTTTTTGTATGCTGAGCATGTCATCCAACCAGCGAAGTGAAAGTCTTCGTCCCAGCCTGACCGAGGCGAAGGGTAGCGAAGGGCAAGGGCGTGACCGCGAGGTCCCGTCTGAAAGCAGCGTGGAGCAAAACTGCTGGCCGATGCACAAGAACCGGCTGAGAGGCGCCAAGGGCGGACGAGCGGGCAAAAGGTCGCGAAGTCCATATCGGTCGAAGCCCGGCAGCGTAGAACCGGCGGCTGTGCAGCAAAGGTGGGGTGACTTATCTCAGGAGGTCTGCGCGGTGCCCCGACTGCGGTCAGGGCTGGACGCGTGGCGACACGGGTTGACCACCGACTAGAAGTCAGCACAGGGCGTAGTAGCGAAGAAGGCCGGGAAAGTCAGCTGGAGCGAAGGCCCGAACGGGGCGCCCGAGTGGGCGCGAGCAAGCAGCGAGCGAGTAAACCGAGCGTGGCCGTGGCGACGAGAGGACAACCCGACTCCGCGAACGCGGGGTCATCTGCGCCAGAGGCGAGCGGTGAAGCCGCCCTGTCCCCGCCGCGGAGTGTCCGGTCGGAGCGCGCAAGCGAACGGCAGGAAAGCCTAGGTCAGAAGGAAAGACTGATGGAACAGGTGGCGGACCCCGCCAACCTTATCAACGCTCGCGTAAAACTGATCCACTAACGCTCGTTTAGAACTGCCCACCCCCGTTGGAGTAAAGGCGGAGGAAGAACGCTGGACGATCCCCGAGCCGGTCTGCGCAGCGCAGCCCAGCTCGGGGATCGTCCAGCGTGAGAGAGTTCTCCGCGCACTACGTTGTTCTCATTTCCCCGAGCGTGATACTTCCGGTTCTGCGAGACGCCCAGCGTCCTGCGATCCTTGTAAAAGTGGACGCGCCGCCGGCTGCGCTGCCTCATTTGGCAGCACTGGAAACGCGGCCCGTGCCGTTTCCGTGAACTGGTGCGCCGTGGTCTGACGGAGGAACAAGCCGCGAAAGCGGCCGACACTCCGCAAGGCCCATGGCGGATGAGTCGCACGCCGTGGCTCAGTCACGCGTTCCCCAAAGCAGTTGTGTCCGTCAAGTTCAGCAAAAGTGGATTGGTG
>CAITWF010000050.1 GCA_903896015.1 uncultured Opitutia bacterium | reverse complement strand
GCGCCAGCACCTGCGCACGTTCCTCCGGCCGCAAATGCCGTCGTCGCGGGCTCGCCACTACCAATGCTTTGCTCTCGTTCATCCGCGCACTTTACGCGCGCGACGTTCCGCTGACTAGGCTGTCGAGGAATTACCGCTTACCCCCTACCAGGTCCGATCTCGTCAGCCCCCCAGGAACAGGAATCAAAGAGCACCGTCGCCTGGGTTGCCGCCGGAGTTTTCGCCGCCGCGCTCGCGTTGGTGGCTGCGGCCGTCAACAACTCGGTTCGAAGCAAGAACAGCGCGATCGCCGATTTGCGGTCTGCGTTGGATCAAACCAAAGCGGTTTTCGCTGATTCGCAGAAGCAGTTGGATCGGGCCAAGGCCGACGCGTCGGCGTTACAGATCCAAGTGGATCAGGCGAAGAACGAGGCGGCGATGATGCGGACCAAAGTAGAGCAGGCCAGCAACCCGGTGGCGCAGCTGGAGTCTCAGTTGTCCCAAGTGAAATCCGGCGGGGGAGTCGCTTGAGTCGCGCTTGAACCGGACGGAAGGCGAGTTGGCCTCGCTCCAGATTCAATTCGACAGTGCCAAGTCGACCTCGACGACGATCCAAGTGCAGGCCGAGCGTGCTCAGGTGGAAATGGCGAGGGCGACAGCCCAAGCCAATGCTGCCGAGGCGAGGGCAGCGGATTTACAGGCGAAATTGAACCAAGCCCAAAACCAACTTGGGCCTACGCAGACGCCGGCAAAAAAATGAGCCGCGGGCAGTCGCCGTGACGCGAGTGGACTCCCCACACGCAGGGTCCAGTGGTCGTCGCGGCGGCGCGCAGGCAATTATCTCCCGCACCAGCCGCCGTCGACGGCCATTACGTGGCCGCTGAGGTAATCGCTCGCGGGTGAGGCGAGAAACACGACTGCGCCCTCAAGATCGCTTGGCTCGCCCCAGCGGTTGGCGGGGATGCGTGCGAGGATTTCCTTCGAGCGCACGGGATCAGCCTGAAGCGCGGCGGTGTTGTCGGTGCGCATGTAGCCGGGGGCGATCGCGTTGACGTTGACGCCCTTGCCGGCCCATTCGTTGGAGAGCGCTTTCGTGAGCTGGCCGACGGCGCCTTTGCTCGCAGCGTAGCCCGGCACGGTGATCCCACCGAAAAAGGTGAGCAACGAGGCAATGTTGACGATCTTGCCGGAGCCGCGCGCGATCATGTGTTTGCCGGCGGCGCGGCAGGCGGTGAAGACGCCGTTGAGATTCACGGCGATCACGGTGTCCCAGTCGCCATCAGAGTGATCGACGGCGGGCGTGCGCTTGATGATACCGGCGTTGTTGACGAGGATGTCGAGGTGGCCCTGCCACGCGATCGCTTGCGCGATGAGGCGGGAAACAGCGGCGCGATCGCCGAGATCGGCGGCGATGGCATAGACTTTTGTGCCGAGGTTGAGCGCCGTAATCTCGGCGACGACGGGGGAAAGTTTTTTCTCGTCGCGCCCATTGATGATCACATCGGCGCCGGCGCGGGCGAGGGCGATCGCCATGGCTTTTCCGAGGCCCTGCGAGGACCCGGTGACGAGGGCGACTTTGCCGTGAAGACCGAACTTTTGTTCGAGGTAGGATGACATGGGGAGAGATTTTCGCGGAGGGCGTGCGGCGTCAATGCACAGGCGTGGGCCCGATTTGGTCGAGGGCGCGGTGGGCTTCTGTGTCGTCGGGCTTGAGCCGCAGGACTTCGAGCAGGTGAGCGCGCGCCTCGCGCAGCCGGCCTTTTGCGAGCAGTTCGGAGGCGAGGTTAAAGTGCGCCTCGGTGTAGTCGGGCGCGACAGTGATGGCGGCCTCGTAGTGCGCGATCGCGTCGGCGGGGCGGCCTAGTTGAGAGAGGGCGTTGGCGAGATTATTTTGGGTGCGCGCATCGTGTGGATCGAGGCGCACAGTGATCTCGTAGTGGGAAATTGCGGCGGGGAGGTGGCCGGCTTGGGCGTCGCTGTTGCCGAGGCTCGCGTGCGCCGCCGCGAGACTTTGGCGGGCGGCGGCAGAGTCAGGTTGGAGTCGCAGGGCCTCGGCGAGCGGAACGACGGCCTCGGCGAGGCGGCCGGCTTTGGCGAGTGCGAGTCCGAGGTGATACTGCGCGCTCGGCACGCCGGGCCGGAGTCGTACCGCTTCGCGGTAATGATCGAGGGCCTCAGAGGCGCGGCCGGTTTGCTCCAGCACGAGGGCGAGATCGAACTGCGTGTCTGCGGCGGTCGGGTTTTGCCCGAGCGCTTTTTCGTAGTAGCGAATCGCATCGGCGGGTCGGTTTTCGCGGGAGGCGAAGGTGCCGAGATTGAGATAGGCGCGGTCGTTGCGCGGATAGGCAGCGAGCGCGCTTTCGGTCAGGGTGATTTCGCTGCGATAGTCGCGATTGCGCGCGACGGTCAGCGCGGCAAAGCCCAGCGCGAGCAGGGGCCACACGAACAAACTGCGCCGTCCGGCAACAAAATAGATCGCGACGATGGCGAGCTCACAGACCGCGGCCAGCGGCAGATACATCCGATGTTCGGCAACCGGTTGAGTGACGAGCGGCACGAAGCTCGAACTCGGCGCGAGGATCGCAAAGAAGCACACGCCAGTAAATCCGAACGCCGAACGACGGCGCACCGCCACCGCGGTCGCGCCGGCCAGCGCGATCAGCAAAAGTGCCTGGGGTGCAATGTCGATCAGGCGAGTGGTGAGATCGGTGCCGTAGTCGATCACCAGCGGATGCGGCCAGAGCGCGAGTTTCAGATAGATCAGGATCGCGCGACATTGCGTGAGCAGGTAGTCCCACGCGCTTACGCCGAGGTCAAACCCCGCGGTGCCGCCGCGGTTTTGCGAACTGAGCATGAGCCCGGCGAGCACGAGCCAGGTGCTCGCGAGCGAGAGATAGAATCCGCGACGCATGCGCCACGCCGCGGCAAACGTCCCCGTCACGAACGTGCGATCATACAGGAGGACGATGAGTGGCGCGGAAACGATGATTTCCTTCGCGGTCACGCCGAGCAGGCACGCGAGCACGGAAAGACACGGCCAGATTTTTCTGGCGGGCGGCTCTGCGCCGCGCACGAAGCAATACAGCGTGAGCAGATAGAAAAGTCCGGCGAGGATCTCATTGCGCTGGATCACGCAGGTCACCGACTCGGTGAGCAGGGGATGAGCGGTCCAGAGCAGGGCGATCGTTAGGGCGAGGGAAAACGAATCAACCGCGAGCGTGGTTTTTTTAAGGGTGCGCCGGACGAGGCCGAACAGCGTGAGCGCGGTGAGGGCGTGGAGCGCGACGTTGAGCGCGTGGTAACCCCACGGTTGCAGTCCGCCGAGCGCGTAGTTAAGCGCGAGAGTGAGATTGACGAGCGGCCGGCCGGCTGCGCCGGCGGCGTAGGGTGGCGGGCGTAGGACGTCGCCAAGTTTTTCCAAGTGTCGGATCGTGGGATTTTCTACGACGGCAAATTGATCGTCGAAGACGAAGGGAGTGGAGAAGGCGTTGTAATACGCTGCGGCGCTGGCGAGCGCGAGGAGCCCAAGCGCGAGGAGGAGTTGGCGTCGCGGCAGACGCTGGCCGTTCATGGCGGAGACGAGAGGACGCGCGAAAACTATTTCTTATCGTCGGGGACCACGGTCGGTGTGCCGACTTCGACGCGGCCTTGGCGGACGACCGGTACGTCGATGGATTTAGGCCCGACCGTCTCGCGGCCGAAAATGCTGCCGCCATGTTTGATGAGGACGGGCAGTGCCTCGGCGAGCGTCGTGCCGCCGGAGGGCACGCTCATCTTCGCGACCCAGAGCCGGATTTTTTTGTGCTGCTGGTTGTAGGCGTTGAAATCGTAGGCCGAGATCATCACGAAAAAGCGATCGTCCTGGATGCCGGCCATGACGGCCTGGCGCTGGAAGTCTGAGTCAAAAATGCTGTCGAGTTTCCGGCCGGCGGTGAGGCCGAGCATTTGATCGCCGTTGATGATGGGGGGCGGCGCGGAGGAGTCTGAGCCGTCATCGAATTTTTCCGGGTTGAGATAGCCCCAGTGAAAGACGAGGACGAGCGAGGGCGGGGGCGCGAGCGCTTTGGCCGTGGCGGGCCCACCGTTGGGCGCGGGGACGACCACCTCCTGCGAGACGAGGTAGCCTTCGCGCGCGAGCGCGGCGGCGAGGGCGTGGACAATGTCCTTGGTGGGCGGCGGTTGCACGCCTTTGACTTTTGCGCCCATCTCCTGAAAGCCGCCGACGATCGGGTAGTAATGCGCTGGCTGGTCCGGCGTGGGGTGCGGGAGAGCGCGGCCTTCGTCATACATGTCGCCGACGAGATTGATTTCCCACACGGGGGTGGCGTGCGCGGCGACCGCCAGCAGGGAAGCGAGCGCGGCGGCACACCAAGTCAGCGGCCGTCCGCGGGGTGAAAAGGGAGCGGGGGAGTTCGGGCGCATGAAAAAATAGGCCGACAAGACAGCGGGCGCAGGCAAACGGGAAAGACGAAGCCGCACAGAATCCGTGACGAGGCGATCAATTAAAAAACCCGCCGGCGAAATGCCGGCGGGTCGAAAGAAAAGTCGGGCCTCAGTAGCGCGAGCCCGAGTGCCGCAGCGTGTAGCTGAGGATTACGCTGCGACCGTCGCCGAGGGTGGCGTTGGTCTTGAGGTAGTATTTGTCGAAGATGTTATTGAGGGTCAGGCCGAAGGTGTGGTCCCAGCGGGTCGAATGCAGTTTGTAGTGCATTGAGAAGGTCCAGAGCGTGGTGGAGGGCAGGCGGAGTTTCCACGCGTCCGTGTGGGCGGAAACGCGGACCTGGCCGCCGCTGTTCGGGACGATGGTGACGGTGTCACCGGCGATGGGCGTCTGGGTCGGCGTGGAGGAGACGTAGGCCGCGAGGAGGTTGAAGGAAACGCCCTTCAGCGCGCCGCGGGACACGTTGTATTTGAGATAGGCGCTGCCGTTTTCCGGTGTGACGCCGTTGACGCTGCGGCCGATCGCCTCGGGTGAGGTGCTGCCGAAATAGGTATATTTCGAGTCCACGCGGCCGAAGCTGGCGCCGGCCGTGAGATCATTGGTGACGACGTAACTGACGTCGGCTTCCCAGCCGCGGACGAGCTGGTTGCCGTCCTGCAGTGGCGTGGAGACGAAGTTGCCGGAGCCCGGTGGTGTCTCGACCACGTCGTTCACGAGCACGTTGAACTGCTTCGTGTAGTAACCGCCGAGCGTAAAATTCAGCTTTTGGTCGAAATAATTTCCCTTAAATCCGTAGTCGATGCCCTTGGCGGTGAACGGCGCGTAGGTCGAGGCGGCGATGACGGAGGGGCGCGAGGTTTGATCGACGAAATAGGCTTCGCTGTAGCTGCTGTAAACGGCGAGGCCTTGCGTGAGCTTGTAGTTGAAGCCGAGGTTAGGTTTGCGCTGGTGCACGTAGCGGCGCACGACGCTGCCGCCGGGTTGGCCGGCGCCGCCTTGGCCCGCGGGGAACGTGGGGAAGCCGACGCTCGCAAACGCGACAGTGAAGTCGCGCTGGGAGAATTTCACGTTGTCGATGCGGAGGCCGGCGAAAAGGAGGAGACGGCCATCGAGCGCCACCATCTGCTGGCGGATATTGCCGCCAAGCGACGTGGTGCGACGGCGGGTGAGAGTGCCGCCGTTGAGCGAGGTGCCGCCGGTGATATCGCTGCCGCCTGGTGCGAAGAGCGCGAGTTGGTCAGCCGTATACCATTTCGGGAAATAATTGACGGGCGCAGTCGGTGCGTAGTTGAGGCTGCCGTTGGGCGATGCGACCGTGACGACGCGGCCGGACGACGCGGCGTTCCACGCGACGAGATCGGGGTTGGTGTTGACGGAGTATTCCCAGGTCGGATCCCAGCGGTAGTAGTCGTTTAGATCGACCGTGAAGAGGGTCTTGTTTTCCACCTTGTGGTTGGCGAAGTAATAGTGCGCGAGCAGATCGGCCTGAAAGCCGCCGCCGTCTTCCTGAATCTCACCGCGCGACGGCAGCGAGCCGCGCGTGGTGGTGACGGCCGCGGTGGGCGACACGGGGATCGTGATCGCGCCCCAGCCGGTGTTTTGGTTGAAGTCCCACCGGCGGGCCCGGAAATTATAGGCGCCAATGCGGGTGCTCCAGACGTTGTTGAACTGCTTGTCGTAGGTCGCGGTGAAGGTGGAGCTGCCGCGGGTGAGTTCGCTGTTGGGACCGTAGGGGTTGATCGCCGCGAGCGCCATGTCGTAGCCGACCACCGTGGAGGTGGCGGTGTTGTCGGGCGTGGCAGTCCGCGCCTGACTGACGATGGGAGCTGCACTCTGGGGAGCGTGTTGGATTTGCAGGAAGTATTCCGCAGAGAGCTTCAGGTGGGAGCCGTCAGCGAAATCGTGTTGGACGGCGCCGAAGAGTTCATTGTTGCGGATCGCAGAGTAGCTGTTGCCGGGAAACTGGCGGGAGCGCTGCGCGACGTCGAAAACATAGTAAGTCTTGCCGTCCTGCGCGAGGGCGCCGGTCGCGTAGAGTTCCTCCTTGTTCTGATCGTAACGACCGGAGCTCAATCGGACTTCCTGCACATCCTGTTTTTTTGGCTGGAGGGAGACGAAGTTGATCATGCCGCCGGGCGAGGAGCGGCCGTAAATCGCGGCGTTGGGGCCGCGGATTATCTCGATGCGATCGATGTTGCTTAGGCCATAGCGGCCCAGGCGGTAGAAACCGTCCTTCATCTGCGACGTCGAGCTGAAGCCGCGGAGCGTGAAGCCGCCGCCGATGCCGACGCCGGTGAGACCGCCGATGTAGGTCATGTTTTCGTCGAGGATGTCGACGTTGAAGTCTTTGAAAAACTCGCTCGTGAGATTGACGATGCTGTAAGGAAGGTTGGCGATCTTCTCGTTGACGCGGCTGCCGGTCATCGTCTCCGAGGCGATGTAGGCGTTGGAGGATTTCTCCGAGACGCTGAACTCGGAAAGCTGGATAACTTCCTCGGATTGTTTCGAAGCCGCGGCGGGCGTGGTGGTTTGGGCGTGCAGGCCGGCGGACAGCGCCAGCGCGGCGAGTGCCGTCGACAAAAGCGAACGATTAAGCAGATGCTTCATGATTAGTCAGGGTTTTGTGAGGTTGTAACGGTGTCTGGTCAGAGGACAGCGTCACGGCCGGTTGGGTAACCGGTTTCTGGTGATTCTTTGCCATTGCCTCCATTAACAAAAGACCCGATTTGCTTAAATCCTTAAGCGATGAGCAACGGTGTCACCATGAAATCGATCGCGGCGCAGGCGGGCGTCACGCAGGCGACTGTCTCGATGAGCCTCGCGAACAATCCGCGCATCCCGCCCGCGACGCGCGAGCGGATCCAGGCGATCGCGAAAAAGCTCGGCTACCAGCCGAATCCGTATGTCTCGACGCTCATGCGCATCCGCCGCGCCGGCAAACCCCTCAAGGACAAGCCCGCGCTCGCGCTCGTCTGCGCGCAACGCACCGCCGACGGCTGGCGCAACAACTCCTCCGCGACGATCCGCCAGATGCGCGAGGGCGCGCTCGAGCGCGCGACGATGCGTGGCTACCGCGCGCAGGAGTTCTGGCTGCACCGTGACGGCATGTCGAACGAGCGATTTTCCGAAATGCTCCACGCGCGCGGCGTCCATGGACTGTTGCTCAGCCCGCTCGCTGAGGGCGATCCGCCGCCGGCGTTGCGATGGGAATATTTTGCGTCCGTCAGCTTGAGCGTGCCGTTGCCGTCGCTCACCGTCACGACGGTCTGCAACGATCACTACTTCTCCAGCCTGCAGGCAGTGCGTGAGTGCCACCGCCGGGGCTACCGCCGGCCCGGCCTCCTGCTGCGCAAGATTCACCAAAATCGTTTTCAAGGCCGCTGGGAGGCCGGCGTGCTGGTGGCCGGGCAGATGTTGCCCGACCTCACGCTGAGCGCGCCGCTTTACGTCGACGATTTCAAATCCGCCGCGCCCATTCTGCGGTGGCTGAGAAAGGAAAAGCCCGACGTGATCATCTCACCCGCCGGCCCGCTGCTGAACGACATCCTTGTGCGCGCCGGTTGGAAAATCCCGCGTGACATCGGCACGGTCTGGCTGGCTTGTCCGACCCTCGGTGATCCGCTGAGCGGTATTTGGCAAAACGGCCGCATGATCGGCGCGCTCGCGGTCGACACCCTTGTCAGCCAGGCCGAGCGCCACGAACGAGGCCTGCCCGAACAGGCGACAACGCTCATGGTTGAGGGCCAGTGGAACGAGGGGCTCACGCTGCGCGCGCCTTCGACGAAGTGAACGAGCCCACTCGAAACATTTACCCTATAACTCCCGGCGGGCCTCTCGCGGTGCCCGACGGGAATCCTAACGTGACTCTTCCTCCCACCACCCCGATCCCATGAAACGGTTATTCTGCCTAACGATCGCCCTGCTGCCGTTTATTGCCGCCGCGCAGATTCCGCCCGCCTCCTCGCCCGCTTGGACCGAGATCGCACCCGGCGTGTGGAAGGCCACGATCGGCACAACGGAAAATTTCACGTTGCTGAGCGCAGCGGGCGCGTGCGTGACGAAGGCGGGGAGGGAAGCGCTCGCCGCGATGCCGCAGCTGTCCTTCCCGATCGACCCAAAAGAAATCGAGGGCCGCCAGTGGGCCGCGAAGACCAGCGTGCGTTTTCCGCTCGGTGGGTCCGAAGACATTTATGGGCTTGGAGTGGATTTCTCCTCGATGCGCCGCAATGGCGGCGTGTTCGAACTCCACGTCGATCATTGGGACAGCAAGAAAGCGATCACGGGCCGCACGCACGCACCTGTGCCACTCTACGTGTCTACGAAGGGCTTCGCCGTGCTTTTCGACTCTGCGCGCTACTTGCGCGTGACGGTCGGCCATGGCGTGCGCCTCGCCGCGAAAGACAAGCCGCCTGTCATCGATCGCACGACGGGCAAGGGTTGGCAGGCGAACCCGCGCTCCGATTCGATCGAGGTCCTTGCGGGTGCGGCAGGCATGGACGTTTATGTGTTCGCCGGGCCAAGTCCGCTCGACGCAATACGCCGCTATAATTTGTTTTCGGGTGGCGGCGCTCTCCCGCCGAAGTGGGGCCTCGGCTTCCTCTCGCGCGTGCAAACGAAATACACCGCCGAGCAGGCGCTCGCCGACATCGCCGAGTTTCGCAAAAACGAAATTCCGCTCGACATGCTCGGCCTCGAACCCGGCTGGATGGATCAGGCCTACCCGTGCTCGTTCGAGTGGGACAAAACCCGCTTTCCCGATCCGAAGCAGTTCCTCGCTGAGGTCGCGCAGCAGCACGTGCGAGTGAACCTGTGGTTCAATCCCTACGTCGCACCGAACACGCCGCTCTACGGAAAAATCCTCCCCTATGCTGGCACTCACCTCGTGTGGGGCGGCATCGTGCCTGACTATTCGCTGCCCGCCGCCCAGAAAATTTTCACCAACCATCTCAAGCGCACGGTAGTCGATCTCAATCCCGATGCCGTCGGCGGATTCAAGCTCGACGAGGTCGACGGCTACGATCGCTATCTCTGGCCGGATGTCGCGGTGTTTCCGTCGGGCCGCGACGCCGAGCAGTTGCGCCAGACCTACGGCCTGCTGTTGCAGCGCGCGGTGTTCGACACATTTCACCAGAGCAACCACCGCACGATGGGGCAGGTGCGCGGCACCAACGCCGGGGCTTCGCCTTTTCCCTTCGTCATCTACAACGACAACTACGAGTTCGATGGCTACATCACCGCCGTCAGCAACAGCGGTTTCGCGGGCGTGCTCTGGTCGCCTGAGGTGCGCGGCAGCAACAGTGGCGAGGACATGCTCCGCCGCACGCAGGCGGTCTGCTTTTCGCCGCTCGCGCTCTACAACGGCTGGGCGTCTCCGCAGAAGCTCTGGACGCACGCCGAAGTCACGCCGCAGATCCGCGACGCAATCGTGCTGCGCGAGCGGCTGCTCCCTTATTTCTACAACGCGTTCGCGCAATACCACTATCAGGGCACACCGGTCATCCGCCCGATGCAACTCGCGAGCAGCGTTACCGCCGCCGAGAGCACCGAAGCCGGAAAACTTGACGCCACCGCCAACCCCTACGAAGTCCCCGCCGCCGCCCGCGAAGTGAAGGACCAATATATGTTCGGCGACGCGCTGCTTGTCGCGCCCATCGCGCCGAATGTGAAGTCGAGAAAAGTGCTTTTGCCCGCCGGCAAATGGTATGATTTCTACACCGGCAAACTCGCCGGCGAAAACCAAACCATCGAAGTCACGCCCTCGCTCTCCGAGATGCCCGTCTTCGTGAAAGACGGCGCTCTGATCCCGATGCTCGCCGAAAAACGCCAATGGGTCCCCGTCGCCAGCGAAACCGCCGCGCTCGAAATCCGCCATTACGGCCAAGCTCCCGGCAAACTTGCCCTCTACGACGACGACGGCGAAACCTTCGACTACGAAAAAGGCGATTATTCGTGGACACAGTTGACCGTCGCCAAGAACGGAAGGGGCGAGTGGAGCGGAGTCGTCACCCCCGACGTCAACGGCCGCAAGTGGCACTACTCGGAGGTGAAGTGGACGTTTCTGGCGGCGCAGTGACGAGGTTCTTTTCGCTCCGAACCCGATCGGGCCGGATGGGCCGAATGCTTTTCTGTTGGATCGCCTGGCCGTGATCCCGTTGTGTCGTTGCCTGGCATTTCCATGACGCAACCCGTTCCCGCTGTCCGCGCTTGGCGCGACTCGATTACGCTTCCGACGTATCAGCCGCAAGCGCCGGACAAGAATCCCATGTTCTTGGAAAAGCGGGTCTATCAGGGCAGCAGCGGCAAGGTTTACCCGTTGCCGTTTACCGATCGCATTGCGGAGAAGCCGGTGCCGCGCGCGTGGGACGCCGTGCATCTGGAGAACGAATTTCTCTACGTGATGATCCTGCCGCAACTCGGCGGCCGCATCCACATCGCGCGCGACAAGACCAACGGCTACGACTTCATCTACAATCAGGCGGTCATCAAACCCGCTTTGGTCGGGCTCGCCGGTTCGTGGATCAGCGGCGGCATCGAATTCAACTGGCCGCAACACCACCGGCCCTCGACGTTTATGCCGGCCGACGTCGCGATCGAACACCACGCCGACGGTGCCGTCACGGTCTGGCTCAGCGAGCACGATCCGATGTCGCGGATGAAAGGCATGCACGGGGTTCATCTCGCACCCGGCCGCGCGGTGTTCGAAGTGAAGGTGCGTATCTACAACCGCACGCCCCTCACTCAGACGTTTCTCTGGTGGGCCAACGTTGCGACGCGCGTGCACGAGCACTACCAGTCGTTCTTCCCGCCGGATGCGACGTTCGTCGCCGACCATGCGAAGCGGGCGATGAGCACGTTCCCGCTGGCGACCGGCCACTACTACGGGGTCGACTATGCGGCGCGCGCGCGCCAGGGCGTGCCCGCCGGGGAGCGTTCGACCCGGTTCACTCCCCCGGGCACGTACGCGCCCAACGATCTCTCGTGGTATGCCAATATTCCGGTGCCGACCTCCTACATGTGCATGGGCACCACGGAGGATTTTTTTGGCGGTTATGATCACCGGGCTCGCGCCGGGCTCGTGCACGTCGCGGATCATCACATCGCTCCCGGCAAGAAGCAGTGGACGTGGGGCAATCACGCTTTCGGCTATGCCTGGGATCGGAATCTGACCGACGCAGATGCGCAGGGAGAGTTTGCGCCCTACATCGAGCTCATGGCCGGCGTCTTCACCGACAACCAACCGGACTTTTCCTTTCTCGCTCCAGGTGAAACCAGGACGTGGAGTCAGCACTGGTATCCGATTCGCGAAATTGGCCCGGTTCAGAAAGCCAACGTGGAGGTCGCGGTCTCGTTGCGTTGTGTCCGCGAAGTCGGCCGACGGGTGGTTCATCTCGGGGTCGCCGCCACCGCGCTTCATTCCGGCGCCCGCGTCCGGCTTACGCTCCGAAATACGATCATCCATGAGGTTACGGCCGATCTCGCGCCCGCCTCGCCCTACACGGCGGTGGTAATGCTGTCCCGCGGCGTGCGTGAAACTGATCTGATGCTTACGGTCTTTACCTCCGGGGAACGCGAACTGATTCGCCACGCGATCCAACCGCGCCCGGATCGCGCCGTGCCGCCAGCGGCGACCGAACCGCCCGCACCGCGCGACGTGGTGAATGCCGACGAGCTTTATCTCGCCGGTTTGCATCTCGAACAATACCGGCACGCGACGCGCGATCCGGCGGATTATTGGCGCGAAGCCTTGCGGCGCGATCCGGGCGACACGCGTTGTAACCACGCAATCGGGCTCTGGTATCTGCGACGCGGCGAATTCGCCGCCGCCGAAAAACATTTTCGCTCGGCGATCGAGCGTCTGATTGGACGCAATCCGAATCCCCCGAACGGCGAGGCCCACTACCATCTGGGGCTCTGCCTCCGTCACCTCGATCGCCCCGATGAAGCCTACGCCGCCTTCTACAAATCAACCTGGAATGCCGCGCAGCAACCCGCGGCGTTTCATGCGCTGGGTGAAATCGACTGCGTCCGGAGCGATTGGCCGCGCGCCCTCGAACATCTCGACGCCGCGCTCCGACTCAACTGCGACAATCTCCGCGCCCGCGCCCTCAAGGTTCTTGTGCTCCGGAAGCTTGATCGCGGTGCGGAAGCCGAGGTGTTGCTGGCCGCGACGCGTGCGCTCGATCCGCTCGACGCATGGACGCGTCACCTTCACGGCGAAACGATCGTTGGCGATGCCCAAATCCATCTCGATCTCGCCCACGACTACGCGCGCGCCGGATTTTTGACGGAAGCGGTGGCGGTGCTCGCCGCCGCCCCGGCCGAACCGGCCGCCGGCACTGCTCCGCTTATCGCCTACACGGCCGCGTGGCTGAGCCACCGGGATGGGCAAAAGCTGGCGGCAGGTCGTTGGTTGAGCGAAGCGGCGAAAACGTCGCCCGATTATTGTTTCCCGGCGCGGCTCGAGGAAATCCCTGTGCTTCGCCATGCGATCGCAGAAAACCCCCGCGACGCCCGCGCGCCCTATTACCTCGGCAATCTCCTCTACGATCGGCGTCGGCATCGGGAAGCGATCGCGCTCTGGGAAATGGCCGCGCGGCTCGCTCCGCGGTTTTCAATCGTTTGGCGGAATCTTGGGATCGGCTATTTCAATGTGTTGAATCAACCCGCCCGAGCGCGCGCCGCTTACGAGCGCGCGGTCGCCGCTGCGCCGCAGGATACGCGGCTCTGCTACGAACTCGATCAACTGCGCAAGCGGTTGGGCAATTCTCCGGCGGCGCGCCTCGCCGCTTTGCAGAAAAATTCAGGTCTCGTCGCCCAGCGAGATGATCTTTCCGTGGAATATTGTGCGCTGCTGAACCAAGCCGGTCGGTACGCGGAGGCGCTCGCGCTGGTTTCGGCGCGGAGATTTCAGCCGTGGGAGGGCGGGGAAGGGCTGGCGTTGGGCCAGCACGTCCGATCGCAGCTTGGGTTGGGCCGCGCGGCGCTTAGGGCGGGGGACGCGTCCACAGCGCGAAGGCACTTTCAGGCCGCCTTGGTGGCGCCGGAGAATCTCGGTGAGGCGAACCACCCGCTCGCAAACCAGAGCGACATTCATTTCTGGCTCGGCTGCGCTCTGGCCGACGCTCACGAACCGAAACTCGCGCGCCGGCACTGGACCGCGGCGGCGACGTTTCGCGGCGATTTTCAATCGATGAGTGTGCGAGCATTCTCCGAGATGACCTACTGGTCGGCCCGCGCGCGGGAAAAACTTGGCCGGCGCGCCGCGGCCGGAAAGCTCCTGCGTGACCTGCTCGCGTATGCGCGCCAACTTGCGTGCCGCCCCGCGACGATCGATTACTTTGCTACCTCACTGCCGACAATGCTCCTGTTTGACGACGACCTGCAGGCCCGTCAGGTCACGACGGCCAAATTTTTGGAGGCACAAGCGCAGCTGGGCTTGGGTGAACGGGCCGCCGCGCGACGACTCTTGCGCGAAGTCCTCCGCCGTAATCCCAGCCATGCTGCGGCCGCCGAGTTGCAGCGTGAAGGGTGACGTCGCCTAGCTTTTTCGCCGCTTCCACCGATCGAATAGCACGGCGGCGAGCAGGATGAGTCCACGCGCGACATATTGGTAGAAGGTCGCGACGTTCATGAGGTTCATCGCGTTCTGGACGATGCCCATGATGAGCACGCCTGCGATCACGAAGGCCATGCTGCCCACGCCGCCCGTCAGCGACACGCCACCGAGCACGCACGCCGATATCACCTCGAGCTCGAATCCCTGCGAGGTGTTCGGCTGGCCGCTCGTCACGCGCGACGAAAGCACGATGCCCGCGAATGCCGCCATCACGCCCTGCGCCGTGAAGATCGCAATTTTCACGCGCGTGACGGCGATGCCCGCGAGGTGTGATGCCTCGGAGTTGCCGCCGACGGCGAGCGTGTCGCGGCCGAAGACGGTGCGGTTCAAAATAAATCCGAACATCGCGAAACACGCCGCCGTGATCCACACGGGCGTCGGCACGCCGAGAAACGCAGAGTTGCCGAGTCCAAAGAAATCCTCTATGCCGATGCCGACCGCCGTGCCGCCGGAAATGATGAACCCGAATCCGCGCACGATCTGCATCGTGGCGAGCGTCGTGATAAGCGCGTTGATCTTCAGTTTCGCGACAACGAAGCCGTTGATGAAACCGACCAGCGCGCCCAGTCCGAGGGCCGCCCCGACGCCGAGAGCGATGCTTTCGCTCTTGTTCATCACAACCGCCGCGAGCACGCCTGCGCATGCGACGACCGAGCCAATCGACAAATCGAAGTCACCCGCCGCGAGGCAGAACAGCATCGTGCACGAGACCATGCCCGTCATCGAGACGGCGAGCGCGAGGCCCTTCATGTTCGCCAGCGAGAAGAAATTTTCAACGAACAGGGAGCACGCGATGAAGAGGATCGCGAGCACGACGAGCATCCCCGCCTTGTCGAAAAACTCGGCGATGGGCTTGCGCGCGGTGGCAGAGGAATCGGTAGCCATGTCGAAAGGGAATTAGGAGGCCCGCTGTGTCTCCAGCGGCAGCGCTAGTTTCAATAGTTTCTCCTCGTTTGCGTCCGCGCGCTCAAGGATGGCGGCAATTTTTCCCTGGCGCATGACTGCAATCCGATCGGACACGCCAAGCACTTCGGGCAACTCGCTCGACACGACGATCACGCATACGCCCGACTTCGCGAGTTCCTGCATGATGCCGTAGATTTCACTCTTGGCGCCGACATCGATACCGCGCGTCGGCTCGTCGAGCAGGATAACTTTCACCGTCTCTGAGAGCCAGCGACCGAGGATGACTTTCTGTTGATTCCCGCCGGAAAGATTGCGGATGAGCTGGCGCACCGACGGCGTCTTCACGCGCAGCTGGGCGCAGCGATCTCTGGCGTTGGACTGTTCCCACGACTCGTCGACTAGCACGCCGGCGCGCGCTTTGCGGCGGCGGGCGGAAAGGTTGGTGTTTTCGAGGACGGAGCGCACCGGAACGATGCCCTCTTTCTTGCGGTCCTCAGGGCAGAGCACGACGCCCGCTTCGATTGCTTCGCGCGGCGAAACGATTTCGAGTGGCTTGCCCCCGATCGTCACGCGGCCGGCGGTCTTCTCCGTCGCGCCGAACAGCAGCTTCATCAACTCGCTGCGTCCGGCGCCGATGAGTCCGAAGAAGCCGAAGATTTCTCCTGATTTCGCGTTAAACGAACACGGCTCGCTCAATCCCGGGCCGCACAGGCCCTCGACGATCATTCCATTTTCTCCGCAGGCGCGCGGGGTGTAATTGTAGATGTCGGCGAGTTTGCGACCGACCATGCGCTGCACGACGGCATCGCGCGTGAGATTGGCGAGTTCGTTTGTTTCCACGTGCTTGCCATCGCGCAGGATCGTGATGCGGTCGCCGAGTTCGAAAATTTCCTCCATGCGATGTGAGACGTAGAGGATGGCGCAGCCGCGCTCCCGGAGTTCGCGGATGATTTTGAAAAGCCGCCGGACCTCGCGGTCGGAGAGACTGCTCGTCGGCTCGTCGAACGCGATGATGCGCGCGCCGCGCGTGAGCGCTTTCGCGATTTCAACCATCTGGCGCTGGCCGAGCGAGAGCCTGCCGAGTTTCATCCACGGATCGATGTTTTCGCCGATTAATTCGAGTTGTTTTCGCGCGGCGTCGGCGAGCGCGCGGCGGTTCACAATGCCGAAGCGCTGCGGTAGATGGCCGAGGAAAAGATTCTCCGCCACGCTCATTTCGGGGACGAGGTGAAGTTCCTGATAGATCACCGCGACGCCAGCCGCGAGGGCGTCAGCAGTATTCGTGAAGACTCTTTTTCCGCCGTTAATCGCGAGCGCGCCGCCGGTGGGTGAGTAGGCGCCGCTGAGAATTTTCAGCAGCGTGGACTTCCCCGCGCCGTTCTCGCCCATCAACGCATGGATCGACCCGGCGCGGACGTCGAAAGAGACGTCGTCCAGCGCCTTCACGCCCGGAAACTCCATCGAGACGTGATCGAACGCGAGGAAAGCGGAGGAACTCACGACGGGTTTGGTTTTGCTGGGCGTCTGGCTCGCAGGTGCGGTGCGCGCCTACGGCGTTCGCACGGCGGTGTCAGCAAGACTGACGTCCTGCGTTGCAATCAGCGAATGCCCTGGTCCTTCAGCACCTGCTGGAAATTCTCCCGCGTGATCAAGACGCCGACGGTGCGTGAATCGAGCGGCGGCTCCTTGCCGTCCTTGATCCAGTGAAACATCATTTCGGCAGTCTGGTAGCCGTGGGCTTTTGCGGAGAGCAGCATCGAGCCATAAAACGAGGTGAGCTTCGCCTTTTCGAGTTCGGTGATGCAGTCGGTGCCGTTGATGCCGACTCCCACACAACTATCGGCGGCGAATCCGCTGCCCTCGAGCGCGCGCACGGCACCGAGCACAGCGCTATCGTTGCCGCCGCAGACGAGCCAGTGCTTCATCCCGGACTTCTGCGTGAGGAGCACGTTCACGGCATCAAACGCCCCGGGAATGTCATTGGTGCGCTCCGCCGCCTTGAAAATCTTTTCTTTCGGGAAACCTGCGGCGGTGAGGGCGGCGATCGCGCCGTCGGTGCGCTCTTTGATGGTCGCCACTTCCTCGAAGGTCACAGCGCACACGGCAGTGTCGGCTGCGGTCCAGCCGCGCTTCTTCATTTCGGCGGCGAGCGTCTTGCCGACTTCTTCGCCGATCTTGCCCGCGGAGATGCCGAGGTAGTGGACCTTGGCCATTGGTTTGCCGCCGGCGCCGAGGAACTGATCGTCGACGGCGATGACCTTGAGGTTGGCGCCGTTCGCCTTGGCGACGATGCCGGGCCCGAGCCGCGTGTCGGGCGTGCAAATCACGAAGCCCTGCGCGCCGCCGGCCGCGAGATTGTCGATCGCACTCAACACTTTTTCACCGTCCGTCGCGCCGATCTTCACGAGCGTGAATCCTAGATCCTTCGCGGCTTTGTCGGCGAATTTCCACTCGAGTTGGAACCAAGGTTCCTCGGGTTGCTTCACCAGAAAGCCGATTTTAATCGGCGCGCCGAGTGCGCCGAGTGCGCTGAGTACGAGCGCAAGAACGATGAATAAGCGAACGGGCGGGGTGGACGGGATTTTCATGGGGGCAAAAGACTGACTAATCAGGTTGTGACAACAGCGAGCCGCTGGCGCGAGTGGCAATAGCGAAAAGTCGACATGACAGTTCCGCCACTTAACCATGTAAACGCCTCATCGCTTTCCGCAGGCCCGCGCCTGTGGAATATTCTCGTTCCCACCACCCCACATGTGTCGCCTTTGCCCCGCCTTTGTCCGCTTTGCCTTCGTGGCGAGTATGATTGTCCTAGTCCTGCGTGCCACCGATGAGCCCCCGATGATCCTGCACTCGCTCGACGAGCCGGATCCCGCGCGCGACGAGCGCATTGCCTGGCACACGGAAGCGCGTTTCGGCTGCTTCGTCCACTGGGGTGTCTACTCATCGCTTGGTAACGAGTTCGAGGGGCGAAAGGGGGGCGGATATGCCGAACACATCATGCGCGTGCTGAAAATCCCGCGCGCCACCTATCTCGAAAAGGTCGCGCTTCCGTTCAACGCCGCGAAATTCGATGCCGATGCGTGGGTGCGGCTCATGCACGACGCTGGAATGCGTTATCTGATCATCACGGCGAAGCACCACGACGGATTCGCGATGTGGCCTTCGAAGGTTTCCGACTACAACATCAACGTCACCAAATTCAAACGCGACCCGATGGCCGAGCTATCCGCCGCGTGCAAAAAATACGGACTCAAGTTTGGCTTTTATTATTCGCACGCCTTCGACTGGGAGCATCCCGACGCGCCCGGTAACGACTGGGACTACGACAACCCTGGCGGCGACAAAAACCGCGATGACCCGAATTGGTGGAAGGGGCGGCGCCCTGACTTCCTGCCGAAGGCGCAGCACTACGTCACCGAGAAATCCATCCCGCAAATTCGCGAACTCATCGCGATGTATCATCCGGACATTCTTTGGTTCGATACGCCGAGCAAGCTTCCGCCCGAGGAAAACCGGCGGATTCTCGAGGCGGTGCGCGCCGCCGATGCGCACGTGGTCGTGAACGGCCGCCTGCTCGGCAACTACGGCGACTACAAGTCCACCGCCGATCGGCCCGCGTATTTTCCCGACACGCCTGGCCACTGGGAGGGCATCCCGACGACGAATGAATCCTACGGCTTCAGCAAATTCGACACGTCGCACAAGCCACCCGAGCACTTCATTCGCCTGCTGGCCGAGGCGGTCTCAAAGGGCGGCAACGTCCTCATGAATATCGGCCCGCGTGGCGACGGCGTGATCGACGATCCCGATCAGAAAATCCTGCGCGGAATCGGCGCGTGGATGCAGAAAAACTCCGCCAGCATCTACGGCTGCGATCGCACGCCGCTGCCGGTGCAGAACTGGGGCGCGTCGACGCGCAAGGGCGGCACGCTCTATCTCCACGTGTTTCACTGGCCGCGGGACGGCAAGCTGCTCATCGCTGGCCTGCAGTCCGAAATCAATTCCGCGCGCGTGCTCACGACGAACCGCGCCGTCACCGCGAAACGCCTCAACGCGGACGACGTCGAACTCGCCGTCCCCACCGTCGGAAGCGATCAGGTCGACAGCGTGATCGAAGTGGAGTGTGTCGGCGACATCGTGGCGAATCGCGCGCGTTTGCTCGCCGCTAAGGGCGAGACAACGTCGCTGCATGTCTTCGACGGCCAACTCACAGGTAAAGGCGGGCGTTACGGTGATGCGAAGAAAAGCAACGACGTGATCGAGTCGTGGACGAGCCTCGACGCCGGTGTCGAATGGCGCGTGCGCGTGGCAGCGCCGACACGTTTCAAACTCTCCGCGAACTACAGCACCGCGACGAAAGACGCGCACGGCGCATTCGCCGTGACGGTCGCCGACCAGAAGCTCGTGGGCCGCGTGACACCGACCGATCGCATCGGAGATTTTCGCAGCGATCCGCTCGGCGAGATTGCGTTGCCGGCGGGCGAGTTCCTGCTTGCCGTGCGCGCGATAGATCTCGGCGGGGCTAGCTTGATGCGTTTGCGCCAGCTCGAACTTTCGCCGCTCAAGTAACCCCCGACCCGGATTCCCGTCTACCGATGACCCGTCTTTCAACCGTTTAAACCCCTATGCACCGCATTCGCCTTACCCTTGCCCTGCTGTTCCTCTCCTCGATCGCGCGCGCCGCAGACCTCTCGCTTTCCGCGGTCGTAAATGCTCGCGATGCCGACTTCGATCACGCGCGCCCTGCGCTCAACAAGAACGCGAAGAACCAGGCGCTGCGCATCGCGGGCCGTGAATTCACGAAGGGTGTGGGCATGCAGGCCGAAAGCCGCTCCGCCGTCGAACTCAACGGTGCCACGCGCCTCACCGCCACTGCCGGCGTCGACGATGCCACGGGGTCCGCCTCCGCCGTTCGCCTCGAAATTTTTGGCGACGGCCAATCGCTCTGGCGCCGCGATATGAAAAAGGGCGACGCGCCCGTAGCGATCGACCTCGACCTGAGCGGCCGGCGCATACTCGTCTTTGTGATCGCTGATCTGGGAAATAACGACACACAAGCGTTCGCAGATTTCGTGGATGCAACGCTCGCGATTGAGGACGGGGCGGCAACAAAGCCAAAGTCGGCTGTTCCTCCTGAGATCGAAGAGGCGGCGATAATTCTTACGCCGGCCGCGCCTGCGGCACCGCGGATCAACGGACCGCAGGTTTTTGGCGTGCGCCCGGGTAATCCGTTTTTGTTTCAAATCCCCGCGACGGGAGATCGCCCGATGTCGTTTGCCGCCGACGGCCTGCCAGCGGGCCTCGCACTCGACACGGTGACCGGCCTAATTACCGGTAAACTTGCCGCGCCCGGCACCCATGCCGTCACCATTCACGCGACCAACGCCCGCGGCACGTTCGTGAGGCAGCTTCACATCGAGGTCGGCGAAAAAATTTCGCTCACGCCGCCGCTGGGATGGAACAGTTGGAACTGCTGGGGCGTGTCCGTCGATCAGGAGAAGGTCCTCGCCTCCGCGCGTGCCATGCGTGACCGCGGGCTTATCGAACACGGCTGGAGCTATGTGAACATTGACGACGCCTGGCAGGGCGCGCGCACCGGTCCGGGCCACGCGCTGCTGGGCAATGAAAAGTTTCCCGACTTGAAAAAACTCTGCGACGAACTCCACGCGATGGGGCTGCGCGCGGGGATTTATTCGACGCCGTGGGACACCTCGTACGCCGGATTTGCCGGAGGCAGCTCCGATGATTCGCTTGGCGCGTGGTCGGCGGCGATGCGCGACGACGCGGCCGGCAAACGCCGCCGCCACCACGGAAAAATTTCCTTTGCCGACGCCGACGCCAAGCAGTGGGCGGCGTGGGGAATCGACTACCTCAAATACGACTGGAACCCCCGCAACTCCGCGCCGCCCGAAGATGCCGCGGCTTTTCGCGGCAACCTCGCCACCATGGCGCGCGCGCTCCGCGCCTCCGGTCGCGACATGGTTTACAGTTACTCGAACAGTTTCCCCTTTGAGGAGATCGCGGGCGACGTCGATCTCCTCAACGCTTGGCGGACAACCGGTGACATTCACGATTCCTGGGGCAGCCTCTACAGTATCTGGGCGCAGCAGGAGAAATGGCGCGCGTTCGGCGGCCCCGGCCACTGGAACGATCCCGACATGCTCGTCGTCGGCCCGGTCGACGTCGGCAGCGGCAAAAACATCCGCCCCTCGCGCCTGACACCCAACGAGCAATACACGCACATCTCGCTCTGGTGCCTCCTGTCCGCACCGCTGCTCATCGGCTGCCCGCTTGAGAAAGCCGACGACTTCACCCTCAGCCTCCTCACTAACGACGAGGTGCTCGCCCTCGATCAGGACAGACTCGGCAAACCCGCCGCCCAACTCATCGTCGATGGTCGCAAGCAGATCTACGTGAAGGAACTCGCCGACGGCTCGCGCGCGGTCGGCCTCTTTAACCTCGCCGAGGAGTCGCAGGATATTTCCGTGTCGTGGTCGCAACTCGGCCTGACGGGCGCGCAAAATGTCCGCGATCTCTGGCGGCAGAAGAATCTAGGAGCGGAGAAAGAAAAATTCTCCGCGACCGTTGCCCGCCACGGCGTTGTGCTCGTGCGGGTTTGGCCGGCGAAGTAGGCGAGACTCCGGCCGGGAGCCACGGACACGATAGCGGTTCGTCCGGGCGGGCGGCGCGGTGCATGGTGCATGGCGCATGTCGCGTCGCGACACACTTGCCACTTGCGGCATGCGCGCTGCGTATTTTTCATCTGCATGTGGCCGCCCCTGCCAACACTCCGGTCCTTGCGCCTGCCGAGCTCTCCAGGGAGCCCGTCGCGCGTTCGCAGTGGGCCTTGATCGGCGAGCGTCTCGCGCGCCACCGACTCGCGTCGGCGTCGCTGTTTTTGCTCGCGGCGCTCTATCTGTTGGCGGCCGGCGCTGAATTTTTCGCGCCCTATACCCGATCGTGGCGCGATCTCTCGCACGCGTATTGCCCGCCGCAGCTCCCGCGCCTTTCGCTCGCGCACGGGCTGCACGCATTCGCGATGAGGAGTGCGGTCGATCCGCTGTCGTTCAAGCGGACATATCTGGAAGACACCGCGCAACCGATCGCGCTCGGTTTCTTCGTGCGAGGCGAGCCTTACCGGCTCTGGAATTTGTTCACGTGGGACCGGCATTTTTTTGGCCCGCGCGAGATTAGTGCAGGCGCGACGTTTTACTTTCTAGGGGCGGACAAATATGGCGAAGACATCTTCAGCCGCCTAGTCTACGGTTCGCGGATTAGTCTCTCGGTGGGCCTCGTGTCGATCGCCGTCACGTTTTTCCTTGGCCTCACCATCGGCGGGGTTTCCGGCTACGTCGGCGGCGCGACGGACCTGGTGATCCAGCGGGTGATCGAAATCGTGAACGCGTTTCCGCAGATTCCGCTCTGGCTCGCCTTCGGTGCGGTGCTGCCAGCGGAGTGGTCGCCACTCTCGACGTATTTTGCGATTACGCTCGTGCTCTCGCTGCTCGGCTGGACCGGACTCGCGCGCGTCGTGCGGGGAAAGATTCTCGCGCTGCGCGAGGAAGACTATGCGGTCGCCGCGCGGCTGCTCGGCGCGAGTCACGCGCGGATTTTGTTTCGCCACCTCGTGCCCGGCTTCGCAAGCCACATCATCGTCGTGCTCACCTTGAGCGTGCCCGCGATGATTCTGGGCGAGACCTCGCTTTCGTTTCTCGGCCTCGGACTGCGTTCCCCGATCGTAAGCTGGGGAGTGATGCTGCAAGACTGCCTGAGCATCCAAAACGTCGCCAACTATCCTTGGCTGCTGATGCCCGTCGTGTTGATCGTGCTCACGGTGCTCTGTTTCAACTTTCTCGGCGACGGCCTGCGCGACGCGGCCGATCCCTACTCGAACGCATGAACTCCGCGCTGCCGCTCCTTGAGGTGACCAACCTACGCGTGTCGTTTTTCAACGCCGGCCGCGTGGTGGGTGCGGTGCAGAATATTTCGTTTTCAATTCAGCGGGGTCGCACGCTCGCGCTCGTCGGCGAATCCGGCTCGGGCAAAAGCGTCACGGCCAAGGCGCTGCTGCGCATCGTGCCACCCTCCGGCAGAATTGTTGGCGGGAGGATTCTGCTCCGCTCCCGCCGAGAGGGGGACATCGACATCGCGCAGCTCGACGAGAAATCCGGCCTGCTCTACCATGTGCGCGGTGGACTCGTAAGCATGATTTTTCAGGAACCGATGACCGCGTTTTCGCCGGTTCATACCGTCGGCAGTCAGGTCGCCGAAGCGATTCTCACTCACCGGGACGTCAGTCCGGAGGCCGCGCGGCGCCTCTCGATCGAAATGCTCGCGAAGGTCGGGATCGCCGACGCCGGGGCGCGTTACGATCAGTTTCCGCATGAACTTTCCGGCGGACTCCGCCAGCGCGTCATCATCGCGATGGCACTCGTCTGCCAGCCCGAGTTGCTGATTGCCGATGAACCGACGACGGCGCTCGACGTCACCACTCAGGCCCAAATCCTCGGCTTGATCAAAAATCTTCAGCGCGAGTTCGGCTGCGCGGTGCTGCTCATTACGCACGATTTTGGCGTGGTGGCGCAGATGGCGGACGATGTCGCGGTGATGCAGCGTGGGGAAATTGTCGAGCGCGGTTCGGTGCGCCAGGTGTTGAAAGCTCCGCAGCATGCCCATACCCGCGCGCTGCTGGATGCGCTGCCGAGCCGCCGCGCGCGTGTAGCATGAATTCTCCCGCACCGATCCTTTCTGTCCGCGGCCTGACGAAGCATTTTCCCGTCGCTTCGCGCGGGTTCCGCCGCGCCTCGGGTGAGGTCGTGCGCGCGGTTGACGATGTGAGCTTCGAGCTGGCCGCGGGCGAAAGCTTCGGCCTCGTCGGCGAGAGTGGCTGCGGCAAAACCACCCTCGTGCGCTGCCTGCTCCGCGCGCACCAGCCAACCGCCGGCGAAATTGTTTTTCGTTTGCCCGATGCCCGTATGGTCGATCTGGGGCGGCTCGCGGAGCGGGAACTGCCGCGGCTCCGGCCGCATGCGCAGATGGTGTTTCAGGATCCGTTTTCCTCGCTCAATCCGCGCATGACTGTGCGCGACATTATCGGCGAGCCACTCGTGATCCACGGGCGCGCGCGCGGTGCGGTGCTCGACGAGAGCGTGTGCGACATGCTCCGGCGGGTCGGCCTCGATCCGGCAGAGCGCGCACGTTACCCTCACGCGTTCAGCGGCGGGCAGCGGCAGCGCATCGCAATCGCCCGGGCTCTGATCCTGCGGCCGTCGCTGCTCGTGTGCGATGAAGCGACGAGTGCGCTCGACGTGTCGGTGCAGGCGCAGGTGCTTGATCTGCTTAAGGCCCTGCAACGTGAGTTTCGGCTCACCATTCTGCTCGTGGCGCACAACCTCGATGTCGTGCGGAATTTTTGTGATCGCGTGGCCGTGATGCGCTGCGGGCGGATCGTGGAGTGCGCGCCGGTCACGCAAATTTTCACGGCGCCGCAGCACGCCTACACGCGACTGCTGTTGTCTGCCATACCGTCGCCCGATCCCGATGTGCCGATGAATTTCACTACCGCCGATGAACTCGCCAAGCTCGACTCCGCCTGACTTTTCCCGCGTGAACCCATGAAAGCCCTCGTTCTTAACCGCTACTCAAAGCTCGATTATCAGGAATTTACCACGCCAACACCCGCCGCCGACGAGGTGTTACTCCGCATCCGCGCGTGCGGCATCTGCGGGAGCGATATCCACGGATGGGACGGGTCGACCGGACGCCGGCAGCCGCCGCTGATCATGGGGCACGAGGCCTCGGGTGAAATCGCGGCGGTTGGCCCCCGCGTGGAGCGCTGGCGCGTCGGTGATCGCGTGACATTCGACTCGATGATCTATTGTGGCGCATGTGCGTTCTGTCGCTCCGGTCAGATCAACCTGTGCGAAAAACGTCGCATCGTCGGTGTGGCGCCGGGAGAGTTTCGCCAGCATGGCGCGTTCGCCGAGTATCTCGCACTGCCGGCGCGCGGACTCTATGCGCTGCCGACCGGATTGCCTTTCGAACATGGTGCGATGATTGAGCCCGTGTCGATCGCAGTGCACGCGGTGCAGCGCGTGAAGATCCCTGCCGGTGCGAGCGCCGTCGTCGTCGGCTCTGGCATGATCGGGCTGCTGGTGATTCAGGCCCTGCGCTGGGCGGGCTGCGGCAACGTCATCGCGATCGATCTTGAGGACAAGAAGCTCGCGCTCGCGCGCGAACTCGGCGCGCACCATACGCTGCGCTCGGATGTGGGCGATGTTCCCGCCGAGATCGCGAAACTGACGGGCGGGCAGGGCGCGGATTTTTCCTTCGAGGTCGTCGGCTTCACCCCAACGCTTGATCTCGCGCTGCGTGCGGTGCGCAAGGGCGGCTCGGTCGTCCTTGTCGGCAACCTCGCGCCGAAGACGGATTTTCCGCTCCAACTCGTGATCGCGCGCGAGCTCACGCTGTTCGGCAGTTGCGCCTCGGCTGGCGAATATCCGCTGAGTCTCGATCTGATTTCGCGCGGCGTGATTCGCGTGGCGCCGCTCATCAGTGCGATGGCGCCGCTCGCGGAGGGCGAGGCGTGGTTTCAAAAGCTGAGCGCGAAAGGCGCGGGCGGCCTGATGAAGGTGATCCTGCAACCATGAGTGCCGCGCTGTTCGATCTCACGGGCAAGGTCGCGCTCGTCACGGGCGCGAGCCGCGGACTCGGCAAGACGTTCGCGCTCGCCCTCGCGCGGGCCGGCGCGGATGTTGCGATCACGAGCCGCACGCTCGCTTCGCTTGACGAAACGCGCCATGCGATCGAGGCCCTCGGGCGGCGGTGTCATAGCGTCGCGCTTGATGTGAGGTCGCACGAGAGCATCCAAGATGGCGTTTTCCTGACGCACGCTCACTTCGGCAAAATCGACATCCTCGTCAACAATGCCGGCTGCAACATTCGCAAGCCCGCGCTCGACGTGACTTGGGACGATTGGAACACGATTCTCGACACGAATCTCCGCGGGCCGTTCTTCGTGGCGCAGGCCGTGGCGAAACACATGGTTGCGGCGAAGCACGGCCGGATCATCAACATTGGATCGGTCACGAGTGTCGCGGGCTATGCGGGGCTCGGCCCGTATGGCGCGAGCCGCGGTGGCATCCGCCAGCTCACGATGAGCCTCGCGGACGACTGGGGGCCGCACGGCATCACGGTAAACTGTCTTGCTCCCGGCTGGTTCAAGACCGCGCAGAACGCGGTCATGTATGAAAACAAGGAATGGGTTTCGTATCTCACGGACAAGATCCCGCTGCGCCGCCCCGGCCGCGCCGACGATCTCGAGGGCGCGGTGGTGTTTCTCGCGAGCGAGGCGAGCGCCTACATCACGGGCCAGACGCTGCTCGTCGACGGAGGCATCACGGTGAATTCCACGCGCGCCTTGCCGGTAAAGAAATAATTCTCCTCACTTTGAGCCACATTTTTTCCATGCTCATCCACTCCGTCTTCTTTTGGTTAAAACCCGAACTCACCGCCACACAGCGCTCGGACTTTCGCCGTGAGGTCGAAAAGCTCAGCGGCATCAAGTCCGTCGATAAAATCTACGTCGGCACGCCGGCGGCGACCGTGAAGCGGCCGATCATCGATGATTCGTATGGCGTCGCGCTCACCGTGGTCTGCAAGGATGTCGCCGCGCACGATGCCTACCAAATCGATCCGATCCACCTCGCCTTTGTCGAGAGATGCAATGGCTGCTGGACGCGCGTGCAGATCTACGACGCGGCGTAGGCGGGACGATACGTAGGCGTTTGGGTGCGGCAGGCACAAACTGCCTATTAACTTTGCGGCAAAGGTGCCGTATCGTTGGGCATGGAGACCATGACCGAGCCTGTTTCGATCCAACCCTATCGCGTGCTGATCATCGAGGATCAGACGGCAATCCGTGAAATGCTCGCAGTACTCGTGCACACGATGCCGGATTTTGAACTTGTGGGCCAGGCAGGCACGCTCGCGGCGGCGGTTGAGCTGACCGCCGAGCTCCGGCCGGATGTTGTGGTGCTTGACTGGATGTTTCCGGGCGGTGGCGGGGTGGAGTTTCTTGCCGGGCTGCGCGCCGAAGCGCAGCGGACCCACGTGCTGGTATTTTCGGCCAGCACGAGCCCGCATGCGGTCCGCGAAGCGCTGACGGGCGGGGCGAAGGGCTTTGTCGAGAAATGCGCCAGTATCGCCGACCTGACGCTCGCGCTTCGGGCAGTGGCCGCGGGGCGCGTTTATTTCGGGCCGGCGGTGGCTCGCGCGGTCAACGATCTGGTGCGTGCACCGGCCGACGAGTCAGCCGCGCTATCGGATCGAGAACGGCAGGTGCTTGCCCTGCTCGCCGCCGGATCGCCATCGAAGGAAATCGCGACGCGGCTCGGCGTGAGCATGAAAACGGTGAACAACCATCGCGCGAACCTTGCGGCCAAAACCGGTTTGCACTCGATCGCGCAGCTCACGATGCACGCGGCGCGACTCGGATTGATCCCCGGTCCGGGCGATCAGATTGAGACCGAGGCCGCGGCGGTGTCGCTTGGAGCCTCAAACTGAGATGCCGGTGCGGTTGCGCGCCCGCGGCTCCTTTACGACGAACGGCGCGAAGAATCCCGCCTGCGAATCGGGAAAGCGGCCCTTGATTCGCACACCCGCCTCCTCGTGTTCCTGCTCGTGGATATGTCCGAGCTTGTGCAGCCGCGCGATCACATCGTAGCGATCGTGTGGGACGAGGAGATCGGTTTCGCCGAGCGCATCGGCGATCAGTTCGAGGCAGCGGTTTTCGAGCGTATCAAGGCCGGCCTTCGTGTGCGCGCTGACGAACAGCGCATCGGGCGCGAGGCGGCGGGCGTTGCGCCGCATGATCGAGTCGGCGGCATCGGTCTTGTTGAAGACGGTCACGATCGTTTTGTCGGCGGCGCCGAGCTCACCGAGCACCGCTAGAGTAGTAGCATGGTGCTGCTCGAAGTTCGGATTGGTGACGTCGAGCACGTGGATGAGAAAATCTGCGACGACGACCTCCTCAAGGGTGGCCTTGAACGCCTCGACGAGGCCGTGGGGGAGCCGGCGGATGAAGCCGACGGTATCCGTGACAAGCAGCTTTTGATTGCCGCGCAGCACAAGTTGGCGCGTGGTCGGATCAAGCGTGGCGAAAAGTTTGTCGGCGGCGAGGACCTGCGCACCGGTGAGCGCGTTGAGGAGCGTGGACTTGCCGGCGTTGGTGTAGCCAACGATCGCGGCGGTCGGCACCGGGACGCGCTGGCGTTTCGTGCGTTGGACGCTGCGCTGTTTTACGACGCCGGCGAGCTCGGCCTTCAGGTGCGTGATGCGGTCGCGCACGGTGCGGCGATCGTTTTCGAGCTGGGTTTCGCCTTCGCCGCCCATCGAGCCTTTGCCGCGCTGCCGCGAGAGGTGAGTCCACGCGCGCGTCAGGCGCGGCAGCGAATACTCCATGCGCGCGAGCGCGACCTGAAGGGTGGCTTCGCGCGTGTGGGCGCGATCGGAAAAAATTTCGAGGATGACTTCCTGCCGATCGATGACGGCGAGCCCGGAGAGTTCCTCCCAGTTGCGCTGCTGGGCCGGCGAGAGTTCTTCGTCGAAAACAATCACGTCGGCGCCGTCGGCCTTGGCCTGAGCGACGAGTTCGGCGGCTTTGCCGCTGCCCAGGAGGAGGGCAGGGGTGGGGCGGCGGAGATTGACGAGTTCGGCGTGGGTGACGGTAAGGCGGAGGTTTTCCACGAGCTCTGTGAGTTCGAGGAGCAGTTCCGCGGCTTCGCCGTCGCGCATATCGGCGGTCTGCACGCCGACGAGGAACGCGCGTTCGAGTTTTTCGGGTCTGGTTTCGTCGAGAAAGTCCGCCATGAAGTGAGGCACGCAACGCCGGCGCAGTGTCGAAGTCAAATGCTCCACCAGAAAGCGGGACGCGCTCTCAGGGTCTTTCCCGTCGATTTCGTGCGTGGTGAGAGCGTGCTGTTCGAGAAATCCGTTGACACTCAAAAGGGCGCCCGCAGGTTCTTCCTTCCCTTATTGCAGGGTGGAGCAGCCTGGTAGCTCGTCAGGCTCATAACCTGAAGGTCGTTGGTTCAAATCCAACCCCTGCACCCAATTTCTCCCTCGTATGTCTTCGGACTACGAGGGAGTTTTGTTTTTTATGGTCTCGCCGGCTATTTCCCGTGAACACCGGCGAACAGCGGCGAACTGCCACGAACAGGGAACACATGATATCTCAAGCACCAGGAGCCGCCTGACTCTTTTACTGCCGGATTGTTTTGGCTGGTCATGCGCTCGAATCAAACCGTAGAGCGATGGATGAATAATCCCGTCTATACCTCGGCAATCGGCATCCAGAAAAAACCCCTTTGGGAGGAATGGTGGCGGAAGAATCGCTGTGGATTCAAAGTGGTTCGCTCGATGAGCGAAGCTGTCGAACTCCAGAAGAAAGGGCGATGACTCACACATTTTGGACCAGAAGACCGAACCGGCGTTGCTCGGTGGGATTCTCGGACGTGAAGCCCGGCCCTTCCCCAAAATAGCTAGCTCTGTCAGCCACGAGCTATTGCACAGCGAAAATTAGATGGTTTAAAAAAGGAACGTTCTGGCAACAGACAGGTGCGTTTGTCGGCGAACCTGCACTGATTACCTAACGACAAAAATGTCACCATCGCCGGGTGGAACCGAAAACTGCGTCCCAACCTCTTGGGTCGATTGTCTTGTTACGGGAACCTCAAATACGAGAGTGACCAACTTATTGTCCGGAGGATTGAAAAGCACCGTGCCATTCTTGAAGTTTCTAACGTAGGCCCCGTCACCGTTGATTCGCCCCGCGGACTCAATTGGCGCACCTAGCGTTGGTTTCCAAAAAGAATACCAGTCATGAGGATGACCGGGCGTAGGGAAGGGATCTGCATAAAGCACGTATCCGTCTGAATTACACAGGCTGAGCGTGGTTGCAAACCGCATTCGCGCCAGATCGTTTCGGCCACTGGTCCCCGAAACCGGGGTGCCATTGGGATACCACATCTCGAGCGCGGTGAACGCCGGCGGCCGCAAATGATCTGCGGCCCACTGCAGATTGTTCACGGCCATTTTCCAATCTGAAAAAAACGGCGCACCAAAGCCTTCCATGAACATCCCATTGATAAATGGCGCCGACAGTTTTGGGACGTGCCCGTTGACGTTCACCAAGATGAGGCCGCGCTCGCCGATCTTGTCGCGGATTTTCCGGGCCATCCCGACGAGTTCCGGCGTTTCCTTGGACCACCAATCCAACATGCAGCCATCCAATGCGCCTGTAGCAATCGCTGCGGCACAGAGCTTTGCAATCTGGTCCTGCAAGTCTGGCTGGGAAAGATCTAGGAGGAAAAAGCCTTTCAAGGACGTTCCGGCGGTCTTGCGGACGCGGTCGCCCGACTGGTCACGAAGCCACCAGGGTGAATCGTCCGGAAAGTATCCCGATTGGGCATCATGATACCGAATCTCGCCCAGGAGCACCGCTTTCGGATTTAGTGCCAATATCTTTGCCCTGAGCGCCAGCGCCTTCTTCACGCTTTCCGGAGTAAACCCAGTGCTCAGCCCTAGGTTCACCGGGTTATTCCCGACCAGACCAAAGGCAGACAGCCCTTCAAATATGAGGTCGTGGCGCGCCGCGGTCTGCAACGAATCCTCGATGGTCGATAAGGAGATCGCGGTTCTGGGCGCCTGATTGAGTTTTTCGGCAGGGGACCAAGCCTGAAAGATTGCAGGATATCCGTGAGACGTGACCCTAGCTTTTAGTTCCGATACAGACCCTCCGGATTTGGGCGATTCTTCGGGGGGCGTAGAGGCCCAAGCAGCGCAACTCGCCAAGCACAGGAAAGAAATGAGCCGGAGTTGGTCTATCCCGGATTTTAGCATGGCAATCATGGATTTACTTCCGTGAGGGGTTACGGGAAAGGGAATGGCGCAATATCAAGCATGCCCTCTAGGCCTACGAGAACAAAGCGGCCAGTGACTAAGCGCTCACGACTCGAAACCGTGCGTTTCAAATACGAAGCACTTCTGCACGACAGCACTGTGAGCCTGCCTGGACCCCACCACCGCCGTTGCCTCAGTAGCGGATTTGGCGGCAAAACACGGATCACAATGGAAGTGGCGCCATTCGCCCGGATCTCACATTAAGGAAGTCATGCCCGCGGCCCGCCATCTCCGAGTCCAACTCACTCTACTCGCGCCCACCGGCGGGCGCAAGGCGTCTCCGCCGGCGGCGGAATTTATAACCGTGCTCGTGTCGCCGGGACGCCGTCATTTTGAAGCTGCTATCTTTCCCACGGGTCCGCTCGTGCCGGGCGGCGCCGCGGTAAACTGTGAGGTCATGTTTCACGCGCCGGAGGCGGTAGCGCATTTTCCCGCTGGTACACAATTCGATTTGTGGGAAGGCGGGCGGTGGGGATATGGCACAACATTGGGCGTGCTGGCTTAGCCTGACGAATTATTCGATGATCTCGACTCGCCGCCACCTTGAGCACGCGTCCGGCTACCTTGCCTTGGGCATGGTCAAGGAGGCAACGGAGGAAATTGCACTCATTCCACCGAAAGATTGGGCTCTGCCCGAGGTGTTGGCCGTGCGCATCGAACTCCACATGGCGCGGAAGGAATGGGACATGGTGGTCGACTTCGGCGAACAACTGGCACGCCGCCAGCCCGAGGACGAGCACGGTTGGATTTCATGGGCCTTCGCCCTCCGCGAGCGCAATATGATCGCAACCGCAAAAGCTGTGCTACTTGAGGCCGAACCGATTCACGGGAAGAAATCCGCGCTGATTCACTACAACCTGAGCTGCTACTTCTGTCTTCTTGGCGATCAAACCGAGGCCAAGCGGCGTCTGCACATCGCGTGCAAAATGGACAAACAGTGGAAGAAGGCGGCGCTCGAGGATGAAGACCTCAAGGCGATGTGGGATGACATTGCAGCGATGAAGTAGTCATATGATTGGGTGCAGGGCTCTTTATTTTCACTCAGATGGGCCCTCGTCACTAGCTCACGGGTGGCTCCCGCGGACGCGCGCCGACGTGGTAATCTTTTGGTGTCCGCAAGAATCTTTCGCACCTGCGACGCTCGAGCCGAGTGCTTTTTGGGCGGCTGAGATTTCGAGAGTTCGGTAAAATCCCGTTGATGCACAAGGCATCATCTTATGAAGAACAAAACATCAACGATATCTGCACGATGGCGACGACTTAGAGCGGGAGATTCAGCATGAAGAAAGGGGAAGCCCTTTGGTGGCGATAGCGCGCGCGCAACAGCTCTTTCCGTTACGGACCAAATGCCCACCAAGATGCCACCTACGATTGTGTTTCATGGTACCGGGGACGAGGTGGTGGACTACAGTAATTCCGTCGTGTTCGTCGAAAAAATGAAGGCCTCCGGCAACTGTTGCTCACTTATCACCTTTCCCGACGCTCCGCACAGCCCGACAAGTCAAAACGCTAAGGATGGAAAGGGAATTGAGCGTCAGAAACAGATGTATCAGGATATCGAGCGGTTTTTACTGAGCCTGGAACTGATCACCTCCTCTGGTTCCAGGTAGTCTTTCAAGCTCTTCCGTCCACATGCTTTTAGCCGCGTCCATCGCCGCCCCGGCAGTGTGCCGTGTACGGTCGAGTGCTTCGGACCTCCTTCGACTGGTCAGGCCAGCATGCCTCCAACGTATGAAGATTCGCCTCGCTGAGTCGTCCGTCGGCAGGCCGGGTCGGCCAAACCTTCATACCAGGTCCCGACCTTAGATACGCGATGTTTTCACCGTGCTGGTCTCTAGCATGAACAATGGTGCGCAGGCGCTTGAGGTCATCCGACTCACCCGCATTTCCATGAGTCGTGCGACGGCGATCATCGCCCGCCATCAGCAGGCCAACTCCGAACATGAGTTCGTCGAGTTCTGGTTGGAACGAATCGATTTTGAATCGTTCGCACGGCTTAAGGCCGGGGAAGAAGCTCAAGAATAGAAGCACCAAACTGCCGTTCGAGACCAGGGGCGATTGAAGTTCTTATCAGATGAGCACCGCACTCGGAATACTTTGGTCGAAGGTCGCGAGCGTCAGCCCCGCGGCCGCGGCAACTTGGGCGAGATAGGCATCGGAGGTTTTGGCCGCCGTCGCGGCCCAGGCGGGAAGCTTCGGTGAAGGCGCCGCCGCGATAAATCCGCCCGCCTGGCGTTTCATTGCGGTGAGCTGTGCCTGCGCCTCAGGAAGCGTGTCGCCGAACACCTGCATCGATACCCGAATGAAGCCCAGCTCGGAGTGCGCACAGGTGGCCAGTTCATCGAGCCCTTGCGCCGCAGCCCAGGAATGAAACCGGTTATGGTGCGGAGCGCGTTGCTGGCTCCAAGCAACGAGCGCGTTGACGTCGAGCAGGTATTTCACGGGAACTCCGCGAGCGCGGCATCAATCTCCTCCTGCGCCACGGGCCGGCCGGGGGTCGCGTTAAAGCATAACCCAGATATCGGGTGCTTTTTGAGGATGAGCTTGCGCTGGCGCTTCGGCTTCTGATCCAGCACCCGCCGGCGCAAGAACGCTGAAACCGATGCTTTTTCGGCGCTTGCGCGGGCGCGGATCGCTCGTGCCTCCTCCGGCGAGACTTTGAACGTTAGGGTCGGCATCAGTAATACCGTATTACCTGTAGCGGGCCAGTCAAGCCGCGCTCCGAAAATCCGGCCCAAGTTTTCCCAATTCTTGGTGTAAAAATTACTTTAGTCGTTTACTAACAGCATAGTGCTGTCGTGCTCATAACCTGAAGGTCGTTGGTTCAAATCCAACCCCTGCACCCAATTTCTCCCTCGTATGTCCTCGGACTACGAGGGAGTTTTGTTTTTAACGCGCTTGCCGGTCATTTCCCGTGAACACCGGCGAACAGGGGCGAACTACCGCGAACGGAGACCCCAATGGGGAGCAGATCGCCAAGGCGCTCGACATCGACGTCAGCAAGATCAGGTCGAATTTCAGTCTGCTGGAGGGGATTCATCCCGACGCCATCGAACTGTTGAAAGACAAGCCCATCACCTCGGCGGCCCTCCGCCTTTTCAAGAAGGCGAAAGCGGTTCGGCAAATCGACATGGAGCAGCTCATGGTGTCGGCCAACAACTATGCCGGTGCCTACGCCGACGCGCTCATCATCGGCACCCCGGCCGATCAACTCGCACGCGGCAGCAAAGCGAAGGCGGTGCTCGGCATCGCGCACGACGAAATTGTGGGGTCCGTCCGCGGCGCGGGTGGGCGGACTCCTCTCGTCGGGGGCAACCCGCAATAGAACTGGCAGGGGAACCAGCAAGATACGCACGCGTAACGCAGACCTACGATTTTTAAGTTGCTGCTTAGAGGGTGCTAGGGATTATTACCAACCGGCAACCGAACCAGCAAAATAACTGGTAATTAAGCATGCTCTCCAAGACTGCCATTGAACCCATCATTCCGACGCAAAAGCTGAAGCCGTTGGAAGATTTGGCGTGCACCGTATTGGAATCATCGGCGCGACTTTCGGCAATAATCCGCGAACCGCTCCACACCGATCTGTCTGAAATCACGCGGTGGATGCACTGCTACTACTCGAACCTGATCGAGGGCCAGCAGACCAAAGTTCGCGACATCGAAGCCGCGTTGAAAAAGGATTTTTCGGCCGAGCCAAAAAAACGGAATCTGCAAAAACTGGCGCTGGCCCACCTCGAGGTCCAGCGGTGGGCGCAAACATCAACCGATGCGCCCCACGGCCAGGATTTCATCTGCGGCCTTCATCGTCACTTCTACGAGGCCCTGCCCGCAGAGATGCGTGTCGCCACGACGATAAATGGGGAGGAGACGCCACTGGTCCCCGGCGAACTTCGAAACAACGACGTGCAGGTTGGCACTCACGTTCCGCCCGAGCACAGCCTCGTTGCTCCGATGCTCGGTCACTTTCAGAGCCGGTATGAATCTGCCGACTTGTCCCGCATCCAACGAATAATCGCCATTGGCGCCAGCCATCATCGCATTGCGTGGATCCATCCTTTCCGGGACGGCAACGGTCGCGTGGTCCGACTTTTCTCCGACACGCTCATTCGCCAATTAGGTATCGACGGTGGGGGGTTGTGGTCGTTGTCACGCGGCCTGGCCGTCTTCCGAAAGGAATATTATGCCCGCCTCTCGAACGCCGACCAGGAACGTAGCAGTTCACGGGCGGACGACGGCCGCGGCCATTTGAGTGAAATCGCCCTTTGGGAATTTTGCGAATTCGTCCTGCGAACCATGATCGACCAAATCGCATTCATGGAAAAAATCCTGGACCTCAATGGACTCGAACGCCGAATCGAACATTACGTCCACGTGGCGGACCCTGAGGTGGAGAAACATGCCGACCGCGTCTTTCTTCTCCTCCGCGAAGCACTCCTCCGTGGGCAGTTCGAACGCGGTGAAGCCGGTCGAATCGTCGGTGCCAGTGGCCGCACCGGGCAGGCCATTCTCAGCCTGACCATCAAAGCCGGATTACTTCAGTCCCCGACTCACAAGGCTCCCGTGAAACTGGCTCTGCCGGCGAAGGTATTGGATACCTATTTTCCAAAACTCTTCCCGGTTGGCCATGGCGCAGCGGAATAATCCGACGTGCCCCGTCGGTCACGATTTCCCCCGTTTCGCGATCGTTTCCCTCGGGGTTGATTAGAACGTTCCCCGAAAACACGGAATCAACCCGCGTACACGCTTATACCCGAATCGGCGCTCGTCGGTAGATGATACGCGTGCTGGCGACTGTTGGTTCGGTGTCTGACGCCGTCGCGAACGATGACGAGATCGTGGCATAGAGCCGAAGTCTCCCGTCGTCTAACGCTCAACGCTCCTTGCCCCGGTCTGGGCTTGCCTCGAAAGAATGGACACCAATTCAGGCGGCTTTGATGTCTTTCGGTTGTTGTTGTATTTCGTAGGCCACAGGTGAGATCTGACCGAGCGAGCTGTGGCGTCTCGTCGG
>CAITWF010000049.1 GCA_903896015.1 uncultured Opitutia bacterium | reverse complement strand
TGCGGCCCAGCTTCAGCGCCGACTCGACCGTCAGCTCCGATGTTCTTGCTACGTTGGCCTCGTCCTTTGGTACGTGTTTCATCCGACACGACTCTACCACCAGAGTCGCCGCCTGTCTTCACGTCCAAGTTAGACATTTACTCAGGCGCAGACTCCCAGTTTTATGAAGAGCCGAATCGCAGTCTCACCGCTAAAAACCTCCGCCGGAAAGCCCGAAGAACTCCGACTGAAATTATTGATCGCGCGGAAACGGGCCGATGCCGCGAAGGAGATCGCGAAGAAGGCCAAGGCGGAACTGAAGCGCGCCCGGAAGGCCTTCAAGGAAGCAAAGCAGGTGTCCAAAGAAGAACGGAAGAAAGTCAAAGCCTGGAAGAAGATGCTTGCGGCGGCGACGATACCGGCCGGTTCGTCCAAAACAAAGCCGGTCACCCAGACCAAATCGTCGTCGGTGAAGCGATCGGCGGAAAAGACCGCGAAGCGCCCGAAGGCGGAACGCGCGAAACCCCGCGCCCTTCCCGAGAAACCGAGCACGGCATTGTCGTTGGCTGACCAGTCGTCTTCAGGCGCAACGCTCGGCGCCGTGGCGATTCCACCGCCGCCCCCTTTACTCGATGAGACCGTGGGCGGACCGACAGCGCCCCCGACCTTGCCGGGCGTTTGACGTTCTCAGCGCTCACGGTTCGGATCGTCAGTGCCCTCACCTCCACCGTAGCCGAGCACTTCGACCGTAATGAAGGAGGGCGCTAGTTCGGCTTGGGCCTGAGAACGAGCCTGCTTCGCCGCCTCATCCGCCGCGCCCGAGGTTGCCGCGTTTGAGGTAGAGGCCGCCGCTGCGATGCTCCCGACCGCCGGCGCCACCGGGGCCGACGTCCCGGCGCTCGATCCGCTGACCTGAATGTTCGTAGCGTTCACGACTTGGAGCGCGGAAATGTTGAGGTTGCCCGATACGCGGATGCCAGCGTCGCCCGCGTCGATCGTGCCGACGGGCGCAATCAGATCGATATCGCCCGGCTTCACGCCGGCGACCGTCGCGAGCACGCCTATGCCGCCGCCAGTCGCGAGACCGGCGAGATCGGTCTTCACGTCGCCACTCTGCGGATCGATCAACACGCGTGTCGGCGGCGCGGACTGGACGGTCTTTGAGGACGCGCCGGCCGCGATGTTACCGGTGGACGACCAGAGAATTTCATCGCCGCCACGCAGGGTGAATATCCGCGACGTGCCGACGATTACACTGCCCTTCGTGAAGATAGAAATATTTCCGCCGTGCTCCGTAAGGATACCCTGATCAATCGGCTGACTGCCGGCGATATCGAAGCCAACGGTCAGCGCACCGCCAGGTGCAAGGAGGCTGACGTCGCCGCCACTGGCAGTTTTGATTTCGCGCGAGGTGAGCGAAAAATCTCCCGACCATTTGTTGCCGGGGAACAACGCCGCAATCGCAGCGAAGCCGGCGTCGTAATTGCGGAAGCCTGGGCTGGTCGGCACGCCGTGGTCGCGGCCAGCATCGCGTAGGACGAGATAAAAAATCTGGAGCGCGAGCGCGTCACGCTTCTCAACCGGCAGTTGGTTGAACGCGGTCCACACCTGCGCGTCCGTGCCGGCTTCGAAACCCATCAGGTCGCCGAGGGCCGGGAGATAGCGCGTCGCTTCCGCGCCGGCCGTTGCCGGATTGAGGAACTTCGCAACGAACGTCGGAAAATCGATCGAGCTTTGCGCGAGACTGGAGGCAACACCGACGCCCGCTCCCGCGATCACGTTCGCCCCGGCGAAGGGTAGGTTCGGATTGCGACCGTTGCCGATGCTCGTGATGCCGACGCCGGTGCCGTCGCCCGCACCCGCGCCGACGCCGAGATCGAAGTTTCGCCCGGCCAGAACTTCGAGCGTGCCGGGCCCGCTGATCTGGATGTCCCCGGCGGTCGGGTTGCCGTTGCCGGAACCGGGGACGGTCGAGCTGCTCTGCAACAATTCGTTGCCCGCGGATTGCGCGGCCGTGCGCAGCGGAGAATTCGGATCGAAAACGATCAGATCGCGGCCGGCGGCGACCACGCTGACGTCGTCCGCACGCGTGTTCTGGAGGTAAAGCGAGACATCCGTGATGTCTTTACCTGCGGTCACGCGCGCCGACTTGGCGGAAAAAAATGTCAGGCCCGAGATGTTGCCCGTCGTCGCGTAGAGCTTGGCCAGCGAAAGATCAGCGGCGTGCAGCGGACCGGGCCCGTGCAACGCCTGCTTGGTCTGAATCACGCCATACGTGCCCACCGTGGACCCAGACTCGTTGAACAACACGTTCACCGCATCGAGCAACTCGATGGGCGTGACGGTGGGCGAAACCGAAGCTGCGGCCGGGAGCCCGATCGGCGAAGTTACGCCCGGCACGCGCCGGGGATCGGCATCGGAAAGGTTGATCGTGCTCGAGCCCCAAATGCGCGAGCGGTCGATCCCGTTGACACCGTTTGGCTGGAGGCCGTTGAGCGACTTGGCCGCGGCGAGTTCGATGGTTCCGGTGGGCGCTGGCGAAAGCGTGAGGCTGCCAACAATGTCGATGTCGCCCGAAAAAGAGGTCGCACGCAGGGTCGCCGGCAGCAGTGCAGCCACCGTGGTGAACGGCGTGATATCCGTCTCGAGCAGGCGCAGCCACGGCTGCGTATACGACGACCACGTCTGGTGGCGCGCAGCGTCGTAGAGTTGCACATTCTGCAGCCACGCCGTGAGCGAGCCTGTACCGCCGTCGGCGCTATCGCGCAGGGTAAGCGTGCCGGTGAGCGAGGCAACCGTGACCGCGTCGGTCGCGGCGTAGGTGGAAAAATAGGTTTTTTCGAGCGGGTTGTTGTTTACTCCCTGTGGCAGAAGAAACGGATTGGCGATGGGCCCGAGGAGCAAATCGCCGCGTGCGGCGACATCGAAGCTGCCCTTGCCGAGGAACAGCGTGGTCGGCAGCCACGTCGTGGCGTCGGCCGTGGCCTTCTGCGTGTCGAGCGCGACGGCGTCGGCCTGCGTAATCGCGGCGCGGGTGCTGTTCGTCTGGATGCTGCCACCCGCCGCGAGCGCGCCACGCCCGCGCTCCACATAGTATACGCCGCCGTCGATGTTGGCGCCGGCGCGCACGGTGAGATCGCCGCCGCCGAGTTCGACGAGTTTCGTGGCGTCGGGCGTGCCCTTCGGGGCGCGCGCGTTGGTGGGAATCGAGGCATCGACGTTGGTGACGTTGCGGCCGGCGAGAAGGGAAACGTTGCCGCCGCCGAGCGCGCCGATGTCCTCGAAGAAGTTGCTGAAATCCGTCCACCACGCCGTCGAGGCAATCGCGCCGCCGGAGTGCGTCGCGCCATACTGGCCAGTGGCCGGATCGACGTAGCCTTGGCGATAGAGCCAGTTGTCCGGAAGTTCCTTGGAGGAATCGGCAATCAACGAGGTGAGCGAGGCGTCGGCCACGAGCCGCGTGATGTCGCGCTGCGCGGAGATGGTGATATTGCCGCCCGCGAGGCTGAACTGGGCGGGGTAAACCGGCGACTGCACGGGGCCGAGTTGACTGTTGCGTACGGGCTCGGCAAGATTCGGCGCGTCAAAATTCGCGAGGGTGGTCGCCTGGGTGCCCGCCGTGTAAATCGTGGCGATCGGGTTGAGGAGTAGCACGTCGCGCGCGGCCGCGATGTCGATGTCGCCCGTGCCGGTGCGGATCACCTCGAAGTAATTTGGGATAATGTTCTGCCGCAGGTTCGAGGTGCTGTTGGGGCTATTGGGGTTGCTCGGCAGCGGAATCGGTGGGGTGTTGCGACCGAGCAGCAGCGAACCGGAATCGGCGCCGACGCTTGCGAGCGGCAGCACGCGCCGGAAATCCGCCGCACTGAAATCTGCGCCCGCCACTAACCGATACGACCATGACGCGCTGCCAGGCGCGAGGAGCGGCGCATCCCACAACCCGTTGCTCGACACACCGCCGAAACCGTCGCTGAGCGAGCCGATCGTGGCGGAACGGGTGATCGCATTGAAGCTGTAATCAAAATTCAGATTGCCCCCAGCACGCAGCGTGAGAACTCCCGGCTCGGACTGGTTCGGCCCGAAGCGGAACGTTGAGAAATCCCACGCCGTTGCGAGCGTGAGATCGCCAAGGGGATTGATGATTTCCACGCCCGGCTGCACGTGGAGCGCCGGTGCAAGCCCGCGGTTGCCAGCGAGCACGCGGGCGGCAATCGCGGCGGTGTTGCTAGCGAACGCGGTGCCGTTCGCGAGGACCCCGGCCTGCACATCGGACGTGATCGTCGCGCCGGTGGCGGAGCTGAGGTCGAAAATCTTGTAACCCTCGATCACGATGCTCGAGGCGTTCAACACCGTGCCGTTGAGCGGGGTAATCGCGAGATCCGCGGCGGACGCATTTTGCGGTGCGCGCAGGTGGAGCGTGCCGGTGAAGTCGCCCAGCGCGGGGCTGCCGGCGGAATTCGTCGCCACGGAGAGATCGATCGTGGAGCCGGTCTGCACATCGATCGTGCCACCATTGTTGCCGCGCGTCTCGAGTGAGACCGATCCGCCCTTGCCAGCGTCGCTAAAATCCTTCCCCGCCACGGTGAGTTTCGCGCCCGATTGTAACGTGACGCCGCCGCCGGCCGCGAGCGCGATGGTGCCGCCCGTCGCGCCCGAGGCATCGATCGCGCCACTCTTCGTCACGGTGATCGCGCCCTGATCGGCGGAGAGGTTGAACGTCAGCGCAGTCGCCGGGCCGTCGACGACGACATTCCCGGTCCGCACGCGGATCAAACGCGACAAGGAGAAGCCACCGGTGTTGAGCGCCGTGTCGAGCGCGGCGATGCTCTCACCCGCAACGCGACCTACATCGAGCAAGAAACTACCACCGGCGCCGAGCATCGCGCCTGCCCCGGTGAACGTGCCCGTCGGTGCCGCGACGGAAATCGTGCCGGCGTTTCCTCCACCTAGAGGCGCGGCCACGCTGAGCGTTGAGCCGGCCGCGAGGTTCACCGTCCCGGCGTCGGACGCGAGATTGAGCTGCCCGCCGTCGGTATATTTGGCGAGGTCGTAGAACGTCTGCGTCGTGCCGCTTACATCGAACCGGCCGGCACTGCCGACCGAGAGATCGCCGCTCGTCGCGCGGAGGCTGAGCGCGCCACTCGGCAATGTGATCGTGCTGTTGGCGGAGACGCTCGCGCCCGTGAGTGCGAGGGTGGCGCCGAGGCCGGAAGCAACCGTCGCGTTTCCACTCGTCGCCGCCAGGGTGAGCGCGCCGGTCGTGGAGAGGAACTGATTCGCTGCGGTCGCGCCGGTAACGCGGGGCGTGCTGACGGTCACGTTACCCTGCGCCACAAGCCCGCCGGTGCCCTGCCCGAGCACACCGCCAGTGGCGTTGAAAGTCACGTTCGCAAACTGGTCGATCGCAAGCTGGTTGGAGCCGAGGCGCAATGTGCCGGCATTGAAAACGAGCGAGCCGCCCGGCGCGGCGCTGCCTCCAGGAGCCCGGGCGCTGGCGCTGTTGTCGAGCAGAATGTCTTTCGCGGCAAAACTCACGTTACCGCCGGCGGTGTTGAAACCGCGAATCTCGCCGGCGTGGAGCGCGAGGCTTGCGAGCGTCGGCGCGCCGGCCGCATCAAGCGCGCCGATCGCGCCGGAGCCATAGATGTCGATCGCAGTGTAGCTGAGCAGCGAAAGCGACTGGGCGTTTTGCAGGCTCGTGAGCGCGGCGCCGGAGAGCGAGAGGCCCATCGTCACGGGAACGCTGCCGGCATTCGCGAGTTGCAGGGTGATCGAGCCGCTGTCGAGCGCGAGGACTTTGCCGGTAAGGTTGGCGGTCGTGCTCAGGGAGGTCGCGCTCGTCGAGTCGAGCGTGACGCTAGCGCCGCTCACCCGCGCTCCCGCGCCGATGGTCATTGCGGGCACGGACGAAGCGTCCACGCCACTGCGCGACAATTGGGCGGTTGGGTCGCTGCTCACGCGGAGCAGTGTGCCATCGCCACTGCCGGAGGTCGCGGTGTTGCCGAGGAGCAGCGAGTCGGCTGCGGCGGAAAGCCCGCCCGTCTGATCGATGGCGGCACCGGGCGCGAGTGTGAGCGACTTGTTCGACGCGAGGATAATTTCCGGTCCCGTCAGTGGAGTGCCGGCGTTCGCGACGGTGATGTCGTCGGTCTTCACCGCGATCGCAGTGCCCAGGGTGTTGCTCGTGCGGGTGCCGCCGATGAGCAGGCTCTCGGCACCGAACGCGTTCAATTCGGCGGCGTTCAACACCAACGACCCCGCCGGTGCCGTCACGCCGGCGCCTGCGACAAAAATGTCCACGGGACTGCTTATATCAACGAGGCCACCACGACCGCCACTCGGTGCCGCGGCGGAAACTGCGCCCTGAATTGTCATCGCCTTCGTCGCCGCGAGGACGAGCTGGCCCGAGTCGATCGGCAGCCGCGGCACGGTGGCGTCGTGCGCCGTCGCGCTCCCGCTGAGAAACGTGTTGGCCAGCGAGGCATCGTATTCCGCGCGGGCGGCGACGACGGATTGCGGCGCGACCTCGAAGGCCGCCGCTACCGGCGCCGCCGTGCGCGCCGCGCTGAGATCATTGAAGCGGTAGCCCGCGACGACGCTGGAGCCGTCGGCCTGGGGGACCGCGCCGCCCGGCGGCACGCCGCTTTTTGGCGTGACGAGATACGCCCCCGGCAGAAGCGCATAACGGGCAGGCAAGAGCGTGTAGTTGCCCGCGGGCAGACCCGCGACGCCGCTCAGGTAAACGCGATCGCCGACGGCGAGGCCGGCGTTCACATAGCCGGGGTCGCCGCCAAAATTCGCGTTGAGCGCCGTCGGATTGAACGGCGCGAACGGCGCGTAATCTACCTGATACCCCGGAATCACCGCGAAGCTCGTGGTCGAGGCAAGGATGTCCTTTGTGCCGCCTACGCCCGTGACGAATCGATAGGCGAAGAGATCACCGCCGCCCCGCAGGTCAATGGTCGCTCCGGCCTGCTCGGTCACACTCTGCCCGGAGACATGAACCGTCTTTTGCGCGACACCGCCGACCGTGATGTCGGCACTCGTCGGATCGATCCACGCCGTGCCGTTGAGATTGGTGCCGTAGGGAATCGTCGCCGCTTGGCCCGTGATCGGATCGATCGCGGAGACCGACGTGACACTGCCGGTGCCGAGCGTGACCTGCTGTGCGGCGGGAACGGTTTTGTTCGAAATCGGATCCTTGGGCGCAGCGCCGGTGCCGTCCCAACCGACATTGATCGACCCGACGGGCGCACGGAGTGCGCCCCCCTGCGTGATCGTCGAGGCGTAAATATTCAAGCCGCCGCCGGCGGACAGCGGCAGCGGGCGCAAGCCCGATCCGGCGATCGTGATCGAGCCGCTCTTCGCTCCGCCGCCCGAGGTGTAGTCGGCGGCGATGAGGTTGAAAGTGACGGCGCTCGGCGGATAAACCTGCCCGGCACGCAGCGTGAGATCGCCCGCGAGATCAAGCGTGCCATCGCCGCGGATGTCGCCCTGATCGGCGGCGAACGTGGCTTGGCCAATCGTCTGGAGCGACAGGTTGCCGACATCGATCAGCTTGGCGCCGACGTTGAGGCTGCCGGCGCCGTAGGACGGTGCGACGTAGAATGGCTGGCCCTGCACGGAGAACGCCGACGTGCTTTCCTGCGGCAGCAGGGGCGTCGTAAAGGCCGTGCCGAGCGCGACGTAGGGCGCGTTGAGCGTGACGGCGGCATCGGCATACAGCAGACCCGAGGTCGCGACGGTGAGACTGCGCGCGGCACTGAGCGTGACCGCACCGGAAAACTTCACGGTGCCCTTCAGCGTGAGCGCGTCGAACCCGCCGCCTTGAAAGCTGTTGGCCGCGAAATACCCCTGCCCCACCAACACCGCGCCGCCCGCGTCCTTCACGCTGCTGCCGATCGCGGTTGCGCCGGCGGCCAGCTTTTGCGCGGGCACAACCGGACCGCTTTGCGTGACCGTAAGCGTGACGTCGGCCGGCGTCTGCGCGCTCGCGGAGGTGCCGAGCGGATAAAATTTTCCAGACGATACGACGAGATTGCCCCCCTGAGCTGTCGGACCACCGGCCGCGCCAACGAGGGTCGCATCGGAAAACATCGCCTGCGCGCCGGCCAAAGTGATCGTGCCTGCGTTGCTGTCTACGCGCGTCGCAACCACCACCGCGCCGGTAATGGAGCCCACCGCCGCGCCGTTGAACGCGCTGTAGGTCGCAGCGAGATCGAGCGTCCCGGTCGTACCGGAGACGTCGAGCCGCGCGCCGGATTCGGCGAGGAGATTGCCCGCGACCGAAATTGTGCCGCCCGGTAGAACAGCTCCGGTGCGGTAACCGCGCGGATCGGGAGTCAGCAGCGTCGTGCCTGCGGTCGAAAGAAAACTCTTCGCGCCGAGATCAACTGTAATGAGCGGCACCGAGGTGTCCGCGAAGAGCGACGTCGAGTCCTTGCCGCCGCTGATCGAGATTGAGCCGCCGGGCGCGATGATGCGGCCCTGAACGAGCGCGGTGTCTCCGCTGATCGCAACGCTCCCCTTCGGATCGGTCTGGATTGTGGCACCGTCGCCCATCACAAATGCGCCGCGCACGACCAGCGGGTTCGCGCTGTTGAACACATCACGCACGCCGGGAGCGCTGAATGAAAGGTTTACCGGCGCACGCACGCCTACGGGCTGGACCAAGGTTGTCAACGTGCTGGTGTCTGAGTTCCCATCACTCGCGAGCACGCGGCTCTGCGCGACGGGCGCGATCGTCGTGCCGGCCGCAATGGTGACGGCCGGCACGTAGGTATCGGCCTGCGCGGTCGGCACGCCGAGGCCGCTGATCGCAAAACTATTGAAGCCACCGGTGCTGAAAAATTCCGGCGCGAGCAGCAGCGTGCCCGCGCTGGCCGTGGTGCCACCGATTTGGACGGACGGCGCGAGGAGCGAGAGCGAGCCGCCCTTGGCACCGGAAAACGCCTGGACCGTGCCGCGTAGCGAAAGCGAGCCACCGATGAGCGAGGCAAATTTCGGATCCTGGCCGGCTTTGATCGTGACGGCACCGCCATTGCCATAGCTGACCTTGCCGGCTGCGCCGACTGCGACGCCACCCGACGCATCGATCAGGCTGCCGGGTGCAAAGTTTGCCGTGTAGCCCGCGATCGAAATCGAGCCGCCGCTGGTGACGAGCGGCTGGGTGTTGGCCGTGGCGGAGTCGGCACGGTCGTCCACGATAAGCCCGGCGGTGCTGAGGACGGCGGACGTTTCGAGCGTGAAATTGCCGCGCGCGGCATCCGAGACCGGTGGTGCGGGCTGCGCTCCACCGGACAACGCACGGTCGGCAAACGGCGAGCGATCGAAAACGCTGAAGTTAAGGCTGCCGCCGGGCGCAGAAATTTTCCCTGCGATATCGAGGTTGGCCGCGCTGAAAGACAGTGTCCCGCCGGGCGCGACCGAAAGCGCTGTGCTCGCGGGCACGGAAATGGTGCCGTCACTGTCGTCGATCGTCAGCGAACCGAATCCGCCCGTGGTAAGCAGCGCGGGCGAAAGCGTGACGCTCTTCTTGCGATCGTCGGGCAGCGCTGTGCCGTTGCCGGAAAACGCGCCGATGGTGCTCGCGTTGCCGCCGGCCTGAAACGTAAGGGTGGGCGGCGTCGGCGCGTAGGCGGGAAAAAGGTTTTGTGGGAGCGACGGGTCCTGCCCCTGAAAGACGAGCGAGAGTGCGCTGGCCGCCGGCGGCGTCGCGCGCTGCCGCGGGCCGGCGAACGTCGTGCCAACGAGGCTGCCGTCGAGCGCCATGGCGGGCGCCGTGATCGCGAGCTGGCCGCCGGCGCCGCCCTGCGTGTAGCCGGGATCATAACTCGCAAGGAGCTGCGGATTCGTCGTCGTGCTGCTCACGCCCCATTTCGTGCTGCTGTCAGTCGTGCTCCCGGTGTAGATTCCGGTGTAAACGCGATCGGGCGTGGCCTGCGAGATGTCGATCACGTGGCCGTCGGCGGTGAGCAGCTTGGTGGTGGCGACGTTGCCGTCGGCGAAATTTGTCCAGCCCCCGGAGACGTTGATCGTGGCGCCATTTTGCACCACGACGGAGCTGCCCGCTTGCAGGCTGACGCTGCCGCCATTGGTGGTGAGCTCGCCGACGGTGTGATCGACGAGGGCCACGTAACCGGAGGTGTTGGCGAGCGGCGTGCCGACCCACGCCTGACCATTGTAGGTGCCGGTCTGCCGGATGTCGATTTGCACGGTCTGGCCGCGGAGCGGTCCGTTGCGCTGCAGCGGCGAATCGGCCAGCTCGGAGCCGCGCAGCTGCACGGAAACGATGTTTTCCGCGACGGACGCAGCGACATTGGTCGAGCCGGACACATCGATCGTCGAGCCGGTGTCGAGGTAGATTTGGCCGCCAGTAAATGCGAAAGAATCCTGCGCTGTCGCGCCGGTGCCGGTGAGATTCCAGTTGCCCGCGTTGATTGCGAGCGCGGCGCTCGGCGCCAGCAGGACCGCCTTCGGCGCGAGATAAACGGCGAGACCCTGCAGGTTCACCTGCGAGCCGAGTGCGAGCTGCGTGCCAACCACGCGATCGGTGCTCGCGATCTCGGGAAGGACTTGAGTGACGCTGTTCGCGCCGAGCGTGATCACCCCCGTGTTCTGCGGAAAAAACGGCGCGAGCGCCGAGCTGCCGCCGCTGCTGACGGCGTTGTAGCTCGCGAGGAAATCGAGCCGGCCGTTGAACGCCACCGACGTCGAACTCGACACGACGCCGAGCTGGTTGATCGTCTTGCCGGCGAGCGTGACATCCGCGCGCGGCGCGTCGATGTAGCCGGTCGCCGTGTTTGTGACCGTGCCACCGACCAGGCCGACGTAAACATCGAGACCGCGCAGCGAAGGATCATTGCTGTCGTGCGCGGAGAGGCCGATCTGCTGGCCTGCCGCAAGGATCGTCTGGCCGTCGGGCGTGGAGATGGTGCCGGCGTTGGTGACGTTGGGACCGAAAAGCGCGACGCGACCGCCGACATGTTCCGCGGTGGTCGGACTCGAGAGCTGCGAACCAAGTTGCACCGTGATGTCGCCGCTCTTTCCGTCCGGCGTGAGGGCGGGCGCGGGCGTGAACGACGGCGTGCCGTTGACGCCGGCATCGATCGGCAGTGAGGAAAACAAGAACTGCTGGTCCGCGTTGTTGAGCAAGCCGAGCGCGATCAGGTTGTCGTTGATCGGAAGCGAGGACGCGACAAGCGCGTGCGTGTTCACCTGCGACGAACCACCGAAGATGATCCCGTTCGGATTGAGGAGGTAAACCTGTCCGGCCGCCTGGATGGAGCCGAGAATCTGCGAAGGCACACCCGCAGGATCGTTGATCTTATTGAAGGCAATCCACTGGCCGACGTTGTCGGCGCCGGCAGTTTGTTCGAAGGTGAGGGTGGTGTTCTTGCCGACGTTGAACGTCTGCCACGTGAGCAGGGCCTGCTGCGAGGTCTGGGTGATCGTGACGCCGATTTTTCCGCCGCCGGTGGATTGCGTGGGCAGACTGGCGCCCTGCCAGAGCGTGGGATCACTGCCGGGAGCCGGCTGCAAGCCGCCGGCGACGAGGCCGTCGGGGACATTGGGGAGCACCTTGCCGAGGTGGATCGGGTCCGCGCCAAGGTTGTTCGCACCCGCAGTCGCGGCGGTGCGCGCAGCGGCCTGCATTGCCTGCACCGCAGCGATCGCGGCGGCGGTGCGTGCGAGGGAATCGGAGGCTTTCGGCTGCGGTGACGTCGTGCTGCCGGACGCGGCTCCACTGCCAGCGGTGCCAGAGGGCGAGGCCTGCGTCGCAGCGCCGCCGCGCAGAATGTCGGTGCCACGCACCGGCAGGGTGAGAGTCAGCGCGCCGGCGACGAGGAAGCGCGCAAGGTCGAATTTGATCGAGCGGCGGCTCACGGTTTCGCGCGCTGATCGAGGAGCTTGTCCTGATACTCCTGCACGAGCGTTTCGAGTTTCGCCCGCGTGGTGCCGACGAAGGGTTCACGCGCCGCGAGTGCCTCGCCGAGACCGAACTTCTCGTAACGCGCGAGAATTTCGTTGCCGAGTTTGAAGAGCGCGATGTTCTCCCTCTCGCGATCCTCGACCTTGCGCTGGAGGGCGACCAAGTCGGCGGCGAGCTTAGCGCGGTCAGCCTCTTTCGCGGCGGCGAGCGCTGCGGCTTGCTTGCCGGCGCCCTCCGATTTTTCGAACGCCTCCTTCAATTTCGCGATCTCGGCGGACTGCGCGGCGGCCTCGGCCTTGAGCGCAGCGATCGTTTTCTCATTGGTCGCCCGCTCAGCGATCGTCTCTTTGCGCAGTGTTTCAAACTTCGCCTCGAGGAGCTTTTTCTCCTCGGTGAGCGCGGCCGACGAAGACTGCAATGCGGCACGCTCCGTCTCGGCGGAGCGAAGCTGGATCGTCGCGTTCTTGAGCGCTTCGCGAAGCTTCACTTCGTTGGCGTCGGCGCCTTCGGCTGCGCGTAAACTACCGCCGCAGGCGACCAGGAACGCCAAGGAGACAATGGCAAATCGTCGGATCATGGGAGTGAGGATCGGTTTAGAACTTTCCGTTGAAATCGAATTGGAAGAGATCGTTCTTGAAGACGGGCCCGGATACGCTGTCGGCGCTCATCCAACGCAGGCTGAGCCACACCCGGCGGGAGAGTGCGAGATTTCCGCCGAGGATGTAGCCCTTGAGATTTGTGCCGAGGCGTGTGCCGCCAAAATCAGCATCATCGAACCCGTCGACCACAGAGTCGGATGCCACGTATTTGTAGGTCAGGCTGGTGTTCCAGTCCCAGCGTTTCTCTAGGGCAACCGCGCCGGCCCGGAGGCCGACCATCCACGCATTGTTGCCACCGACGAAAGCCCCGGCTCCGGCAGCACCGAGATTATTGACGGCTTTCTTGGCGACGAGTCCGCGATGAAACGCCGTGTTCTGGATGACCTCGGTTTGCAGCGAAATTTGGAAGGGCGCGAATTGGTTGTAGTCGAGGCGGGCCGTGAGCGCGACATCGCGGAACGGGGTGGCGAGGCCGAAATACTGCCATTGGTTGATCGCTCCGAAATTGTTGAGCACGTTGGGCACAATGTTGCGCAGCGCCATATAGGTGTTGCCACTCTGCGCGAACGCTGGCCGCGAATCGTCGGTATCGCCCGCATCGGAGGAAGTAACCGGCGTGAACGGATCGGAGAGTTTGCCCTCGATGTTCTGGAAATCATAGTAAGCCGCGCCGAGCTTCGCACTGAAGTCGTGGTTGACGGACCAATCGATGCCGACTTGCGCGGCGTAGAGCCACTTATCCTCACTCTTGAATTTCGCGGGCTGCGTGTTGGAGAAATTTAGGTCGGTGTTGAAGACCGGGAAGGCTCCGGCCGTGACAAAAGGCACGAGGGTTGGCGCGAGCTGGCGTTTCGCTTTCACAACCGCGCCGTCAAACCCGAGGTCGTCCGACCAAATGAGGTTGGTGGCGAAGAAGGGATTGTCGAACCGACCGATAGTAGCGCTGACGTTGCGATTATACGCGTCGTATTTGATAAACGCGCGATCGAGCCAAACGGCATATTTGCTGAAATTGCCACCTTGCGCGCCGTTGGCGACGCCGAGGCTCTGACTGGCGGTGACCGGATTGTTGTTTTCTCCAGTCGCGAGCCTCAAGCCCGAGGTAAAGCCCTCTTCGAGGTCGATACTTGCGCCAACGCGGGCGCGCAGGCGGGGACGGTAGCGCGTTTGATCGACGTTGTATTGCGGGGAAAAAACTGTGCCGGCGACATCGAACGGTGAGCCCGTGTTTATGGCATTAAAATTTGGAAACGCACCGGTATTGTCGCTGCCCGACGGAAAAAACAATCCCTCGTAGCGCAGCCGGACGTCACCGAAGAGGGTGTAGCGCGAGACCCATTCGGGGAAACTGCGCGGAGCCGCCCAGCGCTCCGCGCGCGCCTGCGCGAGCACGTCCTGTTTTACTTCCTCCCGGATCTGTTTCTTCACGAACTCAGGCACGTAGGTCACCCGCACGGTATCGCTCGGCGCTGGCGCGTGTGTCGTGGCCACCGTGGTGGCGGACCCGGAGGGCGTGGGTTGCGCAGTGGCCTCCGCTTTCGCGGCCGCCGTGTCCTCCTCGGCGAGCTTAATCAAATCGTCAGCGTCGGACTGTGGAAGCACCCCGCGCTGAACGAGGCGACGGATGAGATTGAGCGTCAGATTTTGCGAACGGGGAATCGGCGCCGCGGCGTCGGCGGCGGGCGTCACGGGGACGCACGCAAGCGAAGCTAAGAGCAGCAACAGGCGGAGGCGGGAGGCGCGATTACATTCGGACATGGTAGAAAAAAATTCGCGATCAGTTGGGGCGGCGCGCCGTGAGGCGCAGCACGATCGGCAGCGGAAGGTCTTGCGGCGGCGGCTCCTTGAGTTGCAGGCCGGTGAGCACGTCAGCCTTGATTGCAGCGTCGATAGCGGTGTCGCCGGTCGTGCCGACGAGCGTGGCTCGCGTAACGCGGCCGGTGAGATCGGGCCACACGCGGACCTCGAGGCGGAAGCTCGCCTCGCGCGTCTTTGGGTTTTTGCGGAGCGCGTCGGCGATCGTCGACTGCACCTGCGCGGCATACCAGCCGAAGCGGCTACCGCTGCCACGGTTGCCGCCAACACCGACGACACCCCCGCCACGGTTGCTGCCGAGGCCAAAGGCATCCGGCCCACCGCTCCCCGCGATACTCGTGCCAAGATCGGGCGCGGGCGTGGCGTGGCTGTCGTCGGGCTTCGCCTCGTTCGAATCGACGGGCATCTGCTCGACCATTTTTTCCTCGACGAGTTTCGGTTGCGGAGGAGGAGGCGGCGGCGGCGGCGGCGGGGTCGCGAGAATCTTTACCATCGTGACCTCGGGCATCTTATGCGGCGCGGCGCTGCTCTTCGCGAAAGACTTCCCGACAAAAATCACCCCCACTACGACTGCCAAGGCACCGATGCCAATTGCCAGACCGAAGCGCTGGAAAAAGGTGCGCTCCGCGGCGGGTTCATCGAAGAAATGTTGCGGAGCCATGGACGGCGTGTCGGCGGGTCAGTTAGACTGGCGGGTTTTTGTGGCGAGCCCGACCTGGGTGATCCCGAGGCGGCCAAACACGTCGAGAACATCCATGACACCTTGGTATTGCGTGAGGCTGTCCCCCTTCACGACGACGGGCAGGTCGGGTGTGGCCTGCTTGTATTGCGCGAGACGCTGCTCAAGCTCGACGAGGCTGACCGGCACCGTGTCGAGAAAGATTTGCCCGGTGTTGCTGATCGTAATGGCGCGCGTCTTCGGCTTCGCGAGGCTCGGGGCCGCGCTGGCTTTCGGGAGATTCACCTTTACGCCCTGCACCGAGGCCGTGCACATCAGAATGAAAATGACGAGCAACACATACGCCAGGTCCAGCATGGGCGTAATGTTGATGTCGTCGTAGGGCTTGTCTTCGCCTTGGACTTGCATGGTGGGTTATTTTTTAACCGGCATGGGCGGCTCGCTCGGGGAAAACGGCGAACGCGTGATCGTGCGGTTGGCCTCGTTGGTTTCGGAGTAAAACTCCGCCATCTTTGCGACAAACTCGTCGATGAACACATGCAGATCGGACTGCGCCGACTTGATGCGCGTGAGGAGATAATTGTAGCCGAAGAGCGCAGGGATCGCGACGCCGAGGCCGGCGACCGTCGCGGCGAGCGCAGCGGCAATGCCGGGCGCGATGGCATTGACGTTCACGTCGCCTGCGGCTGCGACCGCCGCGAACGTGATCATCACCCCGACGACCGTGCCGAGCAGTCCGAGAAATGGACCGCCCGAAATCGCGATGGTGAGTAGCACCATCTGGCTTGAGAGCCGATGCGTCTCGCGCACCAACGCACCGTCCATGGAGGCGCGAATCGCCTGGATCGAGCGAGCGGAAAGCACCTTGTTGCTGCGATCCGCCTCAAGCCGGTGGCGGATTTCCTCGGAGCCGACATGATACACGCGATAAAGTGGCGCCGCGTGCATCACTTTTATTCTCTTCTCGTCGATTTGACTGCCGAGGAATTGAGTTCGTGAGCCGTCCTCGGCGTCGAGCACGGAAAGATCAGTCGCGACCTTCCGCCACTGTTCAAGAAAGAGATCGTTGCCCTTGCCCACGCGACCGAGGTAAAGGGCTTTGCCCATCATCACCGACGAGCTGATGACAAACATCACGCCAAGAATCCCGATCACGACCCACCCGTCCACGCTCAGCGAACCGATGATGATGCCGACGTAACCGGTCTTGAGAAACGCGAGCCAGCTCTTCGGCTGCTCCTCTTCGCCAACCACGAGCAGTTTCGCCGCCTTGTCCCCACCCTGCTCGACCGCTGCGAACTTGATGAAGCCCGCGCTGCGCGCGACGCTGGAAAGTTGCATCTCATCGATCTCGCCAACGAAAGCTGTCGGGCCGTCGCCGCCAAAATTCGCCGGTCCGTTCAGTGCGGGCACAGCGGCCTTAACAGTCGCATACGACTCGCCGTCGAGGTAGAGTGTGAGCACCGTGCCCGTCGCAGTCAGCGCCATGTGCTTCCAGCCCGTCGCGGTGATCGGCACGCCGGCGGGGCTGCGGAACTTTCCGCTGTCCGTGATCACCTCAACAAACGGGACGCCACGATCGATGCCGATTTCGAGGGCGCGACCGCTCTCAAGGCGGCTGAAGACCACCGCATTCGCCTGCGGGGCACCGAACTTCACCCATGCGGACCAAGTAAACGCGGCGCCGTCGCTCCACGCCAGCGAGGGCGAGGCCGGGACGGTCACAACGTTTTTTTCGTCGAGCTTGAGCCCGAGCCCGATCATCGCGCCGTCGGCGGGGACACCGGCGTTACGGGCGTTGTTGTTTTTTCCGCTCGCGTCGCCCGCGGGCTGGCCGCGCTCGGTGAAGTGATAGACGAGCGTGGTGGCGTCGTCGTAGGTGCCCTTCACGTCGTCGATGCGGGTGGCGCCGGCGCCGCCGTTGCCGTAATAGAGCCAGAACGTCATCTGCGCGCCGGGCTTGAGCTCAGGCACTTTCACCCAGATAAATGCCTCGTTCAGCAGCGAATCGAACTTCTCGATGTGAAACGCTAGCGGCGTCTTGTCGTCGCCCGCAATGAAGCGCAGGTCGCTGCCGTCGGACTTCGCGGCGGTGAATGGAAAATTGCCATCGTGCAGCCGCACCAGCACCGGCGCCGTGCCAATGTCCCCGGCGATCGGGACGCCGGTCGCACCCGTGTCGATCGTGATTTTTTTGCGCGACGTCCAGTCGGCGTTCCACCAGGCGTGGGCAGTGACCGGAAACGTAAGCGCCGCCGCGAGGCTGAGCAGTACCAGAAAGCGATGCAGGGGATTCGCGCGTGTCATCATAAGTCAAAAGTCGGCCCAGAGCCGGAAGGTGAACCGCAGATCGTGCGCCCTGGTGCTGGACTGCGCGACGAGCGGGATGCCCGCATCAACGGAGCCGTTGAAATTTTCGCGCAAGCGCACGCGCGTCCCCGCTCCGTAGCTCGCCAGGTAAAAATACGACTTTTGCTGCGGCAGCGCGTGGTAGACGTTGAGGACGCCCGCATCGCTGAACACGAAAACCCGCCACTCCCCGCGGCTTTTCGCCTGGCCGATCGAAGCGGAACGCAGCTCGACCGAGCCAAAGGCCGCGTTGTCGCCCACAACCTCGGACTCGAGGTAGCCGCGAACTGTGTTCAGCCCGCCGCCACTCGCCTCCTCGCTATCGAGGAGCGCCTGATTAGCGAGCTGGCCCGAGACCTTGGCAAAAATCTGAAACCCGCGGCCAATCTCACGTTCGTGGGAAAGCTCGATGTGAACAGAGGAAAAACTGCCGTCGGCTTGGTAGCGCCGATTGTCGAACGCCGCCGGATTGCTCCCGAGGCCGCGCAGATGCAGCGTTACGCCGACACTTGCGTCGGTCTCCCGTTTCTCGCCAACCAGCGTCGCAGAATAATTCGCGCTCATCGGCCAATAGGTAATCGGTGCGACCAGATCGTTGCCGCCAACGCGGAGCGTTTGATCGAAATGCCTGTAGTCGAAGCCGAGGCTCAGCGTTTGGAAAAAATCCTTGGCCGCAGGCAGACGTAGCAGCACACGGGCGCCAATCGTATCGCCGCGGCCGGTGACAGCGGCACCGCCGAGCGTGGAGACGTTGCTGTTCTGCTTCGTGCCCTGAAGCATGAGGCTTACACCGCTCACGGGAAAACGCGTGAGGTAATAGCTGGAGAACACCTTCGCGTCAGCGGCGCGCTCAGGCGCGACTTGAAAACTGAGCCCGAGCGAGTCGCCGCGCTGGAGGAAATTATTGTCGCTGACGGAAGCGTTAGCCCGGAGCGACGTGGTGTTGGCGCTGCGGCGGTTGTTGAGTTCGATGCTTGCATGCAGCGGCGTGGTCTCGACGACGTTGAGATCGACGTCGACCGTGCCGGGGATGTCGCCGGCGCGCAGCGTGGGCGTAATACGGCGATCAGGGAGCTGGTTTGCCGCGACGATTTCCTTCGGGACGTCGTTGAAATTGACGACCGTGCCCTCGGCGAGCGACGGCACCATCGCCTTGATCGCCCGCGGCGAGGAAAAGCGCGCGCCATTGACGCGCAGGCGCTCGACGACACCCTCGACGACTTGCAGGACGACGACGCCGTCCTGTACCTCCTGTTGCGGAATCTGCACGGCAACGGTTTGGAAGCCGGCATCGCGATAAGCCTTCTCAAGCGCGGCGCGCGCCGATTCAACGTCATCAGCCGACCGACCAGGTCCAAGATAGGGATAAACAATTTCCTCGACCGCATCATGCGCCAGGTGCCGCACGCCTTCGACGCGATATTCCTGGATAAAGAGGTCGGACTTCATCCGCACGCCCTCCTCGGCGGAGACAATGCGGACGGCGATCAGCGCTACCAACGCGATCAGGGCGATCGCGGCGGAAGCGGGAGACGGACAGGAGTCGGTTGGACGACGAATGGGATGCAAGCTGGCAGGGTGACAAATTAACGGCAGCGGCCCCTCCGGGATATTCAGAGGGGCCGCGCCGGTTGATTCGGCGTTTAACTGTTACTAAACGGAAAGGAACGGGACGCGTCGGCCGCGCCCCGCGAAATCACGGCACTTCGTAGACTTCGATGATAGCGAGACCGTTGGATCCAGAGGACAGCGTCGCCTGCGCGGTGTAGAGGCCAGGATTCAGCGTTGTCAGGATTGCAGCGTCTTTGGTGCCGCTCGGGATGGCGAAGGCGCCGACCGACGAGGCCGCGGCACTGATCTGCGCCGCCGTGGCCGCACCGGTGCCAACCGGCGTGCCCCAGTCGTCGTTGCTCGCGAGACTCGCGTTGGCGGAGTTGAAGAGCGTGAGCTTCGGATCGGCCGCGGTGCCGGAATTCACCCCGACAGCCGAGAGGCCCGGGCCCGTCGCGCGGATGAGCACCTTCAGCGGCGTGCTGCCGCCGATGATGAAGCCAAGCGTGACCCCCGAGCCGATGGTCTTGAGGACCGACACGTTGATGATCCGCGGGGTGGTCGCGGTAAACTGCGCCGTGGGCGTAGCGTCGTAGAGCTCGGCAATGACGGCGCCGGATGCCGCACCGTTGCCGGAGACTTTCACCGAGTCGCCGCCCAACGGTATGGCCGAGACATAAATCGCGGCGTCGAGCGAGGTCGCGCTAGCAAAGGGAAACGCGCCCACCGCCGCCGAAGTCGCGAGCACCGACGAATCACCGCCCCAATTGTCATTCTGGCTCACAAGGGTGGAGCCGTTGTAGAACTGCATGACCGGGTCGGAGAGCACACCGCCAACGCCAAGTTGTGTCAGAGCCGGACCAGCCGCGCGCATGAGCATTGGTTTGTTGCCCGAGGTGCCACTGCCACCGACGACGAAGCCGAAGGTGAAATTGTCGCCCGCGCCCGCGATCGAGGTGAGGACCGACAGGTTGATCAAACGGCCTTGGTTGGCCACAGCGCCCACGTTGACCGCGATGCCCGTGCTGGTGACAGACGACACCGAGTTGGAAATTTTCACCGAGTAGTTGCCCGCGTTGGCCGTCGTGACACCGGGAAGCGAGAGCGTGCTCGAGGTGGCGCCGCCAATCGCGGTGCCGTCCTTGAACCACTGGTAACTCAGCGTGCCCGCGCCGCTGGCAGTCACGCTCAGCGTGACGCTCGCGCCAGCCTGCACCGACTGCGCAATCGGTTGCACCGTGATGACCGGCGCACCCGCGGCCGCCGCAGTAAAAAACGTGGGCGACGTGCTAAACGTCAGCGTGCCGTTAGCCTGAAGGCCAAACGAACCGAGATAGGTCGACGACGCGGCACCGACGCGAACTTCGTAGAGGTCGGAGACAGCGTAGCCACTCACGTCGGCCTTGACGGTATTATCGATCGACGGGTTGAAAAACCCGAAGCTCACACCGGATTGCACCGTATCTTGCGAGGTGTAACTGCCGGCCAGAGTGGCGTTGATCGCGGCGGAGTTGGTACTATTCGGGGTCGGTGTCGCGCCGCTTACGCTGCCGGGCGCGCCGAAGAGGAGCGCCTCGATGTTAGAGGAGGCGTTGAACTGGGCTCCGCGGCTGTCGGGCGTCCATGCCAGCGATTGCGTGCCGACAGTGGGCTCGGCGTTGGTGGCCCAGAGCGTGCCGATCGGCGTGGAGCCAAAGGCGCTGACCCGGCCTGTGGTTCCGACGATGCCCCAGAAAAGATCACTGCGAGTGGCCCAACTGGCGCCGTAGGTGGCGATGAGATCGTTTACGGCGAGACGCGAGAGCACGAGGGTCGTGCCGGCCGGCTGGCTTTGGAACTGCGCGACACTGCCGAGATTGACCTCAAGGTTGACGTTCTGGCCCTGTCCGCCCGTGGCGCGGAAGCCGAGCACCAGATCGCCCAGATTCGACTGCACCTGGGCCAACGCGGGTAGCGAGAGCCCAAGCACAGCGAGAAATGCTGTCAGGAAAAATTTTTTCATGTAATGAGACCTGTGATTAAGGTGATGAACCGTGATGTTTGCCTGTGGCCGGCTCGCTTCGATGAAGCGGCCCGGTCACGTGCATGAGGTCACTTATGGGTGATCACCGCGCCTTCGGTGACGCGCGAGACGTTCATGGAAGCGAGCAAGACACCCGAGACGGACGCATCGGTCGTGCGGATCTGCGCGGCGAGCTGGTCGGCGACCGTCTTGGCATTGCCGGTGAGCGTGCTGCGATACATCAAGTGCTCGTAGCCCCAGAATGTGTAGCGGCCTTCCTGAACGTTCGTCACGCTGTAGGGCACGCCGTTGTAAGTGAGATTATTCGCGCCGCCGTTGACGCCGTTGGCGTCGTTCACGCCGAAGTAGGCAAGTAGGGCGAACTTCGCGTTGAGCGAATCGCGCGCACTGGCGGCGACGGGCGTATTAAGCGTTGTGGCGAGCGTGCCGCCACTTGAGTAGCCGGAGTGCCCGGCAGTGTAGCTGATGCCGAGAATGGTCTGGGCTTGATAAGGCGCGATCGCGGTGATGGCACCACTCGAAACGGTCGCCTGATACTGAATCGGCGAGCCGAAAATGCCGAAGCCCGATTCAGCGAACGTGGTCAGGCGCGTGCCCGAGTCCTCGTCGCGGCCCATCGCATAAACGAAAACGGACGAGTCGGTCGAGTTGCCGGTGAACATCGAGAGCGGTGTCCCGGAGCCGCTGAGCACGGCGCGCGCGAGGAGCGGTGTAATGTTAGTGACGTTGGCGAGGCTCGCGGCGACGGCCGTGTCGCTGCTGACGCCCTTGGTCCAGACAAACGGAACGACGCCGACAACCGTGTCCGCTAGCGTATTGTAACCCGCGCCGTTAAATGCCGTCGAACTCTGGTAGGTGTCGGACATCGCAATGTCGGCGTTGGCTGGCGAATCGAACGCCGCCGTCGCGGCCGTCAGCACGAGGCCGGTGGTGTTCAGCGCATTGGTCTCAGAAATGTAAGGGCTGGCCGTCGTCACGACCGGACTCTGCTGCGCGATCGTCTGCACGCCGCCAACCGAACCGGCGAAGGAGCATTTGACGATGACTGGGAGGTTGCCGGTTTTCGTCGTGCCGACAAACGTGCATTGATTCGCACCCGTCAGGCTTGAGCCGATGTAACCGTAGGTGTAACCGGGATTGAGGATATTGCCGATCGCGGTGATCGTTGCCGCGCGAAAGGCCGTCGAGCCGGTGACGCGAACGGTGGTGGTTTGGGCTGAGGCGACACCGGCGAGCGCGAGTGCAGCCAGAGCGACGAATGCGGATTTAATCATTTTCATTTCTGCTTCCTTTTTCCGGTGGTGGTTAATTTCCAGTTGAGCGGGGTGCCTTTGCAAAGTTGAGCATGCGGCAACCACGAACCACCATTAGCTACTCTCCACGTTACAGGCTCATGCCGCGCGTGTGACGAAGCCGTTAAGAGATCGCGCCCATGGGAAATTTTAAACCGGCGGTTTCTGCGGGGGAAAGTGAGAAGGCCGCCCGTTGCCGGGCGG
>CAITWF010000048.1 GCA_903896015.1 uncultured Opitutia bacterium | reverse complement strand
GGCGTCGAGCTTGGCATGGCCCTCCTCCTGGAGTTTGTTGGCAAACTCCACGATCAGGATGCCATTCTTGGCGATGAGCCCGACGAGCGTCACGAGGCCGACCTGCGCGTAGATGTTGAGCGTGGTAGTCCAGCCGTTAGTCCAGAACGCCATGTTGGGATTCGGCATTTTCAACACCGTGAACACCAGCGCGCCAAACATGGCGAGCGGCACCGAGCCGGCGAGAATCACGAGCGGATCGCGGAACGAGTTAAACTGCACGGCGAGCGCGAGGAAGATCAACACCACGGCGAGCGTGAACGCCGGCAGGAACTTGTTGCCCTCCTGCCGAAGCTGCCGCGACTCGCCCGTGTAATCGACCGTATAGCCGGGCGGGAGGATGTCCTTCGCCGCCGACTCCAGTACCTTGAGCGCGTCATCGAGGGTGCGGCTGGTGATGCCGGAGAGTTTCACGGAATTGAGCTGCTGGAACCGGTTCAACGAGCGCGGCACGGTCTTGTCTTGAATCGTGGCCACGGTGCTGAGGGGCACGAGCTGGCCGTTCGGGCCCGTCACGTAAATGTCCTTCAACTGATTGGGCGTGAGTCGATCGCCGCGCTTGATTTGCGGGATGACCTTGTAGCTGCGTCCGGCGATGTTGAAGCGGTTGACGTAGTTGCCGCCGAGCGCCGAGGCGAGATCGGCGCCGACCTGCGAGAGGTTCAGCCCGAGCGCCGCGACTTTTTCGCGGTCGATGACGACCTCCGACTGCGGCTGGTCGATTTTTAGATCAATTTGCGGAGGAAAATAGAAGATGCCGCTCGCAGCTGCCTTCATCGAAATCTTCTGCGCAAACTCCAGCAACTGGTCGGCATCCGCGGTCGAGGCGATGATGAACTCGACAGGGAAATTGCTGCCGCCTGGCAAGGCCGAGGGGGTGGTGGCGAAAGCTTGGAAGCCTGGGACAGCCGAGAGCTTGGCCTGCACTTCGGGCACAATCTGCATCGTCGTCCGGTGGCGCTGGGCCCACGGTTTCACGACCATGCCACTGAAGCCGTCAGCTCCGAGGGATGCGCCGGCCGAGGGCGGAAAGAGGATTTGAAAGGTGAGGTCGCGTTCCGGCGTCGAGAGGAGCGCCTTTTCCGTCTGTTTGCCCCAAAGACTTTTTTGATCGGCAGTCGCGTTGGCCGCCGAGTTGAGAATGCCGAAGATGACGCCTTGATCCTCGGTCGGGGCGAGTTCCTTCGGTGAAAACATGAACATCGGAATCGCCAGCGCGCTCACCACTAACCAAACCGCATAGACGGCAGGACGCGCGTTGAGCGTGCCACCAAGAGCACGACCGTAAGCTTCCCGGATTTTGTCGAACCGGTGATTTACCCAGCCAGCGAAGCCCTTTTCTTCCTCGTCCGCGCTGCGGAGAAGATGGGCCGCCATCATCGGCGATAGGGTCAGAGCAACGATGCCAGAAATGGTCACCGCGCCGGCGAGGGTAAGTGCGAACTCGCGGAAAAGCGCGCCGGTCAGGCCGCCCTGCAAGCCAATGGGGGCATAGACCGCGGCCAGCGTTACGGTCATCGCTATGACCGGGCCGGTGAGTTCGCGCGCACCGAGGATCGCCGCATCCAGCGGAGTCCGTCCCTCACGCAAGTGCCGCTCGACGTTTTCCACCACGACGATCGCATCGTCAACCACAAGGCCGACCGACAGCACGATCGCAAGGAGCGTGAGCAGGTTCACAGTGAAGCCGAACACCTGCATCAGAAAAATGCCGCCGATGAGCGATACGGGGATCGCCATGACCGGCACCAACACCGAGCGGAACGAGCCGAGAAAAAGGTAGATGACGACGACGACGATCAGGAGCGTGTCCAGCAACGTGTGCGTGACCTCATGGATCGCGTTGTCGATATATTCGGAGGCGTCGTAGCCGATGCCCGCCATCAGCCCGGTCGGCAGTTCTTTCTTAATCTCCTCGAGTTCGACGCGCACGCGCTTCACAACGTCGATCGTGTTCGCGTTCGGCAGCGGGTAAATAGCCATGAAGACCGAAGTCTGGCCGGTCATACGCACTTCGGTGTCGTAGTCTTCGGCGCCAAGTTCGACATCGGCGATGTCCTCCAGGCGGACGATCGTGTCGTTCTGCTGGCGGACCACGAGCCGTTTGAACTCGCCGACGGAGTGCAGATCGGTATTTGCGGTGAGATTAACCTGCACAAACGCGCCCTTCGTCGACCCGACGGCGGCGAGGTAATTGTTGGCGGCGAGCGCGGCGCGGACTTGCGACGGGCTGAGGTTGAGCGCGGCCATGCGATCGGTTTTCAGCCAAACGCGCATCGCAAACGTGCGTGCGCCGAGGATGTCGGCGCGTTGCACGCCTTGGAGCGCGGACAGGCGTGGCTGCACGACACGGGTGAGGTAATCGGTAATCTCCGCCTGCGAGAGGACGTCCGAGGAAAAGCTCAGGTAGGCCGAGGCGAATTGTGAGTCGGCCGACTGCACGCTGATCGCCGGCACCTCCGCTTCGGGCGGGAGTTGGTTGCGAACCTGGTTCACCTTCGCGCTGATTTCGGCGAGCGCCTTGATCGGCTCGTAGTTCAGCTTCAGGTGGACCGTGATGAGCGAGAAGCTTTGCAGGCTCTTCGACTCGATGTAGTCGATGCCGTCGGCGGCGGAAATTGCCTGCTCAAGCGGGGTGGTGACAAATCCACGCACGAGGTCCGCGCTCGCGCCGACATAGACCGTCGAGATGCTGACGGTCGCATTGTCGCTGCGCGGGTATTGGCGGACGTTGAGTGAGCGCATCGCCTGCAAACCCGCGATCACGATCACGAGGCTGACGACGATCGCGAGGACGGGGCGGCGGATAAACAGATCGGTAAAGGAAGTTTTCATGACGGGTGCAGTGCTGGTGGGACCGTAACGCAGGCGGGCGCCGCTCAGGAATCCTTCAGCTTCGGGGCAAGCTTCGACTCAGGGGCGAACGTGTTGTCGACGACGACCGCCATGCCTGGCCGAAGTTTGAAAACGCCCGCAGTCACGACTTCCTCGCCGAGCTTGAGTCCGTTTTCGACGGCGACGAAGTCACCGCGCGACTGGCTGACGCGAATGAACTGCTGGCGCAGGATTTTTTCCATCTGGCCGGACTTTTCGTTCTTCTTGTTCTCGATCACGAAAACCGAATCGCCGTAGGGCGCGTAAAGCACTGCGGTAGCTGGAATCGCGAGTACATCGCTGCTCGCCGCCAGCACGATTTCAACGGTGGCGAACATGCCGGGGCGGAGCTTCTCGGAGCGGTTGTCGGTGATGGTGGCTTGGACGCGGACGTTACGAGTCGCGGAATCGACGTCGGGATTGATCGCGTTGACCTTGCCGAGGAAAACCTCGCCGGGCGCGGCGTCGGTCTTCACACGCACCACCACGCCCGGGGCAAGCGCCGCGAGCCGTTGCTGCGGCACGGAGAAATTGACATAAATCGGATCGAGCGTCTGCAGCGTGACGATGGAATCGCCTTCCTTGAGAATCTGGCCGAGGTTCACGAGGCGGATGCCGAGCCGGCCGCCAAACGGCGCGCGGATGGTCTTCTTCGCGATCACCGCGCGAATCTGGTCAGCTTGGGCGGCGGCCTGCTTGGCCTGCGCGTCCGCGGCGTCGAGATCGGCGGGAGAGTTGGTATTTTTTTCGCGCAATTCGCGCGCGCGGGTGAGGTTGAGCCGCGCGAGGACCGCATTCGATTCGGCGGCCTGCAACTGCGCCTCCTCGATCGAGGTATCGAGTTGGACGAGGACATCGCCGTCCTTGACGGCAGCACCGGCCTCGAAGCTGAGCTTGGTCACCTTGCCAGCGACTTCGGCAGAAACGGTCACACCCTGCACTGCGGCGAATGAGCCGGTGACAGCGATGCTGTTCTCCCAGTTATCCGATTTCACCGCCGCGGCGGTGACGGTCTCGGGCGGCGGGACCATCGAAGCGCCGGCCGCAGCCATCGCCGAGAACTGGAGCATCTTGGTGCCAACCAAAAAGCCGACCACAATGATGAGGCCGAGCGTGGTGAAGGTGAATTTCTTGATCATGGGAGCGGGAGCTTGGATTAAAGATGAAGGAGTGGGTGGGAAAATTTTCGGGGAATTTCCGCTAACGACCAGCGACCACCGCAGCGACCGCGGTCTCGGGTGCAGGGCGTCCGTCGTTTTCGCCGGCGCGGCGCAGGAGTTTGGTGAGGAGACGGACAAAGGTTTTCCGCTCGGTTTCAGAGAGCGGCGCCATCAGCCACGCCATCTGACGAAAATGATCGGGCAGGAGTTTCAGGAGCTTGCGCTCGCCGCGCGGCGTCAGCTCGACCGTCATCATGCGCCGGTCCTCGCGATCGGGGGCGCGGCGGACGAGACCGTCGCGCTCCAGCGTGTCAACGAGTCCGGTCATCGTCGCGCGAGTCACGCCCGTGCGCTCGGCGAGTGCGGCTGGACTGAGTGGCAGTTCGCGACCTTCACGCTGGCACTGACCCCACAACGCCATCAGCACGCTGAAGCCGCCCTGGGTGATCTCGTGCTGGGCGAGGTGCGCCTCGACGACGCGAAACGCCTCATCGCCGGCGCGCAGCAGATGCAGGAACACCTCCGTCGCCGACGGATCGAGGTCGGGAAACTCGCGCGAGGCCTCGAGGAGGCACTCATAGCGCGGGAGGTCTTTAAGCATCAGGAGTGGCATCGTAAAAAAAGTAAGGCGGCGAATAGTTAGGCGGCTAACGAAAAAAGCAAGCGCCCAACTTAGAAAACCAAAACAAAACGCCGCCTTATTCGGGCGGCGCTGTATCTAATCGATTTTCGCAACCCCTCAGAGCGACTGCGCGGCGGCGACAACGGCCTCGGTCGTGATGCCGAGTTCCTTGAACGCCTGCGGCGCGGGCGCACTGAGGCCGAAACGATCGATGCCGACGACCTTGCCATCGAGCCCGACATATTTGTGCCACAGCACCGTAACGCCCGCTTCGACCGCGACACGCTTGCGACACGCAGCGGGCAAAATGCTCTCACGATACGCAGCGGACTGGCGCTCAAAACGCTCGGTGCAGGGCATTGAGACGACACGCGTGCCCGCGCCGAGAGTCTTCGCCGCGGCGAGCGCGAGTGCCAGTTCGCTCCCCGTGCCAATCAGGATGTGCGTGAGCGGCGCGGTTTCCTGGAGCGCAACGTAACCGCCCTTAAGCACGCCCGCCCGGCGGAGGTGCGGCTCTATTTCGTTGAGCACCGGCACCGCCTGGCGTGTGAGCGCGAGGAGCGTCGGACCATCGGTGCGTTCGAGCGCAGCCACGTAAGCCCCCGCGGTCTCTTCCGGATCAGCCGGACGGATGACGTCGAGGTTCGGAATCACACGCAGACCGGAAATCGTTTCGACCGGTTGGTGGGTAGGGCCATCTTCGCCGACGCCGATCGAATCGTGCGTGTAGATATAGATGACCGGGAGCTTCGCGAGCGAAGCGATGCGCATCGCCGGACGCGAGTAATCGGCAAACACGAGGAACGTAGCGATGCTCGGTCGGAAAAGCCCGTCGTAGGCAACACCGTTCGCGATCGCCGCCATGCCGTGCTCGCGGATGCCGAAGCGAATATTGCGGCCCGCGCGGTTCGACGGATCGAAGTCGGGCGCGCCCGCAATCAGATTGAGCGTCGAGCCGTAGAGATCGGCGCTGCCACCGAAGAGCAGCGGAAGTTCCGCAGCGAGGGGTTGGAGCACATCGCGGCCAGCGGCGCGCGTTCCGCCGAGCTTCACGTCGGGCGCGAAGAGTGGAATCTTGGTCAGGAGGTGCGCTGCGCTCGGCGTCGCTGACGCGGAGTCGAGCAGCGCGGCCTTGTCCGGATTGGCCTCACGCCATTTCTTGTAGGTCTTGCTCCACTTGTTGCACGCCTTGACGAGACGCACCTTGTGACCCGCGAAATACGCCTTCACGTCGTCGCTCACATAGAAGTGCTGATCGGCCGGGAGGCCCCAGCCCGCGCGGGCGGCGTCGGAGAACTTCGCCCCACCCTCGCCGTGACCCTTCGCGGTGCCCTGAACTTCGGCGATGCCCTTGCCGATAATCGTCTTCGCAATGATGAGCTGCGGTTTTCCGCTCTTGGTTTTCTTCGCCTTGTTAAACGCCTTCAGAAACGCCGCCATGTCGTGCCCGTCAATCGTCTGCACGTCCCATTCGATCGCCTTGAAGCGCGCGGCGGTGTTTTCGCTCTGCGTCTTCGCCGCCATCGCGTCGAGCGTGACGTCGTTCGAATCGTAAATGAGGATCAGGTTGTCGAGCTTCTGGTGCCCGGCGAACGCGCACGCTTCCATCGCGACGCCTTCCTGCATGCAACCGTCGCCCGCAAGTGCAACGACGTGATAGTTAAAGATTTCGTGTTCGGGCGTGTTGAACTTCGCCGCGGCCATCTGGCCCGCGACCGCCATGCCGACGGCATTACCGATGCCCTGGCCGAGCGGGCCCGTAGTCGCTTCGACGCCGGGCGTTTCGTGAAACTCCGGGTGGCCAGGCGTCTTGCTGTGAAGCTGACGGAAGCGTTTCACTTCCTCGATCGGCAGATCGTAGCCGCTGAGATGCAGCCACGCATAGAGAAACATCGAGCCGTGGCCGCCGGAGAGCACGAAGCGATCGCGGTTGATCCAGCGCGGACGCTCGGGGTTGTGCGATAGGGCGTGGCCGTAGAGCAAGGCACCGATCTCCGCGCAGCCGAGCGGGAGGCCGAGGTGGCCGGAGTTGGAGGCGTGGACGGCGTCGAGCGCGAGTCCGCGAGCTTGATTGGCAGCTTTGGCGAGGAGAAGAGTTTGCAGAGTCATGGCGAAAAACCGGATAGACGTAGCGGACACGTGTGCCGCGGGAAAGCAGAATTTCGATCAACAAAAAAGCGGGCCCACGAGGAGCCCGCTTTCGCAGAAAGGATATGACGGAGAAACTCAGCTTGCAGCCGGCGCGGCGGCGGCGGGAGCCGCGGCGGCCTTCGCGGCCTTCTCGGCCTCGTGCTGAGCGTGAATCTCGGCGGCGCGATCCTTTTCCTTGATCGCGACGGCGGCCTTGCCGGTGCGGCGGCGGAGGTAGTAAAGACGCGCCTTCATGTTCTCGGACTCGCGCTCGACTTCGATCTTCTCGATGTTCGGGGAGTTGACCGGAAACACGCGCTCGACGCCCTCGCCGTAGCTGATGCGACGGACGGTGAACGTCTCGTGAATGCCGTGGCCCTTGCGAGCGATGACAATGCCGGAATAAATCTGGACGCGCTCCTTGTCACCTTCACGCACCTTTGTGTGCACTTTGACGCCATCGCCGACTTTGAACGGCGTGGTGTCTTTCTTCACCTGAGAAGCGGTGATTTCGGTAATAATCGGGTTCATGGCTGAGTGGTTTTAAAAAATTATTTGAGCAAATCGGGTCGGACCTGACGGGTTTTTTCCACCTGTCTCGCGTGCCGCCACTTCTCGATTTCAGCATGATTCCCGGAGAGGAGTATCTCCGGAACGGACATGCCCCGAAATTCGGCGGGACGCGTGTATTGAGGAAAGTCGAGCAACTTGCTGGTGAAGGATTCGTGCGTCAATGACTTTTCCTCGCCGAGCACACCGGGGATAAATCTCGCGAGCGCGTCGATCAGAACCGCCGCTGCCACCGTGCCATTCGTCAGCACATAATCCCCGATTGAAATCTCCTGATCGATGATTTGGTCGCGAATGCGCTGGTCAATTCCCTCGTAATGACCGCTGAGCAGCACGAGATGTTGCTGCTGCGAAAGTTCCTGCGCCAGTTCCGGCGAAAGCGGCATACCGTCGGGCGTCAGATAAATCCGCCGGCAGCCCGGAGTCTGCACCTGCTCCATCGCCGCGAATACGGGTTCAGGCAACATCACCATCCCGGCCCCGCCACCGAACGGGCGATCGTCCATCTTGCGGTGCTTGTCGGTCGCCCAGTCGCGCAAGTCGCGCACGGTTACCTTCAAATGCCCCGCCCCGATCCCCTTGCCGAGGATGCTCTCGGCCAGAAAGCCGTCGAGCATCCGCGGAAAGAGCGTGAGGACATCGATCGTGAGTGGCATGGCGGGCGGATTTTAGCCACAGAGGCGCAGAGGCACAGAGAAATCCTTTTAAAAAAAACCCCGGAAATAAATCCGAGGTTTCTTGTGCGGGAGACGCGGCGTCTCCGTGCCTTTGTGGCTAGTTAAGAATCAAGCCGCCGGAGCAGCGGCGGCCGCGGTGCGACGTGCCTTCTTGATCATGGCGTGCATCGTGTCGGTCGGAAGCGCGCCTTTGCTCAGCCAGTAGTCGACGCGGTCGAGCTTCAGGTTAATCGGGTTGCCCTTGGTCTTGGGCGTGTAGGTGCCGAGGTTTTCAACGGCATCGCCATCGCGACGCGAACGGGCTTCAGCGACCACGACGCGGTAAAGCGGCTGATGGACGGAACCAACCTTGGTGAGACGAATTTTGAGAGCCATGACGGATGTTTTGCGGAGCTATGCTTCTTTGGAAAAGTTGAAGAAAAGACCGGGCGGTCGCGGCGCTGTCAAGCCCTGAGTCCGGCAGGTAGTGGGTCAGTCTCAATCGTCCACTGTATTACCTCTTCTTGAAGGTTGGTTAAACCTAGCCAGAACCTTGCTTGCGCCCGGCTAGGCGGTTCGGAGAACCGACGATGGGGACTTCCGGCACGCGTGGTCCAGATCGCTCCGGCCTTTTCCATTGACCCTCACCCGCTGCGGCTGAGAACTTTCACGCCTTATGCTCAAAGCCGGCATCGTCGGACTCCCCAACGTGGGCAAGTCCACCCTCTTCAACGCTCTCACCCGCTCCCGCAAGGCCGAGGCCGCGAACTATCCTTTCTGCACCATCGATCCGAATGTCGGCGTCGTGATCGTGCCCGATGAGCGCGCCTACGTGCTCCAGAAAATCGCCAAGACCAACGTCGTGGTCCCAGCCGCCATCGAGTTCGTCGACATCGCCGGGCTCGTCGCCGGCGCGAGCAAGGGCGAAGGCCTCGGCAATCAGTTTCTCGCAAACATCCGCGAGGTCGATGCGATCGTGCAGGTCGTCCGCTGCTTCGAAGACAACGACATCGTCCACACCATGGGTGGCATCGATCCCGTGCGTGACATCGAGGTGATCACTACTGAACTCGTGCTTGCCGATCTCGACGCTGTCGCGAAGCGCATCATCAAGACGCAGAAGACCGCCAAGGCCGGCGACAAGGATTCGATCATTGAACTGGCGTTGCTCACCAAACTCGAGCCGCACCTCAACGCCGGCAAAACCGCCAACACGCTCGCCGCCACGCCTGAGGAAAAGGCGTTGATGAAACTCTTTCAACTCCTCACCGCGAAGCCCGTGCTCTTCGCCTGCAACGTCGCGGAGAGCGATCTCGCGACTGCCGAGCAAAACCCGTTCGTGCAGAAAGTCGCCGAGTTCGTCCGCACCCACCACGACGCCGCCTACGTGCCGATTTCCGCGAAGATCGAGAGCGAGCTGATCGACCTGCCGGCCGATGAGGCGAAGGCGTTCCTCAAGGATCTCGGCGTCGACGACTCCGGCGTGTCCGCACTCATCAAGGGCACCTACGGTCTGCTCGGTCTGATGACGTATTTCACCGCCGGCGAAAAAGAAGTCCGCGCGTGGACGATCAAGAAAGGCTGGAAGGCCCCGCAGGCCGCAGGCGTCATCCACACCGATTTCGAAAAAGGCTTCATCAAGGCCGAGATCGTTTCCTACGACGACCTTACGCGCCTCGGCAGCGTGGCCGCCGCGCGCGAGGCCGGCAAATACCGGCTCGAAGGCAAGGAATACGTCTTCGCCGACGGAGACGTGGCCCTATTCCGTTTTAACAATTGATTGGGATCGATCGTAGGGCGTCAGTCTTGCTGACGCCGCTCCGAGATAATTCGAACAACAGCGTCAGCAAGATTTACGCCCCACGCGAAGAAATTCCACCTCGCCGTCGGTTTTGAATCGCCGCTAAACCTTCGCCATGCCTTCGCGTCGCAGCGCCCCACCGTCGGCCGAATCTCCCCCGGCGAACGCGCCCTCGCTCTGGCCCGCCTGGTCCACCCGCACGAACTGCGTGCTGCTCTTCATCGCCGCGCTCATCGCCTACTGGCCCGCGCTCGGCGGCGGCACGATTTGGGATGACGACGGCCACATCACGCGCGCCGATCTGCGCTCGCTCGCCGGGCTCATGCGCATCTGGTTCGAACCGGGCGCCACGCAGCAATACTATCCGCTGCTTCATTCGGCCTTCTGGCTGGAACATCATCTCTGGGGCGATGCCGCTTTCGGCTATCACCTGATTAACGTGCTGCTGCACGCGACCGCAGCGTCCCTGTTCGCCACGCTGCTTCGCCGACTTGCCGTTCCCGGCGCGTGGCTCGCCGCGATGATCTTCGCACTGCACCCGGTGTGCGCCGAATCGGTCGCGTGGATCTCCGAGCAGAAGAACACGCTCTCGACCGTCCTCTACCTAGGAGCCTCGCTCGCCTATCTGCGCTTCGTCTCGGAAAGGAAGCCCGCGAGCTATGCGCTCGCGACGGTGTTGTTCGTTGCCGCGCTCTGCACCAAAACGGTCACCGCCACCCTGCCCGCCACCCTGCTCGTGATCGCGTGGTGGCGCAATGGCTGGCCGGGCGTGCGCGCCGAGCTGCGCACCCTGCTGCCGTGGCTCGCGCTCGGCGCACTCGGCGGACTCGCCACCGCGCACTTCGAGCGCAACTTGATCGGCGCGCAGGGCGCCGACTTCGATCTGTCGATCGTGCAACGCGTACTGCTCGCGGGCCGGGTCGTCTGGTTTTATTTCGGCAAACTGCTCTGGCCCGCCGATCTGATTTTTATCTACCCGCGCTGGACGATCGCCGCGGACGATGCGCTCGCCTACGCGTTTCCGCTCGCGGCGCTCGCACTCCTTGGTGCGCTGGCGTGGCGCGCACGGATGTCGCGCGGCCCGCTCGCCGCGGCCTTGATTTTCGGCGGATCGCTTTTTCCCGCGCTCGGGTTCGTCAATGCCTTCCCCTTTCTATTCTCATTCGTCGCGGATCATTTCCAATACCTCGCCTCCCTCGCGCTCATCGCGCTGCTGCCCGCCGCGTGGCAGCTTCTCGTCCCCCGGTTGCCACGCGCCGTGGCGGTCGCCGCCCCGATCGCGCTCATCGCCATGCTGGGCACGCTGACTTGGCGCCAGGCCGGCATGTATCGCGACGTCGTCACACTCTACGAAACGACGCTCGAAAAAAATCCTGCTTGCTGGCTCGCCCACAATAATCTCGGGAACCTCTTTGCCGCCGACGGCCACGCCGACGAAGCTGTCACGCACTTCGAGGCCGCGCTCAAATTCCGCCCCGACTACCCCGAAGCCGAGAGCAATCTCGGCGACGCGCTCAACCAACTCCACCGCTTCACCGAGGCGCTCCCTCACCTCCAGCGCGCCGTGCGGCGTCAGCCGAATTTCGCCAACGCCCACAACAACCTCGGCATCGCGCTCGCCTCCACTGATCGACCCGACGAGGGCATGGCGGAATTTCGCGCGGCGATTCGACTGCGCGCTGACTATGCGCAGGCGCGGATGAACCTCGCGATCGCCCTTGCGCGCGCGGGCCAAATGGCTGAGGCCGAGCGCGAACGCGCCCAGGCGTTGCGCCTCGATCCGTCGCTCGGCGCCCACTGACGCCGCGCTGGTTAACGATCCTTGCTCTTCCGGGATTGCGCGCCCGCGTGCCGCGGGCCAACGTCGCCCCTCCATGAGCGAAGCGCCCGCCCAACCTCTCTCGGCCGTTCCCGCCGACGCGATCGAATCGCTCGACTCGACGATCCTGCGCGTGCTGATGGACAACATCCCCGACCGAATTTACTTCAAGGATCTCAACAGCCGTTTTGTCCGAAACAACATCGCCCAGGCCCGCTCGCTGGGTGCCTCTTCGCCCGAGGAATGCGTGGGCAAGAGCGATTTCGATTTCTTTTCCAAGGAGCACGCCGAGCGCGCCTACCTCGACGAACAGGTCATCATCCGCACCGGCCGCCCCATCATCGCAAAAATCGAGCGCACCACGCTGCGCGACGGCACGCAGACCTGGGTTTCCACCACCAAGATGCCGTGGGTCGATATGACCGGGCGCATCATCGGAACGTTCGGCCTCACCCGCAACATCACCGCACTGAAGGAAGCCGAGGAAAAACTCACCATCGAGCGCAACCTCCTCCGCACGATCATCGATCACCTGCCGAGCCGCATCTACGTCAAGGATCTCGACTCGCGTTACGTCCTCAACAACGCCGCGCACCTCAAGGTGCTCGGCATAGAACATCAGGACGATGCGCTCGGAAAGACCACGGTGGACTTTTTTCCGGGCGAGCGCGGAGAACAAGCCATGGCCGACGATCGTCGCGTGCTCGCCGGCACCTCGATCCAGAATCAGGAAAAGTCCAATTTCGGCGCCGAAGGCGAAGTCCGCTGGTCGCTCACGACGAAAGTCCCGCTGCACGATCTCCGCGGCCAGCTCATGGGCCTCGTCGGCATCAGCCACGACATCACCCGCCGCAAGCTCGCCGAGATCGAGCTCGAGCGCCGCACCGCCGAAATGGAAGCCGACGTACAAATGGCGCGGCAGATCCAGGAATCCTTTCTCCCGCGCAACTATCCCGTGTTTCCTCGCGGCGTGCCGGTCGAGGCCAGCGCCCTGCGCTTCGCCCATAACTACATCCCGGCCACCACGCTCGGCGGCGATTTCTTCCACATCCAGCAGCTCACCGACGCCAAATGCGGCGTGCTCGTGTGCGACGTCATGGGCCATGGCGTCCGCGCCGGCCTGATCACGGCGCTCATCCGCGGCGTCATCGAGGAACTCGACGAGCGCGCGAAAGACCCCGCGAAAGTCCTCGCCGAAATCAACCACACGCTCACGCCCATACTTGAGAAAACGGGCCAGCCGATGTTCGCCACCGCGTTCTTCGGCGTGATCGATATCGTCACCCAGACGCTCACCTACGCCAACGCCGGCCATCCCCCACCGTTCGTGCTGCGCCGCGAAGAGCGCACCGTCCTCCGCCTCGCGACCGACGATCCGGAGCCTGCCGCTGGCCTGGTCGAAAACTTCACCTACTCGAAAAACACGTGCCCGTTCGCCGTCGGCGACGCGCTGCTCGGCTTCACGGACGGCCTCTTCGAGGCGGCCAACGCCGAGGACCAGCAGTTCGGCGAGGAACGCCTTCGCTCACTTGTCACCGCGCAAATCGATCAGACTGGCTCCGCGCTGCTCGATCGGCTGGTCGGAGAAATCCAGACGTTCAGCGGCCACACAAATTTTGAGGACGATCTGTGCATGGTGATTGTCGAGTCGCCGCGCGGCGTCGGCCTCGATCGGGCCTGAGCGGGGATTATTTTTTCGCCGGCCTCAGCAGCAGATCCTGAAAGTCGAAGCTGAAATCCGTCAGCGGCGAGACGGGCGCCATCTTGATCTGATCGATCTCGGCGTCAGGTGTAAGCGCAAACGTCACCCAGGCGTCCGCATTCAGCGATCGATCGCGCCAGTGCACGATGAAAGTCTCCTGCTGCCAGTGCTCGAGCTCACCGACGAGGAGTGCCGTTTTCTCGAAGCGCATGACCAGCCTCCCCTTTTCCTCCGCGATGAGGACGTCCCCATACCACGCGTCGTGAAATCTCCCGGCGAATCGCGCGAGCGGCAGCGCAGGCTTCGGGTTGGGTTGACGCGCCGCGACATGTTTCGCCCAGCCCGCGTCCGCATCGGCGGCGCCCTTCTTCTCTTGCTCGGCATAGGCCGCGACCCAATCCACCATTGGCGCGTTCAGAAAAGCATCGAGCACGTCCAGTGTGACCGCCTGAAACGCCGCGCCCACCTCCTGGTTGGTTAGCACCACCACACCCAGTTTCAGGTCCGGCACGAGCGTGAGGCGCGACACCATGCCCGGCCATCCGCCCGTGTGATAGACGATCCGTCGGCTGCGAAAGTCCGCAAGATTCCACCCATGGCCATAGCCGAGAAAATTGGGCCGCACCGCCGCCAACGCCGCCACCGAGGGCTCACCGATCGGGATCGGAGTCACCAGCGACCACATCTCCTTTTGCCGCGCCGCCGAGAACAGGCGACGCTCCCGGCCGTCGGGGCCGGCCGGCAGCTTGCCACCGTCGAGTTGCACGAGCATCCACTTCGCGAGGTCATGGACATTGGAAAAAATGGCCCCGGCCGGGGCATTGTTCTCAAAGGCGACAACGGAAGCGATCGGCCTGAGGTCCTTGAATTCGAATTTGGCGTGGCCACTCGCACCATTATTGTCGGCCGTCGGTTCAACGGGCATCGCGCTGGTCTCGGTCATTCCGACCGACGCAAAAATCCGTTCGCGCAGAAAATCCGCCCACGGCTTGCCCGACACTTTTTGGATCGCAAGCCCTGCGACGCCGTAGAGGACGTTGTCGTAAGCGTAGTTCGCCCGAAAACTCGTCGCGAGCGGCAGGTAGCGCAGCCGTTGCGCGATTTCCTCCGAGGTGTAGGTGGTCGTCGGCCAAAACAACAGGTCGCCCGCACCCAGCGAAAGTCCGCTGCGGTGCACCAGCAAATCCCGCACGGTCATCTCGCGCGTCACGTAAGGATCCGACAGTTGAAACCACGGCAAAAGATCGATCACGCGATCGGTCCAGTGCACCTTCCCCTCGTCCATTAGAATCGCGAGCGCCGTGGCGGTGAACGCCTTAGTGTTCGAGGCGATCGCGAAACGCGTGTGCGCGTCGACCACCGCGGGTTCACCCAGCCGGCGCACGCCGTAACCGCGCTCGAAGACGACCTCGCCATCCTTCACGATCGCGATTGCGAGTCCGGGCACGTCGAACTCCTTCAACACCCGCGCCACCTGCGCATCGAGATCGTTGAGTCGCTCCGGTAGCGCCGCCCAAGCGAACGTCACGGTCAAGAACCAAAGCACCGCCAGACTGAACGAATGGAATTTCTTCATGAAAAATGAGGGGGAATCTCGACTCAGAAGATCGAGGCGCCTCGCACCGCGATGCCCTCGGCATGGAGATCAGCGCGGAGTCGCCGCGCAAACGCCACCGGGTTCGGTCCATCGCCATGCAGGCAGACGGTGTCGGCCTTGATCGGCACATCGGTGCCGTCGGTCGCACGCACGACACCCTCGCGCACCATCCGCAACACCTGCGCGACCGCGATCGTCTCGTCGTGAATGAGCGCGTCCAGCCGCGAGCGCGGCGTGAGCGAGCCGTCGCGCTGGTAGGTGCGATCGGCGAAAACTTCGTTTGCGATCCGCAGGCCACGCGCCGCGGCCGCGCGCGCGAGCGCGCTGCCCGGCAGCACGAACAGCGTGAGCGTGTCGTCCGTGTCGCACACGGCGTCGACGACGGACTCGGCAACCGTCGTGTCCCGCGCCGCCAAATTGTAGAGTGCGCCGTGAGCCTTCACGTGGCTTAGCGGCGTGATCGTTTTCAGCAAACTAACTTGCGCCGCAACCAGCGCGCGCACCTCCGTGGGAGCGAGTTGAAGTTCGCGCCGCCCAAAATTCTCCCGATCCGCGAATCCCGGATGAGCGCCGAGCGCGACGCCGAATTGCTGCGCGAGCGCGACAGTCGCGCGCATCGTCGCGGCATCACCCGCGTGCGCGCCGCACGCGATGTTGGCGGACGTGATCAGGGGCATGAGTTCCGCGTCGTGCCCGGCACCCTCGCCGAGGTCGCAGTTGAGATCGATGTAGAGTGGCTGGCTCATCGTAATTTTTGCGAGAGACCTTCGTGCAGCATGCCCAATCGACGCTCGCGGGCGATCGTCAGTTCGTGGGCCTCGGCGAGCGGGACCTCGCGAAAGCGCAGCGTATCGCCGGGCCGCAACTGCGCGACGAGCGGCAAATCCACGCAGGTGACGTGCGCGATCTGCGGGTAGCCGCCGATGGTCTGCGCGTCTGCCATCAACACGATCGGCTGGCCGTCGGGCGGCACCTGGATCGTGCCGGGCACGACGGTCCTCGAGACGAGTTCAGCCGTGCTCGTGCGCGCGAGCGCCGGCCCTGTCAGTCGCATGCCCATCCGATCGGATTTCGGCGAGACGGAAAACGCGGCGGCGAAAAACTCCTCGCCGAATTCTCCGCCCTGCGCGCCGCGCACGACGCGCACGGTGGGCCTCAGTGAGTAGGAGGGCAGGATGCGTTCGTCGATGTGCCAGCGACCGACGACGTGCCGGTCCAGCCCGGGCGCGTGCAGCACATCGCCATCCCGCAGCGCGCGGCCCTCGTGTCCACCGAGCGCAGCGCGCGCATACGTGCTCGCGCTCCCGAGCACCCGCGCGATCTCGAAGCCGCCCGCGATCGCGAGATAGCCGCGGCAACCCGTCTTCGCGTTCGCAAATTTGAGCCGCATGCCCGCGGCGACTTCGATCGGTTGCCACGGCGCCCCAGCTCCAAAATCACCGCCGCCCAGCGCGACGATGGTGTCAGCGGAAAATTCCAGCTCGGGACCGCGCAAGGTGAACTCGAGCGCGGGCGCGTTTTCCGGATTGCCGACGAGAAGATTCGCCACCCGCAGCGCAAACGGATCCATCGCGCCCGCGAGCGGCACGCCGGCCGCGCGGTGGCCGCTGCGACCGAGGTCCTGCACCGTCGTCAACATCCCCGCGCGGTGAACGATCACTTCCATGCGGCAAACTCCCCCGCCCCGATGGCGCGAAACGTCACCCGATCGCCAAAGCGCAGCAGCGCCGGTTCCGCCCGCGTGGCGTCGAACATTTTCAGCGGTGTGCGGCCGATGAGATTCCAGCCTCCCGGCGTCGCGAGCGGATAGACGCCGGTTTGCGCTCCGCCGATGCCCACCGTGCCGGCGGGCACGCCCGTGCGCGGGGTGGCGCGGCGCGGCGTGTGGATTTTTTCGGGCAGGCCGCCGAGATAAGCGAAGCCGGGCGCGAATCCGACCGCCTGCACGCGATACTCCGCGCTCGTGTGCAGCTCAATCACGCGCGCGAAGGTGAGTCCGTTGCGCGCCGCCACGTCGCCGAGGTCAGCGCCGAATTCCCCGTCGTAGCAGACGGGAATTTCGATCCGGCGCTCGGGCTGCGCCACGACGCCGGCCTCCGCACGCGCAGCCCGATCGGTGACCGCCGCGCAGAGCTGTGCGTAGCTGCCGATGCGCGCCGGCGCGTAAAACACCGTGACGCTCGCGAAAGCCGGCACGATGTCGACCACACCAACGATAGGATCGGAAGCGAGCGCGGCGGCGACGGCGCGCACGCGAGGCAACGCCAGTTCGTCCATACCCGCGCCCAGCGCGAGCACGACGGCGGAATCGCCAAGCGGAGTGAGCGTCATCGCGTGTTTATTTTCCGCGGCGAGCCGAACGGCAAAATAAAAAAGCCCGGTGCACTCGCGCGCACCGGGCCCCCGGGTTGTTGGGTTTATCGATCAACCGGTCACGGTTTCACTGCTGCGACCGCGAGCGGCAAACCACTGCAAAGTTCGAGCGTGCGCTGGAGCGCGGCGCGGCGCTGCTCCGGCGTGGGATTTTTCGGCAGCGAAGCGATCACCTGTGTCGCCGTGCCCGTGGCGGGCCCGAGGATCCGCAGGTCAGTCGCCTCCAGCAGCGCGATTCCAGATGTGCCGCCGACGCCCGAAACTTGGGCCGTGTAATTGCCGGGTGGCAGCACGAGGAGCAGTGCGGACTCGCTCGCGGCCGTCGGCGCGCCGGGAATTGCGGCGAGTTCGGACGCCGCAGAGACCGTGCCGATGTTGTCGTTGAACGCGATCTGCCGGCCGGCTGAATCGAAGAGTTGGAGGAACGGATCAGCCAGAGCGCCGGTGACGCCGTAGGCGCTGAGCGAAGGCCCCTTTGCCGAGATTAGCACGCGGATCGGATCGGGCCCGAGAACGCTGAAGCCGCCGATCAGCACGTTGGCGCCAGTGCCAACGTTGCCGCGCGTGGAAAGATTAATCACGCGCGAGCTGGGAATTTCCTCGGAGGTGCGCACCTGACCACGGCACTCGCCGCCCGTGAAAGTCGTGCTGTGAAAATTAAGATAGGCGCCACCCGTGAGCAGCTTGATCGGATCGCCGCCGTATGGAATGTCGAAGCTGCCGTCGATGTAGCCGTTCACATTGGTGTAGCCGGCCGCGGTGACGCTGTTGCCGAGGTTCTGCACCACCGGCCCGCTGACCGCGGGGGCGCCCTCGTGAAAATGGGAATTGTTGAGGATGTTTTTGAAATTGTAGACGCTCAGGCGGAGGCTCACGCGGTTCGTGCCGGGATTGTAGAGCATCACGGCCCCGCCGAAGTCTGCCAGGTTCGCGGCAGTGAGATTGACGGCGGGAAACGCCGCCTGCTCCTGAGCGACCGTGAAGCTCGCCACGAGTTTCTTCGGCTGAGCGATCAACTGGCCGCGGATTTCGCCGTTCGGAAACTGCGCGGAGTGGACGTTATAGTAAGCGCCATTTTGCAGGAGCGTGAGCGGCGTGCCGAGGTGCTTGATGCCCTTGAAGACTGCGGTGAGCGTCGAACCGGATCGGGTGTAGACCGCGTCCGCACCGATATTGGTGACCACCGGTCCCGCCACTCCGACCGCACCCTCGTGAATGTGCGAAGCGCTAACGGTGTTCGCGAAGTTGTTGATCGAGACGACCAGATCGAAGGTGTTCGCCCCGACGTCGTAGAGCATAATCGCCGAGCCAGTCGCGGCTGAAGTGGTCGCGGGCGTTTCCTGGGCCGCGGTGAGCGAAGCGTTGAACTGAACGATCTGGGCGCGCGCCGCGAGCGCCAGCACGGAGAATGCACCTGCAATCAACAATCGGGGAAGACGGATTTTCATGGGAGTGGCAGTGATCTGGTTTGAACCGGGGAAAATCGCCGGGCCGGCTGCGGCTCGCACGACTGAACAGCAGCGCAGGGGAAGGCGCTCGCAGTCGCAAATCGCGCGACGTAACAGAGCTGTTACCTAGCATAAGATGGCGTGAAAATGGCAAGTTTTGGCGCGAGGTTTGGTTTGTATTTTAAGAGGGTTCAGAGGAAAATTTCCCTCTAATGGCCGCACGTTCCCTCCCGACCACACTCCTCGTTGTCACTCTCCTTCTCACTGCTTGCCGCGACGCCAAGGTCGCGGCCTACCGTGTGCCCAAGGAAAAAGACCCGCAGATGGCCGCAGCCACTCCCGGCACCGACGCAAGCGCAGCGCCGTTTGCCCCGATGATGCAGGGCGCCGCCGCTCCGGGCGCCAACGCCGGAATGGCGGCGACGCCGGTCGCCACGGCCTCAGGTGCCGGGCTTGCGTGGAGTGCGCCGGCGTCGTGGAAACCGAAAGCCGCCTCTGCGATGCGCAAGGGCAGCTACACTGTCGGCGAAGCCGGCGCCGAAGCCGATTTATCTATTACGGCGTTTCCCGGCGATGTCGGCGGCGAAGCGGCCAACGTCAACCGCTGGCGCGGACAAGTCTCGCTGCCCCCGCTCGCCGAGGCCGAGATAGCCGCGAACGTTACGCGCACCAACGCGAACGGCCTCGCGATTACGATCGTCGACTTTGCCGGCAAAGGCGCCAGCGCGCAACGCGTGCTCGGCGCGATCGTGCCTTTTCAGGGCGCGACGTGGTTCTTCAAAATCATCGGGCCCGACGCGGTCGTGGCCAAAGCGCGCGAAGACTTCCTCGCGTTCGTCAAAACCGTGAAAGCCGCGCCATGAACGACGTCTTCCGCCAATTCCGCGATTTCTTCGTCTCGCTCAAGCTGACCGTCGTGCTGCTCATCCTCGGGATGATCCTCGTGTTCGCCGCGACGCTCGATCAGGTGAACCTCGGGATCTGGGCCGTGCAGGAAAAATATTTCCGCTCGTTTTTCGTGATGTGGCGCGTCGGCGAGGTGCCGGTGCCGGTGTTTCCGGGCGGCTATTTCGTCGGCGGACTGCTGCTGCTCAACCTCATCGCCGCGCACGTCGAGCGCTTCAAGTTCACGGCCCGCAAATCCGGTATTTTTCTCACCCACATTGGCCTGATTCTCCTGCTGATCGGCGAACTGCTCAGCGGACTCTGGCAGCAGGATTTCCAGATGAAGATCGGCGAGGGCGAGACGAAAAATTACGCCGAGAGCCCGCGTCTCAACGAACTCGCGATCACCGATACGACTGACGCGGCTTTCGACGACGTCGTCGCGATTCCCGAGGCGCTCATCGCGCGCGGCGATCCGATCCAGCATCCGAAGCTTCCGTTCAAGGTGGTCGTGAAGGCCTACTATCCAAATTCGATGCTCGCGATGCGTGGTGCCGACTCGGGCCCGTCGCTCGCGACCACGGGTATCGGCCAGCGCGTCGCCGCCGCACCGCAACCGCCGACCTACAAACCCGACGAACAAAACATCCCCTCCGCTTTTATCGAACTCGTTGGCACCGATGCTTCGCTCGGCACTTGGCTCGTGCGCGTGCCCACACAGGACACGCCGTTCCCGCCGCAGACCTTCAGCTATGGCGGCCACGAATGGAAAATCGGGCTGCGCTCGCTGCGCACCTACAAGCCGTTCGCGCTCACGCTGCTCAAGTTCAACCACGACGTCTATCCCGGCACCGACATCCCAAAGAATTTCTCCAGCCGACTCCACCTCACCAACGCCGAAAGCCACGACGATCGCGAAGTGCTCATCTACATGAACAACCCGCTGCGCTACTCCGGACTCACTTTCTATCAGGCGGGCTACGACGGCGAGCACACCACTGTGCTCCAAGTCGTGCGCAATCCCTCCTGGCAACTCCCTTACATCGCCTGCGCACTCATGTCGCTCGGGCTCGTGATTCAGTTTTGCATCCACCTGTTCGCGTTCATCGGTAAACGCCGCACCGCGGTCGCCTCCGCATGAAAAAATATCTCCCACTCCTCGCCCTCCTGCTCGCGCTCGCGATGGTCGCGCGCACGCTCGTCACGCCGAAGAACCCCGGGGCCTTTGACGTCAACGGCTTCGGCCGTCTGCCCGTCCTCGCCAACGGCCGCATCAAGCCGCTCGACACGATCGCGCGCAGTTCGCTGCTCCAATTCCAAGGCCGCCAGTCCGTCACCCGCCCGGACGGTCACACGCTCACGCCGACCGAGTGGCTGCTCGACGTCACCTGCAACGCCACGCTCGCCGACGCCTATCAAACCTTCGAAATAACCCATCCCGATCTGCTCGCGCTTTTCAGTCTCAAGACCGAGGACGGCGCCGGCGGAAAGCGTTATTCGTTTAACCAACTAGGCCCAAAGCTCGCCGAACTCGATCGCCAAGCGAAGCTCGCCTCGCCCGTCGAATCCGCCGCCCGCACGCCGTTTCAGCGCGCCGTGCTGCAGCTCTATGAGAGCCTGATTCACTACCAGCAGCTCCGCCACGCGCTCGTTGCGCCCGGTCGCGAGGACTTTCTCGCCGACCTAATGACGTTCCAGACCAAACTCCCGGCCGGCGTCGCCGCCGTTCACGCGAAGCAGGCGGGCCAGGCGCACGACGAGGCCGCGCTCACCGCGATGACCGAAATGGGTGAGCAGTTCATGGAAATGTCCGAGAGCACCAACCTGCTCGTGATTCCCGCCGACAACGGCGAGACGACCGGCTGGAAAACCGCCGGCGCCGCATTGCTCGAGACGTTCTCGCGCGGCAGCGTCGCGCCCGACGCTCTCGCCTACGCCGGCCTCGCGCACGCGTGGCGCCTCGGCCAGGCGGATAAATTCAACGAACTCCTCCGCCTCTTCCAAAAGGAACTGGGCAATCGCTACGCGCCCGAACTCGCCAAGTGCGACGCCGAGGCCCGCTTCAATTCCGCCGCGCCGTTCTACACCAGCATGACGCTCTACGCGTTCGCGTTTTTCATCGCGGTGTTCTCATGGATCGTGTGGCCGGACACGCTCGGGCGCTCCGCATTTTGGTTCGTCGCCGTCGCTTGGCTCGTCGCCACCGCCGGTATCGCCGCGCGCATGTGGCTCGAAGGCCGTCCGCCCGTCACCAACCTCTACTCGTCCGCACTCTTCGTCGGCTGGGTCGCCGTTGCCTTCTGCATCGCGCTGGAATTCTTCTATCGCAACGCCATGGGCAGCGTCGCCGCCGGCATGATCGGATTTTCTACGCTGCTGATCGGCCACTATCTCTCGCTTGGCGGCGACACGCTGGAGATGATGCGCGCCGTGCTCGATTCGAACTTCTGGCTCGCGACGCACGTCGTGACTGTCACCGCCGGTTACGGCGCGACTGCGCTGGCCGGCTTCCTCGCGCTTATCTACGTTTTCCGCGGCCTCCTCACGCGCTCGCTCGACAAGCCCACCGCCGATTCGCTCGCGCGCATGGTCTACGGCATCGTGTGCTTCGCGACGCTCTTCAGTTTCGTCGGCACCGTCCTCGGAGGCATCTGGGCCGATCAATCGTGGGGCCGCTTCTGGGGCTGGGACCCGAAGGAAAACGGCGCGCTCATCATCGTCATCTGGAACGCCATCATCCTCCACGCCCGCTGGGGCGGTATGATTAAGCAACGAGGCCTGATGTGCCTCGCGATCGGCGGTAACATCGTAGTCGGCTGGTCGTGGTTCGGCGTCAACATGCTCGGCGTCGGCCTGCACAGCTACGGCTTCACCGACTCTGCGTTCTTCTGGCTCACCGCCTTCGTTATCAGCCAGCTCGCCGTGATCGCGCTCGCGAATCTCCCGCTCGACAAATGGCGGAGCTTCGCCGGCCGCTTGTCCGCGCCGTCACCGGCCAAGTAAATCCTCCGCGTGCGCCAGCGCGCTCTTCGCCTTGCTGTCGCCGAGCATCCGCGCGAGTTCGGAGACGCGCGCCTTCCTATTCGTCTGAATCGGCGCGATGGTCACGACCGCGCGCTCCTTGGACTGATCCTTCGTGACCACGAGGTGACACGTCGCCTGCGCCGCGACCTGCGGGAGGTGCGTCACGCAGAGCACTTGGTGGTTTTTCGCGATCGCCGCCATCTTCTCGCCGACCACGCGGCCGATCTCGCCGCCAACGTTCGCATCCACTTCGTCGAAAACCAGCAGCGCCACTTCATCAAGATCGGCGAGCACCGTTTTCAGCGCCAACATCACGCGGGCGAGTTCACCGCTCGAAGCCACGCGATTCAGCGGCAACGGCGCTTCGCCGACATTTGGGGAAAACAAAAACTCACATCCGCAGTCGCCCGTTACCCCGAGCTCGAGCAGCGGCACGATGCGAATCGAAAAATCCGCCTTCTTGAACCCCAGCTGCGCGATACCTTTCGCCGCCACCTTGGACAGCTCCTTCGCCGCCTTCTCGCGCAGCGCCCGCAGGGCGGTCGCTTCCTTTTTCGCCGCGCGCTCCGCCTCTAAGATCTGTTTTTCCAACTTTGCCATCGTGCCCGCGAGATCGCCTTGAGCTTCGAGCCGTAGACGCAAATCATCCCGCGCCGCGACGACCGCCGCCACGTCGCCGCCGTGTTTGCGCTTCAGCTCAAGCCAGGTGTTCATCCGCTCCGTCAGCTGCTCCGCCTGTTCCGGATCGAACTGCAGTTGCTGCCCGAGCGCGGCAAATTCCGCCCCGAGATCATTCAGCTCCACCGCCGACGACGCGAGCCGATCGGCAAGCGGCTTGCTCGTCACGTCGATCTCGGCGAGCTGACGCGCCTCGCGCAAAAGCGCCGCCAGCCGCGTTTGCGTTCCATTCTCGCCGGTCAGCCCAACGCTCAGGGTTTCGGCCAAGCCGATCAATTCCTGCGACCTGCTCATCCGCGCGAAATCGCGCTCCAACGCTTCGATTGCGTCGTCCGTCAGATCCAAAGCCTCGATCTTCGCGAGTTGGTTGCGCAAAAAATCGATCTGATCGGGCGAGAGCTTGGTCTCGTTCGCCAGTTGCTCCCGTTCGGCGACCCGATCCCGCCATACCCGATATTTTTCACGATACGCGGCGAGTGTCGGCTGGGCGCGCCCGAACAAATCGAGCAGATCCAGCTGACAGCTTTCCTTCAGCAACCGGCGCGGTTCGCTCGGCCCATGAAAATCGACCCAGTGCTCGCCGAGCCGCTGGAGCGTCGCGAGCGTAGCCAGGCTGCCGTTGACGGTAATCTTCGGCGCCTTCTCGCGCGGCAGGCTGCGTTTCAAAATCAGCACGCCCTCTTCGCAGGGCGGCAGGTCGAGTTCGGTCAGCGCGGCATCGACCTTCTGCGGGTTCGCGAAGAACAAGCTCGCCTCGACGTCGCACGCCGGCGCGCCCTGCCGGATGATCGTCTTGTCGGCGCGTTCGCCGGCGAGCAGGCTCAGCGCCCCGAGCAGGACGCTTTTCCCGGCGCCGGTCTCGCCCGTCACCGCGGTGAAACCCGCCTCGAAATCGAGCGAGACTTCGTCGAGGAGCGCGAGGTTGCGGATGCGGAGCGATTGCAGCATCCCACGATCAGGGCGAAAACCGGCGCGCTTTCAAGCGGCGGATGCGTAGAAAAGCGCGCGGCACCCGTGTGCGGGTCAGCGGGTTCCGCACGCCGGGCGGGAAAAATCGACTTTGCAGTTGCCCGCGCCGGCTTGTGTGCAAGTAGTTACTTGCATGTCTGCCAAGCGCCTCTCCTCTCCCACCGACACCCGGCAGCGGCTGCTCGCAGCCGCGGCCCGTGTTTACGGCCGAGCTGGGCTGAAGGGCGCCACCACCCGGGCCATCGCGGAGGAAGCCGGGGTCAACGAGGTTACACTCTTCCGGCATTTTCAGACTAAGGAACGCCTCCTCGCGGCGGTCGTCGGCGAAAATTTCAGCGCGACCCCCGCGATCGATGCGACGCTCCCCACGCTCACGGGCGCCCTGCGCTCTGACGTGCTCGCCCTCGCTCGCCACTATGAGACTCTGTTCACCGAAAATCTGCCGCTCATCCGAGCGATGCTCGGGGAAATTCATCACCACGGACGGCAGCACGAAAAGCACGTGGTCAGCGGCGTGTTTCGCCCGGTGAAGGAGGCGTTGATCGCGCGACTCGACGCCGCCCGGACCTCCGGTGAATTGCACTCGGAATTCTCCGGCGAACTCCTCTCCGATCTTTTCAGCGGGATGATTTTCACGGAAGTGCTGCGTCGAACGACGAAGAGCGTCAAGTCAAGCTACTCCGCCAGCGCCTACCTTGAAGCTGCCACCGATCTCATGTTGCGCGGCGCCGCTCCAGAAAGGCGCAAGTCGTGAGCGCGCCGCTCAAAGGCCTTTACGGCTCTGATCGTAGCCTGCTGTCCCCGGTCGCCGCGCGGCTCGCGGATCGCGGCTTGCTCAAGTGGGTCATCGCGATCACCGCCGCCCTCGGCGCGATTCTGGAAGTAATCGACACGAGCATCGTGAACGTCGCGATGCCCGACATTCAGGGGAACCTCGGCGCCACGCTCTCCGAAGTCGGCTGGATCTCCACCGGCTACGCCTGTGCCAACGTCGTGATGATCCCCCTCACGGCATGGCTCAGCGATCGGTTTGGCCGGAAGCAATACCTGCTGTTCTCGCTGATCGGTTTCACGGCGGCATCGGTGCTGTGCGGCCTTTCGAACAGCCTGGCAATGCTCATCGCCTCCCGCGTCCTGCAGGGGCTGTGCGGCGGCGGGTTGCTCGCGAAGGCACAGTCACTGCTGTTTGAAACCTTTCCGCGCGCCGAGCAGCCCGCGGCGCAGGCGCTCTTTGGCATCGGCGTGATTGCAGGGCCGGCGTTTGGTCCGGTCCTCGGCGGCTGGCTGACCGACACGCTCGGCTGGCGTTGGATTTTTTTCATCAACCTCCCCGTCGGCATCATCGCAGTGCTGATGACGATGGTTTTTCTACCGCGCGATCCGGAAGACAACGCGCCGGTAACGCGCGTCGATTGGGCCGGCATCGGCCTACTCACCCTCGGGCTCGCCTGTTTTCAGACGATGCTGGAGGAGGGCCAGCAGGACGATTGGTTCAGTTCGCGCTTCATCGTCACGATGGCGGCCGGCGCCGTGGGCGGTCTTGGGCTGTTCGTGTGGCGCGAACTCACGGTCGAGCACCCAGCCGTCGATCTGCGCGTGCTGCGCAACCGAGCGCTCGCGGCGGGCAGCGTCTATTCCATGGTGCTCGGCGGCGGACTCTACGGCGTGATGTTTGCGGTGCCGATTTTTGTGCAGGACTACCTGCATTTCACGGCGACGCAGAGCGGCCTGTTGCTGATGCCGGGTGCGTTTGCCTCCGCCGTCGCGATGATCGCGATGGGCAAAATCTCCGGCCGCTTTGACGCGCGGGCGCTCATCGCGACCGGCGCGCTTGTCACCGTCTCCACCGCAGTGCTGCTGGCGGACATCAATCCCGACACGGGCACGCAGTCGCTGTTTTTTCCGCTCATCCTGCGCGGCCTCGGCAGCGTGATGATGTTCATCCCGCTCAGCCTCGCCACGCTCGGCGGTCTGCCAAAGCGCGACATCTCCGCCGGTTCGGGCTTCTACAGCCTGATGCGCCAGATGGGCAGCAGCATCGGCATCGCGCTGATCACGACGATGCTCGCGCACCGCGAAGCCGTGCATCGCGCCGTGCTCGTCGAGCGTATCACCGCCTACTCGCCGGAGACCGCCGCACGGATGCAGCTCTTCACGGGCGCGTTCGCGCAGCGCAGCGCCGATCCGGTCATGGCCAAACAGCAGGCCTTCGCTGCGCTCGACGCGATCGTCAACGGCCAAGCGCTGCTCCTTTCGTTTGCCGACGTGTTCCGCTACGTCGCGATCGCATTTATCGCCACCCTGCCGTTGCTCCTGCTCCTCGGCCGGGGCGGCAACAAGGAAGCCGCCGCCGCCGCCCACTGATTTCCAACCAACTTCACCTATCTCCTCCTCGCCATGAATGCCGCCACAGAAACCTCCTCCCCCCTCTCTCCGACGCCCGCCATCGGCGCCACGCCGTCCCTCCAGCCCGATGTGCCCGTTGCACGGACTCGTTTCTCAGCCGCGCGCCCCGTAGTCTTTGCCCTGCTCGCGCTCGCCGCGCTCGGGTGGTGCGTACATTACGGGTTGCACCTGTATCGCTACGAAACGACCGATGACGCCTACGTGACGGGCCATCTGCACCAGATCAGTTCGCAGCTCGACGGCCAGGTGAAGGAAGTCCTCGTGCAGGACAACCAGCCAGTCCACGCCGGCGACGTGCTGCTCCGCCTCGATTCGCTCGAATTCCAAATCGCGTTGCAAAAGGCCGAGTCCGGCCTCGAGGTTGCACGGGCTCAGGAAGCACAAACCTCAGCCGCGGCGAGCCAGGCGGCCGCCACGCTCGAGGAAGCCAAGGCTCGGGTCGCTCAGGCCGAGGCCCTACTCGCCCAGACTGACGCCGAGCTCACCCTCGCCCAGCTCACCCTCGGTCGCAACGAGCAGCTCTTCAGCCACGGCAATGCCGCTACCCAAGCCGACGTGGACAACGCCCGCAGCGCCGCACAGGCCGCGCAGGCCGCGAGCCGTGCCGCGCAGGCGAATCTCGTGGCCGCCCGCGCCACCGTCGGATCGGCCGAGGCCGCGCAGGCGTCCGTCCGGGCGCAAACGATCGCCGCAACGGCCAACACGGCCGCCGCCGAAGCCTCGCGCCGCGACGCCGACCGCAAACTCGCGCTCACCAACATCATCGCGCCGTCCGCGGGCCGCACCGGCAACAAGCACGCCGAGACCGGCGACCGCGTTCTCGCCGGCCAGCTCGTGCTCGCCCTTGCCGAATCAGATTCCTGGATCATCGCCAACTTTAAGGAGACTCAGCTCGCGCGCATGTCGGTCGGCCAGAGCGTGGATCTGACTGTCGACGCCGTTCCGGGCATCGCGTTGCACGGCCAGATCGACAGTCTTTCCCCCGCGAGCGGCGCGCAGTTCGCGTTGCTCCCCGCCGACAACTCCACGGGGAACTTCAACAAGGTCGTTCAGCGTGTGCCGGTGAAAATCACGCTCGATCCCGAGAGCCGCCGTCAACTTGGCGACCGCCTGCGCCTTGGCCTGTCCGCCGTCGTCGCTGTGCGGGTGCGGTAAAAAAACAAAAGCCGCCAAACGATTGGCGGCTTCAGATGGTGGACCTTACTGGACTCGAACCAGTGACCTTTTCCATGTCAAGGAAACGCTCTAACCAACTGAGCTAAAGGTCCGCAAAACTGAGTCGGCGAGTAACGCGAGCCGCGCGCGTCAGCGCAAGGAAAAATCTTTCGCCGCCGTATCCCGATCTTTTGCGATCTGGGCGCGCAATTCCTCGATCCCTCCGAACTTCATTTCCGGTCGCAGGAAGCGCAACCACTCGACCATAATCACGTCGCCCGCCTCGACCGGGCACTCGCCCAGCACATGCGTCTCCAACCGCGGCGCGGTCGCCTGCTCCACCGTCGGGCGCAGGCCGTAATTGGCCACCGCCGGTAGCGGCGTCCGCGATTTTTCAGTCACGACGCGCGCGACATAAACGCCGTAACGCGGCCGCAACTCCGGCGACCAAGCGAGATTGAGCGTAGGAAAGCCGATCCCCCGCCCTAGTCGCTTGCCGGGCGTCACGACGCCCGCAGAAAAATACGAGTAGCCCAGCAATTCGTTCGCCGCCGCAATCTCGCCCGCCTCGAGCAACCCGCGGATGCGCGTGCTGCTGATCGGTTCGCCGTCGAGATTCACGCGCGGCGCGCTGAACACGCTCAACCCAAGTCCGCGCGCAGAGGCAAGTAGTTGGGCCACATCGCCCTGCCGCCCCCGTCCAAACCGAAAATTCTCCCCGACGTAAACCGCCGCCAACCTCGGCAGTCGCTGCCGCAGCCATGCCAAAAATTCCGATGCCGCCACCCCTGCGAGCTCGCGCGTGAAAGGCTGCGTGATCACCGCGTCGACGCCGAGCCCGAGGAGCATGCGCACTTTGGCTGGCGCGTCCTGAATCAACCGGGTCGGATTTTCCGGACGAAACAACGCACTCGGATGTGGCCAAAACGTCAGCACCGCGGCGAGCCCGCCGCTGCGCCGCGCGGATTGCACCGCCGACTCGATCACCGCGCGATGACCCAGATGCACGCCGTCGAACATCCCAATCGCCAGATGCACGGGCTGCGACGGGAGCGTCGCATTTTCCAGGCGATCAAATTGGGCCGGCAGGTTCACCGCACGAAACTCGGCACCGCGTCGCGCACGTGGATTAGCCGCTTCTCGATCTCCGGCAGCGTCAGCGCCTGAATTTGATCGAGCGTGAGCGCTTGCGACACGTTGAACTTGTCGGTCGCCGTCCGGCGCAGCGCCGAAAGATGCGCCCCGCAGCCGAGCTTCTGCCCGAGGTCGTGCGCAAGTGTGCGCACGTAGGTGCCCTTCGTGCAGCGCAGCCGAAAATCGATCTGCGGAGGCGCGCATCGCAAAATATCCCAGCTCATCACGCGAATGAACCGCGGCTCACGGACAATTTCCTCGCCCTTGCGCGCGCTCTTGTAGAGCGGCACGCCGTCGATCTTGATCGCGGAATACATCGGCGGCGTCTGATACTGATCCCCGAGAAACGGCTTGATCGCCGCGAGCACGTCGGCCTCGGTCAGCGGCGGCACCGGGCGCGTCTCCATCACTTCGCCGTCGGCGTCCTGCGTGTCGGTGACCTTGCCGAGTTCGATCGTGCCTTCGTATTCCTTGTCGAGGCTGATCAGGTATTGCGACGCACTCGTCGCCTTGCCGACGAGAATGATCAGCAATCCCGTCGCCATCGGATCCAGCGTGCCGGCGTGGCCGATGCGCTTCGTCTTCAACTTGCCGCGCAGCCGCGCCACGACGTCGTGCGACGTGTGATCGCTCGGTTTGTCCACGAGGAGGATACCCTCCAGCTCTTTCGGCGGCATCAGCATCGTTCAGCCTTTATTCATCGCATCGACTGCGGCGATGCGTTGGCCGAGCGCCGCGACGAGCCGGGTATAGAAATCGCCGGCGCCGGACTTCATGTTCAATCCCGCCGCGCACGCGTGGCCACCGCCGTTAAATTCCGCCGCGATCAAATCGACGCGATACGCCGGGTCCTTCGCACGCAGGCTCGCCTTCACTGCTCCGCCCGCTCGTTCCTCGATCAGTGCGCCAACATCCACGCCGTCGATGCAACGCGCGTAATCGACCAGCCCCTCGGTGTCCTCGGCCGTTGTGCCCGTTTCGGCAAACACGCCATCCTTTAGTGTACCAATGCAAACGCGGCCGCCGCACTCAAGTTTGAGCGAGGCCAGAAAATGTTGCAGAAGGCGGAGCTTACCCTCGCTCTCGCGCTCGTAGAGTTCGAAGCCCGCCTCGGCCGGCTGCGCACCGCGCGCGACCAGTTCGCCGGCGAGCAAAAAGCAGCGGCGCGACGTCGCGTTAAAGCGAAATTGTCCGGTATCCGTCAGGATGCCCGCGTATAGCGCCTGCGCCGTCAGTGCATCGACCGCGAGCCCGTTGTCGAAAAAAACTCCCGCGAGAATCTCGCAGGTCGCCGCCGACGCACTATCCACCAGATTGGTCGCGGCAAACCCGACATTCGACAGGTGGTGATCGATCGCCGCGATCGGCGAGGAAAACTTCGCCTTCAAGCGCTCACCTGCCCGCGCGTGGTCCGCGCAATCGACAAAAATCGCCGCACGATCATTGGGCAGCTCCAGCACGTCGTCAGTCCGCAAAAAGGTCATTCCGGGGATAAGAAACTGCAGCCGGCGCGGCACGATGTCAGCGTTGACGCACACGACATCGATCCCGCGTTGAGCCAGCACGCGCGCCAGCGCGACCTGCGAGCCGATGCAGTCACCGTCGGGCCGGGCATGACCGATTACCGCGACTTTCCTGCCCGCGAGTTCAATCAGGAGCTGCGCAAACCGGACCGACAGCGTCGGGTAAAATTTCTCCACGGTCATGTTCATTCGTGGGCAGTGTCTTTCGTCTCAGGCCCAGCGGGCGGAGTCGGGCCGAGTTCATCGAGCAGTTGCTGCATCCTCGTGCTGCGTCCCGTGGACTTGTCGAGGACGTATTCGAATTTCGGCAGAAACTTCAGCACGATGCGCCGGCCGATCTCCTGACGAATTTCCGTCGCCTTCGTGCGCAACCAACGGAGCTTTTGCGTCGCAAGTTCCTCATCGCCGACGACCGAGATAAAAACGCGCGCGTCTCGTAGATCGGGTGAGACGCGCACCTCGGTAATCGTCAGTGCCACCGTCTCACCCTGATAGCGCTCGTGCAGGATCGCACTCAGCTCGCGTTGGACGAGTTCGTTGACGCGGATCGTGCGGTTGCTCATCGGATTTTCGACCTTGGAATTTTGCTTTTCGATTTCCGAGGACTGCGGCCGGCCGAAAATCGAAAAACAAAAATTACAGCGCGGCGCGGACCTTCTGGATTTCGTAGCACTCGATGACGTCGCCCGGCTGATAGCCGTTGAAATCATCGAGCTTGATGCCGCACTCCAGGCCAGCGCGGACTTCGTTGGCGTCGTCCTTGAAGCGCTTAAGCGTGCCGATCTTGCCCTCGTGCACGATTTCGCGCCCGCGGCGGAGGCGCGCGGAGGCGTTGCGGTTGATCTTGCCCTCGGTGACGAGGCAGCCGGCGACAAAACCCTTCGCGAGCGGGAACACTTGGCGCACTTCCGCGGCACCGGTCTTCGTCTCCTTGATGTCCGGATCGAGAAGATCCGCCATCATCTCGCGAACCTTGTCGCCCATCTCGTAAATGATCTCGTAGGTCTCTACGCGCACACCGTGGTGCTTCGCGAGCGGGGTGACACCGTTCTCAAGCTTCGTGTGGAAACCGATGATCACCGAGCCGGCGGCGCCGGCCATGAGCACGTCGTTCTTGGTCACGAGCCCAACCTCGATCGAAACAATCTCGAGCGAGACTTTCGTGCTCTTGATACCCTCGAGGATATTGCGCACGGCTTCGGAGGAACCGAACACGTCGGTCTTGACGATAACCTTGAGCACCTTGGCCTGCGTGGCAGCGATGTTCGCGAAAAGTTTTTCGACGGACACTTCCTTCGGTACGGCGGCCGCGGTGGTCGCTTGCTTCTTGAGGCGCAATTGCTCCTCTTCAGCGAGCTTCTCGGCTTCGCGGGCGTTTTTCACGACCTTGAACGCGACACCGCTGTCCGGCGTGCCGGACCAACCGATGACGCGCACCGGCGTGCCGGGAGTCGCCTCCTTGAGATTTTCGCCCTTGTCGTCGAACATCGCGCGCACCTTGGCGTAATTCGGGCCGCACACGATGGCATCGCCCACGCGCAGCGTGCCGCGCTGCACGATCACGGTCGCGAGCGGACCGCGACCGAAATCGATCTCGGATTCAATGATGATGCCGGCGGCATCGGCCTGCGGGTTGGCCTTCAGCTCGAGCACGTCCGACTGGAGGAGAATCATCTCCAGCAGTTCGTTGATGCCGGTGCCCTTAATCGCGGAGACGGGCACGGTGACGGTCTCGCCACCCCAGTCTTCCGGCGCGATGTTGCGCTGTTGCATCTGCGCTTTTACCTGATCGAGGTTCGCGCCCTTTACGTCCATCTTGTTGACGGCGACAATCAGGGCGAAGCGCTCCGGGTGCAGTTCCTTTTCCGCGAGCGCGATTTTCAACGCCTCGTCGGTCTGCGGCATGAAACCGTCATCCGCGGCGACCACGAGGATCGCGACATCAGTGACGCTCGCACCGCGGGCCCGCATCTTAGTGAATGCGGCATGGCCAGGCGTATCGAGGAAGGTGATTTTGCGGCCGTTGAATTCGATTTGATACGCACCGATATGCTGCGTGATGCCACCGGCCTCGCCCGCGGCGACGTTGGCCTTGCGAATCGCGTCGAGCAGCGAGGTCTTGCCGTGGTCGACGTGACCGAGAATGCAGACGACCGGGGGGCGCGCGACGAGATGCTTCGACTCGTCCTCCTCCGGCTTCTTTTCTTTTTTCTCCTTCGCGGCCTGCTGCTGCGTCGCAGCATCGCCGCGATGCTTGATCTCAAGCATGAAGCCGTATTTCTCGGCGACTTTCTGCGCGACCGGCTCCTCGATCGTTGAGTTCGAGCCGGCGAAACCCATCAACTGGTTCAGCTCCGAGATGAGTTTGAACGGCTTCAGTCCGAGCGCCGCAGCGAAATCGCGCACGACGATCGGCGGCTTAAGATGGAGAATCTTGATATCACCCTGGATCGTGATCACCGGTGCGGCGGGCGGCGCCGGCGGAACGAGCGGCGCGGGTGAAGAGCCGGGCAACGGTGGCGGCTTCGGCGCCACCGTGCCCACGCGCGGCGGCAAGGGCGGCGGAGCGGCGGGCGTTTTCACGACCAATGGAGCCGAGACGGGCGGCGGCGTGGAGACGACAGCAGGCCGCACGACGACGGGAGCGGCTGGCGGAGTCGGAACAGGAGCGGGAGCTTTCGCCACTGGGATCGAAATCGGCGCGGGACTCGCCGGGCGCGGCGCGATCGCTGGCAGGGCCGGCGGACGAGAAACGGGCAACGGCGGCGGTGCCACTGGACGAGGCGGCAACGGCGCGGGGGCCGCGGGCCGAGCGACAGGAGGCGCGACGGGAGCAGGCGTTGGCGCGGCGGCCTTCGCGGCGGCAGCGGCTTCCCTTTCGCGATCGATGTCCTGTTTCGACTTCACGAACACGCCAGCGGGAATCGAGACCTTCGGCGCGGATCCGGGCGTCTCGGCCGCGGCAATCACGGAGTCACTCGGTTGATCGAGTTTGGGCGCCGATACGGGTGCGGCGGCTTGGGCCTTCGCACCAAACTCCTCGCGCAGCGCCGAGGCACTGATGTTGTCCACCGTGCTTGAAGGCGACTTCACGTCCGCGGTGACGATCTTCCGCTCCTTGAGGAGCGCGATCAGCTCCTTGTTTTCCATGTGGAGCTCTTTCGCGAGTTCGTGAATGCGGATACTCATGCAGCGGTAATAAGGTAGGAAAGGTGAAAATTATTTCTTAACGCGGGTGATGACGTCCGCGGCTTCTTCCGCGGTGAATCCGGCGCCAACGAGATCGTCGGCTTCGACGCCATCGAACAATTCGAGCGAGACAAAGCCTGCTTTGACGAGCCGGAGCGCGAGATCATCGGCGAGGCCGAGTGCAGCCACGAGTTTGCGCTTCGCATCGCCCTCAGGATCCGCGCCGACCGCCTTGAACTCCTCGATATCGAGCCGCCAGCCGATGAGGCGCGAGGTGAGGCGGGCGTTCTGGCCCTTGCGACCGATCGCGACGGCGAGATCGTCAGTCGCGACCTTCAGGAGGATGCGGTGGGTCTTGTCATCGAGCGTGATCTCGCGCGGCACAGCCGGCTTGAGCGCCTCAATGATCATTTCGCGCGGGTCGGCAAAATACTTGATGATATCGATCTTCTCACCGTTGAGCTCACGAACGATCGTCTTCACGCGCGCGCCACGCGCGCCGACGCATGCGCCCACCGGATCGACTTTCGGATCGGTGCTGGTGACGGCGATCTTGGTGCGGTAGCCGGGCTCGCGGGCAAACGCCTCGATCTTCACGGTGCCATCGGCGACCTCGGTGACTTCGAGTTCAAAGAGGCGGCGGACAAACTTGGGGCTCGCACGGCTCAGGATGATTTCCGGCCCGCGCGGCGTGCTCTCGATTTCCATCAGCAGGCAGCGGATGCGTTCGCCAGGCGCGTATTCCTCGCCGGGCACCTGTTCCTTGCCCGGCATGATGGCCTCAGCCTTGCCGAGATCGACATAAAGGTCGTTGCGTTCACGGCGGCGGACAGTGCCAGTGACGATGTTGCCGACCTGATCCTTGAAGTCGTCGTAAATCCGATCCTTTTCGAACTGGCGGAGGCGTTGCATGACGGCCTGCCGGGCAGTTTGCGCTGCAATGCGACCGAGCGTCGATGGGTCGATTTCCTTTTCGAGCATTTCGCCCAATAGGATGCCCGGCTTGGCCACCTGCGCTTTTTCAATGTGAATCTCCGTCCTCGGATTGCTGACGGAATCAACCACCTTCATGAGCGCCCACGCGTGGAGCTGGCCGTTCTTGGGGTTGATATCGATCTTCAACTCCTGGCCGGAATTCACGCCCTTCTGCGCGGCCGTCTTGAGCGCATTCGCGATCGTGGAGATCATATCCGCGCGCGGGATGCCCTTCTCCTTTTCCATGTATTCTAGGACGGAAAGAATTTCGCTGCTCATGTGATGGTTTGATAGATGGGAAAAAAAAAGCGGGCCGAACGGCCCACTTTTTTGAAAGTGGTGGTTTAAGAACTCTGCAACGTATCGGGTGGCCCGAAATCTTGTCAAGCCCCGCGCCCCGCTGCGTCATACCCGCGACTCCCGGGCAATCCCACCAGCCCAATAAACCCTGGACCAGCCCGAGAGCGAGCGGCCGATTGCGGGCGCCGCAAACGCCGAGTTCGCGCAGGCCGCGCGTGATGCGTGGCGGCAAATCACCGGGAAACCAGTGAAACCAAATCCCCCGCGCTGCCGCCTCGCGTTTCGTGTGCGCGGCGAGCAACGGCAGGAAGCCGTCGCCAATCAGAGTGTCGAGTCGCGCTCCGCTGATTGCATCAGTGGACAGCACGGCGAACCTCTTCCCGCAGCGCATTGAATTTGTGGGCGCGGCGAATCGTGTGCGCTCCGCCGTCCGGCGAATTTTTGATTTCGGGAAAGTCTGTCGCCAAAGCGAGAAATTGCGTCGGCCAGTCGGGCCGCGTCTTGGCCCATGCGGCTTATTGCCGCAGCCGCGTGTGCGGATGATTGGCCGGACGCCCCCCGTGCCGTTGCCAGGCTTCGGCCTCGGCGGCGAATCCCGCTTCCGCCTCGATCGCGCCACTCGCCCACTCCGCGAGCGGCCAGCGCCTCGCGAGGCGCAACATGGGTGCGCGATTGAAACGACAGCCCAAAATCTCCAGGGCGGTCTGGTGACACGCTGCGTCCCAGCCGAGGTGTCGAACACGCAGCCGCACGAAATGCACCTTCTGCCGCCGGCGCGATTCCGCATGCGCCCGCAGCCGCTAGTCGAGTTCGGTCGGAGCGAGCATAAAAAGTTCGTCCGGCAAATTTTGTCCCGCCCGTCACGCAAGCGACTCGACCGCTTCATCCGCGGCGAATTCCTCCAGGTCGTGATGCAGGAGCGGCAGCAGCACGAGCACCGGAATCGCGCAGCCGTCCGCCGCAAGCGTCAAATGATCGCGCGCCGGTGGAAAAAGCACGCCGTGTAACACCACTCCGTCGTAGGCCCGATCGCGCGCATGGGCGCGTGCCGTCCAATCGCCAGCGTGCAAATGCAATTCGACATCGCCCGTGATCGCTGGGCCTTCGCGCGAAGCGCAGTCGCGCGCCACGAAAATCGGGTCCACCGAGCAGATTCCATTTTCCCGGATGCAGCACCGTCACGCGTTGTCCATCGGTGAGCACCGCCGCAGCGCGATCAAAAGCCCTCGCAGCCAGATTTCCTGGATCAGCTTTTCCGGAAAGGAAACGGGCCGTAAAGTCCCTGGATTTCAGCCATGGCCATCGGCGCCGGTCATTGCTTGAGTTTTCTCGGCAAGGGACGAGGTTGGAGCAGGGATGAAGCTGGACAAGCCCGGCATTTCGCGAAGCCGATGTTCGCAACGTTCCAAAGCGTCGAACCAGCCCATACGACCGGGTCTCAAACTCAGGCTTGCCGCCGTTTTCACGAATCGGCATGAACCCCCTGCGAACTTCTGGAAGGGTGGCCGAGTGGTTTATGGCTCCAGTCTTGAAAACTGGCGTGGGCGTAAGCTCACCGTGAGTTCGAATCTCACCCCTTCCGCCAGTTTCTCTTCTCGCAGCCGACGTGATGCGCACCGCAATTATTCAAATTACGCGGGTTGTTGGCCAAAATATCGCCGGACCTGCGGACAATATCTCGGGTATACTTCCTTGTGCCCATTTGGCCTGAGCCCCACGGCGGTTGTCACCTCTCGTGGCGAATGCCGTCTTGCCTCCCAAGCGGCTCAGCGCCGATGTCTATCTCGTAAAATTTACCCCATTCGCGAAATCACCCCGCGCGCCCGTTGCTTCACCCCATGAACTCGCCCGAAAAAAAATCCCCCTCCGCCGGCCTCTCCCGCCGCACCATCGTCAAGCAGGGCCTCGCCGGCATCATCGCCTACGCGGTCGCCCCGACCTTCGTGCCGTCCTCGCTCTTCGGCCGCACCGCGCCGAGCAATCGTCTCAATATCGGTTTCATCGGGAACGGCCTCCAGTTCGCCGGCCACTTCTCCGCCGTGCTCGGACGCGACGACTGCCGCGTGGTCGCGCTGTGCGACGTGATGCTGGCGAAAGCGACCAAGCGCCGCGACGAAGCCGAGAAGACCTACGGCGCCGAGCAGTCCGACGGCGTCTACCGTGGCGTGAAGGCCTATCAGTATAGCGAGGAACTCCTCGCGCGCGACGACATCGACGCCGTCTGGATCTGCACTCCCGATCACTGGCACGCACCGATCGCCAACGCCGCGATGAAGTCCGGCAAGGACGTTTACTGCGAAAAGCCCATGACGCTCACGCAGCGCGAGGGTCGCGTGCTCGTCGATACGGCACGGCGCTGCGGCCGCGTCTTTCAGACGGGCAGCCAGCAACGCTCCGAATATTCGTTCCGTAAAGCCGCCGAAATGGTGCGCAACGGCTGGATCGGCGATCTCACCCGTATCCGCACAAACCTCGGGGAATTTCCTCCCGCACTCGCGTTGCCCGAGCAGCCGATTCCCGCAGGCTTCGACTACGATCGCTGGCTCGGGCCAACGCCGTGGCGTCCTTACCACGAAAAACGCGTCGAGGGAAATTACGGCGGCGGCTGGCGTTGCTTCTACGAATATGGCGCGCGCAAAAACGGCGATTGGGGCGCCCACCACTTCGACATTATCCAGTGGGCACTCGGCATGGATCACAGCGGTCCTGTCGAGTTCATCCCGAAAGGCTGGCAGGGCGCGCAATACCAGACGCACGTCTACGCCAACGGCCTCCATGTCGAGCGCGTCGACTCAGGCCTGAAAGCGATGATCGAATTCACCGGCTCGAAAGGCACCATCTGGGTTGGCCGCAACGAAGTCCTCGAAACCGATCCGCCGGAACTCGCCGCGCGCCCGCTCCGCGGTGAGGAAACCCATCTCTATGTCAGCGAAAACCACCAGAGCAATTTCCTCGACTGCGTGCGCTCCCGCCAACGCCCGATTGCCGATGTCGAGATTGGACACCGCACGGCGACCATCTGCCATCTCAACGCGATCGCGGAGCGCATCGGCCGACCAATTCACTGGGATCCGGTGAAGGAGGAAATTATTGGCGACGAAATCGCATCGCGCTGGCTCGACCGCCCGCGCCGTGCGCCCTACGGCACGCTCTAAACCCCGAACGCCGCCCCGACCATGTGCTCAAAAAAATTTCTCCGCCACTCCGCTCTCCCCTGCTGCGCCGCCGCGCTCGTGCTTGCAGCCGGCTGCGCCTCGCCGTCGGCTTCCCCCCCGGCGCCCGACCAGCCTGCCGCAACCGCCGCCGCCGCGACACCGGCCGCGATGCTCAAATCGCTCGACTACTCCGGTAATCAAACGGCACTTGAAGCAATCGATCGCGCCATCGCCGCCGCCGGAACCGATCGCACCAAACTCTCCGCGCTCATCACAGAATTGGTCGAGATCTTGAAACAAGCGGACGCCACCTTCACCGCGCAACAAGCCGCCGCCCAGCGGCTCGGCCAGTTTCTGCCGCCACTCAAAGCGGACGATGTTGCGCTCACCACCGTTGAGCATCTACTCGCCGACGAACGGCTCGTCAACGTCGCCCGACTCGCCCTCGAACCCGTCCCGGGTGAAGCTACGGACGCCGCCTTTCTCCGTACGTTCGGCGAAACGACGGGTGGTGTTCGAGTTGCACTCATTCAATCGATCGGTAACCGCCGGATTGCAAAAGCAGTGCCGCAGTTGGCTCCGCTCCTGAAAGATTCTGACGAGCCAACAGCCTCCGCCGCCGCCAAGGCGCTCGGCCAGATTGGCACCGCCGAGGCGCTCGCGGCGCTTGAGCGCGCGCCCAATCCCAGCGCCCGAACCGTGATCGAAGCGCGGCTGGCCTGCGGATGGAGTCTCGCTTCCCCGAGCGATGGCGTGGCGGCTTTTCAACGCGTGCTCACGGATGCACACACGTCCGCCGCCTACCGGGTCCTCGCGCTGCGCGGAGTCCTAGGCCGCGATCCGCAGTCCGCGCCCGCGACCATTCTCACCACGCTGGCAGGCGACGATCTCGCCGCCAAGCGCGTCGCCCTCGAGGCGATTAGCGCGCTGCCGGCCAACGCGATCGTCGCGCCACTCGCTGCAAAGCTGTCGACGTTCGACGCGCCCACGCAGGCCGCCGCGATTGGGGCACTGGCGGCGTTCGGCGATGCGGCCGCCGTGCCCGCGGTCTCGAAGGCGATCGCCGATTCCGATCCCGCCGTGCGCGCCGCCGCTCTCGCGGCGATCGGCAAACTGCCCGGCACCCGCGAGGGCGCACTCGAGCTTGCCCAATTTCTCGTCACCGCCACCGGCGACGAAGCCAAGCTCGCACGGCAAAGTTTCGCGCGGCTAAACGGACCCGGCGTCAACGACGCTATCCTCGCCACCGCCGCCGCGGGCGACGCGAAGCTGCGTGTCGTTATGCTCGAAGCCGTCGCCACGCGCAATCTGACCGAGGCGTTTCCCCTGCTTTGGAAAATCCGCGCCGACCCGGATGCCACCGTGCGCGCCGCCGCTCTCCGTTCGCTGGGCGAACTCGCGCCCGCGACCGATCAAGCCGCCGTTCTCGCCTGGATGATTTCGGCGACCGACAACCAAGAAATTGCGCGCGCCCAGCGCGCCCTCGCCAGCATCTCACTCCGCAACCATGACGAAGCCGCCCGCGACCGGCTCGTGGTCGACGCGGTCGATCACGGCACGGCCGAGGTTCAGCTCCGCCTCCTGCCTGTGCTCACTCGGCTCAGCAGCGCCGCGGCCGCCGAATGCGCCGGCCGGCTCGCTTGCCTGTCGGACGCAAAAGTTGCTTTGGCCGCGACTGACACACTCTCGCGCTGGCCTGAGCGCAACGCGCTGCCCGTCCTGATCACGACGGCGGAGAAAGCAACGCTCGACGAAGCGCGTGCAGCCGCAATCAAAGGCGCCATCGGCTTTATCGAGCGCAAGCGCGAGACGCCCGCCAAGGAATCACCGGACGACGTCGCGCGTCTGCTGACCATCGCAAAGGATCTTGAGACACGGAAGTCGCTACTTATTCTGCTCGGCCGGGGCACGAGCGACACTGCTCTCACGCTCGCCGAAAAACTCCAGTCCGATCCGGCCCTAGCGGCGGAAGCACGCGACGCCGCGCTGTCTATTCGAGTAAACCGGGTATGGCCGCCCATCATCACCGCCTCCGCCAGCGCAGATCAAGCTAGCCGAATGGTTGACGGCAACGCGAAGACCGCGTGGTCCGTGCCGGCCACTGCCGGCCAATGGATTCAAGTCGACTGCAAGCAGGCGCGGCCCATCCACCGCATCACGCTCGATCAGACCGGTCGTGTCGGCGATTACCCGGGGACGGTCGAAGTCTTTGTCACCGACGATCTCTCAAATCCTGGAGCCGCGCGCGCCACCGCCTCTGGCCGACGCGATCGGACCGTGATCGATCTTCCGGCCGGAATTCGCGGTCGCTACGTCATTGTCAAATCGACGGCCAAGCGCGGCGGCGGAGCCGGAAACTGGTCGGTCACCGAACTACAGATCGACTGATCGCCGCCGACACCCGCGGTCGATCAGCTCGACGCCGAAGCTGCGCTTACGCGCCGAAGCGTCGGTCCATCCACCCACCGGCCTGAAATCATGATCGTGCGAGGGTCGGCCGGGAGGCCGCGTTCACTGCGCTGAATCTGTGCGATGAGAGCCTCGGCGGCGACACTGCCTTGGAGTTCCATGCGCAGATCAAGGCCGGCGCACGGGCGTTTACGTTCAGTCCAGTTGAGATTGAAAAATCCCGTGTCCGCCGGCACGCGCACGCCGGCACGCTGCAACCAGGTGACCGCCTCGTCCACATGCCCGATCACCACGTCCGGCTTATAACGCCGATACCACTTCGAAAACGAAGCCTCTTCGATGTCGTCCGATATCAGCATGGGAATGTTGCCTGCATCCAGCCAGTGGCGCTGAAACGACGCAAACGTCGCCGACCACTTGTGCGCGATGCGGTGGTCCTTGAACTCAGTTACAAAAAATCCAATCCGCCGGTAGCCGAGCGACTGGAGTCGCTCCAACGCGCCGAGCAATGTCGTGTAATGATCGAGACAAACCGTGTGGAGCAGCGGCTCGCGTTGCCCGTAGTCGATCTCGATGGTCGCAAATTCATCCCACGGGAAATCCGCCATAATCGAGGTCGGCTCGGTGTATAGAAAGATTGCGCCGTGCACGCCCCGGGCACGAAGCACGCGCGCATAGCCGCCAGGCCCCAGCCCATCCTGCCCGACACTGAATTCGTAGAGCTGAAACCCGAGTTCGCGCGCCCGCGCAATGGCACCCGCAATGATTTTTCGGTGCGTTGGCAGCATGCGCGGCTGCGATTTTGACGGCACGTGGATGGCCGCAAGGTTTCCCAGGAACCGCTGCGTCCGACCGGTGCGCACATGCGCCATGAGTTTCCCCACCAGATCGTTTCGGCGGTAGCCGAGTTTTCGCGCCGCAGCGACGATGCGCCGCCGGGTCGCTTCACGCACCGCGGTATGGCCCGAGAGGGCGCGCGAAACCGTGGACGCCGAAACGCCGCACGTCGCGGCAATTGAACCGAGAGACAGGGTGGACATTGTGATTGCAACGCTTGCATCACCAGCGGTGCGACTCAACACTTTTGCCGTCCAATGAGCGATCGGCAGCAACCACCTCGACGCTCGTCCGGGACTTCCGTCAAAACTTTTGCAACGCTTGCATCACATTTCGCAAGACTAAGGCCAGGAACTTAGCATTATAGCGACCGGCTACCCCAGCTCACACCCATGAGCTAACACCACCCCTGAAGAAAACGCCCTTGAACCCAACCATGTATCCTACCCGCTCGTTTGCACGGATCGCGTTTGCGATCCTCCCCTTGCTCAGTCTTGGCCTCTTCGCCGCCCCCACCGGCTCGATTGTCGGTCGCGTCCAGAATTCTGAAACTGGCAGTTACCTTTACGGTGCACAGATCCAAGTGGTCGCGGGGTCCACACCGATTGCCGGTGCGACCACGTCAACCGACCAATCGGGCTCCTACCGATTGGATGGCATCCCGGCCGGCTCGGTAACCCTTCATGTCCTCTACACGGGTCTGCTCTCGCAGGACGTGCCGGTGGTGGTGCAGGCCGGCGGCTCCGCGGTCACCGACGTGGGCCTCCGTTCTCGCAGCGAAGTCGTGCAAATGGACGCTTTTCGCGTGGACGTGGAAAAGGCGATGGGCGCTACGGAACTGGCCATCAATACCCAGCGGTATGCGTCGAATCTCAAGAGCGTCGTCGCCGTTGACGATCTCGGTTTCATCGGCGACGGCAGCATTGCCAACGCCCTAAAGTTTCTACCTGGCGTCGATCTTGAACAAGACGGTTACGGCTACGGCAATTCGGTGACCCTGTCAGGCGCCCCCAGCGCGAATGTCCCGATCGGCTTCGGCGGCTTTCAGATGACGACCTCGGCCGAGGTCCCCGGTCAGGGTATCAGCCCGGTCGGCCTGCAGAGCATCCCGCAGCGCTCCACGCAGTTGATGCAAATGTCGCTCAACAACATTTCCCGCATCGAGGTCAACCACACCACGCTGCCGGACGATCCGGGTAGCGCGCTAGCCGGTTCGATCAACTTCGTGCCCAAGTCAGCATTCGAGCACGACAAGCCTAGCTACACGCTCACCGCATTCGGCGCTGCGGATCAGAACAAGATCGGGCAGAGCCGCATGGACGGACCGCTCTCCTCCAAGATCAAAACGACGTTCCCCGGCATGGTCCTCTCGGCGATTATTCCGGTAAACAAGCGCTTTGGTTTCTCGGCGACCTTCAGCACCAACACCGTTCCGAAAGCCTATGTCGATCAAACGGAGTCGTGGAATGCCAATTATCTCTACAACCAGACCACCGGCGCCGGCAGTTACAAGGACACTCCGCTGATTCCGTCCCACTACACTTCAGACGGCCAGAATCTTAACAGCGTTCTTTCGACCTACCAGCGCACGAGCTTTAATCTTACGGGCGACTACAAAGTCGCAGAGAACGGCACGCTGCACGCGAGCTTTACCCAAGCTTACAACACGCTGGAATATGGCGCCCGCAACCTCGCCTGGGGCAATACTGGGTGGGTTGATCTCACTCGCTCCACGCTCACCAATCAGGTGGAAATCAATCAGACGTCACTTCAGCCCCGAGTGCTGAACCAGTCCACGACTTGGGTTGTAAATGAAGCGAACCGACAAGAGACTCTCTCCTACGAAGGCCGCATCGGCGCATGGAAGGTCGATCTCGGTGAAAGCTACGGAAATTCCCGCAAGCAGAACCGCGACCGCGATGTCGGCACCGTCTTCTCGATCCTCTACAACATTCGGCCGCTGCAGCAGCTCCACTTTAACAACATCGGAGAATGGGGTCCACAAAGTATCTCGGCCATCGCCCCGAACGGCACGGTGCTCGATCCGTCCAGTCTGGCAAGCTTCGTGGCGGCCGGCAATTTTGCGGGACAGTATTACGACCCGATCACCGGAGCGCTGACCAACGTTCCCAGCAACCTGCCAGCCATCCGCTATAAGCCGCTCTGGTCCTCGGATCACCGCTTCGAGGGCAAGGGTTCGGCCAGTCGCGATTTTGCCATCCCCGATTTTCCCACCACGCTTAAAGTGGGATTCAACTATTCGCATCAAAGCAAACGCGCAAATACGGATCCGGTTCTGGGTGGGAATGGTCAGGGCTATATCTATCTTGGCACCCGTCCGGGAACCGATTTTATTCTTAAGGGCTACAACACTCCGATGATCGGCAACTATGGTGTCGCGCAGTTCCTCGACCCCGCAGCCATCGCTGCCTATCAAGCAGCCAATCTGAGTCTCTTTGTAGAGTCTCGCCCGTGGAATGATTACAGCTCTGCAGTCACCTCGAGCTTTTCTGTCCGGGAGGATGTTCCGGCCGCTTATATCCGCGCCGACAGCAGTATGCTCCACGGACGGCTAAAATTCGCCTACGGCGTTCGCTTCGAGCAGACCCGCGACTTCGGCACGGGCCCGTATTTCAATCCCGGCGGCAATTACGCGAAGAATGCTCAAGGCCAGATCCTCAACACGCAGGGGGGCGTCTATCAGGCCGGCAAAGGGCAGACCATCCAGCTGCTCTACCCTGTAAACTCGCTCGCTCAAGCCCACGCCAACTACATCATGAACGGGAGTCAATCGAGCGCCCGCTACAACAACTACTTTCCGAGCCTGGCGGTGAGCTACGATCTGAACCCCAACCTCGTCGCGCGCGTGTCCGGCGGCCACACTATCGGTCGTCCCGATTTTAATAACATCTATCCGAGTCTCAACCTACCCGACCCAACGACGCTCGATCCGACGGCCACAACGATCATCAACGCCAACAATCCGGCGCTGAAGCCGTGGACCTCCAATAATTTTGGCGCGTCGTTGGAATATTACGCTCCGGATGGGCGTTCGAATTTCACCGTGCGCGGCTACCGCCGGTTCGTCGACAACGCGTTCGGAACGAATACCCTCACCGTGGCTCAGACGGCGGACTACTTGACTACCTATGGAATCAATTCGGCCGAATTCCCCGGCTCGGTGCTGCGCACGCCCATCAATATGACCGGTCGCATCGTCACATCAGGTTTGGAACTCAGCGGCAGTTACTTGCTCGACAAACTTCTCCCTGATTGGGCACGCGGCCTCCGTGTCGTCGCTAGCGGCACCAGGTCAACTCAGACCGGTGGCGGCGTGATGGCCGTGCAGTTTGCGGCGCAAAATCTCTACATCGTCCCGTATACTGCGGGCCTCGGCGTGAGCCTAACGCGCAGCCGGTTCTCCGTCTCGGTCAACTCCAAGGCCACTTCGAAGACGCGCCTGCAATATTTGGACTTCACGACCAGTTCCACGCCCACCTACGAACCCAACGAGTTCATGTATCGCCGCGGAGCCATCCGCGTCGATTTGGACGTCAGCTTCCGTGCAACAAAGAACCTGTCCCTCTTTATCAACGGACGCGACATCTCGGGTTACGAGCCGACCGAACTGCGCTACAGTCCGAACACTCCGGCCATCGCGAAGAACTACCATCGCGCCATCTATCAGCCCGTGTGGACCGCCGGCCTGAAAGCGAACTTCTAAGCCGATAATCCGAAACAGGATTGATTTGATGTGAAGGCGGCTGCCGCTGGTCGGCTGCCGCCTTTTCGCTTTCTCTCATCTCAGATCGGCACGCCGGAGGATGCGGGATCTGCGAATCATTCTCCTACCGCGGCGAAAGCCGCGCCGCCTGAAGTCGGGCGGCCGTCTCCAATTCCTCCGCAGCCTCGCGCTCGCGACCCGCGAGCCGCAGCGCGTTGCCCATCGCTTCGCGGGCGCGATAGAATCCCGGATCAAGCCGCAAGGTCTGTCGGTATTCTTCGATCGCCTCCGAAAGGCGACCGGTCCGAATGAGGACGAGACCAAAGTTCAAATGCGCCTCCGGACTGGCAGGGTTGAGCCGCACCGCTTCGGACAAGTGTCCAATCGCTTCCCCGTCCCGCCCGGAGCGCGCGAGGGCAATGCCCAGATTATTGTGCGCCTCGGCATATTCGGGTTTCAGGCGCAGAGCTTCTTCGTAATGAACGATTGCCTGCAGCAATTGGCCGGAAGCGGAAAACGCGCCGGCCAAATCGTAGTGCACTTGCGGAGAATCGGTCCGGAGCCTGAGCGCCTCTTCATATTCGACGATCGCCTCCTCATAACGTCGGGCGTTGCGCAACGCATTACCCAGATTCGTGTGGGCCGAAGCGTTTCCGGGTCGCCCGGCGACCGTGTCGCGGTAGAGCGTCAGTTCGCTCCGATAAATTTCATTGCGGTGGACAGTCACCGCCGCGAGGGGCAATGCGATCAGTGCCAGTGGCAGCCACGCCGTCGCCAAAAATTTCCTGCGGTGTGCGTCAGCGATCAGGCGGTTGGCCCCGACCACGACCAGCACGATCACCGCCGCCAACGGCAAATACATCCGGTGCTCCGCGAGCGTTTGGCGATTGCCCGGGACGATCGAGGTCGGGGCAAGGATCGCGAAAAAGAACGCACCTAAGAATCCCGTAGCGTGGCGCCGCCACAGCGCCACTCCCGTTGCCACGACCAACAGGCCCACGATGACCGCATATGGCAGCACATCGGCGAGACCGCTCGTCCAACGGACACCGTAGTCGAAGATCAGCGTGCCCGGCCAGAACGAGAGCCACAGGTAGTGCGCGACCGCTTGAAATTGCGTCTGCCAATACATCCACGGCGTGACGTCGATCCCGAAGCCCGAGGTTCCTCCCCGCGAACCCGTTCGAAGGGCGAGCGCCAGCAACACGCCGGTGGTCAGCGCAAGGAGGGCGTAATACTTCCACCGCCGCAGGAGCGCCGCGCGCCACCCTGCTGAAACAAAAATTCCATCATACAGAAAAACCATGAGCGGCGCGGACACCATGACCTCCTTGGTCCCCATGCCGACAAAACAGGCCAACCATGAAAGTGCAGACCATCGCAATGCCGTCGGGCCGGGCGAAGCCTCCGCGGCCCGAATGAAACAGTAAGTCGTCAGCAGATAAAACAGTCCCATCAAGGACTCCGCACGCTGAATGACGTAAGTCACCGATTCCGTCTGGAGCGGATGCAGCGCCCAAAGCAGCGACACCGCCATCCCGAGCACGCTTGCGTCGCTGACTCCCACCGTCCCCGTCTCGTTGCCAACGCCGCGCACTCCGATTGTCCGCCCCAGTGTCCGACGCACGATGCCAAAAAGTGTGAGTGCCGCCAGAATGTGGATGACCACGTTGAGCGCGTGGTAACTCCACCCTTGGGTGCCACTGATCGCATAATTAATCGCGAGCGAAAGATTCAGGATCGGCCGGCCATCCACCGTGAAACCTTCCCCCGGCGGGGAGAATATCGCGCCCAAGTCCGAAAGATGACGGATCGAATCGTTGTGCAAAATCGACGCCTGATCATCGAAAACAAACGGGCCCGACCAGCTGTTCGCGTAGACTGCCGCCGTGGCGATGGTGATAATCGCCGCCGCGAACAACCGGCCCGGCAAGTTTTTATCGGCCGGCGTTGTGGGCGTCGCCACGGAAGCCTTGGGATGCGTGGAGCGCATGCGCGCGCGAGGAGGAATCATGCTTCTGCCGTCCGTGGGATTCGAAGGATGCTCACAGGTGCGGGGCCAACAGTCGGCTCAGATTGTCGCGCGCCGCCTGAAAGTCTGGCCGGATTTTGATCGCCAGCTGAAAATGCCGCGCCGCTTCTTCGATCCGGCCTTCATTCGCATAGGCGATGGCGAGATTGTTGTGCGCCTCTGCATAGTCAGGTTTTATCCGCACGGCTGCCTCGTAATGCGACAGCGCTTGGGCAACGCGGCCGGGGTCCTTGATTAACTCGTTCGCGAGATTGTTGTGGGCTTCTGCGAAGTCGGCTCTCACTTGCAATGCCGCCTCGTAGTGGCTCATCGCCTCAGCCTGTCGCCCGGGAATCCCCGCCAGCAGGTTCGCGAAATTATTATGAGCCTCGGCCTGCGCGGGATCCGCCGCGAGCGCCACCGCATACTGATCGAGAGCTTCCCGTATCCGCCCAGGATCGCGGGAAAGTTCAAAGGCAAAATTGGCCCGTGCAGCCGCGTAACCGGGATCGATTCGCAGCGCGGCGGCGTAATGATCGAGCGCCTCCGCGCGACGCCCGGGAATTCGCGCCAGCCCAATCGCGAGATCGTTATGTGCTTTCGCATAGTTCGGCTTCAATTCCAGCGCCCGCTGAAAGTGCCGCTCGGCTTCCGGCCACCGGCCCGGGATCAACGCGAGTTCGTTGGCGAGGTTGATCTGGGCCATGGGAAAATCCGGATGAATCCGTAGGGCTGCCTCGAAGTGCGCTGCCGCCTCACGTTCGCGGCCGGGGAGCTTGGCCAACTCGCCGCCGAGATTGTCTTCCGCCTCAGCGTAGTTCGGGTTGGCCTCGATAGCCCGGCGAAAGTGCTCGATAGCCGCAGCTGAGTCGCCGCGCCGCGCCAGGATCATTCCGAGGTTGTTATGCGCGAGGACACAGCCGGGGTTGTGCTCGAGTGTGGCCAAATAGAGCGTCTCGACATCGGAATAGTTGGGGCTTTGGCGGTGGGACTGAAACGCCAAAACGGCTAAAATCCCACATGCCGCGACCGCTGGAATCAGGCGACGCCAACGAACCGCCTGCAGCCCCACGCCCTCACTCCCCTCGGCCCAGCCAGCGCCCGCCGCCGCGAAAATCGCAAGGCTGGCGTGATACTGGAAATGATCCGCCACGTAGGAATACCTGAAGGGATACAAATTGAAGAAGCCGAGGGCCGGAAAAAGTGTGCCCGAAAAAACCAGCGCCGCCGCAACCAGCCCTCGCTGCCGCGGCAACCGCGCGAGGAGGATCACGAGCGCCGCCCCACAAACGATCGGAAAAAGCAACTGCCAACCAATAGCCGGATCGATCGTCCAGCGGGGATAGACGAAGGAGAGGTTCACCGGCCAGAAGAGTTTGCCGAGGTAGAACGCCAGCGCGCGACCGGCCAAAACCATGCGCATGCCAACCGTCAGATCAAAGTCCGCGCCGTTTGCGCCGATCACCGTGCGCTCAACCCACGCCGTGAACAGCCCGGCTCCCGCCCCCACGATCAGCCATGGCAGCAGCGGTCGTCCGTCGCGTTTCCAGGTGAGAACACCGTGCTTCCACCACATCACTACCAGCAGCGCAGCAGGCAGCGTCGCCGTGACGCTCTTGGTTGAAAGCGCCAGCAGAAAGAGGATCAGCCCGAACGCATAGAGCCAGGCGCGACGCTCCCGATCAAACTTCAGGTAGGTCAACGCGGACCCCAGATAGAACACGAGCGAAAGCGTATTCTTCTGTTCCGAGATCCAGGCGACCGACTCGACGCAGACAGGATGAAACAGAAACAGCAGCGCGGCGAGTCCCGCCCCCCTTATCCGCAGTTCACGCAAAACTGCCCAAAAAAGTCCCGCCGCCGCCGTGTGAAGCATCAAGTTTATCGCATGGTAGCCGATCACGGCATCGCCCCAGAGCCGGTGCTCAATCCAAAACGCGGTATGCAGTGTCGGATAATATTGCTGCGTCGCTCCGAGTTCAGCCCAAATGCGAACAAGGCCCCGCAGCGACCGCAGCGCGGGCGCGGTCACATGGGCGGCGTCGTCCCAGAGCAAGCCGCCTGACAGCGCGGGCCAATACGTCAGCCACGCGATGCCGAAGGCCAGGCCAGCCAAAACCACATACGTTGGTGTAGTCCCGACCTCGTCCGGTTTCTGATCCGAATCAAAGAGCTGAGAAAAAAATCGGCGGATCATCAGCGCGGAGGTGGAGCAATGCCTGCGATCACATCCCCGTGCAGTCTGATGTCAGTTCAAAATTGCGCAGGTCGAACAAATTTCATCTGCGCGCGCCCCCAACGCAGGCCCAGTGCAACGCTTGCACCGTGGTGGAACTTGATGTTGCCCAAACCCGAAAGAACATGGGGCTGAACGCCCGACCGGTTAGCTGGGCCACCTCCCAATCAAATCCCCTCAGTGCCCGTCAGAAAAATTGACGGGCCAATTTACTCTCATCCTGCCTCCACCCTTCGTGACTCATTTCGAATCAAGCCGGCTGAATCGGACGCAATCCACCTATCAGCGGATTGCGCGCTCCCCATCATGATCACCCGGCGGCGCGTTCTCGCCTTGTTTGCGCTCGTGGCGCTGCTGTTGGTCGCATCAGTGGTGCGTGATGTCGCGAGGCACCGCCGAATTCCGATTCTGCCGGACACAACGAAGGGACGGAAAATCAACGTTCACGACGACTTGGTCGACGCGCAGCAGGGCCGACCGGTCGATTGGGCCAACCTTGAGGGCACGCTCGAGCAACTCGAAGACTTCCGCATGGCCCCGCTCATTCGCATCGTCTATCGCCACAGCCAAGCGATCGACGCGGTGAACCTCGCAAAAATCCACGCTGCGATTTTCAACCTCCGCTATTGGATGGATCAGCCCGGGGAGGACGGGCACTGCTATTGGAGCGAAAACCATCAAATCCTCTACGCCTCCGCCGAATATCTCGTCGGTCAGAAATTCCCGGAGCAGGTCTTCACGCGCGATGGCCGCACCGGCCGTGCGCACATGACCGATGCACGCCGGCGCGTCCTCACCTGGCTTGAGCAGCGCTGGCGCTATGGGTTCTCCGAGTGGTATTCCAACGTTTACTATGTCGAGGACGTCGCCCCGCTCTGCAATCTGATCGATTTCAGCAACGACGCGGAGATCGTCACGAAGAGCAAAATCATCCTCGACCTGCTGCTGTTCGACGTCGCGACGCAATCCCATCGCGGAACCTTCGTCTCCACAATGGGCCGGGCCTACGACCGGAATCGTAGAAGCGGCGAAGAGGGCAACTCGATGCGAGGCATCATCCAAAATATTTGGGGCTTCGATCTTCCGATCCCCGATGGCCGGCGGATGGATGGCATCTTTCTCTTTCGCGAACGCTACCAAGTTCCCTCCGTAATCGAAGCGATCGGGCGCGATGTCTCGCCAACCATCATCAAAGCCTCCCAAGGCCTCGATCTAGCCGAACTCCCTGCCGAGCAACTCGCCGGCACCGAGGACTCACGCATCATGCTCCAATGGGGCATGGAGGCATTTACCAATCCGGAGGTGATCGACGAGACGATGCGCTACGTCGAAAAAAAACATCTATTCTCCAACTCGTTCCTGCACGACCTTCGCTCAGTGGATTTTTTCCTTCTGCGCCGCACCGGCCTGCTGCCCACGATCACCCGCGTGCTCGATCCCTGGTCCAATGCGACCGTGCTCCAGCGCGCCAACACCTACACCTACCGCACGCCCGACTTTCTGTTGGCCAGCGTCCAGCGCTATCATCCGGGCACGCTCAACGACCAACACCACGTTTGGAGCGCGACCTTGTCGAATCGGCTGAGCGTCTTCACCGCGCATCCGCCGGTGCCCCGCAAAGGCAAGTCACCCGACACTGATCCCAGTTACTGGATGGGTCCGGGCCGCCTGCCGGACGCTGCGCAGCACGAAAACGTCTGCCTGCAAATCTACCGCGTGCCCACGCGCACGTCACTCGGCGAAAACGGCCCAAATCTTTTCACTCACGCCTATTTTCCGCAGGCCCGCTTCGATCGAATCGAGCTGCGAGGCTCGCGCGCCTATGGAAAACACGGCGACGTTTATGTCGCGCTGATCGGCGCCAGCCCGCTCACCTATCGCGCCAACTCCACCGACGATCTTATACAGGTAGGGCGCGACACCGCGTGGGCTTGTGAGCTCGGATCGGCCGGTCGCGACGGCGATTTCGATGCCTTTGTCCGCCGCGTTGACCGCAACGTGTTCACTTACCGCGAAAGCGTCCTCACCTACGGCACCGGGTCGCGCCAGCTGAAGCTGGCTTATCAAAAAGATTTTCGCGTCAATGGCGTCCTCCAGAATTCCGATTTTTCCCGCCACGATTCGCCCTACGCCCGGACGGTTCGCCAACCACAGAGCATAACGATCGAATTTGGCGGCAGACGGCTGCTGCTGAATTTTGAAAAAGGCATTCGCCGCGAAGAATAGTTGCATCCGCCCCGCACCCCACCCGTCTCCCTGCTCATGCATCGCAGAAATTTTCTCAAGGTCTCCGTGACCGCCGCCGGTCTCGGCGCGATCGGATTCAAGGCATTTGGCGCTGACGCTCGTCCCGCTCCGACCGAGACCGATTCACTCTTACGCGAACTCATCCGCGCCAATGACGCGTCGATTCCCGCGCAACTCGCCGCTCAGGAAAGGCGCGCCGGTCATCGCTGGCTTGGGGGCATACCCAACGAATTCGGCATCCACCTCGCGCGCGCCACTTCAGGTTTCGTTGCCGCGGTCGCCAGTGCGATCAGCGCGCGCGACTCCAAGTATTTTCGCTCCGCCGAGATCGCCGAACCGCTGCGCCTCGCCGCGGGCTACCTGCTCGTCGCACAGCATGACGACGGCACCACCGATTTGCCCGAGACTAATTTTCATTCGCCACCCGACACGGCGTTTTGCCTCGAGGCGCTCTGCCCCGCCTATCGCCTGCTCCGCGCCAGCCGCGCGCCGGAATTCACGTCCGTCGCCGACGAACTTGCCAAGTTCATCGTCAAGGCCGGCGACGCCCTCGCCACGGGCGGCGTGCACACGCCGAATCATCGCTGGGTGGTCTGCGGCGGACTCGCCTCGATCCATTCGCTGTTTCCCCACCCGAAACTTTTGGCGCGCATCGATCAGTGGCTCGCTGAAGGCATCGATCTCGATCCCGACGGTCAGTTCACCGAAAAGAGCACCTCGGTCTACTCACCGGTCGTCGACCGCGCGCTGCTTAACGTTTCACGCCTCCTCGATCGGCCGGCGTTGCTAGAGCCGGTGCGACGCAATCTGGAGATGACCCTCTACTACGTGCATCCCGACGGCGAAGTCGTCACCGAAGCCTCGCGCCGCCAGGATCGCTATCAACGCGGTAGCATGGCGCGCTACTACTATTCTTACCGATTTCTCGCCCTGCGCGACGGTAACGGCCGATTCGCGGCCATGGCACGAGAGATCGAGCGCAACGCACGCCCGCAACTCACCGGCGAACTCGCCGCCTTTCTCACCGAGCCCGAACTGAAAAGCGCGCTGCCGACCGACGCAGCGCTTCCGACCGACTACGCGAAAACGTTTTCCTACTCAAACCTCGCCCGCATCCGCCGTGGCACCGTCAGCGGCACCGTGCTCGCGGCCAACACCACGCTGTTTTCATTTCGCAAAGGCGCCGCTGCGCTCGAAGCCGTCCGCCTTGCGGGCGCGTTCTTCGGCAAGGGCCAGTTCGCGAGCGACGATCTCGTCGTGCGCGGCGGGCGCTATGTGCTGCGGCAAAAACTCGATGGCCCGTATTTCCAGCCGTTCAGCGCCGAGCAGATCGCCAACGGCGAGCACGTCCGGATGGCGCCAAACGGCACGCTGGCCACGGATAGCCGCGCCGCTCGAGTACAAAGCAACGTTCAGCATTACGAGGCGACCGTCGAAGTGACGGAGACGAGCGGCAGATTCACTCTCGCGATTTCGATCACTGGTACCGACGACGTGCCGGTGGCGCTCGAACTCGCATTTCGTCACGGCGGAAAACTCGACGGCGTCGAGCCGGTGGCTGGCCTCAATCGTCTGCGGCGCGCTATCTGCCGCCGAAACAGCCCGCACGAAACTGACCGAATACGAACTTCTCCGCCAAATCCCGCGCGAGCGGCTGCTCGCGCTCTACGGCGACATGCCCGACGAACACGGCTTCACCGGCAGCAACCACATCATGAACGCGTGGATTGAAGCGGGAACACAGCGCGGCAGTTGCCGCGGGGTTTTCGCCGGCGTCGTCGTCGACGATCTTGCGCGCGCCGACCAGGCGTGGCGTGGCGTCGAAGCGACCTTCGCCCATCAGCGCACCGACGGCGGTTTCGAAGCCAACGACCGCCCGAATGGCAAAAGCGCCAAGCCGATCGGCGCGGCCGTAGAGACCGCGTTTTTCTTTCTTCAGGAATGCGGTCGTATGGTTCTCATCATTCGCGAGTCGCCGCATGAGGCGCATTTCCATGATCGCATCGTGGCGCTCGAACCGAAGATGCGCCGCGCGTGCGCCTTCATTCTGGCCGGCTACGATCACATCATCGAAGATAGCAGCCACGCCGTGAACCGCATCGTGATCGCCGCCAAGGCGTTCGGCACCTGCGGCGTCGTGCTCCACGACGAGCAGTTGATCGCCACCTCCAAGAAATTGATCGCCCACGCGATAACCCTGCGCGATCCAGAAGGCGTCTTCATCGAAAACGGCGGGCGCGACTCGAGCTACAATGTCGTTTCGATCCTCTTCGGCTCCGTGCTCGGGCTCCACGTGTCTATCCCGGAATTCGAGGCGGTGCTTCCCGCCGCGATGAAATGGCAACTCTCGCGCGTCAAACCAACCGGCGAAATCGACGTCACCGGCAACACCCGCACCGGCGTCGGCAAGGAAGCCTCGCCCTTCACCGGCGAAGCGAAATCCGTGAACTATGGCGAGGTCGTGCAAGCGTTCACACTCTACGGCCTGATTCACGGCGACCAAGCGGCGCTCGAAGCGGCGGACCGCGTGTTCGCGTTCATGCAGTCGGGAGCCAAGGCGAAAAAACGTTGAGGCAAACTTTCTCCGATGACACGCCGCTGGATTTTTCTGCTACTCGCTTTCACCGGCGCGCTCCGCGCCGCACCGCCCAACATCGTCTTCATTCTCGCCGACGACCTCGGGATGGGCGACGTGTCGTGCTACAATCCGCAAAGCGCCTGGCGCACCCCCCACCTCGATCGGCTCGCGACGGAGGGACTGCGCTTCACCGACGCCCACGCTGCGTCCTCGCTCTGCACGCCGAGTCGCTATGCCCTTCTCACCGGGCGCTACGCGTGGCGAGGCACGTTGAAGCGCGGCGTCGTCAATGGCTACGAGCGCAGCTTGATCGAACCGGGACGCGTCACGCTGCCGGCTTTTCTGCGCGCGAATGGCTATGCCACCGCGATGTTCGGCAAGTGGCACCTTGGCGTCGACTGGGCGAAAAGCGGGCCGAATCCCGACGACGTTGATTTTTCAAAACCGTTCGGCGGCGGCCCGACCGCGCGCGGCTTCGACCGATTTTCCGGAATCACCGCCTCGCTCGACATGCCCCCCTATGTGTGGCTCGCCAACGATCGCGCGGCCAGCCTGCCCACCGGCAAAATCGGCAACAGCCCGCCGCCCAGACTCTGGCGCGCGGGCGTGATCAGTCCGGATTTTCAGATGGAGCAAGTCGAACCGCGATTGGTTGAAAAAACGATCGATTATCTCTCCGAGCGTGCGACTCACCCAGACCAGCCTTTCTTTCTCTACCTTGCGCTCGCGGCCCCACATACACCGTTGCTGCCAACGCGCGAATTCGCGGGCTCGACTCACACCACGGTCTACGGCGATTTTGTTTCGCAAGTCGACGCTGACATCGGTCGCATCCTCGCCGCGCTCGAAAAAAGCGGACTCGCCGCCAATACGATCGTCGTCGCCACATCCGACAATGGCTTCGCGCCCGCCGCCGGCCTCGCGGAGCTCAAAGCGATTAATCACGACCCGAGCGACGGCTACCGCGGCTACAAGTCCGACTTGTTCGAGGGCGGCCACCGCATCCCGTTCCTCGTGCGCTGGCCGGGACACGTGCCACGCGGCACCCAGTCAGGCGAGTTGATTGGGCAGCTGGACTTTTTCGCAACGTGCGCCGATTTGCTGGGCGCGGAGGTGCCGGCTGCGGCCGCCGAGGACAGTGTGAGTTTCGCGCCGCTGCTGCGCGGCGAACGGCCCGCGAAACCGCTTCGCGAGGCGCTCGTTCATCACTCGGGCGAAGGTCGATTCACCATTCGTCAAGGCACTTGGAAGCTCTTGCTCTGGCCCGGCTCGGGCGGCTGGAGTTCGCCGACGCCCAACCCGAGCGAATGGCTGAAAGTCCCCGCGACTGACTTGAGCACGCTGCCCAAATATCAACTCTATGACCTCACGCGCGACCCGGCGGAGCAGCAAAACGTTGCCGCCGATCACCCCGACATCGTGCAGCGGCTGGGCGGCCTGATGCGGCATTATATCGAAACGGGCCGCTCCACCCCGGGAGCGGCCCAGCCGCCGATTGCGACCTGGGCGGAACTAGAGTGGATGAAAGATTTCCGGCCTTAGCTTGCCGAAGCGAGTATGGCGCGACTTTTGCGCACCGGCGGATCACTTCGTCACTTTGACGACGAAGTAAAGAAACTTGCCATCCACTTGGCTGAACCAGTGCGGCACGCCCTGCGGAATGACAATGAGATCACCCTTCACGACTTTGCGCGTGGATCCGCCCTCGATTTTTTCGGCGACGGTTTCGCCGGGGCTCTTGGCGGTCGGATTGATCGCTTTGCCGCCGGTGATGAGCGTGGCGGAGCCTTCCGTGACCCAGAGGATATCCGTGTCATGGTCGTGAATTTCCACCTTGCCGCCAGCGACTCGCCGGCCGGCCTGAATTTTGTAGCTCGTGTTGATGAGCCACGGCAGGCCCTTCGCGAAGCCGGCGTCGATCTGCGCATGATCGAAGATCACAGGTTCGGTGGGGGGCGCGTCGACGGCGGTGGCGCGCGTGACGAGTCCAAGGGCAAACAAGGCAAGGAGGAGCGAGGATTTCATGATTTGATGTAACATTGGAGGTAAAGGCGGGGCAGCGGAGTGCCCGCGTGGGTTGGACTTTGCAGCCGCAGACACGGGCCAAAAGAATCGCAAAACAATTTCCGTGAACTCCGCGGCGTTCGCAGACACAAGCAGAGTGTGCCGCCCTCAGTCGAATTTGAAATTCAAACGGAAGCGCTGCCCCATTTGGTGCGGCTGCGTTATCTGGGCCATGTCACGGTCGCCGGAGCGAAGGCCTGCTGTGACGAGGTGGAGCGCCTGCTGCCACAGACCTGCGCCGGCTTCACGGTGCTGACCGATCTCAGCGGACTCGACTCGATGGATTTGGACTGCGTGCCGCACATCACGCGGATGATGGACCTAAGTCGGGCGAGCGGCATCGGTATGGTCGTCCGCGTCATCCCCGATCGCGACAAGGACATCGGCTTCAACATCCTTTCGATCATTCACTATCGACGCGGCGTCCGCATCGTCACGTGCGAGACGCTGGTCGAAGCCGAGCGGATTGTGGCTCCCGCGTAAAAATAATTCCCCCTACTTCATGATTCTCCGCTCCACACTTTTTCGTTCGACCAAGCCCGTGATCGCGATGATTCACGTCGGAGCCCTCCCGGGCACGCCTGCGCACGCGCAACCGCTGCGCGCCATCGAGGCGCAAGCCGTGAAGGAGGCAAAACTCTACCGCGACGCCGGCGTGGATGGGCTGATGCTCGAAAACATGCACGACACGCCCTACCTCCGCGGCGGCGTAGGCCCGGAGATCGTCGCGGCGATGAGCGTAATCGCCCACGCAGTGAAGGATGAGGCGAAATTGCCGTGCGGCGTGCAGGTGCTCGCGGCCGCGAACCGGGAAGCACTCGCTGTCGCGCTCGCCGCGGGACTCGATTTTATTCGGGCAGAAGGTTTTGCCTTCGCACACGTAGCAGACGAGGGAATCATCCAGTCGTCGGCCGCCGAACTTCTCCGCTATCGCCGCACGATCGGCGCCGGGCACGTGCAAATTTGGGCCGATGTGAAGAAGAAGCACAGCTCGCATGCGATCACGGTCGACATCGGCATCGGTGAAACGGCGCATGCCGTGGAGTTCATGCGCGGCGACGCGGTGATCGTAACCGGGGCGGTGACAGGCGACGCGCCGAAACCCGACGAAGTGCGCGAGGTGAAGCGCACGACACGACTCCCCGTCTATCTGGGCTCCGGCGTGACGGCGGCAAATGTCGGCGGCTTTCTCGAAAGCGCCGATGGTTTCATCGTCGGCTCGGAATTCAAGACGGGCGGCCACTGGTCCGGCGCGGTCGACGCGAAGCGCGTCCAACGTTTCATAGCGGCGCTGAAATAGCGCCCCCAACCTCCGCTCAGAGGTGCGGTTTCGGCGGCTTGATCGGAGCGTCCCAGCCGTTGGCACCGACCGTGTTTAATTTTCGTTTGAAAACCTTGTCGCCGCACGTGGCGAAGAGCGTGTCAAACTTCGCCCCGCCGAACACGAGGTTAGCGACGCGCCGGTTCGGCGTCGGGATGATGGCGTTCACGCGACCCGGCTGATCGCAGACCTGGATGCCGATTTTGGTGGCAACATAGAGAAGGCCGTTACGATCACACCGGATTCCATCGGCGTTGCTCCAATCGTCGGTGTCGGGCACGTGGAGCCAGGTGTAGCGCTGCTTGTCCACCAGCGTGCCATCCGGCTGGATCACGTAGCTGTAAACCCAGTGCGAGCGGTAGTCGGCCACATAGAGCAGCGACTGGTCCGGCGAGAGCGTGACGCCGTTCATGTACTTGACCGCACCCGTGTCGACCACCTGCTTGGAGCCGTCGGAACGGATGAGCCAGAGCTTGCTCGGATCGTTGCTGGGGTCAGGTGGCGGATTGGTGAAATAGAGATTGCCGCTGTGCGCCACCACCACGTCGTTGCCCGCGATGTCCTCGGCAAGCACGGTGACCTTACCGTCAGCCTCGTAACGCAGCACGCGAGGATCACGCATGGAGACCGAGTAGAGGCGACCGTCGGCGTCGAACGCTTCGCCGTTGGATTTTTTTGCGTCGTCGTTAAGCAGTGCAACCTGGCCGTCGAGTCCGATTCGGTAGGTTTTGCTCGCAGACACATCATTGAAAAACACCTCCCCCTTCGCGTTCACCGCGGGGCCTTCGGTGCTCTTGTAGCCTTCGCCAACGAGTTGCCAGTCCTCACCGGGGATGAGCAGTTCGGCAAGCAACGCGTTTTTTGTTGGCGCCACCGCTTTCACGGTCTGGGGCCAGTCGTGCCAGAGCCAGCGCATCGCATCAGGGAAAAGCATCGTGCCCTGCTTGCCGCTGTGCGCGCCATCGCCCCACGCGTGCTTCACTTCGTAGCCGGCAAACGTGAGCGAGCGCTCCATCGCCTGATTCGCCATCCACCAGTCTCCGCCATAAATGTTTAAATCACTTTCGCCGTCCTGGAGAAACACGCGCAGCGGCTTCGGCTCATACTTGCGGATGAGCGTCGAGTAATTGTTGCCGCCGCGCAGGCCGACGTAGGTGCCGATGCAACTGAAGACGCGCGAAAACGCGTCTGGCCGCTCCCACGCCGCCGTAAACGCACAAATCGCTCCGCTGCTCGATCCACCGATCGCGCGATCGTTGCCGGAGTGCGAGAGATGGATCGCTCGGCCGTCGGCCGTGGATTTCGTTTCGACCGCGAGGAGCAGTTCATCGAGGAGGAAACGCGCATAGGCGTCACCCAGCCCATCGTATTCGAAACTGCGGTTAAAACGATCCTGCTGCGTCGCGGGCTCGCGCGCCTTCACGACACCGGGCGTGACGAACACACCGATGATGATCGGCAGCTCGCCGCGCGCGATGAGGTTGTCGAACACGGTCGGCGCGCTCCACTGCACGCCGTCCTGATTGACGTAGACGCATGCGGGCTTCGCGGGGTCATATTGCTTCGGCACATAGACGGTCACGTCTCGTGTAGTCCCCGGAAAAATTTTCGAGGCAGCATACTCAAATTTGATCAACTCGCCCTTCGGCACGCCGGGCTGCGGCTTCGAATCGGGACCGGGCACGTAATCGTCGGCGGCGTAAATGTGCGACACGAGGAGCGCGAAAAGCGCTAGCAGGCGGGGTGTTTTCATCGCGGTGGGGGGTTGGGGTGACGAAGCACTGCGCCGTTCAGGATTTCTTTTTCGATGACGGCGCGGGCGCGGGCGGGGCTTCGTATTTCGGCAGCAGGTTGGCTTGCGGAGCAGCGGAGTTGAGATTTGGCGAGACGTCAGCGTCGATACGCCCTAGCGACCAGTTGAGTGCACCGGTCAGCAGCGCCTGAAACGCCGCGTGATCCCAGATGTCCTCGCGGTGACCGAGGTTCGTGTAGAACACGCGGCCCTTTCCCTGCATCCGCGCCCACGTCGAGGGATACGGCGGACGCTCATATTCCGAGCCCGTCATGCCCGCCGTGTCTTGCACGAGAATGACGTGGTCGTTGGCCGCAAAATTTTTCAGCGAATACCATTCCTCGTGCAGGGTGAGTTCGGCAGCGAATCCGCCAGCCATCCCGGGGAATTTCGGATCGGCGACGATGAGGCGGGATTTTTGCTGCGCGCCGTGACGGATAAATTCGCCTCCGAGCAACTTGATGTAGTCGTCAGCCTTGTCGCCATCGTCGTCGAACCGCTCGGGCACATGGTTGTTGCGGCCGAACGAATGAAAGCTGTCCGACGCACTGTGCAGTCCGACAAAACCTTTGCCGCCCGCCACCGCCGCGAGCAGCGCGGCCTTCCCCGCGGGCGTCATCGGTGCGAGCCCGTCGCCGCGCGGATCGCTTTTCGCCATCGTCAGATCTCCGCTGGTGTAGAACACGAACGCATCGAACTGCGCGAGATACGACGGCGAGAACAGCGTGCCGTCCTTCGAATAGGTGAACACAACGTTCTCCTTCGCGCCAATCGCGGTCAGCACGCGAAACGCGTAGCCATGGCCTTTCCCACCATCGTTCTTGATCGCGTCGTGCTCGAAGCCCGACGACTTCGTAAATACCAATACTTTTTTCGGCGCGAGCGCCGCTTCGGGAGCGGCCTGCAGCAAATTCGCGGCAAGGAAGAGCCCGCAAGCAGCGGCGACGGGGAAGCGCAGGAGGAGTTTCATGGGGTAAGGGGTGTCTGAGGAGTGACGTGAAAACTAAAGCTCTTTGCGTCGCTTCGCGATCGCCGCCTTCGTCAGGCCGAGGAGCTTGGCCGCCTTCGCCTCGTCGGCATTTTCCGCCGCCAGCGCGCGCGCGATCATCTCCTTCTCGATTTGCGGCAGCAGCGGATCGCCGCCGGCCGACAGTTTCTCAAATACGAAATCGAGCGCCGCTTCGATCGTCATGGTCGGCGACGCGCTCACCGGTGCCGCCGGCAGCGGCACAATCTCGACGGCAAACGGTGCCGCGCTGCCCTCGCCCGCGCCGGTCGCGCCACGGATCTCCACCGGCAGATCCTTCACGAGGATGGCGTCGCCTTGCGCGATGACGGCGCTGCGGTAGACGACGTTTTCGAGTTCGCGCACGTTGCCCGGCCAGTTGTGCCGTGTCAGCACAGTCATCGCCTCGGGCGACACCTTGGTGACGCGCGCCTTCTTCTGCTTCACCAGATTTTGGAGGCAGAAATCAACGATCTGAGGAATGTCGTCGTCGCGTTCGCGCAACGGGGGCATGCGGATGCGGACAACGTTTAGCCGATAATAAAGATCTTCGCGGAAGGTTTTAGCCTTCACCATTTCCTCGAGGTCCTTGTTCGTCGCGGCGAGGATGCGGACGTCGACCTTGATCGTTTCGGTGCCGCCGACGCGCTGGATTTCACCCGCCTGCAGCACGCGGAGAATTTTCGTCTGCGTCGCGAGCGCCATGTCGCCAATCTCATCGAGGAAAATCGTGCCGGCGTCGCAGAGCTCGAACTTGCCGATGCGCTGTCCAGTCGCTCCCGTAAAAGAGCCCTTTTCGTGGCCGAAGAGTTCGCTCTCGATCAAGTTGTCAGGGATCGCGGCGCAGTTGACGGCGATGAACGGCTTCGCGGCGCGATGGCTGTGTTTCCAGATCGAGCGCGCGACGAGTTCCTTGCCCGTGCCGCTTTCGCCCGTGATCATAACGGTCACGTCGCTGGCGGTGACCTGGCCGATCGTTTTGAAGACTTCCTGCATCGCCGACGAGCTGCCAACGATGCCCTCGCGATAATCCTCAGCGTTAATCGTCGGCTTGTAGTCTCCGACAGCGCGCATGTCGGCGTGGGCCTTGAGCGCGTTTTCGGCAAGCGCGAGGACCTTCGCCGGATCGAAGGGCTTCATGACGTAGTCGAAGGCACCGTATTTCATCGCCTCGATCGCGGTCTGCGCGGTGCCGAACGCCGTCATTAGGATGACAAGCTGCTTCGGATTGGCGGAGCGGATGTGCTGGAGGGCCTCGATGCCGCCCATCGCACCCATGCGCACATCGAGAAAAACGAGGTCCGGCGGCGGACCTTTTTTCACCAAGGCCACGCCCTGCTCGCCACTCGGCGCCTCGATGACGTGGTATTTGCGCGAGGAGAGCACGCGCGCGAGCGAGTAGCGAATCTCGGCGTCGTCATCGACCACGAGAATGGTGGGCGGCTTGGCGGTGGTGTCGGACATGAAGGTGAAACGGCCTGGCGGCGGTCGCGTGCGAAGACGCTCGCGATTTCCGCAGGTTCGCCTTTGTTGCCGGCCATGCTTGGTTGGTCAATGAACCTTTTCCGCATTCGCGGCATTCAACTCGCAGTCCATGCGTCGTTTTTCCTGCTGCTGGCCTTCGCCGCGCAGGAAGGCTGGCAGGAGGACCGCTGGCCAGGACTCGCTCTTGAAACGGGAATGCTCATCGCGTTTTTCACCTGCGTGGTGCTGCACGAACTCGGGCACTCGTTCACAGCGATGCGCTTTGGCATCGGCGTGCGCCGCATCCTGCTCATGCCGATCGGCGGCATGGCGGAAATGGACGACATACCGCGTCAACCGTCGCGGGAGTTGCTCATCACGCTCGCCGGCCCGGCGGTGAACTTCGTCATCGCGGCGACGCTGTGGCTTGTGCTGTGCTACGTGAGCTATCCCGACGACGCCGATTCGAACTACTCGTGGCCGGCCTTCACGACCGAATTGGTGATCTGGAACATTCGCATGGGCATTTTCAACCTGCTGCCCGCCTTTCCGATGGACGGCGGTCGCATCCTGCGCGCGCTGCTCGCGACGCGGATGCGCTACCTGCGCGCGACGTTCTGGGCCGCGACGATCGGCAAAGTGATCGCGGTGCTCGGGGCGCTATTCGCGATCTTTATGCTGAGCAACTGGCTGCTGGTGCTGCTCTTCGCCTTTATCTTCTACGCCGGAGAGATGGAATACCGCTCCGTGCAGCGCCGGGAACTCGAGGATGCGCACTGGCGCGCAGTGCTCGCGCGCGCGTATGCCGCGTCGATGCCACCTTCCGCCGAAGAGCCGCCCGTGCTCTCGCGGTGAAGGAGGCGCGAGAAAAAGTCCTTGCTTTCGCCGGCGGAACTTTGATTTTCCTCACCCCTCGCAAGTGCGAAGGGCTCTTAGCTCAGTTGGTAGAGCGCCTCAATGGCATTGAGGAGGTCAGGAGTTCGAACCTCCTAGGGTCCACCAATTTCAAAACCACGCCACCGGCTCACGTCGGTGGCGTTTTTGTTAGCCGCCGTCCTGCTCCTTCGCTCGGAAATCGAGTTCCACGTCGGTCTCGCTCCGATGATCGGGCCGCGGCCCGACCGCGCCGACCCGGCGGAACGCCGCCCGCACCGCCGCGTCGAATTCCGCGCTGCCCGATCGTTTCGTGATGCGGATGTTGGTGAGCGAACCATCCGCGCCGATATTGAAAACCACCGTCGCAATGAGCGCATCACTCAAACCCGGCGGCTTCTCCGCCTCCAACGCGCGACGAAGCCGATCGATCAGCATCGCATCATAGCGCTCCATCGCCGAACCCGCCGTGCTCTCGAGCGCGCGACCGCCCGCGCCGCCGTCCTTGTTGGCGGCAGAACCACCCACAACACCCTTCGCGATGCCTTCCGCGTCGATGTGCTGCACTTTCGCCGCGGCGGCCGCCGCCTTAGCTTCGGCCGCGCGCTCCTTGGCAACGGCGGCCTTCGCTCGGCTGTCGGCGGCAATTAGTTTACGGCGGATCGATTTCGCGAAATTCGGCGCCGTATCGGCGGCCTTGGTCGGCGGCGCGGGCGTGGCCGGCGCAGGTTGCTGCTTCGTCATGGGCGGCGCTTTCGGTTGCGGCGGCGGTTGGGGCTCGGCCGGCGTGACCGGCGCGGGCTCGGGCTTCACCGTCTCGGGTTTTGGCGCGGGTTGCGCCGGCACGGTGAGTTTCACGCCGCCCGGCGTGCCGAGCGCGGGCGCGACCGTTGCGCCGTAATTGTTTCCCTCGCCCGCCACCAACTCGAGGATGCGCGACGGCGGCTTCGTGTTGATGCTCGCAGCGAACGACCACAGCAACGCCAGCGCCACGATTGCGCCGTGCAGCGTGGCCGAGAGAAAAATTCCGTTTTGCTGTGCCTGCGGGCCCATTGAATCGCCTTCGTGAGTGAGACGTGCGGACGGATGTTTTATTTGCCCTGCGAATCGATCGTGAAGCGCGTGAGTCCCGCGCTCTGCACCTCGCCGAACACCTCCGCGACCTTTTCGTAGGACACCTTGCCGTCACCCCGAATGCGGATGACGGGCGGCTTCGGCTCGGCCGCAAACCGCCGCAGCCGCGTCCGCAATTCCGCGAGCGTCGATGGCGTGCCGCTGTTTTCCAAAAAATATCGCCCGCTCGCATCCACGCTGATCGCTACAAAGCGATCATCCTTGTCGGGTTTCTGTTCGGGCACCTTAGCGATCGAGGGCAGGTTCACGCGCGTCGTTTGCTCCTGCTGGTTGATCAGGGGTGTCGCGACCATGAAAATAATCAGCAGCATGAACCCGAGATCGATCAGGTTCGTGACGTTCAGGTCCGCGATGGGCTGGACGGAGTGCGGGCGGCGAAAATTGCGGGCCATGGCGACGCGTTACTTGACTTCCAACTCGATGCGATCAGCGAGCGAACTCGCGAAATTTTCGAGTTCAGTCACCATCCGACGAGTCTGGCTGAGCAGCAGGTTGTAGCCAAAGACCGACGGAATCGCGACGATGAGTCCGGCGATCGTCGCGAGCATCGCGCCGGAGACGCCGGGGGCAAGTTGCTGGATGCCCGCCGTCTGCTGCACGGCGATCGAGCTGAAGGCCTCCATCACGCCCCACACGGTGCCGAGCAGCCCGATGAACGGCGCTCCCGACACAATCGAGGCGAGAAAGATCATACTGGCCTCGTAGCGCAGGGTCTGCCGGGCGATCGCGCGCTGGATGGCGTTTTCGGCGTGCTCGAGTGGCGCCCGGGAATTCTGGGTGCCCTGCTCTTTCGCGATCGCCGCCGCACGCCAATATGCCTCCACCGCATCAGCGAACAAATCCGCGAATGGGATCGTGCGTTGGTCGCGAAACGATTCCGGCAGATCGAGCAGCGTGCGCTGGTCGCGCAGGTGAACCTCAAACGTGTAATTAAGGTGACGCAGCCGCTTCAGCTCGGAGTTCTTGCCGAACATGATCGTCCACGCGACGAGGCTGAAGATCCCGAGCCCCGCCACGATCACCTTGTCGATGGTGTCGCAGCGGTCGAAGACCTCGATGATGTTGGTCGTCGCAACGACCGGCGAAAAAAAAGTCAGCGCGGGCATGAGTGAGTGGCACACAGTTGGCGAGTTTGACGCCAGCGTTCAACGGAAATTCCCGGCGACTTGTTCACCGGCGAGCCGAATCTGATTGCGGCGCGTCGCGCGGGATTTTTCCTTCGCAGCTTCCGCCCATGTTTCGCTCCCGCGCCCTCGCCGAACTTCGCTCCGCTCTCGCCTTTCCCGCCGCCCGCCGCGCGGTCATCGGCTTCGACGGCTTCGTCGACACCATCGTGAGCCCCGTCGGCCTGCGCCGCGGCCAGGGCGATAATTTCTCGCCTATTCCAACGATCACCGATTTCGCGCAACGCATCACCGGCGCCGCGGGCAAGAGCGCCAACCTGGAATTCTACCCGCGCTTCGAGAAGCTCGGCGGCAACGCCCCCATCATGGGCCACGCGCTCGTCGCCGCCGGCACTAGCATCACGATTATCGCGGCGCTCGGCCGCCCGCAGATTCACGGTGTGTTCGCCGATCTCGCGGCTCGCGCCAAGACCGTTTCGCTCTGCGCGCCCGCGATGACCACCGCCGTCGAATTCGACGACGGCAAGCTCATGCTCGGCCAGATGCGCTCCCTCGACGAAGTCACTTACGCACGCATCTGTGAGACGATGGGCGAGGCCGCGTTTCACGCCGAACTTGCCGCCGCCGACCTGATCGCGCTCGTCAACTGGACGATGGTGCCGAACATGACCGCCATCTACGAAGCCGTGCTCACCCACGCGCTGCCGAATCTCCCTGCCTCGCCCGGGCGAAAATTATTTTTCGATCTCGCCGATCCCGAAAAGCGCTCTGCCGACGATCTACGTGCCGCGCTCGCGGCGATCGCGCGTTTTGAAAAATTCGGACGCGTCACGCTCGGACTCAACTTGAAGGAAGCCCAGCAAGTCGCTACCGCGCTCGGTCTTCCGACCGCACCGGAAAACGAAGCCGGCCTATGCGCGCTGACGACCTCAATTCGCGCCAAGCTCGGTGTCTCGACGGTCGTCGTGCATCCGCGCGAGTCCGCCGCATGCGCCACCACGGAAGGCACCTGGTGGGTGCCTGGCCCTTACACGACGCAGACGAAAATCACCACGGGTGCCGGGGATCATTTCAACGCCGGCTTCGCGACCGGTCAGCTGCTCGGCCTCACCCCCGAGTCCTGCCTCGCACTCGGCGTTTCTACGAGCGGCCATTACGTGCGCACAGCCGAAAGCCCAACCCTCGCTGCTCTCGAAACCTTCCTCGCCAACTGGCGCTGATTCTCCCACCCTTTCGTCATGCCTCTGAAAACGACAACTACCGGTCGGCTCATTTCCTTCGAGGGCTCCGAAGGCTCCGGCAAATCCACCCAGATCGCGCGCCTCGCCGAGCATTTTCAGAAAATCCATCGTGAGGTCGTCACCACGCGCGAACCCGGCGGCACCGAAATCGGCGAGCAGATCCGAAACATCATCGTCCATAATTCCAAGGGCGACGAGATGTGTGCCGAGACCGAACTCCTCCTTTTCACCGCTGCGCGCGCGCAAGTCGTCCGCGAGGTCATTGCCCCCGCCCTCATGCGCGGCGCGATCGTTTTGAGCGATCGTTACCTGGATTCTTCGACGGTTTATCAGGGCATCGGCCGCAACCTCGCCGCCGACCCCGTCGCACAGATCAACCGCTTCGCCGTCGGCAACGTCATGCCCGATCTCACGGTCGTGATTGATGTGCCGACGGAGGTTTCACTCGCGCGGCTCAAGCAGCGCGCCTCCGATCTCCCTGATCGCATGGAGCGTGAGAACGTCGATTTCTACAAAAAGATCCGCGAGGGCTACCTCGTGCTCGCGCAAGGGATGCCGGAGCGGTTCATTGTCGTCGATGGCACCAAGACGCAGGACACGATCGAAAAAAAGATCTGGGCCGAGGTGCAGGCGCGGTTGAAGTGAGTGCCGCGGCGCAACTCCCCTGGCCGCCCGCGCTCGTAGGCACGCCGGCCGTCGCCGTCATCGAACGCGCGATCGAGCGCTCACGCCTCTCGCACAGCCTGCTGTTGCACGGAGATGATCTCGGCACCCTCGTCGGCGTCGCTCACGCGATTGCGGATCGATTACTGAATCCGCCCACCGCCACCGCGCGTTTCGCCGTCAAGGATCACCCCGACTACCTCGCGCTGCGGCCGAAGGGCAAGACGCGTATCATCCCGATCGGCAAGGCCGGCTCGCCTGAGCTGGGCACGATGCGCGATTTTCTGCCGCGGCTCTACGTCACGCCCTCCCTCGCGCCGCGCAAGGTCGCGATTCTCTATGAAGCCGATCGGATGAACACGGAATCATCCAACGCGTTTCTCAAGACGCTCGAAGAACCGCCCGCCAACACCACGCTGCTGCTCCTCACGACGCGCCCCTATTCGCTCCTCCCGACGATCCTCAGCCGCGTGCTGCATTTTCGCTTTCCCTCGACAGTCGCCACAGTGGCAGCCGATGGCTGGGTGCCCTGGCTCGACGACTACCGCGCGTGGCTCGGTCGGCTCTCCGACGGAGGGGCGACGGACAAACGCGCCGCTGCCGATCATATTTTCACGGCTTATGGACTCGTCGCGCGCTTCGCCACGGTGCTCGATTCTGCGACCGACGAGAAATGGAAGGAGCAAAAGGAAAAGCTCCCCGATGATCTCGACGACGCAGAGGAGGAAGCGATCCAGACCGGCATCGCCAACGGCATCCGGCTGCGCCTTTTTGCAGAGATCGCCCATGCGACGCGCACCTATGCACTGCCGAAGCTCGTCGCTGGCGACGAGCCCACGCGCCGCGCACTTGCTGCAGCGATCGACCGACTCGAACACGACACCGGCCTCCTCCGGCTGAATCTCAACGAGTCCGCCGCGCTGGAAGACTTCCTGCTCACGTCCCTGCGCATTTGGACGCGGCGATAGGCGGGCGTTGACGAGTGGCCGGCATCGCCAAGTCCCTCCCCCAAAAGCCGGCCAGTCGAAATCAATTTGCACGGAATTAAGGTGCAATTTGGGAAGTCGCTCCACCAGACTCAGGGAGTCCACGCAGCCTCGTCCGCGCCTCTGGCGCCCTCACTTCGTCTTCACTCATGTCGCCCCTCCTTGGTTTCACGCCGCCGGTATTTCCTGGTGATGAGACGAAGACGTTGCAGGCAAGAGTGGTTCACTCGGCGTTGTGGGCGAATATCGCGCTGATGGCGCTCTGCGCGTTTGCAGGAATGATTGGCAGCCAACTGCCCGGATTTGTCGTGGGGATTGAGCTCGGCCTGGCCGCATGTTCGCTGGCGCTCCTCCACTTGGTTAGGCGCGGGCAGGTGGCGATCGCCGGTGGTCTGTTGCTAGGCGTAAGTTTTATCGCCCTGACTCTGGCGATCGCGCGAATGGGCACGATCCGCGTTCCCGCCACGGGGTTCTACGTCGCCCTCGTGATCGCGGCGGGCTTGTTGTCCGACTGGCGGGGTATGTTCGCGATGATCGCGGTGAGTTCAGGCGCAGTGGGCGGACTTATCGTTGCCGAAAACAGCGGAGTGCTCCCACGGCCCGACTATGCGGTCACCATCACCCAATGGATCGCGTCGACCGCGCTGTTTGCCTGCGTAGGGGCGTGGACCTTCGCCGCACTCCACTCCATCCAGACCGCGCTCCGCCGCGCGGAGCGAGAAGTCGCGGATCGGAAACAAGCAGAGGCGGAGCTGCAAAAAAAAGTGGCCGAATTGAGCGAGGCGCTGGCCGAGGTCAAAAAGCTCAGCGGGATGCTGCCCATCTGCTGCGGATGCAAAAAAATTCGCGACGACAAGAACTACTGGCACCAAGTCGAAAACTACGTGGCCGACCACTCGCAGGCAAAATTCACCCACGGCTACTGTCCCGAATGCGCGGGAAAATATTTTCCCAGCCTCGGTGGGCCAGCTGAATCGATTTAATCTTCCTCCGGGGCCGCCGAGCGCCGCTGCTGACGGCCACCCAAAAGTCTAGACATTCCCCTTCCGCATTTCCTCCAGCGCGTAATCGGCCGTGCGCCAGGCAAGGGCCATGATTGTCAGCGTAGGATTTTTGTCGGCATTGGAGCAGAAAGGAGCGGCGTCGGCGAGGAAGAGGTTTTTCACGTCCCACGTCTGGCACCACGGGTTGACGACGGATTTCTTCGGGTCGTTGCCCATGAGCGCGCCGCCAACCTCGTGCTTCACGTCGCCGCCGGGCCGGATGCCCTTGAGGCCGTCGGTCAACGGCTTGCTCTGATAACGGCCGCCGAGCGCATCGATGATCGAGGCAAAGGTGCGATGCATGTGGACGACCTGCTTCAGTTCATGGTCCGACCACTGCCAGTGGAAACGCAGCACCGGGATGCCCCACTTGTCCTTCACCGCCGGGTCGAGTTCGCAGAAGGAATTGTCGTTCGGGATCATTTCGCCGCGACCACCGAAACTCAAAAACGACCCGTAATAGCGGCGCGCGTCATCCTTAAACTGGCGACCGTAGCTGCCGCCGGTCAGCCAATCGAGTCCCGCGGCGGTGCCCATGCCGGGCATGTGCCGACCGCTGCCAAACTCGATGTGATAGCCACGCGGGAAATCGAGTTTGCCTGCGTGCTGCTCGCCATAGAGCCACCATGGCACGTAGACGTGGCCGGTGCTTGCGCCGTCCTCGTTGTGGAGCGGGAGATTTTCGAGCGCGGGCACCTGGCCTCCGAACGAAGCACCCACGGTGTCCATGATGTATTTGCCGACGAGACCACTGGTGTTCGCGAGACCGTTCGGGAATCGCGGCGACTTCGAGTTGAGCAGGATGCGGACAGACTCCGCCGAACTCGCCGCGAGCATCACGATGCGCGCCTTCACATGACCCTCGGCGCCGGTCTGCTTGTCGATGTAGGCTATGCCGGTGGCCGTACCATTATCGTCGATCGTCACCTCGCGCACCATCGCGTCGGTGAGAATGTCGAGATTGCCAGTGGCAAGCGCCGGAGGCAGGTGCACGGTCGGCGACTGGTAGTTGGCCTTGATCGAACAGCCGCGCGTGCAGTCGGTCGCCCAAAAACACGCGGCGCGCTCGCGCATCGCCTGCGCGAGAATGCGCTGAGCCTTCGGATTTCCTGGGTGAAGTTTCGCGGGCAGATTGTCGGCGTCCTGCCGCATGGTGAGCACGGCGCGGCGCATCGGGATGACGGGAATGCCGAGGGACTTCGCGCGCTTGCGCGTGAGCTGCTCGCCCGCGCGAGCCACCGGCGGCGGCAACAGGCAACCGGGCGAGGAGTCCGGCGTGTTTTCAAGACCTTCGTTCGTGCCGTAAATGCCGACGAGCATCTCCGCCTTGTCGTAATACGGCGCGAGATCCTCGTAGCCGATCGGCCAGTCAATCCCAAGTCCGTCGCGCGAACGCGGCTTGAAATCATAGGGGCCGTTGCGGAGAGCGATGCGGCCCCAGTGGTTCGTGCGACCACCAAGCATACGTGCGCGCCACCAGTGAAACTTCCGGTTCGGATCGGTGGAGCCGTGCGTGTAAGGCTCGCCCGGAACTTCCCAACCGCCATCGATCGTCGCATCGTAAAATCCCCACGGCTTTTCCGGCGTGCGCTCGGCGCGAAGCGGCGCTTGACCGTTGGTCTGAAACATCGGCGTCTCGCGCACCGGATCGTAATTTCGGCCGGCTTCCAGCATCAGCACTTTCGCGCCGGCCATCGTCAGCGTGTAGGCGGCCTGCCCACCGCCGGCGCCCGAGCCGACGACGATCGCATCATACTCGGGCTGCGTCTTGCGCGAGGTGATCAGCGGCATGAACGGCGCGCGTCAGGCGAGACCAAGTTTCTTCAACACCTCGGGCGGCGGTCCCTCAAATTTGTCGAGCGGCACGTTGCCGACGTAGCCGATGTCCTTCATGCCCTCGGGCGTCGTGTAGAATCCGCCAGCGGTGAGATCGCGGAATTTTTTGAAAAAATGCGCGGCGGTTTTAAATTCCGGCTTGGCCTTCGGCACGTGGCAAATATCGTCGCAAATCTGCGTCTGCTGCCGCCGCACGAGATCACTGAAGTTTGCACCAAAACGTTTCTGCGCCTCCGCATCGAGCCACGCGAGGCCTTCGATCACGATCGGACGGTCTTTCTGCTGATCGGGATATGGCGCGCTGATCCATTCGTCGATGAATTCGTGAACGTGCAGCGCGGAAGCACTCGGCGACTTCGAATCCTCGGGAATGATTACATCGCACAATGCGGCGGCGGCGCGGCGCTGGGCATCGGTGAAGGTCAACGGCCACACGTCGCCGGGCTTGTAGTCACGCAGCAGATCGGGATCGGTGCCGTAGCCTTTCGCGACGGGCGCGGGCGTCTCGGCACTGAACGATTCGCGTTCGAGGATAGAGACGGTCGCGGCGGCGGTTAGCATCCACTTAATCGCGGTGCGCCGATCCATGGCGGAGAGAGGGGTCGGGGTCATGTCAGAGATTTCCTTTCTTGAGTTCGTCGAGGAGATGATCGCTGGCGCGCCACGCGAGCGCCATGATGGTGAGCGTGGGATTCTTGTCAGCGTTGGAGCAGAACGGGCCGCCGTCGTTCACGAACAGGTTTTTCACGTCCCACGTCTGGCACCATTGGTTCGTGACCGATTTTTTCGGATCAGCGCCCATGATCGTGCCGCCAACTTCGTGGATGATGTTACCGCCCTGATGGATGACTTTCGCACCGTCGGTCGGCGGCTTAACCTGCAGGCGCCCACCCATGGCTTCGATCAGTTCACCGGCGGTCTTAACCATGTGCGCGGCCTGACCGACCTCGTGTTGCGACCACTTCCAATTGAAACGCAGCACCGGGATACCCCACTTGTCCTTCACTGTGGGATCAATTTCGCAGAACGAGTCCTCATTCGGAATCATTTCGCCGCGGCCGGAGAAGCCGACAAACGAACCGTAGTAGCGGCGTGCGTCCTCCTTGAACTGCCGACCGTAACTGCCTCCGGTCAACCAGTCGAGGTTTCGCGCCGAGCCCATCCCCGGCATATGGCGGCCGGTCTCAAATTCGATGTGATAGCCGCGCGCAAAGCCGAGGTTGGCCGCATCTTTGTAGAGCCACCACGGGACATAAACGTGACCACCGCCCGCGCCGTCCTCGTTGTGCAACGGAAGATTCTCCAGCGCGGGCACCTGGCCACCGAAGTCGGCACCGACGGTGTCCATGATGTATTTGCCGACAAGGCCGCTGGAATTCGCGAGGCCGTTCGGAAAACGCGGCGACTTGGAATTGAGCAGGATGCGGACGGACTCCGCTGAACTCGCCGCGAGGACGACGGCGCGCGCGCGGACGCGGTGTTCTTCGCGGGTCGTCTTATCGATGTAGATGACGCCGGTCGCCTTTCCATTGTCGTCGACGGTCACCTCCCGCGTCATAGCGTTGGGCAGGATGTCGAGGTTGCCGGTCGCGAGCGCCGGCGGCAGATGAACCGTGGTCGACTGGTAGTTCGCTTTGATTGCGCAACCGCGACCACAGCTCGTCGCCCAAAAACACGCGGCGCGCTCACGCATCGCTTGGGCGAGCACGCGCTGCGCTTTTGGGTTTCCGGGATGAATTCTTTGCGGGAGATTGTCGGCGTCCTGCCTGGTGCTGAGCACCGCGCGGTGAATCGGGATGACCGGGATGCCGAGCTTCTTCGCCTGCTTTTGCGCGTAGACCTCGCCCGCGCGCGCCTTGGGCGGCGGCAGCAGGCAGCCTTCCGGCGAGTGCGGCGTATTTTCGAGGCCGTTGTTTTCCCCGTAAACGCCCACGAGCATCTCCACTTTGTCGTAATAAGGCGCGACATCCTCGTAGCCGATCGGCCAGTCGAAGCCTAGGCCGTCGCGTGAATAGGGCTTGAAGTCGTAGGCTCCGTTCCGGAGCGAGATGCGCCCCCAGTGATTCGTTCGTCCGCCAAGCATGCGCGCGCGCCACCACGTAAACTGCCGGTCCGGATCGTCGGAGGCGTTGGTGTAGGGCTCACCCGGCACCTGCCAGCCGCCGTCAATCGTCGCGTCGTGAAAACCGAACGGCTTCTCCGGCGTGCCCTGACCGCGAAGCGGCGCCACAGCATTGGTTTGAAACATCGGCGTCTCCTTCACCGGGTCATAATTGCGGCCGGCCTCGAGCATGAGCACCTTCGCGCCGCCCATGGTCAGCGTGTAGGCGGTCTGCCCGCCGGCCGCGCCGGATCCAATAACTATTACATCATACTCAGGCTGGGTCTTGCTTGCGGTGATCAGGGGCATGGGGAAAACGGGGAAGACGAAACTCTGTTCGCCACGTTACGCGAAAAGCAATCTGAGTTTTCTCAATCCGCGAGCACCGCCGCCACAAACGCCGCCCGCGCCTCCATGTGCGGGTTATGACCCGACCCGGCGATCGTGGAAATCCGCGCCGCTGGAAAGTGCGTGCGAATAGCAGGCTGATCGTCCGGCTCGATGTAATCCGATTTTTCGCCGGCCAGAAAATGCGTCGGACCGGAAAACGCGTCCGTCGCGGCGAGCGGATTTTTCTCCATCGTAGGCAGCGCCGCCGTCATCACAGGCAGATTAATCAGCCAGCGCCAGCGGCCGTCGTCGGCACGTTCCAGGTTTGTCGCGAGAAACTTTCGCTGACCGAGACTTGATACCCGCGCCTCAAACCGCAACTCGGCTTCGGCTCGCGAATTGAGCTCGGCGAGATTAAGTTCGTTCATCGCGGCAAAACTTTGCCGGTGCCCCGGCCAGAAATAATCCTTCGGCGCGATGTCGACCACCACGAGCCGCTCGACTAGTTCTGGCCGGCGGCACGCGAGCAGCATCGCGGTCTTTCCGCCCATGCTGTGCCCGACAAACGTCGCCCGCGTAATCGCCTGCTGTGTGAGCCATGCGATGGTATCTTCCACCATCGCATCGTAAGTCATCGCGTCGGCGTGCGGCGACCGTCCATGGTTGCGCGCGTCCGGTGCGAGCACGTGAAAGCGTCCCGCCAAATCTGACCCAGCCGACTGCCAGTTGCGCGACGAGCCAAGCATCCCGTGCAGGAGCACGAGCGGCGTCTGGCCGGCGCCCCCGAGATCGCGATGGAAAAGTTGCACCATGAATCACACGAAACACATGAAAACCGGTCGAAGCCAATGCCTGAAATTTTTTCGTGTGCTTCGGGCATTTCGTGCTTTCCTCGGCGTTCCTTGATGAGCACCGAGTCGAAAACCACCCCGATGATGCAACAGTATTACGAGGTGAAGCGCGGGCTGCCGCGCGACACGTTGCTGCTCTTCCGACTCGGTGATTTCTTCGAGTTCTTCTTCGACGACGCCGTCATAGCCTCAAAGCTCCTCGGACTTACGCTGACCAAGCGCCTCGACCACGCGATGGCCGGCATACCCTCGCAAGCGCTAGACACCTACGTCAGCAAGCTCCTCGCCGCCGGAAAAAAAGTCGCGATCTGCGATCAAGCCGAGCCCGCCAAGGCCGGCAAACTCGTCCGCCGCCAGCTCACGCGGATTCTCTCCCCAGGCACGATGCTCGCCGCCAATCAGCTCGACGCAGCGCGCAACCACTACCTCTGTTCCGTCGCGCTCGACAAAGCCGGCCTCCACGCCGCGTGGCTCGATCTTTCGACGGGCGAGTTCCGCGTCGCGACCGACGCTCACATCGCCAATCTCCTTCCCGTCCTCACCGCCCTCGATCCCGCCGAGCTGTTGATCATCGAGGGCGAACGCGAGCGATGGGCCGCCGCCCCGCACGATCAGACCGATGTGCACGCACTCCACGCGTTCGCCACCACGCGCCTTGTCAGCGAACTTTCTGGCTACAACTTCGAGACCGGCACCGGTGCGAAGACCGTCATGGACACGCTCGGCGTGCTCAACCTGCAAGGCTTCGGCCTCGCTCACTCTCACCCAGCCCTCGGTCCGGCGGGCGCGCTGGTTTACTACGCCACGGAGAATCTCTGCGCGAAACCCGAAAATCTTCGCGGCCTGCAAGAATACCGCAGCGCCCGCACGCTCCTGCTCGATCCGGCGACGCTGCGAAATCTCGAAATCTTTTCCTCCGCCCGCGGCGCGCGGGACGGCACGCTGCTCTGGGCGATCAACCGCACCACGACCGCCGCCGGCGCGCGGCTGCTCGAGCGCTGGCTCGCCGCTCCGCCGCTCGATCTCGCGGAGCTTACGCGCCGACAGTCGACTGTCGGCGAATTGCTCGCGCAATCGACGCGCCTCAACGCACTGCGCGAATCACTCGGCCAAGTGCGCGATATTCCGCGCATCCTGGGCCGACTGCAAAACCGCCTCCGCAATCCGCGTGAACTCGGCGGCGTGCGCGACACTCTCGCCCAGTTGCCTACGCTGCGCGCGGAACTCGCCGGATTCGGCAGTCCCCTTGCGGCCGACTACGCCTCCCGCCTCGCCGAATTGCCCGCGCTCCGCGATCTCCTGACGCGCGCACTCGCCGACAATCTCCCCAACGATCTGGCCGAGGGAAATTTCATCCGCGCCGGCCACGACCCACGACTCGACGAACTTCGCACCCTCACCAGCGGAAACAAAACCTGGCTCTCCGATCTTGAGCGTGCCGAGCAGGAGCGCACCGGCATTCGCAGCCTGAAGGTACGCTTCACGAATAATTTTGGTTACTACATCGAGATCACGAAGGCCAACCTCCACCTCGTGCCCGCCGATTACATCCGCCGGCAGACGACCGTGGGCGGCGAGCGCTACGTAACCGAGGCGCTCAAACTGAAGGAAAAGGAAATTTTCCACGCCGAGGAAAACGCCCTTGCCCGCGAACACGAGTTGTTCAACACGCTCGTTGCCGCCATCCTCGACGAATCGGTTGCGCTCGCGCAGACGGCGGATGCGCTCGCCGAACTCGATGTGCTCGCCGGCTGGGCCATGCTCGCCCGCGAGTGGGATTACAAGCAGCCCGCCCTCGACGAGGGCGACGTGCTCGAAATCATCGAGGGCCGCCATCCGGTCGTGGAGCAAATGCTTCGTATCCCCGACGCCACAATCGCGCGCGGCAGCAGCGCGGCCTTCGTTCCCAACGACACGCTGATCGCCTGCGACGACGCGCAAATCGCGCTTCTCACCGGCCCCAACATGGCCGGCAAATCGACCTACATCCGCCAAGTCGCGCTCATCACGCTCCTCGCGCAGATCGGCTGCTGGGTGCCGGCGAAGTCCTGCCACGTCGGCCTTGTCGATCGGATTTTTTCGCGCGTCGGCGCCAGTGACGACCTCGCGCGCGGCAACTCAACCTTCATGGTCGAAATGAACGAGACCGCCAACATCCTCAACAACGCGACCGATCGCTCGCTCATCATCCTCGACGAGATCGGCCGCGGCACCTCGACCTACGACGGCCTCTCGATCGCGTGGGCGGTCGTCGAGCACCTGCACCGCGACGTCGCCCGCGGCCCCCGCACGCTCTTCGCGACGCACTATCAGGAGCTGACGCAACTCGACAAACACCTCCCGCGCCTGCGCAATTTCTCAGTCGCCGTGAAGGAGTGGAACGACGAAATCGTGTTCGTGCGCCGCGTCGTCACCGGCGCCGCGGATCGCAGCTACGGCATCCAAGTCGCCCGCCTCGCCGGTCTCCCGCTCACCGTCATCGATCGGGCGAAGGCGATTCTCGCCAAACTCGAGAGCGACGACACCAGCGTCACGTTACCCGCCGCGCCTGCCGCCAAGCCAAAGAAAAAAATCTCCGTCGCGCCAGACGACACGTCACAGCTCAACCTGCTCTGAGGGTCGCTAACTCAGCCGCGGCGCAGCGCCCAGATCTGCTTCGCCTGCTTGATCGTTTTAGCAAGCACATCAGGCGTCAGCGCCTGCTTCGGATCGTCGCCGATGCCATGATTCGGGCTCACGTGCGCTTCGATGCAAAGGCCATCCGCGCCATACGCGACTGCCGCCAGTGCGGCGGCGGGCACGTAGCTCGCCTTGCCCACTGAGTGCGAAGGATCGACGACGACGGGCGCCCAGGTCTTTTCCTTGAGCAGTGGCGTGATACTTTCGTCGGGATGGTTGCGGTAGCCGTCGAGCGTCGGCGCGGTGCCGCGCGGGCAGAGAATGATATTCGGGTTGCCGAAGGCCGCGATGTATTCGGCGGCCGAGATGAACTCGTTGATCGGTCCCATGTGAATGCTGCGCTTCAAGAGCACGCACGCATCCCGCTCCGCGATGGCGCGACCGATGGCACGGAGCAGCGAATAGTTGAGGGCGTTGCGCGCGCCGACCTGCAACGTGTGCACGCCCGCATCGAGCGCGAGCGGGATGTGCGCCTCCTCCATCACCTCGGTGTCGACCGGCAATCCAGTGCGGCGCGAGGCTTCCATCAGGATGTCGAGCGACTTCGTGTCGCCCTGAAACGTATAGGGATTCGTGCGCGGCTTCCACACGCCACCGCGCAGCGCCTGCGCGCCCGCCTCTTTCACCGCCGCCGCTGTCTCGTAGAAGTAATTCGGGTTCTTCGGATCGATCGTGCAGGCGCCGGCGATCACGAGCAGTTCGTCGCCGAGCGTCACGCCGCCGAGCTTGATCCGGTGCGTCGCGAGATCCGAGCGCTTGTCCATCAACTTGAACGGCGACTGGATCCGATCGATGCGATCGATGTAGGCGAGGCCCTCGAGCCGGTTGATCATCAGCTCCTCGCGCTCGTCGCCCACAATCGCGTAGATCGTGCGCACCGCTCCGACGATCGGCTGAATCTTGCAGCCAAACTCCATCACGATCGCGGTGACTTCGGCAAGTTGTTCGGTCGTGAGGCGGTTGGTCTTCGGAAGGATCATGGCGGCAAACGCGAGGATTTCGCGTTTTCCGCGCCACCTGTCAAAGGAACTTCTCGAACTCGTCCGGCAACGGTGCCCGCCCCGTGAAGGAGAACGATTTCCCCTTCCAGTCGTAGGCAAACGTCGTCTCAAGCGAATGGAGGAACAGCCGCTTCGTGCCCGCGAGCTTCGCGAACTCCCGGTTGCGCGGAAAGTCGCCGTAAGTCTGATCGCCGACGATCGGGAAGTGCCGCTTCGCACATTGCACGCGGAGTTGGTGGCTGCGGCCGGTGCGCGGCTCAAGTTTCAGGAGCGCGAGCCGCGTTTGGCCTCGTCCGGCGCGCACGACCGACATCTGGCACTCGGCCGGCACGTGCCCGGCGCTCGTGACGGTCCGGATTTTTCCACCGCGCCTCTCGACGGCAAGCAGATCGCGCCATAATTCGAGCGGACGCGGCGGCACGCCAAACACCAGAGCGTGATAGATTTTCCGCACCCGCTTTTTCTTGAATTGCCCGCGAATCTCGTTCGCCAGCTCGCCGTCAGCCGCGGCGAGGATGACGCCGGACGTCGCCGAATCGAGCCGGTTGAGGAGCCAGAGTTTTTGCTCGCGGCCGGTCGCATCGGTCCACGAGAAAAATTCTCCGTCGATCGTGTAACGCGCGTTCAGCAGGGAGCGCGGTTCGTCGCCGCCTTCGTTCGGATGCGAGAGCACGCCGGCGGGCTTGTCGAAAGCGGTGACCCCATTTCCATCCCGGGCGAGCAGTGTGACATCTCGCCCAAGCGGAAGCGTGGTCCAAAAACTCTCCGCCACCGCACTCACTGATAGTAAAACGTGAACGTCATCTCCTGCTGTGTGCCGAGCATCGCGATCATATCGTCGGTCCACGGGCCGTAGGGCGCACGATCGGTGATCGCGCTCACGCAGGCGTGGGAGGCCTGCTCGCTGGATTTGTTTTCGACGTTCACGATCCGCGCGATTTTTCCTTCGGAATCGATGACAAAGGTCACTGTCACCGTGCTGCCACTCGGCGGGTAGATTTTGCCGGAGATCAAAATATTTTCCCACTGCACCTGCACGGTGTCGATCAACCGCTGGAGATAGGCGCCGTAGTTGCTCCACCGCGCGTCGAGCGCCACGGGACCGATGTTAGACGTGCCAAACTTGTTCTCGGTGAAGATCGCGGGCCGCGTTTTCTGCTGCTTAACGACCTGTGGCCGCGGACGCGGGCGCGTGGGATCGATCGGCGGAGGATCGACGGCGGGGGCGTCCTGAATCAGCGGCGCGTGCTTGGCGCCCTCGATCTTTTGCGGGATCGCTTTCATGTTGTCCGCGATCTTGGCGATGTTGGTGCCGAAGCCGTCCTTGTTGTCGCCTTCCTTTTTGTCGACGCCGGCCAGTGGATTCTGCTCCTGCTTCGGGGTGGCGACGGTCTTTTCTGCCTCACGGGCGTTGTCGGGCGGCGGGACCGCTTCGACGTGCTCGATCGGCTGCTGGAGCTGGCCGCTGACGATCTGGGTGGTCTGGATGTCCTTCTGCCCTTCGATCGCCGGGCGATCGTTGTGTTGATCGGCCTGGGGTTTTTCCTGAGCAACCTGCTGGTTGCGGTCGGAGAAATTCTGCGTCTTATCGGGTGTATTTTCCGGGGCGTCGGGATTGGTCTCGACAAACTTAAACGGCTGCGGCTTTGGCGGCGGTTTCATGAACGCATCCGGCGCAATTTCGATGTTGAACTGCCGTGCCGAAGCGTGGGGGCGGACGATGGAGCCGACGGCCTCATATTTCAGCAAATGCGGCGCGATGAGCCATAAGAGGAGGTAAAAAATAATTACCCCGGCGAGGCCGACGCTCGTCGAGCGCGACTCCTGATCGTCCCACAGTCGCGCGACAAAGCTGCGCGGCGCCGGGGGCGGCGCAGAGGGCGGTTGAACGAGCGTGGATGGCATTCGGGCGACGGATTAGACGCGGGCGTCCGGGAAAAGTCAGGCGAGCAGACCCGCGCGCGTCAAAATTTGTTTCGTGGTTTCGAGCGGGAGCCCGATTATGTTGCTAAACGAACCCGCGTGCCCGGCGACGATGAGTTCGCTGTGCTCCTGAATCCCATAGCCGCCGGCTTTGTCGAGTGTGTTCACGCGGGCAAGGTAGTCGGTGATTATGGCTTCGTCGAGCGGCTTGAAGGTAACTTCGCTCATCACTGTTTCGTCCACGCGGAGACCGGCGCAATGGCGGCGCAACGCGACACCGGTGAACACGCGGTGCGTGCGCCCGCTGAGCCGGCGCAACATGGCCCGCGCTTCCGCGAGATCGCAGGGCTTGTTGAGCGCGAGGCCGTCGATCGAGACCGTGGTGTCGGCGCCGAGCACGAAGGCGGTCGGCTCGCGCGCGGCGGCCCAGTCGGCCTTGAGAGCGGCGTTGTGCGCGACCATGACGCGCGGATCAGTGGCGGCCTCCTCGTGCTCTTCCACTTCCGCCGTGACAATCGAGAAGGCGACGCCGAGTTGGGCGAGCAGTTCGCGGCGGCGCGGTGAAGCGGAGGCCAGCAGCAGCCGCGGTGGCGGGGCGCCGCTCACGGCGCCTTTTCGGCGAGTACGGTGCGAACCTCTCCCTTCGCGCGGGCGAGTTCGACGCGGCTCAGGTTGTAGAAGAATACCGCCTCGACGTAATTGTCATCGGCCACCGCGAGGCTGGTCTGCGCCTCGACGACTTCGCGGTTGTCGGCCACGCCCTGGCGGTAGCGCTCCTGGGCGAGCGTGAGCTGTTCGCGGGCGAGCTTGAGATTGGTGTCAGCCACGGCGATTTGCTGGTTGCGCGAGCTGGCATCCTGCCGGGCGAGCAGCAGCTCGGAGGAAATTTGCAGCTCGAGGTTGTGCAGCCGCAGCTCCTGCGAGCGCTGGCGGGACTGGGCGGCACGCTTGTCCGCGCCCGCACGAAGGCCGTCAAAGATCGGAAAGTTGATCGCGCCGCCGAAGAACCATTCCTGCTTCTTGTTGGAGTCGTCAAATTTCGCGGCCGTCTCGCCGTATTGGCCGGCGAGCGCGAGCGAGGGCAAACGCTCGAACTGCGCGGTGCGCACGTCGATCTTCGCCTGCTCGACAGCCTTCTGCGCGCGCAGCCAGTCGGCACGCTGCTCGAACACGCTTTGATCCGCGCCGACTCCAAGCTTCGAGGGATCGGTGCGCTGCACCGCGAAATCGGCGAGCTGGAGCGGCCGCACGGGATCGAGATCGAGGAGGCGCTTCAACGCGAGCTCGCTCTGGTAGTCGACGGTCTCCTGCTGGAGGCGCGCCTGCACGGCGAGTTCGAGCTGGCCTTCGGCCCGCGTGACGTCGATGCGCGTGACCACGCCGGCGGATAACTGGTTTTGCGCGAGCTCAAGGAGCGTGCGGGCGCGGACGATGTTGGCATCTAGCACGGTGAGTCGGCGCAAATTGCGGAGATGCGTGAAATAACTTTGCGCGACGCTCGCGAGCACGAGTTGGAGCGTGGCACGGTAGTCGGCGTCCGCGATCGCTACGCCTGCTTTCGCGGAGCGGACCGCGGAGATGAGCTGCGCATTGAGCAGGTTGTAGTTGCCGGTCACGAGGCCGTCGAAACGGTTACCGACCAAACCGGACTGGGGCACGCTGCCGGTAATCGTCACGCTGTCGGTGCGGCGCTGCTGGGCACTGAGCGCGACGTTCGGCAGGATGCCCACGCGCGTCTGGTTGGCGAACTCGATCGTCTGCGCCGCCGTCTCGCGGCTGAGCAGGACGCTGAGATTGACTCCCTCGGTGGAGGCCAGCGCCTGCTCCAGTGTAAGCGCGATCGGCTCGGCCGCGCCAAGGCGCGCGCCAAACGCGAAAATTATGAGGCCACCGAGAAGGACGCGCCGGAGTCGGATCATGATTTGAAGCGGGATGAAATCGCGAGCTAGACGCATGGCGCAAGCCCGCGTTGCGAGTTGTCAGCGCCGAAAAACGCCTCCACGTTCCGCCCTCTTCCCATGCGCCTCGGCCTCGCCCAGCTCAACCCGACCGTCGGTGACCTTGCCGGCAACCGCCAGAAAATCCTCGCCGCCTACGCCGCGCTCGTCGCGCAGGGCGCGGAGTTGGTCGTCTTTCCCGAACTCGCGGTCTGCGGCTACCCGCCGCGCGATTTGCTTTTCAAGCGCCGCTTCGTGCCCGATGTCGCCGAGTCGCTCGCCCAAATCGCCGCCGCCGTCGGCGCCGTGCCCGCGCTCATCGGCACCGTCGAGGCCAACACCTCCGGAAAAGGCCGCCCGTTCTTCAACAGCGCGGCCTTCTGTTACCGCGGCGCGGTCGTCGCCATGGCGCGCAAATGCCTCCTGCCGACCTACGACGTGTTCGACGAGGATCGCTACTTCGAGCCCGCCAACTCGCCCGCCGTCATCGATCACGCCGGCCTTCGCATCGGCGTCACGATCTGCGAAGACATTTGGACGCATCCCATGATCAGCACGCGCCGACTCTACAGCGGTCGCGTGCCCGTCGAACAACTCGCCGAGCAAAAATGCGCGCTCATGGTCAACCTCTCCGCGAGCCCATGGTATAGCTCGAAGGAAAATCTACGCCAAAACCTCGTCGTCGCCGAAGCCGCCCGTTCGCTCGGCTGCCCCGTCGCCTACGTCAACGCCGTCGGCGGCAACGACGAACTTATCTTCGACGGACGCAGTCACGTGGTCGATGCGTCAGGCCAGCTCACCGCGGGCTTCGCGGCATTCGCCGAGGAAGTGCGCGTCGTAGAAGTCGGGCCGGTTGTGCCGCACGCTCCCGCTTCGACGCCACCGTTCGTCGCCACCGCCGCGCCGATTGCGCCGAGTTTCACGCAGGACGAATTGCCCGACATTTACCACGCCCTCGTCCTCGGCGTCCGCGACTATGCGCACAAGACCGGCTTCAAGCGCGCCCTCGTCGCGCTCTCCGGCGGCATCGACTCCGCGCTCGTCGCCGTCATCGCCGCCGAGGCGCTCGGCAAGGAAAACGTCACCGGCGTTTCCCTACCCTCCGCGATTTCCTCGCAACACTCGCGTGACGACGCCCGCTTCCTCGCCGAAAATCTCGGCATCCGTTTCGAGACCATCCGCATCGCTGACGTCGTCAACGAAGCAGAAAAAGTCCTCTGGCATCTTTTCAGCCAGACCGCGCGCGACGTCACCGAGGAAAACATCCAGGCCCGTGTGCGGGGCGTCCTAATGATGGCGCTCTCAAACAAGTTCGGCTCCCTGCTCCTCACCACCGGTAACAAAAGCGAAATGGCCGTCGGCTATTGCACGCTCTACGGCGACATGTGCGGCGGGCTCGCCGTGATCAGCGACGTTTTCAAGACTCAGGTCTACGCCCTCTCCCGCTGGATCAACCGCGAGAAGGAAATCATCCCCCACAACACGATCGACAAGGCCCCGAGCGCCGAACTCCGCCCCAACCAAACCGATCAAGACAGCCTCCCACCCTACGATCAACTCGACGCGATCCTCCGCGGCTACGTCGAGGAAGGCCTCTCGAGCCGCGATCTTATAGCCAACGGCTTTCCTGAACCCGTCGTGAAAGACGTCGTCCGCAAAGTCGATCTCAACGAGTATAAACGGAAACAAGCCGCGCCGGGTTTGAAGATCACGCCACTGGCGTTCGGCGTCGGCCGCAGAATTCCGATCGTGCAGAAATATGTGAGCTGAGTCCCTCCAACTTTTTCGAGATGAATTCTGATCAACTGTTTGCCCGCGCCCTCCAACTCATCCCAGGCGGCGTAAATTCCCCTGTCCGCGCTTTCCGCTCCGTCGGTGGCGCGCCGTTTTTCGTCAAGGCTGCACGCGGCGCGACGCTCGTCACCGCCGACGATCGCGAGTTGATCGACTTCGTCTGCACGTGGGGCCCGGCGATCCACGGGCACAATCACCCGCGAATCAAGGCCGCCATCGCCACCGCACTCGAGAGCGGCACGTCGTTCGGGACGCCGAATCCCTACGAGGTCGAGATGGCGGAGCTGATCGTGAAGTTCGTGCCGTCGATCCGAAAGGTCCGCATGTGCAACAGCGGCACCGAGGCCACGATGTCGGCCATCCGGCTCGCGCGTGGTTTCACGAAGCGCGACAAGATTATCAAGTTTGCCGGCTGCTACCACGGCCATTCTGACTCGCTGCTTATCAAGGCCGGCTCCGGCGCGCTCACGCACGGCAACCCCGATAGCGCTGGGGTGCCTGCGTCCGTCGCGCAGGACACCGTCGTCCTTCCCTACAACGATCGCGCCGCGCTGGAAGCCGGCTTCGCCGCCAACCCCGGCCAGATCGCGTGCGTCATCATCGAGGCGTATTGCGGTAACGTCGGCTTCATCATGCCCGACGCTGGCTATCTCCAGTTCCTCCGCGAAATCACCGCGAAGCATGGCGCACTTCTCATTTTCGACGAAGTGATGACCGGCTTCCGTCTCGCGAAGGGCGGTGTCCAGGAGCTGGAGAAAATCACGCCCGATCTCACCTGCCTCGGCAAAATAATCGGCGGCGGCCTGCCCGTCGGCGCATTCGGCGGCCGCGCCGACATCATGGATCACCTCGCGCCACTTGGTCCCGTTTACCAAGCCGGCACGCTCAGCGGCAACCCGCTCGCCATGGCCGCCGGCATCGCCGGCCTCCGCCTGCTTGAGGAACTCAACCCCTACGCGCGCCTCGACGCGCTCGGCCAAAAACTCCGCGACGCCGTTCTCGCCGCCTGCCGCGCGAAAGGCCTCGCCGTGCAAGTCCCGCAACGTGGCTCGATGTTCAGCATTTTCTTCACCGCCACCCCGGTCCGTGATTACGCGACCGCGCTCACGGGCGACGCCAAACTCTTTGGCCGCTTCTTCCACGCGTGCCTCGCGAAAGGCGTTTACCTCGCGCCCAGCGCTTACGAGGCGGGATTCATCAGCACCGCGCACGAAGGCGCCGCGATCGATCGCGCCTGCGAAATCTTTGCCACCGCGATCAAGGAACTTTGATCGCTCGCCATACTCCCAAAGTTTGCGATGTTTCGTCCGTTATCTCGTCTGATGCTTCGTTCGCTCGCCATTCTCTGCGTCCTCGCGGTCGCCCGTCCGCTCCTCGCCGGGCCGCCTGCGGGTGCGCCTACGCTCGCGCTTGATGACCTGAAGCCCGGCCAGCACGGCGAAGTCTGGACGGTTTTTCGCGGCACTGAGCCCGAATCGTTCGCCGTCGAGGTCACGGGCATCGTTCGCAACGCCCTCGGCCCGGGCAAATCGCTCATTCTTTGCCAGCTCACCGATCCGCGCGTGCAAAACATGGGCGCCGTCGCCGGCATGAGTGGCAGCCCTCTCTACATCGACGGCAAGCTCGCCGGCGCGCTCAGCTACCAAATCCAGCGTTTCGAGACCGTGCGCTACGCCGGCTTCACGCCCGCCGCCGATCTCGCCGAGGTGCAGTCGAAGGCCTCGACTGCGCTCAACGCCGTTCCAGTCACGAGCAACGCCTCCGCTTCGCCCTACCAACAACTCGCGCCCGTCTTCACGCTCAGCGGACTCAGCCCTGCTGTCGCCGAACTCTTCGCGCCGCGTTTCGCCGCGATCGGACTCAGCGCCATTTCCCTCGGCGGCAGTGATAGTGGTTCGGCAATCGAAAATCCAAAATCGAAAATCCAAAATTCCCCGCTCCGCCCCGGTGCCGCCGTCGCCGTCGCACTTGCGACCGGGGACATCACGCTCGCCGGCACCGGCACGGTCTCGAGCATCGACGGGAAGCACGTGACCGCCTTCGGTCATCCGATGCTTTCCCTCGGTGACGTTGATCTCCCGATGTGCGCCGCCGAGATCGTCACGATCCTTCCGTCGTCGATGCAGTCGATCAAGGTCGCCAACACCGGCGCCGTCATCGGCACGATTTCGCAGGATCGCCTTTCCGCCGTCTCGGGCACCCTCGGCGCCGGTCCGGCGATGACCAACGTCGAAGTCACCGTCAACGCCCCGCACAGCGCCCCGCGCGTGCTGCACTTCGCCGTCGCCCGCCAGCAACAACTCACGCCGATGCTCGTCGCCGCCGGTGTCTCCCAGGCCATCCTCGGCGCCAACGACGCCGGCCTCGCGAACGGCTTCCGCCTCACCAGCGACGTTCAGTTTCCCCGCACCGAAAAACTCGCGACGAAGTCGCTCTACTCCGGTCCACAGGGTTTCCAGCAAGGCCTAAGCGATTTCGTCCAAAGCCTCGCCGCCAATCTACAAAATCCCTACGCGAAGACGTTTCCCGATCATGTTTCGTTCACCGTCGAGCCGCTCCCGGAAAACCCCTCCGTCACGATCGATCTTTTCCAGCTCTCCCGCTCCACCGCCCGAGGCGGCGACACTGTGCAAGCCTCCCTTGCATGGCGCGATTTTCAGGGCGACGCCCATCGCGACACGATCGATCTCGCGATCGATCCCGCTTGGACTGGCAAAAAACTCGAAGTGATCCTCGCGCCGGGCCGCGCGCTCGACGAACTCACCGGCCGGCCGCGCGTCATCGCCGCGTCCGAACTCCGCAGCTTCGACGCCTATCTCACCGCCCTCCGCGACGATCGCCCCAACGACGGACTCTGCCTCGCGATCGTCGAGTCCGCTGAAATGTTCAGCGATCAAACCGTCGCCACGCCCGATGCCCCCGCCTCAATCTCGCGCATCGCGCGCGCCGCCGATGAAGCGCGCTTTCAGACTCGCGCGGGCGTCCTCCCGCTCTGGGAAAAGCACCTGCTCGACGGGAAGCTCGCCAACACTGTCGTCCGCCGCCCGCTCCGGATCATCGAGTAACTGAAGCGCCCGCGAATCACGCGAATCATCGCGAATTAAGAACTTCATGCCTCGAATTCTCCTTCGGCCCACAGCCGCGCTGCTCTCATTCGTCTTGTTCGCGTCATTCGCGGGGCACTCCTCCGCCGATCCGCTCTCGAAGAAAACCGACGTTGATTTCTTCCGCGACGTCCCGAGCCGCAACCTCAAGGGTCTCGCCACGCGCTCCGACGGCCGCCTCATCGCCGGCCCCACGCTCGCCGAGATCGCCGCACCCGCGCCGGCCGATCTGCTCTGGTGCCTTGAGCCTGGGGCCGACGCCTCGCACTGGCTGGTCGGCACCGGCCCCGATGGGAAAATCCTCGAGGTAACGTTTCAAATCTCCAACGCGACCTTTGGCTCCCACGAGGTCGTCAAGCTCGACGACCCGCAGGTCTTCGCCGTGAAACGCCTCGCCGATGGGGCTATCCTCGCAGGCACCTCGCCAAAGGGCGCGCTCTACCTCGTGCGTGACGGCAAGGTCGCAGCCCGCACCGCCCTGCCCGTCGCTTCGATTTTTGATCTCCTGCTGATCGACGCACACACCGCGCTCGTCGCCACCGGTAATCCGGGAAAGATCTACTGCGTCGACCTCACGAAGTTTTCCGCCGCCGGCGTCGCCGCCGAAAAAATCTCCGACCAAAAACTCCTCGCCGATCGCGGCATCACGGTGTTCGGCGAAATTCGCGACCGCAACGTCCGCCGGATCGCCGCGCTGCCCAACGGCCGGATTGTCGCCGGCTCGGCGCCGAAGGGTAACCTCTACACGTTCGCAGCGGATGGCGGCGCGCCGGTCATCCTGCAGGAAAACCGCGACGCCGAAGTCACCGACCTCCTACCGCAACCCAACGGCGACCTCTTCGCTACGATTGTCTTTTCCAGTTCGACCGGCGAGTCGCGCATCACGCCGGCTAAAGCTGCCGCCGACGCGAAGTCGCCCGCCTCCGATCTTCCGCCCGCGGCGCAGGCGGAGAAGTTCGGCGGCCGCAGTTCCGTCGTGCTGTTTCCCGCTGACGGATTTCCCGAAACACTCGTCTCACGCGCGAACGGCGCGTTCTACCGCATCGCGCGCATCGGCGATCTGCTCCTTCTCGCCGGCGGCGAGCAGGGCGACCTCTTCGGCTACGATCTCCGGGCGAAGCTGGCCCTCACGTTTGCCGGCAGCATTTCCTCGCAGTTGAACGGCCTTGCCCCGATCGCGGGCACCACGGGGAAGTTTCTTCTGCTGCGTAACAACGCTCCCGGTTTCGCGCTGCTCGATTTCACCGCCCGCGCGCCGCGCGAGGCCGAGACGCGTCGTCTCGATCTCGCCACGATGTCGCAGCTCGGCACGCTTCGTTTCGGCCGTTTGCACCACTTCGCCGCCAACGAACTTTCGATCTCGGCCCGCGTGAGCAACGGCTCCGATGAGGTCGAGGGCTGGACGCCATGGACACCGCTCGCGCTCACCGACAGTGCCGTAGCGAGCGGCGCGGGCTGGAGCGCGGACAATCTTCGCGGTCGCTACGTGAAGCTGCGGCTGCGGTTCGATAATCTCGACGGCGAGACGGAGATCGACAAGGGCACGCTCTATGTGCTGCCGCAAAACCGCCGGCCGGTGTTGCAGGAATTTCGCTTTGTCGCGCCGAACTACGGCATCGTCCCGGCGGTTGAGCAGCCGCCCGCCCCCACCGCCACGTTGAGTCAGCTCATGTCACAAGGCGCGCGCGACGAGGAGGCGAAGCGCCGAGAAAACTTCCTTCGCAGCCAAATCGTCCCGTCTCCCGGCACCCAGGTCGTCTTCTGGAACATCACCGATCCCGATGGCGACAACGTCGTCAGCACCTTCTCGATCCGGCGCGATGGCGAAACCACCTGGACCGACCTTGCGGTCAACACGCGCGACAGCTTCGCACAGTTCGACATCGGTCACCTCGCGGACGGCGTATACTTCACGCGCATTGTCGCCACCGAAACGGCACCGCGCCTCCCCGCCGAGCGCCTAAGCGCGACGTTCGAGACCGACGATCTCGTCGTCGATCACACGCCGCCCGACATTTTGGAGGCCACCGCCACGCGCAGTGAGGGTCGAATCAAAATCTCCGTGCACGGTCGCGACGCGCTCTCACTGCTTCAGGGAATCGACGTAAATTTTAACAACGGCCTCCACGAGGAAACCGAACAGCCCGACGATGGCATTCGGGACAGTCGCGACGAGCGCTTCACGATCGAAGTGCCGCTCGCCAAAATATCCAACGCGACGTCCGCCGAGATCATCCTTTACGACGCCGCCGGCAACAGCAGCGCTAAACGCGTGACGTGGTGAGTCATGCGCGCGGGTGCGCCTTCGCGTAGATTTCCTTGAGCCGGGCCACGCTCACGTGGGTGTAGACTTGCGTAGTCGCGAGTTGCGCGTGGCCGAGCAATTCCTGCACGAGCCGGAGATCGGCGCCGGCGTTGAGCAGGTGCGTCGCGTAGCTGTGCCGCAGCTTGTGCGGCGTCAGGTCGAGCGGCAGGCCGGCGAGCGCTAGGTAGCGCTTCAACATCAGTTGCACCGCGCGCACCGTCATGCGCGAACCATCACCGTTGACCAGCAGATAGCTCGCCGGCGCGGTGCGCTTCGCAAATTCATCTCGAAATTTCTTCGTCACCGCGAGCGCCACGGCGCCGAGCGGACATAGCCGCTCCTTCCGTCCCTTGCCCAACACGCGCGCTACGCCGGTCTCGAAGTCGATCGCGCCATAGGTGAGCGCGACGAGTTCGCTCACGCGCAGACCACCGCCGTAGAGCAACTCCATTACTAGCCGATCGCGCCACGCGGTCGCGGCGTCGATGGTTTCGTTTTCACGCAGGCGCTGCGGCCCAGTGAGCAGGAGCTTCATCTGGTCCTCTGAAAGGAATTTCGGCAGTCGCTTCTCGAGCTTCGGCAGCGGCACGCCCGCAAGGGGATTGTTTTTCAACCGCCCGTGGCGCATCCAGAATTTGAAAAACGTCCGCAGCCCCGATGCGTGGTTGTGCAGCGTGCGTCGATCGAAGCGGCGCTGCGCCTCAATCACGAAGTCGCGCATATCGCGCGCAGTCAGCGCGGCGAAATCGGGCGCGCCTCCGCGCCAGCGCGCAAAGTCGTCGAACGCCTGCCGGTAGTTGCGCACCGTGTAGGCCGAGTAACGCCGCTCCTTCGCGAGGAAATCCTCGAACGGCGTCCACCATTCCGCCACGAGCACGGGGGCGATCTCAGTGGGCGGTCGGTTGAACGCGTGGCTCGACATCGCGCATCACTTTCGTCGCGTGCAACCGCAACGCACCCTCGGGATCGAGGCCCTTCGCGCGCGCGGCGGCCGCGAGTTCAAAAAGCATCCGGCCGAGACTCGCTTCGTCGAGCTGGCGGCCGAGCGCGGCGACTTGCGCCGCGTCCACCACGCCCTCGGCGGGCAGCGATTTCTTCTCGATCTGCTTCCATACGGCCTCCGCGAACATCAGCGCGGGCAACCGCGGCGGCAGTTCCTTGAACACTCCCGTCGAGGCCGGGCCGTTTTTCTTTTCGGTCGCTTTGATTTTCTCCCACTCGGTGATGACTTCCGCCGAAGTGCTGAGTTTGCCGGTGCCGAAGACATGCGGGTGTCGGCGGATCAGTTTCTCGTTAATCTCGCGTGCGACGTCGTCGAAGTTGAACTGGCCTTCCTCCTCGGCGATGCGCGCGTGAAACACGACTTGGATGAGCACGTCGCCCAGTTCCTCGCGCATGTGCGGAGTGTCGCTGCGATCGATCGTGTCGATCAACTCGCTGACCTCGTCGATCAGGCAACGCACGAGCGAGGCATGGGTTTGCTCCTGATCCCACGGGCAGCCGCCCTCCTTCGCGCGCAGCCGCGCCATGGTCGTCTTCAACTCCTCAATCGCACTCATGCAGCAATGGCCGCAAGAAGGCACAAAAAGCGCAAAAGAAAACTCTGCGCTGTTTCGGATTGTTTCTTGCGCCAGACGCCCCTCTTTGCGGCTATTCCAAAACATGTCCGACAAACTCACCGAGATCATGGCTTGGAAGCGGAGCGAAATCGCTCCGCTCGTGCGCGCCGTGCCCGAGTCGGAACTGGCCCACCTCGACGCGAGCTGGCCGCGCCCGCCGTCCTTCCTTTCCGCGCTGCGCCGGCCCGACCGCAAGCTCGCCGTCATTTCCGAAATCAAACGCCGCTCGCCTTCCGCGGGCGACATCAAAGCCTCCGCCTCCTCGATCGATCAGGCGATGCGTTATCAAGCGGCTGGCGCCGACGCGCTCTCCGTGCTGACCGACGAAAAATTCTTCGGCGGCACCCTCGACGATTTGCGCGGAGTGACGGCGTATTTCGCCGGGACGCCCCCCGCGCGACCGTGCATCCGGAAAGATTTTTTTGTTCATCCGATCCAAGTGCTCCAAGCCCGCGAAGCTGGTGCCAGCGCGATCCTGATCATTGTGCGGGCGCTCACGGACGAAGAAATCAAGACCCTCGCGGCGGCCGCGACGGCCGCTGGGCTTGACGCGCTGTTTGAGATTCACACCGAGCCCGAGATCGACCGCGCCGTCCGCCACGGTGCGAAGATCATTGGCGTAAACAACCGCGACCTCGCGATTTTCAAGACCGATCTTGGATTGAGCGAGCGGTTGATCCCGAAATTCCCGCGCGACGTCGTCGCGGTGAGCGAGAGCGGAATCCTCACCGGCGCGGACGCGGCGCGCGTGCGGGCGGCCGGAGCACAGGCGCTGCTCGTCGGCGAGGCGTTGATGAAGGCCGCCGATCCGGCGGCGCTCGTGGCGGAGTTTCGCCGGGAATAAATCTATGGAACAGACACCGATCAGCGCGTTCGTTACCGTGGGCGGGATGGTTTATTTTCCGCGGATGCTCGACAAAATCCGCAAACTCGCGCGCGGCGAACTGCGTGAAGACTATTTCGAATTCATCAGCAAGGGTTTCGACGGCCGCTGCTGTCGCTTTTTCCGCCTCAACTATGAGGCGATCAAAAAACGCACCCTTGAGGGCGGGACCGACGAGGAAATTTTTACCTGGTGCCGGCAGCACGGGCGCGACCTGAGCGACGAGGACATTGTGATCTGGAGCACGTTTGCCAAAAAGCGCGGCTGGCGCGACGACGGCACAGAAACGCTCGAAAAGCACAAGGCCGCCAGCGGCCTCGCCCACCGCAAGGACCTCGTGACGTTTTTCGATTATTACGAAGTCGACGAGGGCCGCGCGCCCTGACCGATGCCGCTGTCGCCCACCGCCACGCGCGAATTACTCGCCTCGCTCGGCCACGAGCCGAAGAGGTTTCTCGGGCAGAATTTTCTGGTCGACGGAAACATCGTCCGCAAATCGCTCGAACTAGCCGGCGTGCAGGCCGGCGACACCGTGGTCGAGGTCGGCCCCGGTCTCGGCACGCTGACCACTGCGCTCCTCGAAGCCGGCGCAAGCGTGTGGGCCGTCGAGAAAGATCGCGTGCTGCATGCTCACTTGGCAGACTCGCTGGCCAAGAAATTTCCGGCCACGTTTCACCTGCTCGAGGGCGATGCCGTCGAGCGCCCACTGGCCGATTTGCCCGCAGCAATCGCGCCACAGAATTTCAAAATCGTCGCCAACCTCCCCTACGCCATCGCGACACCGTGGCTCGACGCCGTCCTCGGCGGCCCGCTGCCCGCGCGACTGGTGCTGATGTTGCAGCAGGAGGCCTCGCAGCGCTACGCGGCCCAGCCCGGCTCGAAATCATTCGGCGCGATCTCCGTTTTCCTGCAGTCCGCCTACGAAATCGCGCCCGGGCACAAAGTGGCGGCGGCGTGTTTCCATCCGCGTCCGGATGTCGAGTCGCATCTGCTCAACCTGGTGCGCCGTCCAAAGCCGGTCGTATTTGCACCACCGTTCAAGGCGCTCGTGCGCGCGTGCTTTCAGCAACGCCGCAAACAAATCGGCGCACTGCTCCGCGCCCGCGTGCCCGGCGACGGCGCGGTCTGGCGGGAACTTCTCCGCGCCGACGGCCTCTCAGAGCAGACCCGGCCGGAGGCCATTCCGGTGGCGAGTTGGCAGCGACTGGCTGCCGCGCTCCCACCGTTGGCTTGAAAGCCGCCCTTTAATTCCCTCAACTGCCCCCTTCATGTCGCGCGTTACGCTCTTCCTTGCCCTCGCCTTCACCGTCCTTGCCGCCCATGCGCAGGGCCCCGCCCCCGCCCAGGCGCTTGTCGGTCGCGTCGAAGGTCGCACTTACATTTCGCCGACCGGCGTGTTTAAGGTCACCATCCCCGTGCTCCCCGAACTCGGCGGCAGCATCTCCGACACGCCGAACGTCGTGACCTTTCAGGACGAGTTCAACACGCACGTGAGCATTGCCGCGTTCTCGCAGGATGCCACGCAGCGCTGGGAGCTTTCCACGCGAGGCCTCAAGGAATACCTCATTTATTTCTTCAGCAATTTCGTGCTGCCCGATTTCAAGCAGGCCTTCGAAGGCGCGCAGATCGAAAGCGCGAAGTTCAGTGCGCAACAACTCGATGGTGCGCTCATCACCTATCTGCTGCTGCCCGGTGGATCGATGTTCCAGGACAAGGTTCCGCAATACGACGACGGGCGCGTCGCCATCGCCAAACGGGGGAATCTGCTCTTCGTGAAGAATGGCTTCATTTTCGTCGTCAGCACCGAACTCGCCGAGCGCGCGATCGAGGGCAAGGCCTACAAAAAGACCACCGCCGAGGAGGATGACCTCCTGCGTACGCGCCTCAACGAGATCGTCGACAAGATTCAGTTTGCGAAGCCGCCGGCGGCCAGCGCTTCGGGCGCCAGCACACCGCCGCCGAAGCTCGTCTCGCCGAATAAATAACCGCCATCCTCTCGCGGCGGGCGGTCACTGCTTAGTGTTGGCGTCCGGACCGCGCTGTCCGCGACCGCCACGGCCCCGCCCACCCGGGCCAGAATTCGACTCGCGCGGCGGCACATCGTTAGGCAGCGCATCGGCGCATAGCTCCAGCACCTCTATCGCGGTAAGGCCGGACTGCGCCGCACCGTTCGTGCCGACGCGCGCAGCCTCGTCGATCGGATTCAACACCAGCGGACCCTCGACGCGCGTAGGCACCACCGGCCCGCCGCGACCAACAATCGCGGCGACGGCGCGCTTCGCGTAAGCGGGATTCTTAGTCTTGAAGTAGGCATAGGCCGCCAGCCGCGGTGCCCCCTGCCCGAAGCCACCGAGTTCGCCGACATAACTCGCGTCTGCCCCTTCAATCCCCGTCCCTTGATCTTTTTTCAACACGTCGGCGGGCGCGGCACCGAGGCGACAATACTGCAGCCACATTTTCTGCCAGTCGGCGTTATCGAAAAATTCGTTCAGCTCAAACACGACCTGCGCGCCGCCCTGAATCGTGGCGAGATTGTAGGCGCCCGGTTGATCGGAAACTTGATAGAGTTTGCCCGTCTTCGGATCGTAGCCGTAGACAAGATTTTTTCCCGAGCGCAGCCAATACGGCATCGCTTTGAAAGACTCTACACCGGCGACAATCTTGTCGCGCCACCTCGTGTCGCCGGTGCGCTCCCACTCCGTCATCCAGTTGCCGACAAACGCCAGCCAGTCCGGGCCCGCGCGCACGCGGGCCGGGTATTTTTTTTCCGCCTCGGTGATCGGCTGAGCGAGCCGCATCGAATCGAACTCGAGCGCCTTGTAGTCGACGTTGGCGACCTCGTGCATGATGTCGCCGGTACGCTCATCCGTCGTGAGGTAGTAGAAATAGCGCCGCATGCCGGCTTGGCTGATACGCGCTTCCTTCGCACCGCAGCCCCAGTGGCGGACGTTGTGCCGCGACCCCAGTCCCGCGAGGAAGCCGAGATGATAGGTGTCGACCTCGCTCGTATGCCGCGTCATCGCCTCCGCCATGCGGAAAATGTCCGCGCGCCCCGTCCGCAGAAAACTTTCCCACAGCCACATGTCAGTGCCGAGCTCGGTGTTGTCCCATGCCATGCCGCCGAGGTCGTAGCGCCATACATGACGGTCGGCATCATAGCTGTGCATCACGTCGCCAAAATCCCAAAAACCATACCAGTGCTGCTCCTCCGGCTGCTTCAGGTAAAACGTGAGCGTCGACTCCAACTCATCCTCGACCGCGCGTTTGAAGGGCGTGCCGCGATCGGGGAGACTCCAGATGCCGAGCGCGCGCACGCTGTGCAAATACTCCGGCGTGCTCACGAGCACGGGCGGTTGCGCGCCGAGTAGCGCAAGCTTCGCGGTATCGGTGCGCGATGGAACGCCGGCCGTCGGGATGAGGGTGAGTTCGCTCGTGCGCGCGACTCCCAGCGGCGTGCTGAGGCCCGGCTGCACGTCCTCATAAACCGCGTCGAGTCCATGCGCGCGCGTGTCGTAGTGTCGCATGTCCATCGGCCCCGCGTCGGGCGACCACAACCATACGCGCAACGTCGCCTCATTGCTGCTCGCGTTCAACACCTCGAGCGAGGCCGGGTGCGACTGCCAGAAATTTTTCAGCGACACGCCGAGTCCGCCGCTCACGTCGCCGACAAATGCCAATCCCGACGAGCGCTTCCCCGCCCCACACGCAATCCATGCGCTCTGGGGATTAGTGCGCTTCACGATCGAAAAGCCGTCGGCGTTGGGTTGAACGAGCTTGTAGGAATCCCACACCGCCCAATCCGCGAGGAGACTCTGGCCCTGCGGATTATAGCTCGCGCGATTCGGCACGCGCTTGCCCGCGAGTTGATCGGGGTAGACGTCACCGCCGCCGTCGGGATTCATCACGCCGCGTCCGCCGCGCCCGACCATCGGCTGGATCGGCTCGGCCCAGAGACCGGCGTTTTCGCCGGAAAAACGCACATGTCGGTTTTGAATCTCCTCGCGCAACGGCACCGCAAATTCGACCCCGAGTCCGCGAATAAAGTCCTTCTGCTCGTCGCCGTCGAAGACAACAGTGTGCACCATCCGCACGTTTTCCTGGCCCGCGTAAAAATAAAGCCGCACCGTAAACGGCAGCCACTCGCGGGGACCCACGGTCGCTTTGTGCACGCCTTCGATTTTCAGCACGGCCCGCACGGGCCCCGACTGCTCGACCGTCACTTTCGTTACTTTACTGGAAAATTTTTCGCGGCGCGGCGTTTCGGCCGAATCGTCATCGAGCGCATTTTGGTCGAGACACACGAGCCGGCCCTGTCGCGCGACCTCGCGGCCGTCCACGATGAGCGATTCGATTACGTTGGCGCCCCACAAGCCGACGCGGCATTTTAATTTTCCCGTGTCGACCTCGACGGTCGTGTCGCTCTTGCGCACGCGCACTTTCGGGCCGTCGAAGGACGGCGCTTCCCCCGGAAGAAGTTGAAACGGCCCCGCCGCCCCGCCCGAGACGACCGTCGCCACGCCCGTCCACTTCACCGATCCATCCGGCCAGTAGGCCAGAGGCCACGTCTGCGCGGGCAGCGATTTTCCGTCGGCGCTCGTCAGGACGACGGCCCGACTCTTCGGCATCACTCCCGGTGACCAAGGCACACCGAAACTCACGCCGGTGTCGAGAGCCGGCGCACTCTCAAGCCAACGCACCGGCACTTCGGCTGCGGTGGCGTCGGACGCAATGAGGAGCAGCCCGGCGGTAACCAATGAGCGAACGATAGGGAGCTTCATAAATGCAATCGGGGTTGAAGGATAAACGCCGGCGGCCCGCCGGCTGCGGAGACTGACGAGGGGGTAGCTCCGACGTTGCGGCGCGGTCTGAGCTGACAGTCAGAGCAACTCGCGCCGCACTCAATGGTGAACCGCACCGTGATTCCCACCGAGAGAGTTCTTGCAGCCGAGGGCGACGTTGGGAAATTGAGCCGATGCCGATTTCATCCAACGCGGTGGACGCTCCACGCCCAGGAGATCGGCCTCACTTTATCCGTTCGCGCGGAGCGATCGCCCTAGCGGTCCTGTGCCTCGTGAGCGCAATTCTGATCGCCTACCACAATAGTTTTTCCGGGCCGTTTGTGTTCGACGACGGCCCGGCCATCCCCGGTAATCCCACCGTCCGGCAGCTCTCGCATCTGGGCGACGTGTTGTCACCGCCCCGGGAAAACGGGCAGACCGTGGGCGGGCGCCCGCTGGTGAACCTCTCATTGGCGGTCAACTACGCGATCGGCGGCACCGCCGTGCGCGGCTACCACGTTTTCAATCTGACGGTCCACATCCTTGGTGCGCTGGTACTCTTCGGCATCGCGCGGCGGACCCTGTTGCAACCAACGCTGCGCGATCGGTTCGGCTCGGCGGCTACGCCGCTAGCCCTCGCAGTGGCCCTGCTCTGGGCGGTGCATCCGCTGCTGACGGAATCGGTCACCTACGTGATCCAGCGCACGGAGTCCCTGATGGGGCTATTTTATCTGGTGACGTTGTATGGTTTCATTCGCGGCGCAGCGGAAAAGGGTTTCGCGCGCCAAGCGTGGCTCGGCCTTTCCATTACCTCCTGCCTTGCCGGCATGGCGACGAAGGAGGTGATGGTTTCGGCGCCCGTTATCGTGTTGCTCTACGACCGCACGTTTGTCGCCGGTTCATGGCGGGCGGCGTGGTCAAAGCGGAAATATTTTTACGCAGGCCTCGGCCTCACGTGGGTTCTGCTAATCTGGCTCGTGCTCGGAGCCGAGAACCGCGGCGGCACGGCGGGGTTGGGCTTGGGCGATTCGATCTGGACCTACGCTCTCACACAGACTCGGGCCATCACACTGTATCTCCGGCTCGCTTGGTGGCCGCAGCCGCTCGTTTTCGATTATGGCACGGAGGCGATCGTGAATCTGGCAGACGCGTTGCCTTTCGCCGTGCTGATAACGGCGGCGCTGGGAGGCGTCGTAATGTCGTGGCGGCGCCGGCCGGTTGTCGCGTTTCTTGGCGTTTGGTTCTTCGCGATCCTTGCGCCGAGTTCGAGCTTCGTGCCGATTCCGGTGCAGCCGATGGCCGAACACCGGATGTATCTTCCGCTCGCAGCGATCGTCGCGCTCGTTGTTGTCAGCGTCTATTCCGCGTGGCGGCGTGGCTGCTGGTTCGTTTTCGCGACGGCGGTGCTGGCTCTCGTGGCCGGCACGGTGAAGCGAAACGAGGACTTTCGCAGCGCCACTTCGCTCTGGGCCGACACCGTAGCGAAGCGTCCGGCGAACGCCCGCGCCCAGTGCTATCTCGCCGATGCGCTGGCCGCCGAAGGCCGGTTCGATGAAGCACTCGCACGCTACGACGAGGCGATGCGTCTGGATCGGCCGGCACTCGCGCGAGGTGACCGCAGCATCCACACCGATCTTCTGGTCAATTCCGGCAACGTCCTGCGCACCCTCGGCCGGAATGACGAGGCGGCGCAACGCTACCTGGACGCACTGCGTCTCGATGCCGGTCTGGTCGCGGCCCGCTTCAACTTGGGTGCCGTCTACCTGCAGACCAATCGACTGCCTGAAGCGATCGGGCAATTTACCCGCGTGCTCCAACTCGATCCGCACTACGCCGCGGCGCACACGAGCTTGGGCTCCGCCCTGCTCCTTGCCGGCCAAAGTGCCGAAGCCCTGAGTCACTATGAAGTCGCCCTGCGGTTGGATCCGTCCGCCAAGGCGCAGCGGGACCTCGGCACTGCGTTGCTGTATCTTAAACGGTGGCCGGAAGCAGAGATCCACTTGGCGGACGCCGTGCGACTCGCACCCGATTCGTCGCAAGCCCACGAGTTCCTCGGCAGTGCTTTGGTCGCGCAGGGCCGGAAAGCAGATGCCATCGCGCACTATCAAAGGGCGCTTCAGCTCGATCCGGGAAACGGGCGCGTGCGGCGCGCACTCGAATCGCTTGCGCCTTCCTCGCACGAATCGCGGTGACGAACGGCGCGACCGCCTGGTCCATCGCAAATAAAAAACTCCCCGGCACCGGAGTGTCGGGGAGTCGAAGTGAGCCGCGCGGCAAACCGATCAGAGATCGAAATTCGCGGAGAGGATGAACTGCCGCGGGTCGATGATGCGGAAGGCAAACGGGGTGCCATCCGGATTGTAAGCGACCGGCTGAAGGCGTCCGTTTTCGAAGACGTTTCGCACGTTGAGCTGAATGCGGGCGCGAATCTTGTCTTTGAACATCCGAAGATTGTAGCTGGTGTTGAGATCGACGTAGTAGCGGGCTTTGTCCCAGATCGGGCGGTTCGCGTCATAGGTGCGCACGATACCGTCCGGATCGGGAGCGCCGCCAAAATAGCCGACGGAAGCTTTGCCCTCCCAGCGGACAGCGCCACCGACACTGACGTTTTTCAGCCAGCGATTTTCCGTGAGGCCGGAGAGCCGGACGTTGCTGAGGACGTTGAAGCGATACTCGCGGGTCTGGGTCTTCTGCTTGCCCTGCGTGGCAACAATCAAACTCAAGGGCGCAAGAACATTGGCGGTGTAGAAGGTCTGCGGACTGGTGGAGGAGTTCTGGGTGTTGGTCCACCAGAGGGTCCCCGAGAAAGGACCTTTGATCGTTGTCCAGGTCGGCATGCGCGAGTCGATGTATTGCTGCACCTCCGCCGCCAGCCTGCCGTTAAACGCGAGGGTCTGAGTGGCCGTCGTCTTCACCGTCCAGTAGCTGGTGGGGTTGAAGGAAATTTCGATCTCCTTGCCGCGCGAGACTTGATCGCTGTGATCACCGTGGGTCTTGCCGTAGTGACCGGCAATGAACACGGGATCGGCGCCCGTATCCTTGATCGTTTGAGCGATCACTTGATCAACCGTCCACGTCGGGTTCTTCAGTGCGAGTTCGCTGCCATACCAGGCAGTGAGATTGGGGTCACTGACAGTCTGGGGATACTGCGTCGGGGCGCTCGGGCCGCCGTCCATGCGCAGGGTACGCTGGATGTAGGTGTTGACGGTGCTGTCGCCGCGGCCGCTGTCCACGGTTTCGTATTGCTGAGCGCGGATGGAGAGGCGGCCTCCCAACAAAATAAACTGGAAGCCGTAGTCCTTCGTCTGGCCCTTCGGGTCATTCAGCGGCTGGCCATAAATGTCGTAGGCTAGCGCACCCGGGCTGAAACTGTTGGATTGGTTGTAGAGTAGGTGAACCCAGCTCAGGGGCTTCACGACGACGCCCTTCGACGTGGTCTTGCCGCGATTTTGCACCCAGTCGTAAGCGCCGTAGAGCTTCGGGTCGGGCGGGATGTAGAAGCCGTCGGTCGCCGTCGTGGGATTGATGGCACTATTGGCATCACGCGTGCGGTTGTAGTCCTTGCGCAGACCGAAGGTCGGGATGATGCGGTCCTGGAGGAAAAAACCCTGCCACGTGCCGCCAATGGTGCTCAGCAGCCGACGGTTGGGGCGATTCGCGAAATAATATTCGGCGTAGTCGACCGGCTCGTTGACCCACTGCTTGGTGACGCCGTTATAGTAACGGAGCGTGGTGCTGTAGGGGGGCGCGGTGATGCCTTGCGGACCGTAGTCGACGTTATAACCCTGGTTGTCGCCGACGAGATAATGGACGTAGGGACGGTAACCATTGGCGTTGCGGCTGGCGGAAACGCCGTTCGTCGAAATCCACGATTCATCTGAGGACAAGGTGTCCGTGTATCCCGGCTTGAACGTGTGGATCGACTGATACTCCGCGTAACCGGAGAAACTGTGGTGCCCGAGATATTTGAGCCAGCCCTTCTCACGCGTCAGGTTAAGTTGGTAGGCGAGCTGAGCCCGGTACTTGTCACTTGCGCTCATGCTCTTGCTGTAGCCCGGCCGCGGGTAACCGAGGTAGGGCTGGAGATAGTAGGGATTGGGTGTGCCATCGAGGAGGAACTCGTTGATGTCGATGTCGACTTCGAGCTTGCCGCCGTTGTTGCCGTAGGAACCGAGGAATGAGCGGTTGTTATCGAAGATGCGCTCCTTCTGCCACGCGGCTTGCAGCACGAGCGTTTGCCGCGGGCTGTTGAGAAATACCTGCTCGAGACTGACGTTGGAGGTCTCGCCTTTCCTCGCGCCGTAGTTCGGCGCGGTGATATTCACGGAGGTCCAGTCGTAAATCGATTTGTTCGTGATGCCACTGGTCACGTAGAGCGGGTATTTGGCGGTGTACGTGTTATAAAAGGTATTGCTGGTGAGCAGGTGCAGGCCGGGAAGTGCCGTCGTGGCGTCAACGCTGGTCGGGCCCGTGCCTGTGGAAGTCGGCATGGCGTTGATTTCATTGAGCACGATCTGGCCGTTCTGGATATACATGCTCGGCGATTGCGTGAAGGCCGTGTTTGTCGGCGCGATCGCGTAAGGTAGCAGGGCGGTTTCGTTGGCCACCGTAACAATGTTATTAATCGGGGCCGTCTTGCCGTCGAGGAAGCGCACCGAACGAGTGAGGGGGTTGTAGACGGGTTTGCCGTCGGTAATCCAGTCGCTGATACCGTCACGCGGCGTGGTGGAGTTAGGCCGATCGTAGGCCTCGCGGTAGGACTCGAAGCTGGCGCGGATCGTCGTGCCCTTGAAAGGGCGCGCGGTCAGGGCAAACTCCATGCGGCGCGTTTTGTCGTAGGACGGCTTCTGCTCATAGCCCTTCGCCTCATACAATCCCAGCACGCGCACCGCCAACTTGTTTCTGAAAATCGGGCGGTTGATGTCGAAGTTTTCGCGGTAGCCGCCGAAGCTGTCGCCGCGGGTGCCGAAGCTGGTGATGCTGCGGCTGAGATTGGCGCGGGCCACGTTAACGTTGACGCCACCGCCACTGTTGCCGAGGCCGAAGACGGTCGAGTTGGGTCCACGTGAAATTTCGAGCGAGTCGATGTTGTAGGAGTCAAATGGAAGCGAGCTCGTGAATCCATCCACAGCGGTGTTTGCGGCCGTGATGCCACGCATGCGGGTGGCACCGGTGGGATTGGCTTGGATGTCGTCGCTGACCGTACCGCGATCGATCGAGAAGCTGGTCCATTGCGCCGTGCCCTCGGTGTTCGTCTCGTAGAGAAACACGTCGTTGATATCGACCGCAGCGGTGTCCTGTAATTGCTGCTTCGTGACCACCGAGAGCGAAGCGGCGAGGTCCTCGATTTTTGAATTGAGCCGCGTGCCAGACATGGCGGACGTGGCGAGGTAGCCCTTGTCCTGCGCATCGTTCACTTCAAAGGGCGTGAGTTGCACGACTTCTTTGTCGCCCGCCGCAACGGCGGCCGCTACGTCGACCTTTTGCTTGGCGGCGGCGGTGGAATCAGCGGGCATCGTGGCGGCAGGAGCGGCCGGTGATTGTTGAGCGCGGAGGCTGAGAGCGGAGAGGGCCAGCAGTGCAATCGCGAGGCGGCGACCCGCCGGCCCGGAGGTAGTCAGGGTTGGCATATTCATGGTGAGGTAGTGCGAGGTGAAGCGAGCGGGGTTGGCGAACACGTGGGTTTCTCGGTGAACGAACGCACGCGTCCATGGATGGACCGCCACAGAGAAGGGACACTCGCCCGCGCTGCCAATCGCAATGCCTTCGGACAGTAAGTCAATTTGCGCTCATCGTTGAGCGCACCGGCGGATCGCCTCGACGCTGCGGTCCACATCGGCCTCGGTCGTCGCCCAGGACGACACACTGATCCGCATCGCCGTGCGGCCCTGCCAAACCGTGACGCCCGCCCAACACGTGCCTTCGGCCTGCAGCGCCTGGATCACGCGTTTCGTTTTTTCCGCGTCGCCAAACGCCACCAGCACCTGATTGAGAACAACGTCGTTCAAAATTTCGAAACCCGCTGCGGACAACTTTCCCGCGAAACGCCGCGCCTGCGCGCAATTCCGCTCGATCAACTCCGCCACCCCCGCCCGGCCGAGCGTGCGCAACGCCGCCCACACCTCCACCCCGCGCGCCCGCCGTGAAAGCTCGGGCGTGAAATCGCACGGGTTGCGCACATCGCTCTGCGTCGGCAAATACTCCGCCGTGATCGCCATCGCGGCTTGGAGCGCGTGGGAATCGCGGACGAACGCGAGCCCGCAATCATACGGGACGTTCAACCATTTGTGGGCATCGGTCGCCCACGAGTCCGCGAGGTCCATGCCTGCGACTAGGGTCGCGCGCGACGGCGCTGCTGCCGCCCAAAGTCCAAACGCCCCATCCACGTGTACCCACGCCCCGGTCCCGCGCACGCGACCGCAAATCTCCCCCACCGGATCGAGGGCGCCGGTGTTCACGTTGCCCGCCTGCAGGCAAATAATCGTCGGCCCGGAGACCGCAGGTAGCTGGCCCGCGATCATCCGCCCTTGGCCATCGACGGGGATTTTCACGACGCGCGTGCGGCCGAGCCCGAGCAAGCCCAGCGATTTCGTGACCGACGGATGCGCCTCCGCCCCGACGATCACCGTGACGGGCGGAGCACCAAAAAGTCCATCGGCCTCCACGCTCCACCCCACCCGTTCGAGGACCGCGTGGCGCGCCGCCGCGAGCGCACAGAGATTCGCCACCGTCGCGCCGGTGACAAAAGCGCCCGCGCACACGGGCGGCAACCGCAGCACGTCGAGCAGCCAGCGCAACGCGACCTGCTCGACGATCGCCACGCCCGGCGTTGCCCGCGCGATTGCCGCATTTTGATCCCACGCACCGGCGAGCCAGTTCGCCCCGAGCGTAACCGGCAGCGATCCGCCGATCACAAAACCAAAAAAACGCGAGCCCGCCATCGCCATGGTCG
>CAITWF010000047.1 GCA_903896015.1 uncultured Opitutia bacterium | reverse complement strand
GTGGCTACGCCCCCTCCCTTAAACCCTCCCCATAAATCTTTTTAACTCACCAAACCATCGTACCACCAATCCACTTTTGCTGAACTTGACGGACACAACTGATTCGTCATGTGCCAATATCCACCCATATTGGGACAGTGAAATTCCGCGCGCCTTAACCTCGTAGGGGTTTCATCCCGGTCGGGGGGAGGGTTTAGAAACACCCGTTTTTGGCGTTTTTCCCGATTTCTTTGTCGGTACCGTGGAACGCCGCCGCAACCGTTGACCACGCACACCAGCGGTCTAAAACGTGGCTCCGATGAACCGCTATGAATTTGAGCTCCACCTGAGCCCGGAGCGGTATCTCGACTACTATCGCGGCAAAGTGCGGTCCATCGTCGTGAGGTGCACCACCGGGCAAAACGTCCAGTTCCCGGCCTCGCTCGTCCAGCGGTTCGTGAGCCCAGAGGGGATTCACGGGAGTTTTGCGCTCACCTGCGACGCGAACAACAAGTGCGTCGGGCTGGAGCGATTACCGTGAACGGTTGACGGCGCCCAAGCCGCAACGGCCCCGTCCCCTGTGTTAGATACTCTTGGTAGGGCGCCTTGCTCTATCATCGACCCCGGCCTGCCGACCGCAGCCGGGGTGTTTCATTTTCAGCGGTCGAACATAAAGGAAACCGCAATGCCCATTATCCTGGATTCGAGTTACTCGAAAAAAATCGGATTACCGTCGTATTCGTCGCACCAGTTCGCGGTGACGCTCCGCACCGAACTCACCGACCTCAGCCAGTTGGAGAAAACCTGCGCCGACCTCTACCAGCGGCTGCAAGCCGCGGTCGACACGCAGATCGTGAACCCGGGACTGGTGCCAACAGCAAACGGTGAGTTGTCTGCGCCGGCACCGCGCACCACGAACCCGGCGCCGATGCAAACCCGCGAAGACGACCAGTGGAAATGCTCGGATAAACAGCGCTATCTCATCCTGAAGATCGTTGCCGAGCACAACCTCGACAAAGCTGCGGTGGATGCGCTCGCGCAGGATCGTTTCGGTGCCGGCGTCCGGAATCTGAACAAAATTGAATCGTCCGCTCTGATCGACGAGCTGCTCGAAACGCACAGTAAACCGGGGACTCGCGGCAACGGTCGCGCGCGTCCCGTTTACACCGGGATGACCGCACGATGATCGCCGATCCCACACGCAACGGGTCACACCCGATGCCGTTGGAAAAGCGCGGTGGCGATCCCCTTGGAATACGTGAGCGTGTCCCGGCTGAAGAGTTTTCTCTCCTGCCGGCTGCGCTTCCACTTCGAGAAAGTGCTGGCGATTGCGAAGCCGGTTTCGCCGGCGTTGCACTTCGGTCGCGCAGTGCATGCCGCGCTGCAAAGGTTCAACCTGGCAAGGTGGCGCGGCGGCGATGCTTCGGAGGCCGCGGTCATCGCGGCGTTCGCGGAGTCGTTAGCGAATCCCGCGCCGGGGCAGCAGATCGATTGGAAGGATGCCGACGAGCCCGGGGAGCCCGCGAGCTACCTGCTCAGGCAATCCATGTTTGTTCGCGTGGAAAACGTTTAGGTGATTCTCGAACCCAAGCGACGGGTACCCAGTAAAAGCAGCTGCAGGTACCGTCACCTCACGCAAGCGACCCGTGACCTTTACGCCGAGACCTTTCCTCCGTTCAACTAGCACTCAACTTCCGGCCGGCAGCAGGGAAAAAGCCTGCGCTATCCGTTCGATTTCCGCGCGCGGAAGCCGATGGTTAGTGGCGACCGTCCGCCACTGACCGATGGCTTCCTGCACGCGTTGAAGAATCTTGGCCGCCTGCGTATCGGTGAGGCCGTAGAACTCGGCGGTGGACATGGCCAGCGCCACGTCGGGCGTGGGATCGCTGGAGTCGATGGCCAACTGGTGGTGGGTTCGTTCGAGGTTCGGATTGAGATCGTAGGCGGGCGCGAGGTGCCAGCCGTCTGCGGACAAAATGAAGCCGTGGTTGCGGAGGTGATCGTCGCGATTGGAGACGAGGATGTTGAATACGATGCGCGTCCACAGTTCGCGCAGGTCGGTTTCTTTGTTCGCCGGGCTGCCGCGCGTGCTGAGAAATTCTGCGAGTTCCAGATAACTGGCGTTCTCGCCATCCTGTCGGTTCAGCAGCGTCATCGCCGACACGAAGAAACGCCGCCGGCCGTTCGCGATCCGGTCAAACCGGCGGCTGGCATAGGTCCGGTGACGGCTGCCCAGACTGAGGAGTTGGGTGTCCGGGACGTTCAGGCCGGCGGCTTGGGCGAGCTGATGCACCACCATTTCCCAAGCGCCGATGTCGCGGCGGTCCTCGCGACTCGGAAACTTGGCGATCCACAAGGCTCCTTCCGGATCGGTAAAATTGGCTTTGGGCCGGGCGCCGCCGAGCGAACTGCCGGGGGCCAGCAGGGCGGTCAGCCATTGGCGAAACTCGGGTTGCTCGTCGGCATCCGGCGCTTCGAGCGCCAGTGATGCAGCTTCGAGTTCGCGGAGCGAGGCGACGGGCGGCGCCGCTAGATGGCGGTCGTTGTCCAAAAACGGAGAGCCGGCATCCTGCCGGAAGCGGAGAGCGCCCATCCGGCAGCTGTCATGCACGCCGAGGAGATAATCCCATTCCGTGAGCGTCCGGGGTGGTCGTTTTTCTTCGCGGGCCTTGAGGGTTTCGCGGCGGTCGAGCAGCAAGCGACCCCAGCGGTCGGGCGCGGAGTCCGTGAAAATCCGAAACACGCCCGCTGGCTGGCTGGGATAGCTTTCGGCATCGTGCAGTTGCAGGTCCGGGTCGATTTCGAAGGTGTTAGGCCGGCGCAACCATGCGGGATCGTAGGCGAAGGAAAAAACGGAGTGACCGTGACCCGCTGCGTGGAAAAGCGTGCCCACCCGGCAGAGCGACTCGATGATGTCTGCATCGAGGCAGACATCGATCTGTTGCCGATTGCCGCTAGCAGACTTTTTCGCGCTGGCACTCATGGCGAGGAAGGTGCGGGCGGAACGGGATCGTTGGCGTCGGCCGATGTTTTTTGAGAAACCGAGGCGCGACACGGGGCGACCTTGCGGGTAGGCAATTTCAAATCCTGAAGTTTACGGCCGAGCACGTCGTCGCGGGCGACGAGATCGAGATCGCCCTGTAGGCCCAGAACACGAAGCACACTCGCGTAGGTGGCGAGGCTGACACCGGGATCGCCTTCTTCGACGCGGTAGAGGGTCCCACGGGCGACGCCGGCTCGTTTGGACACGGATTCGGCGGAATAACGCCGACGCAATCGGGCGACGCGAAGACGCTCACCCAGCGAGGCGAGTTGGCGGGTCGCAGGCGGGAAGAGCGTGGGAGTGGTTCGCGGCATGGTGTCTCATACTTTGGGCGTCCGATGGTATCCTTGTCCAGAGTATAAGACGCCAACCCTCAAACGGCGGTGAAGGGGCGCAGGGGTGAAGCGGTTTGTCCCGGTGGGTGTCGCCGGTGCTCCGCACGCCGTTCCCTGCGGCGCTTTGCCACGGCGCGTCCGGCCCCCAACGCCGGCGCGCCTAACTGGGGAACTTTGTTCACTCGGGCGAGTTTGGCGGTGGGCGGTCGGTGGTAGAGCTGGCCGGAACCGATAAGCCCGCTGCTCCGACGGCCGCTCCCCGCCCACCGCGCCCCGCCCGGCCGGAATTCGGATCAGGGGGCAGATCGAATTGCGCGGGCGTGGGGACCGGGTGCTGCGGATCGAAGTCGCCAAAATCGTCCAAAATGAATTTCGCGAGCGGCACGCCCGCGTGTTTCAGTCCGAGCACGATGCACTTCGCCTGGAGATAGCTGCCATACTCCACGTGGTGGGTTTGATCGCCGAACTGCTTGGGACCGTCCGCACCGAGCGCCGCGTTGAGTTCCACACCCATCGAATTCAAATCAATACCGGGCACGCCGACCTCATGCGCGACCTCCATCGCGGCGACGGCGTAGGCGCCGAGAGAGGTCGGCTTCGCCACGTCCTGCCGCCGGGCCGAGGGCGAGGCGATGATCGGGAAGGCGCCCTTTGCTTTCGCCTCCGCGACAAACTTCCGGAGCAACTCCTTGTAGAGCGTGTCGGCCGGGGCGTAGGTTTCGGAAAAATCCTGATTAGGATAAATGTTTTGCGGGCCGCTCTTCTTGGAATCGTTCGTGCCAAACTCGATTAGCACGTAGTCGCCGGGGCGGATCGAATCGAGCACCTTGGCCCAGCGGCGCTCCTTGAGGAAACCGCGCAACGTCTCGCCTGACTCGGCGTGGTTCGCGACGGCGACCTCCGGCTTAAACCACCGCGGCGCCATCTGTCCCCAACTGCTGCCCGGCCAGCCGCCCTGGTCCGTGACGGTCGAGTCGCCGAGGATGAAGAGCGTGATCGCGTCGTCCACTTTTTGAATTTCGATCGCGGCCACCGCCGGGTGCGCATCGCTGAACGCCAGTGTGAGCTTGTCGTCCCAGTGGCGCGCGATCGGCACACGCGTTTCGAGATTCATCTCGCGGCTGTCGAGATCGACTTCCTCGCCGGTGGAGAGCTTCGGGCCGCGGACGTTGACGGTGAACGTGCGCGTCGCGAACTTCCCCGCCGCGGTGCGGATGCGTTCGAGCATGAGCCGGCGCGTCTCCGCTTTCACGGTCGTGATCGCGTCCGATTGCGGATCGCCGAGGGTGACGGTCACGCGGTAGTTGCCTTCGGGGACGGCGACGGAAAACAAAAACGGCTGCGGCGCCGTAATCGCACCGCGGTGCTGCGCATCGCCCGCGGCGGGTGCGACAACAGTGGCGTTGGCGCCCGGCTCGAAGCCGAAGCCGGTGTCTTTGGAATACGCCTGCGCCGGTGCGACGAGCGTGAAACCGGCGGCGGCTTTTTCGCCGCCAAACTGAAACTTGAACGACGACGACGGTGAGGCGGCGAGGAGCGACACTGACTCGAGAAGGGCCAGCAGCGCGAAAGATGGGGCGAGACAGAGGGAGCGATTCATGGTGGGGAAATTTCTGATAGGGAAGAAACGCAGCGATGGTGAGTCCGCGTCATTGCACGACGAGCCGCACAGGGCCGAGTAAGCCGGCATTGGCGGGCGTGGCACCGGACGCCGTGCCCCGGCCGCCACCGGGTGCGCCGCCCGCATTGGCGCCCGCAAGGCCGCCGCGTCCGCGACCGCCGCCGGTTTCGCCGCCGAGACCGCCGGGCACGCCCGTGGGCGCGAAGCCGGGAGTCTTATTCGCTGAGACCGTTTCCGCTCCCGCGCCGCCGCGCGCTCCACCCGGCGCCCCCGCGCCGAAGCCGCGCTGCGCCGCCGGCGGCGCGATCCGCACCTGAACCTCGATCGTGTTCGCGCCGCTTTTGAGTGCCGACGTGACATCCCAGACAAAGGGCGGCCATGAACGCACGTCGAGTTCGGTGCCGTTCACGCGCACGCGCGCGTCTTCATGCACGTTGCCGAGATCGAGGTAGGCGTGCTGGCCGGCGGAGGGCGCCGTCGCGGTAAACTCGCGACGGTAGATGGCGGTGCCGGTGAACGATTCCGCGCCGAGGTCCTGCCACGATTTGAGCGCGGAGGTGGCTAGTTTATCTCCGAATGCGATCGACCAATGGTCGTTCAACTCCGCGATCGTCCGGGCGGTTGCGAGCGACGGCGCGGGTTCGCGGGCGCTCGCGGGCAATCCGCCGATCACGATGAAGCGCGACTCCTGCGGTGCGAGCGTGAGCGGCACGGCAACGCTGCCTGACGCTTCCGCGACGCCCGCGAGCGGATGGATCGTGCCGCGCGTGGCATCCCAGACTTGCACGCGCCCGGTACCGGCGAGCGTGGCGGTGCGCGTCTGAGTCTCGTTGGATTCGTTGAAGAAGAAATAAACGTCCCCTTCACGCAGCGTGCGGCGCGTGTATTTGAGGGGCGGGCAGGGCGCGTCGAGTTTCACGTCGGGGCGCGGCAGCGCGGCTATCGCACGCTCAGTGAGGTCCGCGGTGGGCTCGAGCGTGGCGAAGCTCAGATCAGGCGGGCCGTTCTCGGCATTGAGAAAGCTGCGGCCGACGACAAGTGTCGGCGTGCGGCCGACAAACACGACCTTCCCGCCGGCGCCCGCAAAGGCCCGCAGCCGATCCAGCACGCGCCGATCGATCGCGGTCGATGTCGGCACGATCACGGCGCGGTAGATCTGGCCGCTCAGATTTTTCAGCCCGCCGCCCTCGAGCGTGCAGATCGTCGCGAGCGAATCCGCGTCGATGTGATCGAAGTCGATTTGGTGCTCCAGCAACTGGGTGACGAGCTTGACGGTCACGTCGTCGGCTTCCTTGTCGCCGAGCCACAGGCTGTCGGTCGGGTGAAAGAGCGCGACCTGCGCGGCGGGCCGGCCGCTCGCGAGGAGAAACGCGGCGCGGTTTACATACCAGCCCATCGCCGCCGAGGGGTTGAGCAGCAACTGCGGGTCGTCGGCGATCGGGTTGTTCATGCCGCGGATTTGGAGAAAATTGATCCCGCGCACGAGCTGGTGATCGACGACGAACTTGCCGGCCTGGTGCAGTGCGCCGCCCTGCTCGGTCCACGCCTGCGGCCGGCCGTAAACGTGCGCGGTCGAGGCCGCGAGCTTCGGAAAATCCGCGGTAATCCCGGGGCCGGTTTGGTTGAGGTTGTCGACACCCGGCACGCCCACGAAGCGCATCGCGCGGAAAAACGAGCCTTCGTTGCGGACGAGATCCTCGCCGCGCGCGAGGTCGAGCATCAGCTCCTCGTGGTTAAGATGCACCATGAAATCCATGCCGCGCGCCTGGCACCATTCTTCCTGCGGTTTGAAATAGTTGTCGCGAAACATCGCGCTCCACACGTCCCAGTAGTCGGCCTTGGCGCGCAGGACCTCGGGCGTGAAGTCGGGCGCAAAAAATTGCGCGAGGTAGGGCTGCAAATCGTAGCCTTTCACCTGTTGAAACGTTTCGAGCAGCTTCGGCGTCCACGGCATGAAGCCGGTGTAGTCGGGCTCGTCGCCGCGAAAGCCGAGAATGGTTTTGCCGAACTCCTCGCCGACGATTTTCTCATAAACCTCGTGGATCGACTTCAGGTAGACTCGCGTAGCCTCGGAATTCAGGTAGTCGATGAGGGAATAAAGGCTGTCCTTGTTCGCAGTGCCGTCTTCCCGATTTGTGTAGCGGGTGGGCGAACTGCGGAAGACGTGGCGCACGAAGACCACCTCTGACATGCCCGGATTCGGCGCCGTCCACTCGAACTGGCCGCTGGCAGGAATCGGCAGCACGGCGGTCAGGCCCGCTTGGCGCGTGTAGCCGAGAATGCCGACCGTGTCGGGCGGCACGGGGATTTTCAGCGTCTGCCCCGCAGCGACTGAATAGTGCGCATCGGCCACGAGCGCCTGCATCCCGAGTTGCGGGTAGTCGCGACTGATGATGCCGCCCGCCATGCCGTCCGGGTAGCCGGCGTCGTTTTCGATCCAGACTTTCATCCCGCGCTTTTTGCATTCGGCGACGGTGTATTTCACGAGCTCGAGATACTCCGGAGAAAAATATTTCGGCTGCAGCCCGCGCGAATTGTTAATCATGATGATGTAGGCGCCGTTGGCGTGCATGTGCTCGATGTCGCCGAGGATGCGCTCCTTCGTCACTGCGCCGCCCCAAATCGCCCAGTGAATCGTGCCGTATTCGCGCGGCGGCTGGGGGAAGGCCGCGGCGGCTTCGGCGACGGTCGGGACCGTGATCTCGCGCCATGGCTGGGCGGCGCGGAGCGCGGACGAAAGACAAATCAGAAGCGTGAGTCGCGAAAGGATTTTCATCGGGGTGGGGTGACGCGGGGTAATGGTTTCTGGCCTAACGTTTCGGCGGCGGGAATGTTTCCGCTTGAGAGGAAAATCTGGACAACGGAATTCGCGCGGCAACCTCGGCCAAATCGCACCGTCAAGCAGCGCTCCATCCCCTACTCCAAAATGACACCTGCCCAGCGAATCCGTTCTCTATGCTCCATGATCGTGACTACGAGCGTCTCGCTCGGATGATCGCCGACGAGGTGGCCCACTATCTTCAGGGCCATGTCAGTCCAAGCCAAATGCGATTATTGCATGGGTGGAAATTTTACCGAAGGCCGATTTCAAGCCCGTTAACCGCATTCCGCTGGGTAACGTCGTGCACTGATTTGCGCCGCCGCGAACGCGAGCCTATCTCCGTGCTGTAGCGCATGGTCCCTCGCATCGGTGAAAGCTTTGCGAGAATCACGGCGCGAATGTTCGCGATGGCGCCACGGTGCAAGCGACCGGTGCGAACCGAAAATAGGTGAAGAGGCTCCACGGCCAAACCTGCAGCGAGCCGGCGCAAACAGATTTTCGCCGGGTGCGCGTTGACATGGGGTCGGACTCGCCTTCCGACTTCGCGCACCTCTGATTCGATCTCTCCATGTCAGTCTCGATTTTCTCCCGCTGCGTTTTTTTTCGCCGGTCCGTTAATTCGGTGGTGATGACGTATGGGCTCGTCGTAGCGGTGTGGTTGGCGGCGTTGCTCATGGCGGGATGCCGACGCGAATCCGAGTCCGCGGTCACCGCGGATGCTTCAAGAACTGCGCTGCATGGCGCGGGAGTTTCGGCTGACTGCCGCTCCTGCCACGAGGAAATCTACCGCGCATGGATGGCATCGGACCATGCACGCGCACACCGCCCGATCGACGCCACCGCCGATGCGGACGCTTTTCGCCCGACCCAGGAATTCTCGCTGCACGGAGTCGAATACCACATGGCGTGGGACGGCGACCGCCCGGCGATCTCAGAGACACATGCGGGCCAGACTGCAAAGCACTACACGGCGGAGTTCGCGCTCGGCTATAAACCGCTGCGGCAATACATCGTGCCGGTGGGTGGCGGGCGATACCAGGCGGCCGAGCTGGCGTTTGATCCGGCGAAGAAGGAATGGTTCGATGTTTTTGGCGACGAGCGCCGGGAGCTCGGCGAATGGGGACACTGGCTTGGGCGCGGCATGAATTGGAACTCGATGTGCGCCGCGTGCCATCTTACGGATTTTCGGAAGAACTACGACGCCGCAACGGACACCTACGCTTCCACTTGGCGCGAGCACGGCGTCGGTTGTGCGCAGTGTCATGGTGCGCTCTCGGCGGATCACGGAATGGGTGAACGCGCGTCCGCGCAAAGGAGCCTGCCGTCCTCGCCGCTCGAGCGGGGAATCGCGCAGCAAACCTGCGCGCCCTGTCATGCGCGCAATGAGTTTCTCACCGGCGAGATCAAGCCCGGCGTGGCTTACTCCGATCACTTTCGCCTGACGCTGCCGGTCGAGACGGGAACGTTCTACCAGGACGGACAAATGCGGGACGAGGACTTCAACTACACCTCGTTTCTCACCAGCCGGATGGGCGGCAAGGCCGGGGTCACGTGTCTCGATTGCCACGATCCCCACAGCGGAAAAACGCGCCTGCCGTCCGATAACAACCAACTCTGCATGCAGTGTCACGCAGCGCCCGGCCCGCTGAATCCGCCGGTGATCGATCCTGTGGCTCACTCGCATCACAAGGCGGACAGCGCCGGGAATCGCTGCGTTTCATGCCACATGCCCACGACAACCTTCATGCAACGTGACCCGCGTCACGACCATGGGTTTCTAAAACCTGATCCGCTGCTCACAAAGGAACTCGGCATTCCCAACGCCTGCAGCCGCTGTCATGCGGACCAATCCACCGATTGGGCAATCGCCGCGACGGAAAAATGGTATGGCCCGAAAATGGAATCGCGTCAGCGCGAGAGAGCCCGGGCGGCGGCTGCGGCGCAGGCGGGTGTGCCCGATGCGGCGATAAAATTGGTGGGGTTGATGGCCACCGAGGACGTGCCGGCCTGGAGAGCAACGCTGCTCCTGCTCACGCGAAACTTTGCGGGTGACGAGGCCGTCGCCGTCGCGGCCCGAAGCGCATTGACCGATCCGGAGCCCCTCGTGCGCTCGGCCGCAGTGCAGGTGCTCGGCGTGCGTCCGGAGGAGACATCCCGTTTGCGACCGATGCTGAAGGATGCATCGCGACTCGTGCGCCTCGACGCGGAATGGGCTTTGTCGAGCGAGTTGCCGGATGGCTCAACCGAGCGCCGCGAACTGGAAACCTACCTCGCTGTTGGCGCGGACCAGCCCACGGGGCGAATGAGAATCGGGCAGGATCTTTTCAACCATGGACGACCGGCCGAAGCCGAGGCGCCTCTGCGGCAGGCGCTCGCTTGGGATCCCAATTCTCCCGGCATTCACGATACGCTCGGCACCGTGCTGCACGCTCTTGATCGCGACCCTGAGGCGGCGGCGGAGTGGTGGCGTGCCGCTCAACTGCAGCCCGCCGACGCGGACGCTTCGTTCCGCGCCGCCCTCGCGTTCGCCGGAGCCGGGAAACTTTCCGACGCGGAGCTAGCGTTGCGCGAAACGGTTCGCCGCAATCCCCGGCTGGATCGCGCTTGGTATAATCTTGGCCTGCTGCTCGCTCAGACGCAGCGCGCGGATGCGGCACTGGAAGCCTTGAAAAAGGCGGCGGCGATTGCGCCTGCCGTCGCCGACTATCCGTATGCCGAGGCGACGCTGTTGATTCAACGCGGCGATCGCGACGGCGCGATCACCGCTGCGCGGCGTGCCCTCGCCGCCAATCCGCAGCACGCAGCAGCGCGCGACTTTCTGCGACGATTCGGCAACTAGGATTTTGGCATGACTCCTTGGAGTAACACTACGTCAGCACGGTTGGGCCGACTCGCGAGTGCGTTGCTCGCAAGTGCCGCACTCGGCTTCGCTCAGCCGGAGCCTGCGCCCTCGTCATGGGCCACGCGAGTGTGGCAGGTTGACGACGGGTTGCCTGACAATCGCGTGACGGGCTTGGCGCAGACCCCCGATGGATATCTTTGGGTTGCGACCCGCGGCGGGCTGGTCCGCTTCAACGGATCAGAATTCGAAAAATTCGATCTTTCGACACTCAAAGGCGTCAACGGCAACGGCGCCCGGGCGATGTATGCAGATTCGCATGGCGTGCTCTGGCTCGGCGGTTACCGCGAGGAAGCGATCCGGATCGGCACGAACTCGGCCCAGGTTTTCACGACCGCGGAAGGAATTCCGGCCGGCCAGTTCGTCGGTTTTGCCGACGACGGGAAGGGCGAGACTTGGCTGGCATTTGGCGGGCACGTTTGCCGGATCGCTGGCGCGCGCGCGGAGGAATTGGCCCTGCCGGATGGCGTGGACGGAGGAGGCCGGGCTTCGCTCGTGACCGACTCCGACGGCGTGGTCTGGTGTGCGCACAACGGCGTCGTCGGGGTGCTCGCCGCAGGCCGGTTTACCCCGCACTATCGCCTTGAGGGGAGCGACGTTTTTTTGACCGCGGCGAAAAAGGGCGGACTGTGGGCCTGCGTTGGCTCGAGGGTGCTGCGACTGCGCGACGGTGCCGTGTCTACAGCGTGGGCCGAACTCCCGACGGACGCGCGCGTGATTTCCCTGCTGGAGGACCGAACAGGCGTGGTCTGGGCGGGGACGCAATCGCAGGGATTGTTTCGCTGCGATGGTGAGTCGGTCCAAAAAATCCAGACCTCGCATCAACAGATCAGCGGCTTGGTGGAAGACCGGGAGGGTAATATCTGGGCCGGGACTTTCGGCGGCGGGCTCAACCGGATTCGGCCGCGGGCGGTCGAGCTGTTCGGACCGCGATCCGGGCTGCCCTTCGAAGCGGTGGTTTCGGTGAGTGAGGATTTGACCGGAAAATTCTGGGTCGTCGGCGCCAACGGCCTGCTGGCCCGTGGTGACGGCAGCACGTGGACAATCGAGCCTGAGGGCGGAGGCGCCGCAGCCTGCGTTGCCGAAGATCGACGGGGCCGGCTTTGGGTCGGCACAAAAGGTCAGGGGTTGCGCGAAATCGACGTGAAGACCGGAATGGTCCGCGTGTGGCAGGCTGACGACGGGATTGGCAGCAAGGCCATCCGTTGTCTGTTGGTGGCGGCGGACGATTCGCTGTGGTTCACGACGAACGCGCCGACGCGGTTGGGCCATCTGCGCGATGGAGTCATCCGCACGTGGCCAGTCGCTGCAGCGACACGAAATATTCGCGCGATCGTCCAGGATGCCCGGGGCACGATTTGGGTCGGCACCTCCGGCGGTGAAGTGCTGAAACTCGTGGGGGACGCATTGATCGTCGAGCCGGCGTTGGCCGAAGCGGGGACGCATTCGGTGCGCTGCCTTCATGCAACCCCGGACGGCCGCCTGTGGATCGGCTATGCGGATTGGGGCGTGGGAGTGCTCAACGACGGACGCTTTGCGCGACTGACCGTGGCGAACGGCCTCGCGGAAAATGCAGTCTGCCAGATCGCGTCCGACCGCGAAGGGTCGCTTTGGCTGGCCACCGCCCACGGTCTGAGCCGATTGAGTCTGGCCAATGTGATCGCCGTGGCGGAAGGGCGCGAAGACCAACTGCACCCGACGCGCTACGGCCACGGCGAAGCACTGCCGAATGCCCAGCCGCACTATGATAATTCGCCGGCGCTCTGCCAAAGCCGTGACGGGAGGATTCTGCTTTCGACGACCTTGGGCGTGCTCGCCCTCAACCCGCACAACTTGCGCGACAACCCGGTGCCGCCGCCCGTCGTCGTCGAGCGCGTAATGGTAGATGATCGGGTGGCGGCGTTGGAGGGAAGCCGGTTTCCCCTGCGCGTCGCGACACCAGGCGACGTGATCGAACTCGGCGCGGTGCATCCGTTGCTAAGCGTGGCGCCGGAGCACCGGCACCTGGCCTTTGAGTTTGCCGCATTGAGTTACTCCGAGCCCGAAAACGTCCGGTATCGTTACCGCCTTGAGGGCTTCGAGGATGATTGGACCGAGCCAGGGCGCGAGCGTCTCGCGCAATATTCGCGGCTGCCCGCGGGGAGCTATACGTTTCGCGCGGTCGCCAGCAATGATGCCGGCGTGTGGAACGAAATCGGGGCGACAGTCGGCATCGTGGTGGCGCCGTTTTACTGGCAGACGTGGTGGTTTCGGTTGGGGCTCGGGGTGGTTTTTACCGCTGCGGTGATTGCTCTCGTGCGCTGGTTTTCCTTCCGGCGCCTGCGCCGGAAACTCCAGCAAGCGGAGCAGCAGTCCGCGCTGTTCGAAGAGCGGACGCGAATCGCCCGCGACATCCACGATGATCTGGGCGGCAGCCTTGCGACAATCAAGCTGCGGAGCGAACTGGCACTGCAGGAGCGGACGTCCCCAGACCCCAGCGACGAGCACCTCCAAAAAATCACCGGCACGGCGCAGGCGATGCTGCGCTCCCTCGACGAGATCGTCTGGGCCATCAACCCCGGCAATGACACCCTGCCGCATGTCATCAGCTATCTCGGCCAGTATGCCGTGGAATTTCTGCGCACGGCCGAAATTCGCTGCGTCGTCGACTTGCCGGACGATCCCGCGGAGGTCCTGGTGGCATCCAGCGTCCGCCACCACCTGATGCTCGGCATCAAGGAAGCGTTGACGAATGTCGTGCGCCACGCCCACGCCCGCACCGTCAACCTCCAAGCCACATTTGCCAACGGGACTTTGCAGGTCGTCATTGACGACGACGGTTGCGGGCTCGCGGTGACGCCGGAGCGCTCGGAGGGCGATGGATTGCGGAACATGCGGCAGCGCATGGAAGCCGTCGGCGGAACGTTTGAAATTAAGCCCAAGGACGGTCCCGGCACGCGGCTCCGCTTTCGCGTCACCCTCCTTCCACCCGTATGATCCGCCTCATACCTTTGTCCGATAGAGCCCGACCAGCGCTTGCGCCATACTACCCCATGCGTTCCCTCGGTCCCAACGCCAGATGATCATCACCGTTTCTATCGTGGAGGATAACGCCGGCACTCGCGAGGGCTTGGTGAAACTCTTCAATCAAGCCGAGCGGTTTGCGTGTCGGCGTTCCTACGGCACCGGAGAGGAAGCGGTGAGGGAAATGCCGGGCGATGCACCGGGAGTGGCGCTGGTTGATATCAACCTGCCGGGCATGAGCGGTATCGAGTGTGTGCGGCAGCTAAAACTACGCTGCCCCAAGCTGCAGGTGCTAATGCTGACGACCTACGAGGAAAGCGACTTGATCTTCGATTCACTCCGAGCCGGGGCCAACGGATATCTGCTCAAAAAAATGCCCGCGCGCGAACTGTTGGAGGCGGTCGAGCAGGTGCATGCGGGAGGAGCACCGATGTCCATGCAGATCGCGCGCAAAGTGGTCGCCCACTTTCACCGGCTGAAAGAGGCGCCCGGCGAAATGAGCCAGCTCAGCAAACGCGAAAACGAAATTCTCGGCTGCCTGGCCAAGGGTTTTCTCTACAAGGAAATCGCCGAGCAGCTGGGCATCAGCATGAGCACGGTTCGCACTCACATTCACTCCGTCTACGAGAAATTGCACGTGCAGTCGCGAACCGAGGCGGTCGTAAAGTTTCTGGAAAGAGGTTAGGTTTTCTCTCCGCCGGGCTTGATGCCCGGCGGAAAATGTCAGGAATCGCGAACGAAATCTCGTGCGGCTCGCCCGATTCATTTCTCCCGCTGGACTCCGATTGAGATCGGCAGTCATACAAACGACCGATACCGCCCGCCCGGTGGATTAGGCTACTCTGGCTCCTCGACCCTCACGGGCCGGGACCGTTTCGTTGTGCCCCAACCTGCTTCCGTTGGTTTCTCTCGTTCACCCCTAAAATCTCTTCAACCAACCGTCTCGTCAGCCGGCAGGAACTCCATCGTCTGTTCGTGCTTCAGTTCTCCCAACCCATGAAATCTCTCCACCTCGCCCTCGTCCTAAGCGGCCTGCTCGCATTCTCCGTTCACTCTTTCGCGGCCCCAGCCAAACCTGCAAAGCCCAACATCATCTTCATTCTGGGCGATGACGTCGGGATCGGCGACATCAGTTTCTCCGGCGCCGATCGCTGCAAGACGCCCAACATCGACGCGCTGGCGAAGGGCGGCATCACCTTTACTCACGCCTACGCCGAGCCGCTCTGCGGCCCATCGCGCGCGACGATTCTCACGGGACGCTACGTGTTTCGCACCGGCGCGACCAACCAGGACGCCACGGGCCGCTTTACGCCTGCTCAGGAAATCATGATGCCGACCGTCCTGAAAAAGGCCGGCTACGTCACGGCCTCGATCGGTAAATGGGGCCAGCTCCCGCTGGGGCCGGCTGACTTCGGATTCGACGACTACCTGAAGTTCAAGGGCAGCGGCATCTACTGGAACACCCAGGACAAGGGCAAAGACTATGAGTTGAACGGCAAGACCGTGGCGCTGCGCGACAAGGAATACATGCCCGAGGTGATGCACCAGCACCTCGTCGAGTTTCTCACCCAGCATCGCGACGATCCTTTCTATGTGTATTACTCGATGTCGCACATCCACACCGAGATTCTGCCGACGCCCGACAGCAAACCGGGGACCACCGACATCCACGAACTCTACGCCGACAACATCCGCTACATGGACAAGCTCGTCGGCAAACTCATCGCGGAGCTCGAGCGCATGCACCTCCGCGAAAACACGCTCGTCATCTATTTTGGCGACAACGGCACCGCCAACGGCGAGGCGCCCACCGCCACGATCGGCGGCCGGCGTTTGCTCGGCGCCAAAGGCTCGATGTTCGAGGGCGGCAGCCGTGTCCCCTTCTGCGTCAACTGGCCCGGCGTAACTCCAGCGGGCAAAGTCCTGGACGATATGATCGACTCGTCGGACTTCTTCCCGACGTTCGCGGCACTGACCGGCGCGCCGCTTCCGGCCAACCGCGTGATCGACGGCCGCAGTTTCTTGCCGCAGGTGCGCGGCGAAAAAGGTCAGCCCCGCGACTGGGTGTTCGTCGAGCTGGCGCGCAACTGGTATGTCGCCGATCAAAAATGGAAACTCACCGAGAAAAGTGAACTATTCGATTTGAGCGACGCGCCCTTTGCCGAAAGGCTGGTGCCCGCCGACACGAAGGACGCTGCGGCGATCGCCGCCCGCCAGCACCTGCAGGCAGCGCTCACGCAACTCAATCCCGCGGGCGGTTACCTTGACGACGGCGACGGCACGGGCCGGCACATTGGCCGTGAGGAGAATCGCGCGAAGCGCAAGAAGGCAAGTGCCCCGTAATTCATCGCCATGCGCTCACTCATCCCGGCCAGTCGATTCGCGCGTGGATTATCCGTCGCCGCGCTGGCACTGATACTCGGGGGCAGCCTGCGGGCCGCCGCACCCCGACCGAACATCATCATTATTCTGTCGGACGACATGGGCTATTCCGACCTAGGCTGCTTCGGCAGCGAGATCGCCACGCCGAATCTCGATGCGCTCGCGGCACAAGGTGTGCGCTTCACGCAGTTCTACAATAACGCCCGCTGCTGTCCTTCGCGCGCGTCGCTCCTCACCGGGCTCTATGCCCATCAGGCCGGAGTCGGCCACATGGTCGAAGATCGCGGCTTCGACGCCTATCGGGGAGATCTGAATCGGCGTAACGTCACGATCGCCGAGGCGCTCAAGCCCGCCGGTTACCGCACCTACGCGGTCGGCAAATGGCACGTCACGCCCGGCAAGACGGTCGAGGCGCTCACCGACAATCACAATTGGCCGCTGCAGCGCGGCTTTGACCGCTACTACGGCACGATCAATGGCTCCGGCAGCTATTGGGATCCGCATGGCCTCATCCGCGACAACCGCGAAATCACGCCGGTCAACGATCCGGAATACCACCCGGCGGAATACTATTACACGGACGCGATCACCGATCAGACGACACGCTTCATCCGCGAACATCAGCACGATCATGCCGCGCAGCCGTTCTTCATGTATGTCGCCTACACCGCGGCGCACTGGCCGATGCAGGCCCGCGAGAGCGACATCGCGAAATACCGCAGCCGCTACGATTCCGGCTATGGCGCGATCGCCGCAGCGCGTTGGGAACGGCAAAAAAAACTCGGCGTCGTCGACGCCGCGTGGGGTCTGCCGCCACCGGCGGAAGATTGGAGCAAAGTAAAGAATCGACCGTTCGAGGCGCGCTGCATGGAGGTTTACGCCGCCATGGTGGACGTGATGGACCAGGGCGTCGGCCGGATCGTCGCCGAACTGAAAGCGCAGGGCCAGCTCGACAATACGATCATTTGTTTTCTTCAGGACAATGGCGGCTGCGCCGAGCCCAAGGGACGCGACACCGATTTCACCCCGCGCGCTGACCATCCGACCCTGCCGGTGCTCGAGAAGGATGTCGCCTTTTACGGCAATGAGCCTTCACAAACGCGCGACGGCTGGCCAATTCGCATGGGCTACGGCGTCATGCCGGGACCGGCCGACACGTTTATCGCCTACGGCCGCGGCTGGGCCAACGTCAGCAACACGCCCTTCCGCGAATACAAGCACTGGGACGAAGAGGGCGGCATCTCAACGCCACTCATCGTCCATTGGCCCGCCGGCATTCCCGCCGCACGCGACGGCCAGCTCGAGCCGCAGCCCGGCCACGTCATCGACCTCATGGCGACCTGTGTCGATCTGGCCGGGGCAAATTATCCGACGCGGTTCAGGGATGAAACGATCCTGCCGATGGAGGGCGTGAGCCTTCGCTCCGCACTCGCTGGAAAATCGCTTGGGCGCGCTCAGCCGATCTTCTGGGAGCACGAGGGCAACCGCGCCATCCGCGACGGCAAGTGGAAGCTCGTGACGAAGTATCCTGGCGGCTGGAAACTTTTCGACATGGAGGCAGACCGTACCGAGCAGCACGATCTTTCGGCTCAGCAGCCGGAGCTCGCCACCCGCCTCGCCGCGCAATGGGACGCCTGGGCCAAGCGCGTCGGCGTGCAACCGTGGCCGGCAGTCCAGGCCGCCGCTCCTCGGGAAACGATCACCAATCTGATCAAAAAACTCTAACGCCGCCTGCCCTTCGCTCTGCTTCTCCGTCCCTTTTTTAAGCCAACCTACAACCCAACCGCTATGCATTACCCTCCCCTCCGCTTCCCCATCGCGCTCCTCGCAGCCTTTTTTGCCTTTGGAAAACTCTGCGCTCAGACAACGCCCGCCCCAGCCAAGTCCGAGGCCGTCCAACTCTCCGACTTCGAGGTTACGGCGAGCACCGTGGGCGGTTACGGCGCGTCGGAGACGATGACCGGGAGTCGGGTGAAGACCCAAATCATCGACCTGCCCTACAGCGTCAACGTGATGACCAGTGAGTTCATGGAGGACTTCGGCATTTTCGATTTGGGCGACAATGTCACCCAGATCGGCGGGTTCACCGGACTCGACGTCGGCGGCAACTTCGTCCTGCGCGGCTTCACGTCCTCGAACCAGCTGCGTGACGGATTTTTCCGTCTCGGCCGTTACGGTTCCAGCAACATTGATCGCATTGAAATCATCAAGGGCCCGAGCGCCGCCATCTATGGCCGCTCATCTCCTGGCGGCATGATGAACATGATCTCCAAGGCGCCCAAGTCGACCGCGAGCAATCAGCTCTCGTTCAACTACGGCGACTACGACACCAAGCGGGTCACGGCCGAGACCACGGGCCCGCTCTTCCAGGAAAAACTCGGCAAGACCGACTACCTTGTGAGCGTGAGCGACTACAAGCGCGGCTACGACGTGCCTTACTCCAACATCCACAACAAGGAGGCCTACCTGGCGATCGACCATGTGTTTCCCGACAAATCAAAGGCCTTTTTCTCCCTCGAATATTTCGATCAGTATCGCAACTCCCCGCTGGCGACGGCCCCGATGATTCTCGACAAGAAAGGCACGGGGACCTCGGCGACCGCCGATGCCGACGACGTCGCGGTTGGCTACGCCTTGAATCTTGCCGGCGTGAACGAAATGGGTCCGGTCAGCTGGCTTGAACGCGGCAACACCTCGATGACGGGTATCTACGAAAAGAGCTTCAACTCCGTCTTCAGTGCCCGCGTCTCGAGCAATTACTATCGCGCCCGGCGCTGGGACTATAACAGCAACCTCAATTGGGGCACCATCGTTGTCGACACCTCGTCTGCTGCGATCAACGCGGCCCCTTCCACCACCCGCACTGCGAATCCCACCCGCGGCATCATCAATGAGGACGGCGGCGGCTTCCAGGGCGACCTGCTCGCCCACTACTGGACCAATGACCACAAAATCGAACACCGCACGTTGGTGACGTTCGACGTCAATGACTACTACCGCTGGGACCCGACGGTCCAATACGGCACCTCGACCAATCCCGATATCGTCGCCTGGAACACGGCGCGCGTCGTACCATTGGACACCAATCTTAATCCGATCGGAACGATTAACTATTTCACCAAATACTTCTGGCAGTCGGCCGGGCTGGTTCCCACACGCATCATGCACCGCCGCACCACGGTGACCGGCGGACTCCTGCGTCAACAATCGAGTTTCTTCTCAGGCAAGTTGCTGGCCTTTGCCGGCGCCCGCTTCGATAACATCCGCTACCGCGAGCAGGATTTCCTCACGGCCGCCTCGTCGTTCACTCCCTTTCTCCCGAACTACCATGTCGGCGACATGATCGACAAGACACTGACGGCGCTCAAACCCAACATGGGCGTAAACTACAAACTGAAGGATAATTTCCGGGTCTTCGCCAACTGGAGTCAGAGCTACTTCATCGCCCAAGGTGACAACCCCGTCGATGTCGCCAATCCCACCTATAAATCTGAAACCGCGGAAGGTTGGGATTACGGCTTCAAGGGCTCCCTGCTCAACGAGCACCTCAACTACACGCTCTGCGGCTACTACGTCACCCGTCAGAACGTCCAGGTCAGCGATTTCGATCCCAACACGGGACTCTCGGTGAATCGCCGGGACGGCAATCAATTAGTCCGCGGTTTTGAGGCCGACGTTAACTGGGTCATGACGGACGAACTCTCCTTTCTCGTCAGCTACGGCAATGTGCATTCGATCTACACCAATTATGGTAGTGCCAGTCCCGAGGCCGTCGGTCGCAAGGTTCAATACGTCGCGCCTTATAACGGCAGCGTCAGTCTCAAATACGCGCCGACCCGCGGCGGCGTGAAAGGTTTTTCCGCCAATCTCGGCGTCACATTTGTCGGCGCGACACCGACCGAAGCGCCGACCGCCGGCGACAATCTCGTCACGGTTAACCGCGTGCCGATCGTCACATTTTCCACCGGCCAATGGGCGCTCAAGGCCCCCTCCTACAATCTTTGGAGCCTCGGGGTCCGCTACCGACTCCAAACCCAAGGCCACCTGACGCACACCTTCGCGATCAACATCAACAACGCCTTTGATAAGGCCTATCTCCGCGCCGGCACCAGTGGCGCAACGACGCGGCTCTTGGGCGATGGACGTTCGTTCGTCTTCACCTACACTATCAATCACAAGGGCAGCCGGTTTTGAGCCTCGCGACTTCCCTCCCAATCCGTTCCGCCTCCATGAAATTATTTTTCTCCCTCACCGCGAGTTGCGTTTTCGCGCTCGGGCTTGCCCGCGCCGCCGCTCCGGCAGAGCGACCCAACATCCTCTTCATCGCCGTCGATGACATGCGACCCGAGTTTGGCGCCTACGGCGCGACCTACATCCACAGCCCGAACATGGATCGGCTCGCGCAGTCAGGCATCACGTTTCACCACGCCTATTGCCAGCAGGCCGTCTGCTCGCCAACGCGCTCAAGTCTCATGACCGGCACGCGGCCCGACACCACCAAAGTTTGGGACCTCGTGACGCATTTCCGCGCGGCCCTGCCCGATGTCGTGACGCTGCCCCAGTTGTTCAAGAACAACGGCTATTTCGTCCAAGGCATGGGCAAAATTTATCACGGCGGCTACGATGATCCATTGTCGTGGTCTGTGCCGTGGGGCACGCCCAAGTCACCGGTCTATGCCCTCCCGGAAAACGTGAAGCTCAACGAGCGCCGCTTCGAGGTTGATCCCGACGACGATGGCAAAGCTCCAGCTGCAAAGGGCGCAGGCAAAGCCAAAGGCAAGGCCAAGGCGCCCGCGTCGTTCGACGAAACCACGGCCGGCGGAATCAACTCCCGCGGCCCGGCCTACGAGTGCGCCGACGTGCCTGACAATTTCTACCAAGACGGCAAAGTCGCGGACCTCGCAGTCTCGACGCTCCAGGAAATCAGCAAGAAAAAGGAGCCCTTCTTCCTCGCGGTCGGCTTCATCAAGCCGCACCTGCCCTTCGTCTCGCCGAAGAAATACTGGGATCTCTACGATCCGGCGAAGATCGAACTCGCTCCGAATAAATTTCGACCGAAAGACGCGCCCGACTACGCGATTCTTCCCGGCGGCGAACTGCGAAACTACTACGGCATCCCCACCACCTCAATCCCCGACGATCTCGCGCGCACCCTCAAGCACGGCTACTACGCCTCAATCAGCTACACCGACGCTCAAATCGGCAAAGTGGTGGACGAGCTCGACCGGCTCGGCCTGCGCAAGAACACCATCATCATTCTCTGGGGCGATCACGGCTGGAAGCTCGGCGAGCACGATGCTTGGTGCAAACACAGCACCTGCGAGAACGACACTAACACCGCGTTGATCCTCTCGGTGCCCGGCATGAAGTCGGCGGGCGCGCATTCCAAGTCCTTCGTGGAATTCGTGGACATTTATCCGACGCTTTCCGAACTCGCCGGACTGCCGCTGCCGAAGCACCTCGAGGGTCTCAGCTTCAAGCCCCTTCTCGACGATCCGAACCGCCCGTGGAAGCAGGCGGCGTTCAGCCAGTATCCGCGCGGCGCCGGTCAGACACACCGCGGACCACTCATGGGCTACTCGATGCGCACCGAACGCTACCGCCTCACAGTCTGGGTGGCGCGCGACGACCACTCGAAGATCGATGCCGTCGAGCTCTACGACGAACTCTACGATCCGCAGGAGAACACCAACATCGCCAAGGACCCCGCCAACGGCGAACTCGTCGAGAAGCTGATGACGCAGTGGCGCAAGGGTCCCGCGGGCGCCCTCCCCCTCGCGCGCATGCCCTGAGATGCTCGTATTCCGCCAACACACGCACAGGACGACCGGCGCGTCGAACCGCACGCGCGTCGTCCGCCGCTGGATCGGACGGCTCACGGTCGTCGCACTGCTGCTTGGAACAGCGCGACACCTGCCCGCGGCGGAGCGCCCGGGCGCTCTCCTCTTCGGCGAAGAGTTTGATCGGGGCCTCGACCAATGGTCCGCCGAGCAAGTCACCGGCGGCAGCGTCGCGGCGAAGGCGGGAGCGCTGGTGATCGAGGACGTCGGCGGCACGACGTTGTGGTTTCGTCACCGGTTGACCGCGCCGGTGGTAATCTCCTATGAGGCCGAGGTCGTGACGTCCGGCGGCCCAAACGATCGCCTGTCCGATCTGAATTGTTTTTGGATGGCGCAGGATCCGGCCCGACCGGATGGCTCGTTGCCCGCCGGGCGTTCCGGGCGTTTTGCCGATTATGACAGCTTGCTGACCTATTATGTGGGTTACGGTGGCAACAAGAACACGACGACGCGGTTCCGCCGATACGATGGCACACCTGAGCGCCCGCTGCTGCCCGAACACGATCTGCGCGCCCCTCAATTTTTGCTGAAACCCAATCACGCCTATCAGATCAAACTTGTGGTACGGGACGGTACCGCGGAATTCTGGCGGGACGGCGAAAAAATCTTTTCCTATGCGGATCCTCATCCGCTGAATGGTGGCTACTTTGCCTTTCGCACCGTCCGCAGCCACCTCGTGATTCGCCACTTCAAGGTGAACGCGCCGGCCACGTCCCAATGAGGTTGCGCCGCCCATGATTCTCCGCCGCCTGATTCACTCCCTGCATCAGGGAAATTTTGTTTTTCTTGGACTCGTATTTTCGACGACGGGCCCGGCGGCTGCGTCCTTGGAAGCCCGCGAAGTGCTGGTTCAGAAATCATCCGAGCTTGCATCGGCGCTTAAAAGCGCGAGGCCGGGCGATGTCATCACGCTGAAGGCTGGCGAATGGAAGGACGTCCAAATCGTGCCTACCAAGGGAGGGGAATTTGGCCAGCCCGTGGTCCTCCGGGCCGAAATTCCGGGCCAGGTCACGCTGAGTGGATCCTCCCGTCTGGAAATTAACGCGCCCTACGTGACCGTCGACGGGTTGCTGTTTCAAAACGGTGCGATCAAGTCGGGCGCAGTCATCCAGTTTAATTCCCACCATGGCCTCGTTCGGAATACAGCGATCGTGGACTACAACCCGGCGGTGTTTGAGACCAACTACTATTGGGTTTTCTTTCAGGGCGACAGCAACGTCATCGACCGGTGCTACTTCAAGGGGAAAGCCAATCTGGAGCCGCTCATCGGCAACGCGCTTGAGAGCAGCCGCCACAACGCCGTCGTGCGCTCCTATTTTAAGAACATCCCCTACCGCGATGGCAATGGGCGCGAGGACATCCGTGTGTGGGGCACGGGCAAGATGGAAGATCGGGATGACGACGGCGCCTATTTCCTCATCCAGGGCAACCTGTTCGATCACGCCGATGGCGAGGGCGTCGAAATCATTTCGCTAAAGTCCAACTACAACCAGGTGCTCCAGAACACGATTCTCGCCACGCGGGGTTGTCTCAATATCCGCCGCGGCAATCACAACACGGTCGCCGGGAATATCATTCTCGGTCAGGGCGTTTCTGGAGCGGAAGGTCTGCGGATGTCCGGCCAGCACAACACGGTCCGCGGAAACTTTGTCTCCCACTGCGGCTATGGCATCCGGGTATCCTGCGGCGAATTTATCGACCATGCCCTGACCGCCGACTTCAAGGCCGACCTGAAACCTCAGCGGGGCGGCGGGGCGAAGGGACGTAAAGCGGAGGTGCTCATCCCCACTTACCCGCAGGTTAAGTTTCTGACGCTGACCGACAACGTCCTCGTAGGTAACGCCGATCTCGATTTGGAAATTGGAGCGGACTACAAGAAGCACTGGCCGGCTTCACAGCAGGTTTTGCTGCCCGAGGAGTGCCTCTTCGAGAACAACCGTTTTGTGCGTCCGCAAGGCGGCGTCTCAGTCGCGGGCGCCACTCCGGACGTCAGGGCGCCGTTGGATGGACTTAAATTTCTGCCCAACCGTTTTGTCGGGAATGTGCTCCTGGGCGGCACGAACCGCCTGCCAGCGGCTGCGGAAGGATTCGCCACACGCGAGATCGTGGCCGACTGGAGCGAGGCCAAGGAAGCGGCCGGCTTCAAGCCGCTCACCCCCGACGACGTCGGCCCGGCTTGGATCATCGCGCGTCGCCAGGCGGGCGACCTCTCGCTCGAAGGTCCGGCTCCCGCCGGGCTGACCTCCACGACGGCCCCGGTCAAGAAACACAAGGCCCGCGGAAACTAGATCCGCCGACGAAAAATTCGTGCCGCAATCTCGCGCGCACATTTCACTCGCCCTCGCTCCGTTCAAATCCATGAAACTGCTCCTCCGCCTCGTTCCCTGTTTGCTGGCTTGCGGGCTGGCTCGCGCCGCCGATCCGGCCCAGCGCCCCAACGTGCTCTTCATCGCCGTAGATGACTTGCGCCCGGAGCTCGGCTGCTACGGCAAAAACTATATCAAGAGTCCAAACATCGACGCGCTCGCCAAGTCCGGCATCGTCTTCAATCGCGCCTACGTGCAGCAGGCGGTGTGTTCGCCGTCGCGCACCGTCGTGATGACCGGCACCCGGCCCGACACGTCGAAAGTCTGGGACTTGGTGACCTCGTTTCGCGTCGCCTTGCCGGAAGTGATTACCCTCGGCGAACAGTTCCAGCGCAGCGGCTACTTCGTTCAGGGCGTGGGCAAGATTTATCACCCCGGGCTGAACGATCCTCGCACGTGGTCCGTGCCGTGGGAGGATCCCAAGGCGCCCGTTTATGCCTTGCCCGAAAACGCGGCGTATCGCGATGCGCCGGCCGATGACGACATCTACCCCGCCGACACGCCGGCCAAGGGAAAGAAAAACAAAAAAGGGCCGGACGGCAAAAAGGAGAAGGTGCCCACCGTGGCCAATTCGCGCGGTCCGGTCTTCGAGAATGCCGACGTGCCCGACAACTATTATGAAGACGGCAAGATCACCGACCTCGCGATCGCCGACCTACGGGCCATCAGCAAACGGTCCGGTCCCTTCTTCCTCGCGGTCGGCTTCCGCAAGCCGCATCTGCCGTGGGTCGCGCCGAAAAAATACTGGGATCTCTACAACCCCGCGGAAATCGATCTCGCGCCCAATCCGTTTCTCCCCGAAGGCGCGCCGAGCTATGCCGTCAACCCGAACGACGGCGAGATGCGCGCCTACAAGGGCGTACCTGCGACCGGCCCGATCCCGGCGGAACTCGCGCGCCAGCTCAAGCAAGCCTACTTCGCCGGCGTGAGCTACGCCGACGCCCAAATTGGCCGCGTGCTGGCCGAACTGGACCGCCTTGGTCTCAGCAAGACTACCATCGTCGTGCTGTGGGGCGACCACGGTTGGAAACTCGGCGAGCACGCCGCGTGGGGGAAGCACACCAACACCGAAAACGACACCAACGCTCCGCTAATACTCTCCGTTCCCGGCATGAAGAACACCGGTGCGCACAGCGACGCGCTGGTGGAGTTCGTCGACATTTATCCGACACTCTGCGATCTCGCCGGCGTACCGCAGCCCGACGGCCTGGAGGGCGTCAGCTTTAAACCGCTGGTTGAGAATCCGGCACGCCCGTGGAAGCAGGCGGCGTTCAGCCAGTATCCGCGCGGCCAGAAGGGCGGACTGATGGGCTACTCGATGCGCACGGACCGTTACCGTTTCACCGTCTGGGTCGGTCGCGCCGATCATTCGCAAATCGACGCCGTCGAACTTTACGATCATCAAACTGACCCACAGGAAAACGTGAATATTGCGGCAAAGCCCGAGAATTCCGCACTGGTGGAGCGATTGACGGCGCAGTGGCGCGCGGGTTGGAAGGGTGCGCTCCCAGCTGCGAATCCATCGCATTCGTGATGCGGTTTGCGCGCGGATTGCTGTGGTTGCTCTTCGGCACGATGGCACTCGTCGCCGCGCCGGGAGTGTTTGTCCCCGGCCCGGCGATCGCGATCGATGATGTCCACGGCAAATTTGGATTGCTGACCCTAGATCCGGTCGCCCACCGACTGCTCGCCTCACACGTGAACGACGGCATCGTCGAAATCTTCGACCTCGATGCCAGCCAACTCATCGCCCGAGTCGAAGTCGGTCCGGTGGTCGCGCTCGCCGTCGATCCCAAGGCTAGCCGCTATTTTGCAAGCGTCCAGGATGACCGGCGCGTCGCGATCATCGATCGCACCACGCTCAAGGAAACGGGTTCGATCCCGCTGCCGGGTGAGACGGGCGCCCTGCTCTTCGAGCCCCTGCAGGCGCGGCTCTACGTGACGGCCGACCAGGGGACCGCGCTCTGGGTCGTTGATCCCGACGCGCGGAAAGTCGTGCAGACAATCCCGATCCCCGAGGACCCCGAGGACTTGATCTGGGACCCTCAGGCTTCCCGGCTCTATCTGACCGGCAGTGCGACAAGCGCGGTGTCAGTGATCGACTCCAAATCCAATGCACTCGTTGCCCACTGGCCGACCTCGCCCGCCCTGCATCCGCGCGGCCTCGCTCTCGACGCGGCGCGCGGCCGCCTGTTCGTGGCGGGCGACAACGGCCAACTCGTAGCGCTCGATCTCAAGACGGGCCGCGTGACCGCCACCGCCGCAATCGGAGAACACGTGGGGCAAATCGCCTTCGATGCCGAAGTTCGCCGGCTCTACTGCGCTGGACGCGACTGGATTTATCCGGTCGACTGCGCCGGGACTAACTTCGTCGCATTGGAAAAAATCTACACCGCGACCAACGCGACGAACGTGGCGGTTGATCCCAAAACGCACGCAGTCTGGACGACCTTCACCGACGGCGAGGACTCGTTCGCCAAATCCTGGTCGTGGCACTAGCACCCGGTCTTTTTTCTCTTCACCCCATGTCTTCCGCCTTTTTCTTGTCCCGCCGTCTCGGTGCGCTCCTTCTGCTGCTCGGTTTCGCCCTACGCAGCGCGGCCGTCGCCGCCGAAGCCGCCCGGCCCAACATCCTGATCATCCTCACCGATCAGCAGGCCGCCGACGCGCTGAGTTGCCGGCAGGGCGACCGCTACCTCAAGACGCCCAACATGGACAGTCTCGCCGCCCGCGGCACGTTTTTCACGCGTGCCTATTCGTCTAACCCCATCTGCGTGCCGTCGCGCACGGCGATGTTCACGGGGCGCTATCCTCACGAGACCGGCATTCAGAACAATGAGCGCGTGCCGTTCGACGTCGGTAAGTTTCCGACGATGGGCACCTACTTCCGCGCCGCCGGCTACAACACCGGCTATGTCGGCAAATGGCACGTGCTGACCCCGATCGAAAATTCGGCGACGAGCGGTTTCGACTACACGGCCAACATCAAAAACAATGGCGCCGACGCCGCGACTCCCGCAGCCATCACCACGTTTCTCCAGCGCAAGCACGAACGCCCGTTCCTGCTCGTGGCCTCCTTCATCGACCCGCACAACATCGCCGAGTGGGCCCGCGGTGAGCCACTGCCCGACGGCGAAATCGGCGCGCCCCCGCCGCCCGATCAATGTCCGCCAGCGCCGCCGAACCGCGCCGCACCCACCGGCGAACCCGAGGCGATGGTGTTTGCGCGCCGCTCCTATCAGGCCGCACCGATGTTTCCGGTCCGCAATTTCGACGAAGGCAAGTGGCGCCAATACCGCTGGGCCTATTATCGCATGATCGAGCGCACCGACGCACTGATCGGCCGCGTGCTCGCGTCCCTCGCGGCGTCGGGCCACGCCGACGACACACTGATCGTTTTTAGCGTCGACCACGGCGACTGCCAGGGCGCCCACGGCTGGAACCAGAAAACCGTACTCTACGAGGAGTCGATCCGCGTGCCCTTCATCGTGTGTCCGCCCGGTGGGAAACGCGCGTCGACCTCCAACCGTTTCGTGCAAACCGGCCTCGACCTAATTCCCACACTGTGCGATTTCGCGGGCATCCCGACACCCACCGCGCTCCCCGGCCTCAGTCAGCGCGCCGCCGCGCTGGGCGCCACGGGCCCCGATCCGCGCCGATTCGTGGTCTCCTCCAACCATCTCGTGCAAGGCGTGCCTCTGCTTGGCATAATGATGATGCCCGCCGGCCGGATGCTGCGCACCGAGCGCTACAAATATTGCGTCTACGATCAGGGCCAACACCGCGAATCGTTGGTCGACCTACAAAAAGATCCGGGCGAACTCGTAAATCTCGCCGAGGATTCTGCGTCCGCGGCGATTCTCAACGATCACCGCGCGATGTTGCTCGAATGGAGCCGTTCGGCCCACGATGCGGCTTTCCCTTTTGTCGCACCCGAGAATCGCGGCGGTGATTAATCAGGTCGTCGCGAAGCGCCAAGGCGCTGAGACCGCCATCGATATTTATTGAGGAAAATAGTTGGGAATTTCAGGTGGACCCAAGAACCCGATGGGACGATACTGACCCCGTCGAAATGGCCTCCACATCCAGCGGCGCTGCGTCGGGGGATTCCTCTCCTCCAGACGACGAACCCTATCGGCGTTTTTTTGAAAATGCCGTGGATGGCCTCTATCGCACTTCGCCCGACGGACGGTTGCTCCTCGCCAACCAAGCGCTCGCCCTACTCGCCGGCTACGCTTCGCCTGGCGAGATGATCGCCAGTGTCAAAGATTTGGCCGCGCAATTCTACGTGAACAGCGCCGAACGCGTCCGGTTCCAGACCACGCGGCAAACCGCCGGCATCGTGCGCAATTTCGAGACGCAGATGCGCCGCCGCGATGGCACCGTGATCTGGATCTCGGCAGACGCGCGCACCCTGCGGGACGAGCAGGGTCACGTGTGTTTCGAGGGAATGATCCGTGACATCACCGCACAGAAACTGGCGCAGGAGGCCCTGGGCGCCAGCGAGAGCCGCTTCCGCACCACCCTGGAGTTTCTCAAGGGGGGCTGCATGATTTTTAGCCCCGACTGGCGCTATCTCTACGTCAACCAAGTCGGCGCCGAACATGCGCGCCGGCCGCGCGAAGCGCTCATCGGGCAGCGGCTCACAGACTGCTTTCCCGGGATAGAATCGACGCTGATCTATCAAGCCTACGCGGCGAGCATGGCCGATCGCACGGCACGCGAGCTCGAAAGCGAGTTCCTCCATGCGGACGGCACGGCGGCCTGGTATCACGTCAACATCCAGCCCGTGCCGGAAGGCCTTTTCGTACTCACGCAGGAGATCAGCGCGCGCAAACGGGCCGAGCTGGGCGCGGCCTATCTCGGCGAAATCGTCCGCTCATCGGACGACGCCATCATCGGCAAAAATCTTTCCGGCATCATCACGAGTTGGAATCCCGGCGCGGAAAAGGTCTTCGGCTACACCGCGGCCGAGGCGATAGGCCAGCCGATGCTCATCGTCTTCCCGCCGGAACGGGTCGACGAAGAGGCGGAGATCCTTGCGCGCATCGCGCGGGGCGAACGGCTGCACCACTACGAAACCGTCCGCCTCCGCAAGGACGGCCGACGCATCCACGTCTCCGCCACCATCTCTCCGATCTACGATGCTGCGGGCAACATTATTGGCGCCTCGAAAATCGCGCGCGATATCACACTGCACAAACAGCAGGAACACGAAATCCAGCGCCTGACCCGGCTCTACGCGGCACTGAGCCAGATCAATCAGGCGATCGTGATGACGCCCGAACGCGCCGCGCTCTACACCAAAGTGTGCGAGGTGCTCGTGACGTTTGGCGGTTTCAAGATGGCTTGGATTGGCCGGCTCGATCCCGCGACGCTTAAGGTCAACCCCGTGGGCAAGTGGGGTGATCATTCCGGCTACCTCGACGCGATCGAGATAACCATCGAGAATCGGCCTCACGGCCAAGGGCCCGCGGGCACGGCAATCCGGGAAGGCCGCACCTACCTCTGCAACGACTCCCTGAACGACCCCCGCACACTGCCCTGGCGCGACGAGGCCAAGCGGGCCGACTTCCGTTCGTCCGCGACGTTTCCCATCAGCGAAGATGGCGCGGTCTGCGGGGCGCTGTGCGTTTACTCCGACGAAATCGGTTTCTTTCAGGACAAGGAAGTCGCGCTGCTGGAGGAGGCCGCGGGCGACGTGTCCTTCGCTCTCGACAATTTCGGTCGCGAGGAAGCGCGTCGCAAGGCGGAGGAGGCGCTGAGGGAAAGCGAGCGTTTCACTCGCGCTGTCCTCGACTCGCTCACCGCCCACATCGCGGTGCTCGACGCCCACGGCAATATTCTCGCCGTCAACCAAGCATGGCGGGCGTTTTCGGCCGTGAATGGCGCGCCGGCGACCAATTCTTCCGCAGCCGAAAATTACCTCGCGGTCTGCGAGGCCACCACCGGGCCGGAGGCCGAAATCGCGCGCCAGGTTGCCCAAGGCATCCGCGATGTGATCGACGGCCGCCGAGTGCGTTTCGAGTGCGAATATCCCTGCCACACGCCGCAGGAACAGCTCTGGTTCTCGGTGCACGTGACCCGATTTCCCGGCCCTGGCCCGTGCCGGGTCGTCGTTGCTCATGAAAACATCACCCAGCGCAAACTGCACGAGATCGCGCTGCTGCGTAGCGAGGATCGCTTCCGCGTCCTCGTTGAAAACATCCGCGAGGTCTTTTGGTTGAGCGAACTCGATACCCGAAAGATCCTCTACATCAGCCCTGCCTATCTGGCGATCTGGGGCCGCACGCCCGAAAGTCTCTATGCCAGCAACCCGTGCTGGGCCGATACTGTGCACGAGGAGGATCGAGCGCGGGTGAGCAAAGCGGCTGAGACGAAGCAGCACCTCGGCACCTACGACGAGACCTACCGCGTCGTCCGCCCCGACGGCACGATCCGGTGGGTGCGCGCACGTGCCTTTCCGGTGCAAGGAGCCCACGCCGAAGTCACCCGCATCGTCGGCGTGGCGGAGGATGTCACCACTGAACGCGAACTCGATGCGAAGTTGCTCCACACGCAGCGCCTCGAGGCGATCGGCACGCTCTCAGCGGGCATCGCCCATGATCTGAACAACATCCTCGCGCCTATGCTCATGGCGACCAGCCTGCTGCGCACCGAACTCAGCAGTCCGCAGAACCGTGAACTCATCGCAATGATCGAGACGGGAGCCCAGCGCGGCGCCAATATCATCCGCCAACTCCTCACGTTCAGCCGCGGGCTCGAGGGCGATCGCACCGCCGTGCAGCTGCGGCACATCATGAGCGACATGGTCGCGATCGCGCGCGAGACATTTCCGCGCAACATCACCGTCACGCAGGACATCGCGCGCGACTTGAGTCTCGTCTCAGCCGACGCTACTCAACTTCACCAGGTTCTAATGAATTTGTGCGTCAATGCGCGCGACGCCATGCCCCACGGCGGAACGCTCATCCTCACCGGCCGCAACGTCGCACTGAATTCCGACACGCTGCCCGCGCATCCCGACGCCAAGCCCGGCCGCTACGCCTGCGTCACCGTTGCCGATACCGGCCACGGCATCCCCGCCAGCCTCGTCGACCGTATCTTCGAGCCGTTTTTCACGACGAAAGCCGTCGGCAAAGGCACCGGCCTCGGCCTCTCGACCGCGATCGGGATCGTCAAAAGCCATGGTGGCTTCGTCACCGTCGACAGCGCGCCCGGCCGCGGAGCGAGCTTTTCAATCTACCTGCCGGCGCTGGAGGATTTCACCACCGCCACCTCGTCCGAAGTCGGACTCGCGCTGCCGCGCGGCTCGGGTCAGCTGATTCTCGTGGTGGACGACGAAAGCTCCATTCGTCTGGTCACGCAGGCGACCCTGCGGCACTGGAATTATCGCGTGGAATCCGCCGTCGATGGCCAACAAGGTCTCGCGCTGTTTTTGCAGCACCGCGCGGATGTGCGCCTCGTGCTCGTCGATCTCATGATGCCGGTCATGGGCGGCAGCAAACTCATGCGAAAACTCTGGGAGTTGGAACCCGACCTAAAGATGATCGCCATGAGCGGCATGGTGCCGGACGACCAGCGCGCCGAACTCCATGCGCTCAACGTGCACGACACGCTGATGAAACCCTTTCAGCCGGAAGAACTCCTCGCCCGTGTAGCTCAGGCACTAAACGATCCTACGCCTCGCTCCTGAACGCGCTCGCGATCGGCACCCGCGGGTGAAATCAGCTCTGCCTGCCCTGGCGCAACCGGTCGAGAAACACGGCCACGACAATCACGAGGCCGATGATGATTTGCTGCACCGGCGTAGGCCAGCCCATCTGCTGAGAGCCGTTGCGGAGCACCGCCATGATCAACGCGCCGATCATCGATCCGAGGATCGTGCCGACGCCGCCGTTGAGGCTCGCGCCACCGATGATCACCGAGGCGATGATGTCCAACTCGAGACCGATCGCGACCGTAGGGTCGCCTTGGCGGAGACGCGAAAGTTGAAACAAGCCCGCGAGCCCGAAGAAACATCCCGCCAGCCCGTAGATCGCGATCTTCAACCGCACCGTCGGAATGCCGCAAAGCCGCGCGGTCTGCTCATTGGAGCCGATCGCGAAAATATGCCGGCCGAAAACGGTGTTCTTCAGCAGGAGCGACGTAAGCACCGCGAGCGCGAATGCCACCCACACGCCCGCCGGCAGCGCGAAGCTCGAAGGATCGGCGGTCGTCATCCAGTTGTTGATCGCCGAACTATCGTAATTGACCGTCTGGTTGTCCGCCATCAGCTGCGCCGCACCGCGCCCAATGCTGAGCGTGCCGAGCGTGATGATGAACGGAGTCATCCGCATGCCCGCGATAGCGGTGCCATTGATGAGTCCGATGAGTCCACCCGAGGCAATCATCGCGATGCAGACCGATGCCGCGCCCCACCCCTTTTGAATCAAGAGTGCCCCGACAACGCTCGTCAGCGCGATGGCCGATCCCACCGACAGGTCGATACCACCGCTCACAATAATCATCGTCATCCCCAGCGCACCGATCGCGACGATGACCGTCTGCGTGAAGATGATCTTGAAATTGTAGTAGCTGAGAAAGGTGTCGCGCGACTCGGCGGGAATCGCGAACAGCACAATCACCAGCACCAGGCCGATAAACGGGCCGGCTTTCGCAAGGAGGTTTCGCAGTCGTTCATTCATCGGAGAGTCTCAGTTGGCGCCAGTCGCGACGCGCATGATTTCGGCCTCATCCCACGACGAGCGCGCCCGGAAACCCGTCAGCTCGCCCCGGCACATCACGCCAATCGTATCGCAAAGTCCCAGCAACTCCGGCAGGTAACTGCTGACCACGACCACCGCCTTGCCCGACGCTGCGAGCCGGCCAATCAGCTCATAGATTTGCGCCTTGCTGCCGACGTCGATGCCGCGTGTCGGTTCATCGAAGAGAAAAATCCGCGCCGGATGCTGGAGGAGCCGCGCGATCGCAACCTTCTGTTGGTTGCCGCCCGAAAGCTGGCCGATCGGCTGCGCCGAGTCGCGACACTTCACGCCCAGCTCCTGAATCCACCGATCCGCGGCGGCGCGTTGGAGTCGGCGGCTGATCCAGCCAAAGCGGCCGAAGGTTTCCTGTTTCGTCAACGTGAGATTATCTGCGATTGATTGTGAGAGCATGAGTCCCTCCTCCTTGCGGTTCTCGCTCACAAACCCGAGGCCTTGCGCCCAACGTGCGCGCGGTGTGCTGGGGCCCGGCGGAGCGTTGACGATGCAGACCTCACCCGTGTCGATTTCATCGAGGGCGAAAATTGCGCGAAGCAAATCCGTGCGACCGGCACCGATAAGGCCAGCAAGGCCGACAATCTCACCTTCGCGCAGGGCGAAACTCGCGCGTTTCAATCGCGGTGCGCTGGAGGTTTCCCTCACTTCGAGCACGACGCTGCCGACCGGGTGCGCCGAGCGCGCATAGAGATCCTTCACCTCGCGGCCGGTCATGAGCCGCACGAGTTGTTCGACCGTGGCCGACTTCATTTCGCCGGCGCCGACCGTCTCGCCGTCCTTGATCACCGTGAAGCGATCCGCGATCCGGCGGCACTCCTCGAGAAAATGGCTGATGTAGATCACGCTCACGCCTTGCATCTTGAGGCGCGCGATCGTCGCGAAAAGTTTTTCGGTGTCGGCCTGCGTGAGGCTGCTCGTGGGCTCGTCCATGATGAGCACCCGCGGTTTTTTCAGCAGCGCGCGTGCGATTTCGATCACTTGCTGCTCCGCGATGCTAAATGCCCCGGCCGGCCGATCGAGATCGAGGCCCTCGTGCCCGAGCTGGGCCAGCGCAGCCCGCGCGCGCTCGCGTGAAACCCGCGGATCGATCCAGCCACCCCGCGCCGACTCCGCTCCGAGGAGAATATTTTCCTGCGCGGTGAGATGGAGTGCGAGATTGAGTTCCTGATAGATCATCGCGACGCCCTTGGTGCGAGCATCGTGCGGATCTTCGGGCGCGTAGGGCTGGCCGCTGAGTTCCATCGTGCCTTCGTCGGCGGCATGGGCGCCGCTGAGGATTTTCATCAAGGTGCTTTTGCCGGCGCCGTTTTCGCCAATGAGCGCATGGACCTCGCCGGGGAGAATCTCCAGCGAGACGCCGCGCAACGCCCGCGTCGCCCCGAAGCTCTTCTTGATTCCCGTCAGCCGGAGAGCGGCGGCGGTGGTGGTCATCACTTCAGATACTTGTCGAGCGGGGGATGGACGATTTCAGCCATGTCCGGGGAATCAAAATTCTCCTTCGTGACGAAGCCTACGCCGGTGTCCTGAACCGGAGCGACCTTTTCACCGCGGAGCGCGGCGACGACGGTCTTCACGCCGAGGTAGCCCATGCGCATGGGATTCTGGACGACCATCCCCTGAATATCGCCGGCCATGAGGCCGGCGTTGAGTGTTTCGCCAGAATCGAAGGCGACGAACTTCACCTTGCCCTTGCCAAGCCCGGCGTCGCGCAGTGCGAGCAACATGCCGGCAGCCGAGGACTCGTTGCAGGCAAAGATGCCGTTCAGATCTCGGCCAAAACGGTTGAGGAGGGTCTCGCTCACCGCCTTCGCGGTGTCGCGCGTGGCGCCGGCGTGCTGATCGGTCGAGAGCAGCTTGATGTTCGGGAAATCCTTTTTCATCACCTCAAGAAACCCTTCCTCCCGCTCCTCGGTGCTCGCTGATCCGACTTGGAGGCGGAGCATGATGACATTGCCTTTGCCGCCGAGCAGCTTGCCGAGCTCGCGTCCCGCGATGCGTCCTCCCTCGCGGTTGTCGGTCGCGACGAAGCTGGCCGGCGCCTTCGATTCAATCGCGGAGTCGATGATGACCACGGGGATTTTTCCTCGCACCGCAGTCTCGACGGGAGCGACGAGCCCCTTCTTGTCGAGCGGCGCAAGCACGATCCCGCTGACGCGCTGGCCGACAAAATTCTCCACGACTTGAATCTGCTGCTCGCGATCGTCCTCCTTGAGCGGGCCTTTCCAGATGATGCTCACGTTGATTCCCTGAGCTTCGAATTCGCGCTGCGCCTTCACGGCGCCGGCGTGAATCGATTTCCAGAATTCGTGTGTCGTGCCTTTTGGAATGACGGCGATTTTATAGGTCTCGGCGGCGGTGACAAGAGGCGCCGCCACGAGCACCAGTAGGGCAAGAAGGGATTTCATGGGATGGGGATTCAAAACTCAGCCGCGATTTTGCGACTGTGTCGAGCCGACGTTCAGAGCATACTAGCGGCCCGAGGCACCGACGAGAATGGATATTCTTGGCCATCGCATGGCAATTCTCGGGCGACGGACAAACCGCTGACGCCAATCAGGGTGGCAGCGTGTGCAGCACGAATTTCGTCGCGTTGCGATAACGGGCGTCAAGGCCGCCGTCGGTCGCGCTCGCGGTGAATTCCGCACTGTCCGTCTGCACTTCCACCGTGAGGCCCGGCAGAGACCACAGATTGTGCGTGATTTGCGTCGGCGTGATACCGGGGGCGTTGATCCGAAACGTCGAGTCGCCGACCGCATCGATGATGAGCCGATTCTTTTCGGCCCGAGCATTAATGCACGGTGACTGCTGCAACAAAATCCAGCCGACGCCTCCAGCAGGCAGGCGCCAATAAATCGTCGCAGGATGAAACTGCGTTTCCCGCGGGACGGCGGAGCGGGTCAGCCCGGTGAATTCCCCACCCAGCATGAGGTTTCTGCTCAGCCAGGCGGTAGCGACCCGCGGGCCGCTGATCGGGCGGATGAGTTGGCGTTCGCCTTGGAATTTTTTGAAATGCTCCAGAGCGTCGGGCGGCACCTGCGCGCCAAGCACCACATAGGTGGGCACGACCACAAAGTCATGGGCGTGATCCATCGGGCCAGATGGATCGGGGAGCGGCGTCAATTCCGGTGGCAAGACCAGCCCCAACCAGATGCCCACGAGCGAAACGTAGCGGCGCAGATCCATGCCGTAGGCGCGATCGAAGGGACCGCTGAGATTCTTCAAGTCAGCGTGATAAAAGGCCGCAATGTCGCGCCACAAGCCCGCTTCCATTTCGGCGCCGAGCGCGCGAATGCGCGGCGTGACCCCGTGCGCGCGGCAGAGCGCGAGCGCATAGAGATCGACGCCGTAGTAGGTGGGAGAGTTGTATTCCTCAAACGCGTCGTGCTCCTTGTAGAGCTTGTAAACGGATTCGGTCCAGGCCTCGCCCTGACTCACCCACTCCGGGCGGTGGAAACGCTCTCCGGCAAAACTCCACAGGAAGCCGTGCATGAGAGCGATGTTGGTGTAATTTTCGTGCAGGCGCGCCTGATGCAGTTCGCCCTCGACGGCGCGTACGATAGCCATCTCGAGTTGGGTCCGGAGATCGACGGGAAGGCGCGATTCAAATTCGAGCAGGATGAGCGCAAAGGTGGTACCAATGAACTGTCGCCAGTTCGGATCATAGTCGCGCCAGGCGATGGCGCCGCGTTTGGGCGGCGCTTCGCCGGGCGACCGAAAGAAGGTGCCATCCCAGTCCTCGCCCGGCGCGACCATCTGCTGGGCCACCACGGCGCGCAACGCCCGCAGCGCGCGGTCGTGATCTCCGGGCGCATCGCGGAGCAGAAGACCAAGCGCATACCAGCTCGTTTCCCGCACGCGATGCGGACGCGGCTGGCCAGAGGATGGGATGTCCTCCGCCGCCGGAGACCACAGCAGTGCCGGTCCGTCATCCCAGAAGCCATCGCCAAACTTGGCCGAAGCGACCAGGAGTTCGCGCGACCGCGGAGCGAGCCTGGCGAGCGGTTTGGCCGGAGGAACTTCGAGGCCAAAAAGGACGCTCGCGATCGTGCAGACGGTGATAAGGGGAAAGAAAAGGAACCGCAGTCTCATGGTTGGAACGCAGGCGACAAATCGACAGGGAAAAAAAGGCAGACCCGAAAAGGTCTGCCTTGATTGAATCTGCGGAAGCTGACCGCCAACGTTGGTCAGGTCGGAAATCGTGCCTCAGAACTTCACCGTCGACGTAAGCCGGCAATTGACGAGCGGGTAGCCGCTCATTGAGTTGCGGCCGGACGACTGCCAGACCGTGTGCGTGTTAAGGAGATTATCGACATTCAGGTTAAACAGGTAGCGCCCCGTCGTGTAGCTCGCACCAGCGTTGAAGATGGTGCGGCTGGGAACGTAATAACTAACCTGCTCGATCACACCGAGCACCGTCGCCGAGCTGCTGGGGTTTTCGCCCGCTTGGTCACCGACGTAGGTGACTCCGAGAAACACGCTGCCCCCCTTGAGAGCACCGGAGCGGAAATGATAATTTAGCAGACCGTTGACCGTCTTATCCGGAATGTTGCGGACGCGACGGCCAAACGCGTCGCGCAGATGCATGGTCGTGGCGCTGGCGATCAGGGAAAGGTCCTTCGTGATGCCACCCACGGCGTCGAGTTCGAAACCGTGATTGGTTTGATCCGAGAGGAAATTCTGCGGCTGGGTGCCGCCGGCGATATAGAAGGGATTGGGCGTCACCAGATTGGTTTGGGAGACTTGAAAATGCGACGCCGTGACCGACAGGCGTTGGTTGAAAAATTCCGACTTTACGCCGAACTCATACTGTTTGCCCGACTGCCACAACGGCTGGTTGAGATAGGTCGTCGCATTCGCGTTGTTGGAAAAGGTGGCGTAGGCCGAAAGGCTTTTCGCGATCTTGAAGAGCGCGCCGGCGAGATAGGTGTCCTTGGAACCCTTCAGTTCACTCGATGCCCAGGAAAGTTCGTTGGTGTTGATGCTGTCGAGCCAGACGCGCGAGGCACCCGCCGTGACGAAGAGGCGATTATCGACAAAGCCCGAACGGAGAAAGGCATAGACCTGCTTTTTCACGGTCGACGCACCAGACTCCGATCCGATCGGGATCAAAGCGTAGTTCGGCTTCGGCGGGTTGTCGTCCTGGGCGAAGAGATTAAAGTTTGGGAGAGGGCTGTTCTTACCCAACGTGCGATTGATACTGCGTTCGAATGCCCAACCTGCGACCGGCTCCAAGGTGACACTATTCAGCCGGTAGTTTCCGGCAAAGTCGTTTTGCAACTGAAAATCTTCCGCCCACGTCCGCTGCAGCGCCGCCGTACGGCTGACGTTGGTTGGGGTATACTCGGCCGAAAACGTCGGGACGTAAGTGCCGTTGCTCAACGCCCATGTGTAGTCCGGCGTATAGATACCGGTGTAGGGATTGTAGCGGTTGTTACCCGTGTTGATGTTCATGGTGGCCGAGTCGGAGTCGAAATGGTCCGTGTAAAAGCAGGCGGCAAGGCGCATGCTGATGCTGCTCGATAGCGAAGTAGTCAGTTCACTGGCGAAGCGGTTGACCTTGTCGGCGCGCTCACCCCAGTCGGGCATGCCGGCGTGATCCGCGTAGGTAAAACCCAATGGGGGCGTCTTCGACAAGTAGCCACCGTTGACCGCGGTGTTGTCAGCAATCCAAGTGTTACCGGGTGACGAGGCTGAACCGAACGCAGCCCAGTCAACGAAACTATATTTGAAAGAGAGCTTCGAGGTGTCCGAAATCTGATACGAAAATTCAGGGTTGATATCCCATTGTTTGAGGCTGCCTGGCTGGAACGTCTTCGTGTCCTGATAGGCGGCAACCAAGCGATAAGCCAACCCCTTCACTTGCGAGAGGGGACCGGTCGTGTCGACCGTCAGCTTCTGCGCGTTGAACTTGCCAACTTCGAGCGAAACGTAGCCTTGCGGTGTCATGAGCGGCGATTTCGTGATGGCGTTGATCGCGCCGCCGGGACTGCCGGTAGGCGCCAGGATGGCGTTGGGGCCCTTCACGATTTCGATTCGCTCGATCAGATCCGGATCGAGGTTGGCCTGGAAGGTCGAGGGGAAATTGTCCGTGTTGCGACCGTTCGTTTCGAACCCGCGGATCGTCATGCGATCGATGATGCCGTTGGCCCCGGCGAGACGGCCGTTGCCGACGCCAGAGACATACTGGGTGGCGTCGAACATCGCATTGGCGCCGATGTCCTGCAGAAATTCCCCCGTGATTACGTTAATCGTGGCCGGCGTGTCGATCAGCGCGGTGCGGATGCGCGCACCCGACAACGAGTCGGTCGCCCGATAGCCATCCGTGCGATCGGATGAAACGGAAAAGTCCGGGAGGACTATGGCTTCTTCCTGGCCAGCGGATTTCGTTGATGCCGCCGTGGTCGCCGGAGCGGACGATTGCGCCGAAAGCGCGATCGCCGAGGCCACCAGCAGGGTGGCCGAGAGAAACAAACGAGGTGATTTAATCATGGGTTTTGCAGTGGTTCGGGTGGCAAGACAAAGGCACGGTCGGAAAACGAAGGGCCAGCGAAACCTGCCTCAGACACAGTCGCGGGCGGCGGATAAACGCACGGACCGGGAAATCTTGGGCGGTGGTAACGCGAAGCAATATACGAAGGCGGGGGCGAGGGACTCCGCGAGCAATGGGAAAACCATTGCCGCGCGCGACCGAATCCGTTTCTAAGCGTTAGATTTTATGGCCAAAAACCCCACCATCCGCAGCCTGGCGCGTGGACTTCGCCTGTCCGTCGCGACGGTCTCGGAGGCACTGCGCGACAACCCGCGCGTGAAGCCGACCACCCGAGCGCGCGTCCGCGCCGCCGCGGAAAAGGCCGGCTACTGGCACAACCCTTTGCTCAGTGCGGCCCTCTCCGCCGTGCGCCGCGCCTGCCATCAGGAATACCGCGGCACGCTCGCCCTCGTCGACACTGACGAGGACAACCGCGCCCAATACTTCGTGTTTCACCGGGAAATTGCGGCGGGTGCCGAAGCGCGGGCGCGGGCGCTCGGCTTCAGCACCGAACTTTTCTGGATCGGAACACGGGCCCCCGCGCTGCCGGTCGCGCGACTCGCGCGGGTGCTGCAGGCGCGCGGGATTCCGGGGGCCGTGCTGCTGCCGTTCAATACAGCGCAAGATCTCTCGGCCTTCGACTTCTCCCAAATCGCAGCGGTGCAGATGGACCACTCGCTCGTCGAGCCACGGCTGCATACCGTGCTGCCGGATCACTATGTTTCGATGCTCCACGCGCTCGAGCGGCTGACGCAGCGCGGCTACCAGCGAATCGGACTTTGTCTCGAGCATCGCAAAGATGCGCGACTAAAAAGCAAATGGAGCGCTGCATTCCTCGCGTTTTTTCGCAGTTACGCGCGCGACACCGGCATTCCCGCCCTCATCGAACCCGAACTCACGCGCGAACAATTTCTACCTTGGTATCGCCATTACCGGCCCGATCTCATCGTCGGGCACCAACAGGCGATGGTTGATTGGCTGCAGGGCATCAAGGTCCGCGTGCCCGATCAAGTCGGCTTCTTCAATCTCAACATGACCGAAAGCACCGGTCCCTGCGCCGGCCTCGATCTCGGACCGCGCCGCCTCGGCGCTGCGGCGGTTGAGAGCGTCGTCGCGATGCTGCATCGCCACGAACGCGGCGTTCCCGAATTTCCCAAGACGATTACCCTCGAGGCCGTATGGATCGAGGGCCCGACCGTGCGGGCGAGTTAGCGGGACTCGTCTTCACTTGCGCGGCAACTCCGCCGCATATACCTGCGCATACCCGCCCGCGTCGGAAGCAAAGACCACGAGCCGCCCGTCCGGACTCACGCACGGCGCAGTGATCGCAAACGGCGCCCGCCCGCTTCCTTCGCTCTCGGCCAGCGGCGTGCGCTCCGGCCCGACCCAGATCACGCGGCGCCCCCCCGCCGTGATCGTTTCGCCGGCGGCACGTTTTGCCCGCACGGTGTATTTCGCCCGACCACGCACCGTCTTCGCCGACCGCGGACGAAGCCACATTGATGCGCAGTCCAACTCATACGCCTCCGCACCGTAACGAAACGTCAACCGATCGGGCGCCACCAAAACGACCGCTGCCGGTCGCTTCGACCCGCGGAGGTCGGTGAGCTGGGTAAGCGACGCGTCCGAGAAATCGTAGACAAACAAATTACCGCAGCCCTCGCGATCGGACACGAGCACGAGTTGCCGGCCGCCCGCGAGCCAACATGGCATCAGACCCGCGAGGTGATGCGAATGCCCCCGGTAGTTCGTCAACTGTCGGACGGTGCATCCGCGCTTAAGCGCTGGAGATGAAATGGCCGGATCATGCCAGACACGGCCGGCATGCGGCCCTGGGGGAATTGCGGCGACATCGGGCATGGGCAACAGCGAGCGCACTGAGGCGCACTCGCTGCGTCGGAGCGACGAACCTGCTTTCTAAGCGTTAGAAACCGTCGTCACAATCGCAGGAAAATTTTTCGCGCGTAAAGCAGTCGGCACAGCGCGACGCACAAAGCCGCTCCCACCAACGCCAGCATCACCCCCCCAAGCCCGGTCCAGCGCGCGTCCAACCACGCCGCGACTTCCCCTCCCGCGAACCGCGCGGAGGCTTTGCGAAAGTCCACGAGATTGCAGACCAGATAGATCGCGAGGGAGTTGGCCCCGACCCACTCGAACGGCGCCGCCCACGCACGCCAACACTGCACATCGATCACGTAGAGAAACAGCGCCAGCAACAGTACACTCCAGCCACCCGCAACGAGCACGAAGGACGACGTCCACAATTTCTTGATCACAGGAAACTGCCCACCCCACGCAAATCCGACCACGAGCAGAAGCACACCAGCGACGAAGAACTCCACGACCTTTTGCTGCGCCGACCGCGTCGCATCCCGCAACCGCACTCCCGCCAGCAGCCCCAGCAGACAGGAAGCGATCGCCGGCAGCGTGCTAAGGAGGCCTTCGACATCATGATCACCATCGTGCTTGCGGCCACCCAGCCACTGCGCATCGCACCAGTTGGCAAGATTGTGCCCCTCCAAAAAATCACCCGCGCCAAAGTCCGGCACCGGCACAAACGTCATCAGCGCCCAGTAGCCCACGAGCAGGGCTGCGGCCGCCACCACCAGCATGCGCGGCCGCAAAAAAACGAACAGCACGCTGGCGCCTAGATAGCAGAGCCCCAGCCGCTGCAACACGCCGAGCAGACGAATCTGGGAAAAACCCCCGCTGAGCCCGCCGTAGTAAAACCAGCCGAGAACGACGAGTAATGCAGCGCGCCGCAACACGCGTCTGAGCGTCGCCGGGCGTCCGTGCTCCGCGATCAAGCGTGGCACCGCAAACGGAATCGCGGCACCGAGGACGAAGACGAACAGCGGAAAGATCAGATCGTAAAACGTGAAGCCCACCCAAGCGCTGTGCTCAAATTCTCGGGCAAGCAAGGCCGCGACCGGCCCCCCATTGAGCTTCGAGAACGCGCCGCCGAACGCATCCCCACCTACAATCCAAAACATCGCGAAACCACGCAGGACATCGAGCGCAACCAAGCGCGGCGCGGACGATGACGGGACTGAGGGGGCATCCATCTGCCGAGCGTGATCACAGGACCCGCCCCGGCGCAAGCCGACCACACTCTAACTGATAGATTTTGGCGGCGCTGTTGCAAAAATCGTAACGCGTCCCGAAAGCCCGCCGTATGAGGCAAGCAGAACGGTAGCCGGGGTAGGCCAACGGTTGAGGAGATGGGCGCGAAGCAACGCTTCATGCTGCTGATTGGGTTGCAAGCGAGAGC
>CAITWF010000046.1 GCA_903896015.1 uncultured Opitutia bacterium | reverse complement strand
CCGCCTCCCTGCCACCCTCCACTCAATCCATGAAAGGGAGGTGGCTACGCCCCCTCCCTTAAACCCTCCCCATAAATCTTTTTAACTCACCAAACCATCGTACCACCAATCCACTTTTGCTGAACTTGACGGACACAACTCGTTCGTCGCAGGGGCGAGTGACTTGGTCGCAAACGCGTGGTCTCTTTCCGTCCCTTTGGCTTTTTCGCCTCTCGTTCGTAGTTATCAGTTGTGTTGTGGCCGGGTCGTTGTGGGCCCGGCCACATTTTTTGCGGCGAACGGGGCACACGGCAGCTTGCTTAAACCTGCCTCTTCCTCTCCCATGAACTCAGCTTTGTCCACTTCCTGACCTCTATGAACTCAGCTCCAGCTGCCTCCAAACCCACTCCGCCTGCGCCGCGCAAAAAATCCAATACGCTTTGGTGGATCCTCGGTGCGATTTTCCTCGTTGGCCTGCTCGCCGGCGGTGCCTATTACCGCAAGCAGCAGTCTGCGCAGGGCCAGCTCGTCACCGTCGAGAAGGCCATCGTCAAGACGATCACCCAAGTCGTCACCGCGACTGGCAAGGTCCAGCCCGAGGTCGAGGTGAAAATCTCGCCCGAAGTCGCCGGCGAAATCGTCGAGTTGCCCTTCAAGGAGGGCGCGGCGGTGAAAAAGGGCGACCTCCTTATCCGCATCAAGCCTGACCTCTACCAGACCCAAGTCGATCAGCAGGATGCCAACCTTGTGGCCGCCAAGGCCAGTGCTGTGCAGGCCAACGCCCAGCTCCTGCAGGCCAAGAGCGACTTCAAGCGCAACGAAGATCTCTTCAATAAAAAGCTCATCTCCGACTCCGACTACACCACGGCCAAGACCAACGTCGACGTGGCGCAAGCCAACTCCGACAACGCCGTCGCCCAGATCCGCCGCACCGAGGGCTCTCTCAACCAAGCCCGCGATCAACTCTCCAAGACCGCGATTTATGCCCCGATGGATGGCACGATCAGTTCCCGCAGTAACGAGGTCGGCGACCGCGTCGCCGGCGTCGGTTCCTACGGCGGCGCCGAAGTCATGCGCGTCGCGGATCTCTCCAGCATGGAGCTCCGCGTGCAGGTCAACGAAAACGATATCGTCAACGTCAAGATCGGCGACCACGCCATCATCAGCATCGACGCCTATCCGAATCGGAAATTCTCCGGCACCGTCCGCGAAATCGCCTCCTCCGCGCAAGGCACCGCTGCCACCTCGCAAGCGACGGCGCAGTCGAGCGACGTCACCAACTTCCTCGTCAAAATCCGCGTCGCCGATCGCGATGTGCAGCTCCGCCCCGGAATGAGCGCCACCACCGACATCGAGACCCAGACTGTCGCCAACGTCATCGCCGTCCCGATCCAGAGCGTGACGGTTCGCGCCGAAGGCGGCCTCACGACCGAAGAATTCCAAAAGAAACAGGCCAAGGCCGCCGAAAACAAATCCGGCAACACCCTCGATGCCGCCGCCGAAAAGGAAGCAGCCCGCCGTGATCGCGAAAAGCTCCTGAAAGTCGTCTTCGTGAAGCAGGGCGACAAAGTGAAGCTCGTGAAAGTCGAGACAGGCATCGCCGACAACACCCACATTGAAGTCAAAAGTGGCGTCAAAGCGGGCGACGAAATTGTCTCCGGCAGCTATGCGGCCATCAGCCGCAAGCTGAAGGACGACATGGTCGTCCAACTCGAGAAGCCGAAGAAGGACGACGACAAGAAATAAACGGAATCAGACGGAGGCCCGATGAACGGTTAATCGCTCCGTCCGCAGCCCGGGTCTGATTGGCCCATCCAAAATCGAAAATCCAAAATCGAAAATCCCTCATGATTCCCCCCACCGTCTCCCGCTCCGCCGCTCGCGCCGTGCGGCCGCCCGGCGCCCTCGTGATCGAAATCGAGGGCGTCACCAAGCTCTACAAGATGGGCACGGAGATCATCCACGCTCTCCGCGGCGTCTCGCTCAACATCCGCCGCAATGAGTATCTCGCCATCATGGGCCCGTCCGGCTCCGGCAAATCCACCATGATGAACATGCTCGGCTGCCTCGATACGCCGACCGCCGGCCGCTACGAATTCAGCGGCAAGAACGTCGCCCATATGATCGACGACGAACTCGCAGAGATCCGCAACCGCGAGATCGGCTTCGTTTTTCAGACGTTCAATCTCCTCCCGCGTTCCGATGCCCTGCACAACGTCGAGCTCCCGCTGATTTACGCCGGCATGTCGCCCCACGATCGTCGCGAGCGGGCGCTGCTGGCGCTCAATAACGTCGGTCTGGGCGACCGCATCCATCACCGCCCGAACGAACTCTCCGGCGGTCAGCGCCAGCGCGTCGCCATTGCCCGTGCCCTCGTTAACAACCCCTCGATCATCCTTGCCGACGAGCCGACCGGCAACCTCGACTCCCGCACGGGCGAGGAAATCATGGCGCTTTTCGAACAGCTCTACGAGCAGGGCAATACCATCATCGTCGTCACCCACGAAGAGGACATCGCCCGCCACGCCCGCCGGGTCGTCCGCCTCCGCGACGGCCTGATCGAGAGCGACGGCCCGATCGACTGAGCCAACATTTTGCGATGACGCGCCTCATCTACGAGTTCACCGAGTCCTTCCGCATCGCTTTCGCGCAGATCCGCGCTAACACCATGCGCTCGATTCTCACCGCGCTCGGCGTCATCATCGGCATCGTCGCCGTCACCCTCATGGGCACCGCGATCAACGGGATCGACATCGGTTTCCAGCAAAGCCTCGCCATGCTCGGCGACGACGTTCTCTACGTGCAAAAATGGCCCTGGCACAACGTCGACGATTGGTGGAACTACCAGAACCGCCCCGCCATCCGTACCGAGATTGCCGATCAACTCAACCGCGTGATCGAGCAGACACCCAACTCGCTCCTCGAAATCGCGGTCCCGGTCGCCGGCCGCAACGGCTCCGTCAAAGCCGGCCAGAACAGCGTGAGCGGCGTGATGATCTTCGGCACCACCGCCGACTATTCGCGGATCACCACGACAGAAATCGCCGAAGGCCGCCTCTTCAACGAAGTCGAGGCCAACGCCGGCCGCCAGATCGCCGTTCTCGGCTCGACCGTCAGCGAGCAGCTCTTCCCCGGACGCTCCCCGCTGGATCAGATCGTGGATATCCGCGGCCAGCACTTTACCGTCATCGGCACGCTCGCCAAGCAGGGTGATTTTCTTGGCATCTTCAGCTTCGACAACCAGGTGATCGTACCGCTCAACGCGATGCGGAAATACTACGGCAACCGTATGGGCGTCGATGTCCGCGTCAAAGTCAGGGACAAGACGAAGCTGACCCAGGCCGAGGATGAATTGACCGGCGCGATGCGCCGCGTGCGTGCGCAACTCCCCGCCGAGCGCGACAACTTTTCCATCAACGAGCAGCAAGCCTTCAAGGAGCAGCTCGATCCGGTGAAAAAGGGCATCGCGTTTGCCGGCCTCTTCATCACCGGCCTCGCGCTCTTCGTCGGAGCGATCGGCATCATGAACATCACCTTCGTCAGCGTGAAAGAGCGCACGAAGGAAATCGGCACCCGCAAGGCGCTCGGCGCGCGCCGCTTCACCATCCTGCTGCAATTTTTGATTGAGGCCGTCTCGATCAGTCTCATCGGCGGGATCGTCGGTCTCCTTCTCACCTACGGACTCTGCATGGGGATCAAGACCGCGATGCCCGCGCTGCCGGTCGAATTTTCCTACGGGCTCGTGATTATCAGCATGGTCGTCTCGATCATCACCGGCATCGTCTCGGGCTTTGCCCCCGCGTGGGGCGCCTCGCGCCTCGATCCGGTCGTCGCGTTGCGTTACGAATAATTTTTGCCATGTTGCTCAACGAAATTCTCCGGATGGCATTTGCTTCGCTGGGCGTGAACAAGCTTCGCTCGATGCTCACCATGGCGGGCATCACGATTGGGGTCTTCTCCGTCATCGGTGTCATGACGACGGTTTCCGCCCTGCGCGGGTCGATCGAGAGCGGGCTGAGTTTTCTTGGCTCCAATATTTTCCAGTTTAGCAAATACCCGACCGGCATCACCAACGACGGCAACAGCCGCCGCAAAATCGAAGCCCGCCGCAACGTCACACTCGCACAGGCCCAGCGCTACCAGCAGCTGATGGAGGGAGTGACCGACGTCGTCTGCCTCAAGGCTCCTTACCGCGACGGTCCGTTGCAGGCCACCTACCAAAACCGCAAGACGGAGCCCGGCCTGAACATGATCGGCACCAACGAGCATTTCCTCGCCGCCAACCAGTTCACGATCGACATCGGCCGGAACTTCAACCCCGAGGACATCGATCTCGGCCGACCGATCACCATCATCGGGGCGAACATCGTGAAGAAACTCTTCCCCTCCGAATCGCCCCTCGGCAAATTGGTCAAGCTCGGCGGCCGCACCTACACGGTCGTGGGCACGTTCGCCGAGAAGGGCAGCACGTTTGGCCAGAGTCAGGACGACATGGTGATCGTGCCCATCACGCGCTACCTCTCGGATTACGGCTCCGCCAACGTCTCGATCAACATTGCGACCGAAGCGCCGGATCAGCAGCACTACAACGAGGCCGTCGACAAGGCCATCACCGCCATGCGTATTGTGCGCGGCCTGAAGGCCGGGGACGACAATGATTTCGAAATCTATTCCAACGACTCGCTGATCGCCGCGTTTGCGAAGGTGGCCGATGCGGTGCGCGCCGGTGCGCTCGTCATCTCCGGCATCGCGCTGATGGCCGCGAGCGTCGGCATCATGAACATCATGCTCGTGAGCGTGACCGAGCGCACGAAAGAGATCGGCATCCGCAAATCGATCGGCGCGCGGCGCCAGAGCATCCTCCTGCAATTTTTGATCGAGGCAGTCGTGATTTCGCTCGCGGGCGGCGTGGCCGGAATCTTTCTCGGCGTCGCGGCGGGCAACGGGCTCGCGGTCTGGATGAAGGCCGAAATCGTTTTCCCGTGGGACTGGGCGGCGATCGGTTTGATCGTCTGCACGGTGATCGGCGTGGGCGCTGGACTTTACCCGGCGATCAAGGCCTCGCGCCTCGATCCGATCGAATCGCTGCGGTTCGAGTAAGTCCGCACGAGCACGGCGTCCTTGCTGTTCGCGGGCAGTGCAAAACGCGCCGGTGGCGGTCATCGTCGCGAGGTCGGCGGTGCTCTAGTCGTCATCCGTGGCGATGACTTTGCTGGCGCTGTAGAAGAGGGTTAGAAACGGATCGGTCAGCGTGCCGGGCACCGCCGAACGCCGCGAGGCCGGGGCCGATTGCGCGGATCAGCACGGTTTTCGGGCCACCGCTCATGAGGAAGCCGCCGACCTGGCCGTTCGTCGAGATATCGACGAGCCGCGCATTGGCGGGCTGGGCCTGGAGGCTGGCGATGACGGCGCAGAAGGAAGCGCCGAGAAGCAGTCGGGGCAGTCGCATGGAGTTGCAGCGGGAGGACTGACCTGAATGGCGCTTAGTCAGAACCCGTTGGTTTGCAGCGATTGCGGTGGGGAGATTCGTTGTACTGATGACGGGGTTTGTTGAGCAGAGCATAGGCTTTGGGTCGTCGTTTCACCGCGCGTGGTTCGCGGCGGTGAGGGCGT
>CAITWF010000045.1 GCA_903896015.1 uncultured Opitutia bacterium | reverse complement strand
CGGCGGCCCCTTGCCGAGTCCGCCTTTCACCGGCTCAAGTCCGCCTTTGGCCAGCGACTCCGGTCCCGCCGTGAACCCTGTCAAACGCACGAGGCCTTGCTTCGCGCCCATCTCCTCAACCGTTGGCCCACCCCGACGACCATCGTTAACGCGTGACCGCTCAGCTTCTCGGGACGGGATGGCATTTATGCAACACGGCCTCAAGACCTATCTCCGGCTCAGTGACAAGCGCCGCGGACTGCTCATCAATTTCGGCGCCGAACTTTTCAAGGACGGCGTCGTGCTTGGCCTGCCCGATTCCTGACTTTGCGCCTTCGCGTCTTTGCGTGAGTCACTGCCTTAGCTCTGCAGTTCGTAACTCAGCACGCTGAGCGCATAGGCTGCCGCCGTTTCGCAGCGCAGCACGAGCGGTCCGAGCGTGATCGGCTCAAAGCCGGCGCTCTTCGATTGGCTCATTTCCGCCGGAGTGAAATCGCCCTCGGGGCCGACGAGCCACAAGACCTTTTTCGGCGCCCGGCCTTGCGCGGCGGAAAAATTCGCGAGCACGGCCTTCAGCGACTTCGCGCCGGGCTGGAGGCTCGCGATCAATTTCAAATCGTAGCCGCGCGCAGAATCTATGAACGCCGTCGCGTTTTGCACGGGGAGAATTTCGGGCAGAAACGCGTTGCCGCACTGCTTCGCGGCCTCAAGCGCGGCGGTCTGCCACTTCTCGATTTTTTTGTCCGAGCGATCGCCGTCGAGGTGGACCTGCGTGCGCTCGCTTTCGAGTGGCACGATGCGCGCGGCGCCGAGCTCGGTGGCCTTGCGCACGATCGCGTCCATGAACTGCCCTTTCGGCAGCGCCTGCCCGAGCGTGATTTCGTAGGGCAGCGGCTTGATTTTTTGTTTGAAGCGCACCTGGAGCACGGCGGCGTTTTTGCGATCGCTCGCGAGCCGGCAGATCCACTCGGCGCCGCGGCCGTCAAACGCGACGACGGTGTCGCCGACGCGCGCGCGGTTGACGACCACCAGGTGGTGCGATTCGTCCGCCGAGAGCGGAATTTCAACGGGCTCGGCTGTAGCCAGAGAGCAGAAGGCGCGGAAGTCGGGCATGGCAGAAAGCTCAATGCGATAAGCTTAAAGCTTAAAGCTTTTTGCTTATCGCGACGGCGGCTTTGACGCTGCCAAAAACAGTAAGGGCGCCGGGAGTGATCCGGGCGCCCTTGCCGACTTGAACTGCAAACTATGAACCTACCAAAAAGAACGGGTAACAACCAACTGACGCAGGGAAAGACGCGGCCTGCGCGACACCGTTCAATTTTCGGCCAGAAAAAATGTTTGGCTTACGTCGGCGTTTTTCCCTGACCGTAGTAGGCGCCCGTGCCGTGCTTGCGGCCGAAATGTTTGTCAAGCAATTCGGGTTCGATCGGCTTCAGGCGCGGTGCCAACTCCAGCGTCATGATCGCCATGTGGGCGACGACCTCCAGCGCGACGGCGGCCTCGACGGCTTTCGCCGCGGTCGCACCCCAGGCGAATGGACCGTGACGGTTGACGAGCACGCCGGGGAAATCCAACGGATCGAGATCGTCGGCGAGGAAACGCTCAATTATGACGCTGCCGGTCGACCATTCGTAGGAATCCTCGATTTCGATCGACGTGAGTTTACGCGTGATCGGAATGTCACCGTTAAAATAATCCGCGTGGGTCGTTCCAAAGATCGGGATCGCCAGGCCGGCCTGCGCAAACGCCGTCGCGTGCGAGGAGTGTGTGTGGACAACGCCGCCAATTTTCTTGAAGCCGTTGTAGAGGCGGCGATGCGTCGGTGTGTCGGACGACGGCTTGAGATCGCCCTCGACCTTTTTGCCGGCGAGATCGACGAGCACCATGTCGGACGGCGAGAGTTTTTCGTAGGCCACGCCGCTCGGCTTGATCGCAAAAATACCCTTGCGGCGATCGAGCGCGGACGCGTTGCCAAAGGTGAGATTGATGAGCCCGTGCTGTTGCAGGGCCATGTTCGCTTCATAGGCTTCGCGTTTGAGCTCGGTGAGCATGGTTGCGAAGTTGTCAGAGCCGCACGCCCTGTGCCAGATGGTAATACACCTCGTTATTACGTAGGGTCTGCTTGAAGTTGCCGAGTGTCGTGTCGGCATCAATTGTGACGAGTTCGATGCCGGCAATTGTCGCGAAGTCCTCAAGCATCTCGGTCGTTACGCTATAGCTGTAACCCGTGTGGTGCGCACCGCCGGCGTAGATCCACGCGGCACAGGCGGTTTTGAAGTCGGGTTTGCATTCCCAGACGGCGCGCGCGACGGGCAGCTTCGGGAGCTTCGGTGTCTTCACGGCCTTCACTTCGTTTACGATCAAACGGAAGCGGTTGCCCAGATCGATGAGCGAGGCGTTGAGCGCGGGTCCGTCGGCGGCGTCGAACACCGCGCGCACCGGGTCTTCCTTGCCGCCGATGCCGAGCGGATGGATTTCGATCGACGGCTTGGTCGCGGCGATGGTCGGGCAGATTTCGAGCATGTGGGCGCCGAGGACTTGGTGTCCCTTCGGCGACATATGATAGGTGTAGTCCTCCATGAACGAGGTGCCGCCCTTGAGACCCTCGCCCATCACTTTCATTGCGCGGAGGAGCGCGGCGGTTTTCCAATCACCCTCGGCACCAAATCCATAGCCTTCGGCCATGAGCCGCTGCGCTGCGAGCCCGGGCAACTGACGCAGCCCGTGCAAATCCTCGAACGTCGTCGTGAAACCCTTGAAGCCGCCGTCCTCGAGAAATGCGCGTAAGCCGAGTTCGATCCGCGCGGAGTAGCGCAGCGCCTCGTGCCGCGCGCCGCCCTTGGAGAGTGGCTTGGCAACGTTGTAAATCGCCTCGTAGTCGGCGCAAAGCGTGTTGATCGCCTTCGGATCGATCGCGAGGTCGGACATCTTGGCGACGAGATCGCCGACGCCATAGCCGTTCACCGAAAAGCCGAATTTCATCTCGCTCGCGACCTTGTCGCCCTCGGTAACGGCGACTTGGCGCATGTTGTCTCCGAAGCGGGCGAACCTTGCGTCCTGCCAGTCGTGCCACGCGCGGACCGCGCGCATCCACGCGCCGAGTCGAACGTGCACCTCGCGATCAGTCCAGTGACCGACGACGACTTTGCGGCCGAGCCGCATGCGCGTGTGGATGAACCCCGCCTCGCGGTCACCGTGCGCCGCCTGATTGAGGTTCATGAAATCCATGTCGATCGTGCTCCACGGCAGGTCGCGGTTGAACTGCGTGTGCAGGTGCGCGAACGGCTTCTTCAAAACGTTCAGCCCGCGGATCCACATCTTCGATGGCGAGAATGTATGCATCCAGAGGATGAGGCCCGCGCAATTCTCGTCGGCGTTGGCCTCGAGCATGACCCTGGTGATTTCGTCCGGCGTCGTGAGGAGCGCCTTGAACACCGTCTTGAGCGGTAGCTGATTGGAGGCGGCAAGCGCGTTGGCGACTTGCTGCGCATTGGCGGCAACCTGCTTGAGCGGGCCGGGGCCATAGAGGTGCTGCGAACCGCAGACGAACCAGATTTGAGGAGAGGCGAGGTTGTTCATTCGGGAAATGCTCAAGCGTGGGCTGCGTCCTTGATGGTCAGGAGATTCTTCATTACGCGCGAGAGGTCGGACGATTTGTTCACGCCGCCAAACGCGTCGTGGCATTGGCGGTAGAGGGCGTAGAGTTGCTCGTAGGTTTTCTGCGCGGCGGGCTTCGGCTTGTAGGAAACCTTTTTGAGCGAGGTCATCTTCGCCTGCGCCGTCGGGAAATCGGGATGCGCGCCCGCGAGCACGGCGGCGCTCACGGCCGAGCCGAGGGCGCACGCTTGCGACGAACCTGCGACGAGCATTTCGCAGCCGGTGACATCGGCGTAGATTTGCATGAGCAGCGGATTTTTTTCCGCGATGCCGCCGGCGCAGACCACGCGGTTGATCGGCACGCCGTAGCCCTTGATGCGTTCGATGATGGCACGCGCGCCGAAGGCTGTCGCCTCGATCAGTGCGCGGTAAATTTCAGCAGGGGTGGTCGCGAGCGTCTGGCCGAGCACGAGGCCGGTGAGGCGCTGGTCGACGAGCACGGTGCGGTTGCCGTTATTCCAATCGAGCGCGAGCAGGCCGCTCTGACCGGGGGCGAGTTTCGCGGCGGCCTTGGTGAACGTGGCGTGCGTGGCAAAGTCGCCGTCGCACACGACCTCGACCCACCATTTGAAGATGTCGCCGACGGCGGACTGGCCCGCCTCGATGCCGTAGAAGCCAGGGAGGATCGCGCCTTTCACGATGCCGCAAATGCCGGGGATATCCGGCACGGTCTTCGTGGCTGAGACGACGCCGCAATCGCACGTCGAGGTGCCGATGACTTTGACGAGCGTGCCTTCGGCGACGCCGCTGCCGATCGCGCCGTAGTGGACGTCCATCTCACCGATCGCGATGACGATACCGGCGGGCAGGCCGAGCTTGACGGCCCAAGCCTCGCACAGGGTGCCGGCGGAGTGAGTGGCGTCGTGCGCCTTTTCGTAGAGCCGATCGCGTAACGCGGCCAGTTTCGGGTCGAGGAGGGAAAGAAATTCCTTGTCGGGCAACCCGCCCCAGTCCTCGGCGTAGAGCGCCTTGTGCCCGGCGCAGCACACGCCGCGCTGAATCTTCGTCGGATCGGTCACGCCGGCGAGGACGCTCGGCACCCAGTCGGCAAGTTCCACCCACGAGTGCGCGGCGTCGAAGACCTTGGGCGCGACCTTCAGGCAGTGCCAGATCTTGGACCAGAACCACTCCGAGGAATACGTGTTGCCGCACTTCGCGATGAACTGGGGGCGGTGCTGCGCAGCGGTCTCGGTGATCGTGGCGGCTTCGTGCCAGCTCGTGTGATCTTTCCAAAGCCAGCATTGCGCATTCAGGGTCTTCGCCCATTTTTTTGAGAGCCCGAGCGGGACGTTTTTCGCATCGACTGGAATCGGGCTGGAGCCGGTGGTGTCGACGCCGAGGCCGATCACATTTTTCGCGTCGAAGCCTTTATGTTTCTTCGCCTGCGCGAGAGCGCCCTTCACGGACTTCTCGAGGCCGAAGAGGTAGTCGCCCGGATGCTGGCGGGCGAGGTGGGCGTCGCGGGCGTCGAGCAAAACGCCTTGCGCGCCACTGGGATAGTGGACGACGCAGGAGCCGAGTTCCTTGCCGTCAGCGCAACGCACAACGAGTGCGCGAACTGAATTGGTGCCGTAGTCGATGCCGATCGTGAACATGGGGTTTCAATTTGTCATTCTTCGCTGCGCTCAGAATGACAGGATGAGGGAGTTGTTTGAGAAGTTGAAAATCCTGCCAGCCTACTGATCGTCTTTGAGAACTTGTTCGAGATTCGCGCGGGTCATGAAGATGCCAGTCGTGCGCGTGTCGAGGGCCGGCATGGTGCCAGCGGTGACCCACTTGAACATCCTCTCACTCGTCGTGAATCCTTCGCCGAGTGCCGAGACGCGGATGGTGCCGAAGAAGCCCGTCGGTTTCGATTTGCGGAGTTCGTCGATGCAATCAGTGCCGTTGATGCCCACGCCGATCACGTCGGCGGCGGCGAAGCCCCGCTGCTCGCTCGCACGCACGGCGCCGAGCACGGCAGTGTCGTTGCCGCCGCAGATGAGCCAGCGTTTGATTTCGGGATGCTGCGTAAAAAGAATTGTGGCGGCGTCGAAGCTGCCGGGCACGTCCTGCGTTTTCTGCGCGGTGCGGAGGACGCGATTCGCGGGCACGCCGGCCGCGGTGAGCGCGCCGACAGCGCCGTCGGTCCGCTGGCGGATCGTGTCGAGTTGGTCGAAGGTAATGACGCACACGCCGACCTCAGCGGGGACCCAGCCGCGGGCCTTCAGTTCGCCGGCGATCCCTTCGCCCGCGGCCGCGCCAATCTTTGAGGCGGACATGCCGAGGTAGGGGACGGCCGTCATCGGTTTGCCGTTGGCGCTGAGGAACTGGTCGTCGACCGCGATCACCTTGAGATTGGCGCCTTTGGATTTCGCGACGATGGCGGGCCCGAGGCGGACATCGGGCGTGCAGATGATGAAGCCCTTCGCGCCCTGCGCGGTGAGGTTGTCGATGGCGGCGAGCGTTTTTTCGCCGTCGGTGACGCCGAGCTTCACAACGTCGAAGCCGTAGCTCGCAGCAGCTTTTTCCGCGCCCTTCCACTCGCTCTGGAACCATGGTTCCTCGGGCTGCTTCACGAGGAAGCCTATTTTGACTTTGGCGGGGGCGGCGAGCGCGGTCGCAGTTGTGACGAGCAAAGCGATGACTGCGCCAAGGATTTTTTTGGACATTGGGTGAGAAAAGATCCGGGTGAACAGGCTGACGACTGCACGGCCGTGACGGCGAGCGGTCGTTGGCGTGACAGTAAGGCGATCCAAAGCCGGGTGGTGGTTTCCCGCAAGAATGAGTTCAGGCCGCTATAACTGCTGATCTAGCAGCTTGCTGGAGCGCTGGGCGGCATGGCGGGCGCTGTGGGATGAGCACGCGTGAAATGGGCTGATCCGGATCGCGCGTCGTTTAGGTGATGGCTTAGGAGCCGAGGAACGTCCTCAGTTTGATCAGGCCAAAACTTACGGCGCCGACGATCACCGCGGCAGAGAGGCCGACGAAGAACGGCCGCAGGCCGAGGCGTTTGAGCTGCGCGAAGCCCGTGCTGAGGCCGACGGCGGCCATCACGACGGTGAGAAGCCACGCCGACGTCCAGTCCATCGCATGCAGGAAGCTTTGCCAGTCCGCGCGCGCGAGCACGCCAAACGCTTTCGGTCCCACGTCACCAATCGTGCGGACGAGAGTCATGCCGAGGAAGCCGACGATAAAGAGCGGCACGAGCTGCTTGATCTGCTGGCCGAAGGACTTCTTTTTTGCGCTGCCGCCGTGGCGGTCGCGATTGAAGAGCGCTGCCATCAGGGGGATTACGATCACCATGCTGAGGTTGCGGATGATCTTTACGACGGTTGCAGTGTTGAGCACCTCGGGCGCCTTGTGGAGTTGCTGGAACGACAACGCCGAGCCTGTGACCTGCGCGGTGTCGTGGATCGCCGTGCCGAAGAAAATTCCCGCCGAGGCGTAGTTATTCCCAAACAGCAACGGCACGAGGTAAGGGTAGGAGAGCATCGCCAGCATACCGAAAATGACGACGCATGCCACGGCGTAGCTGACTTCTTCTTCCTCCGCATCGATCGTCGGCGCCACGGCCATAATCGCCGAGACGCCGCAAATGCTCGTGCCGACCGCGATGAGCGTCGCGAGGCGCTTCGACAAACCGATGCGCAGCCCAAGCCACGGAATCACCACGAGCGCGACGACGATGCAGCCAACGATGATCGGCAGGCCATCAAGCCCGATCGCACCGACCATGCCGAGGCTTAGCCGAAACCCGAGCAGCATGATCGCGAAGCGCTGAAGCTGCCGCATGCAGACGGCGAGGCCCGATTGAAACAACGTCGGCAGCCCGACCGCATTACAGATGATCATGCCAAACAAAATCGCGAGCGGCACCCCGCTGAGTGGACTGTACGCGTAGCCGAGGACGCGCGTGCCGAACCACTCCGCGAGCCAGTTGGCTGCGGTTGCCAGCAGCGCCGCGAGCGCGAAGCCCGACACACGCTGGCCGACCCATTCGAGCGCGGCGTGGCCGGGCGCCCAGGCGGGTGGCGAGGCCTTCTTCGGCGCCTTCGGCACCGGCGGCAGGTCCGGCACGCCCTCCATGCTGTCCCAACTGCTCGCCCAATCACCCGACCAGCTGTTGGAAATTTCCGGAAAAAAACTGCTCATTTCGGTGACGGTGAAGGACGAATGGGAAGTGGGATGGTTGCAGGTCGAACGTGATGCTCGCGCGATAACGCGAGGCGCTTAGGGGCCTGTCAAGGTTGTGACCCACCAATTTGCCGGAAGTGTGGAAGCGATCCGTGCTTGATTCGGATTCCGAAAACGGCACTTTGAGAAGCATGAAAACGACGATTGACCTTCCGGAGGACGAACTCGCGGAAGTCATGAAACACACCAAGGCGAAGACGAAGACTGAAGCCGTGGCGCGCGCCGTGGCCGATTTCAACCAGCGTCACCGGATGGCGGCGCTGACGCGGCACTTGGGCACATTCAAGGACTTCATGACTCAGGCTGACCTCAAGCGAATGCGAGAGGACGGTGCGCACCGGACATGATTCTGATCGACACAAGCGTGTGGATCGAAGGGCTGCGTGAGCGGGGAAAGCCGGAACTCAAGCAGCGGGTCCATGAACTGCTCAGGGGCAACCGTGCCTGCTGGATGCCGATGATCCGGTTGGAACTATGGAACGGAGCGCGGGGCGAGCGCGAGAAACGCGTGCTGCGCGATTTCGAACAGGTGCTCCCCGAGTTGGAGGTGACAGTCGAAGTCTGGGAGGCCGCGAACGATCTCGCACGCCGGGCCCGGGCAGCCGGGCTGACGATTCCTGCGGCGGACATCCTGATCGCGGCCTGCGCCCGTTATCACGGCGTCGAAGTGGAATCGACGGACGCACATTTTGCCGATCTGGGAAAACTTTAGGCGCCTGAAGGCACGATGCTTTTCTACCACCCGTAGCTCCGCTTCATCCGCAGCGGTTGGTAGAGATCGGGCGAGAGTTCCACGAGGAAGCGGCTCGGGCTCTGAAGCATCGCGGGGCCGCCTTTGGTGTTCACTTTCGGGAAGCAGAGATACAGCTCGTCGCGGGCGCGAGTGACAGCGACGTAGAAGAGACGGCGCTCTTCCTCGACGTCGCCGGCTTCGATCGCGCGGCGGAGCGGGAAGCTGCCGTCGGCGAGGCCGATCAAAAATACGGCGGCGTATTCGAGGCCTTTGGCTTGGTGCACGGTCGTGAGGCGGAGCGCATCGGCGTCGGGCTCGGCAGAGCGATCGCTCGTTTCGCTGTTGAGCAACATCACTTCGACGAGGAGCTGATGCATGTCCTCGTAGCGGCTCGCGAAACCGATCATCGATTTCAGGTCGTCGAGGCGGGAAACGTAGTTGGCGTAAGCGCCCTTGAGGTAGTCGCCATACCAGCCGTCGATCGCGATCTCGACGGCGTTATGCGGCTTCATCGTGCGCATCATGTCGCCGACCTGCTGGAGCGAGGCGACGAACTTGGGCCATTCCTCCTTCGCATCCTTCGGCACCTTCGACTTCACGTCGTCGGTATCGAGAGCTTTCAGGAAGTCCTGCTGCATGAGTTTCGCGTGATCGAGCGCGGCGGCGTGAAGCTTGGACGCATTTTTGTCGCCGACTTTCGGGAGGAGGATTGCGATGCGGTTCCAGGCGGCGACGTCGGACGGGTTGTAAACGAAGCGCAGGAGTGCCACGAGGTCACGGATGTGCGCCTGCTCGAAGAAGCGGACGCCGCTCGTTATCTGGTAGGGGATTTGAAGGCGGGCGAGTTCGAGCTGGATATCGAGCGCATGAAAATGCGCTCGGTAGAGAATCGCGATGTCGGCGAGCGAGCAGCCTTCATCGACAAGACCGCGCACGCGTTGGACGATAAACTGCGCCTGTTCGCGTCCGTCCATCGTCTGCACGAAGTAGGGTTTCTCGGAGTTGGCGCGGTGCGGGCGAAGTTCCTTTTCGAACGCGCGGCCCTTTGGCTGGGCGAGGAGCACTCCGTTGGCGAGCGCGAGGATTTGCGGCGTCGAGCGGTAGTTGGTCTCGATGCGGTGGATGGCCGTGCCGGGGTGGCGATCGGGAAACGTTAGGATGTTTTCGACGTTGGCGCCGCGCCACGTGTAGATGCACTGCGCGTCGTCGCCGACAGCCATCACGCGGTGGTGCGAGCCGATGAGATCGACGATTTGCGACTGGAGGGTGTTGGTATCCTGATATTCGTCGACGAGGACGTGACGGAAGCGGTGCGAGAAATACTCGGCGGTCTCCGGCGATTTTTTCAGGAGGTTGAGCCAGAGCTCGAGGAGATCGTCGTAGTCGAGGGTGTTGGCGGCGAGTTTGTGCTCGGCGTATTTTTTCGCGAAGAGCGGGAGGCGATCGATGATGCCTTCGTGCTGCGGGAAGAAGCGCGTGACGACCTCGGCGATCGGAAGCTGGGTGTTACGCGCCATCGAGAGAATCGAGTGGAGCGGGCCGGGGCGCGGATGCGTTTTGTCCTTGAAGAACGCGCGATCGGTGGCGTCGACGGCGTCGCGCAAAATCCCTTCCGACTCCTCGGCATCGAGAATGGTAAACGTCCGCGGCAATCCGATCGCGTCGCCATGCATGCGGAGCGCGCGATGGCCAATGGAGTGAAAGGTTCCGCCCCAGAAACGGCCGGGTTCGATGCCGGTGAGCTCGTGGACGCGGTGGAGCATTTCCTTCGCGGCTTTGTTGGTGAACGTTAGCAGCAAAATTTCCGACGGTCGCACGCCTTGCGAGAGCAGGTAGGCAACGCGGTAGGTGAGGGTACGCGTCTTGCCCGAGCCGGCACCCGCGAGCACGAGGAGCGGGCCGGGCGCAGCGGTGACGGCGTGGAACTGTTCGTCGTTGAGCGATGCGCGAAAATCGATCGGCGGGACTCCGTCGGGTGAGCGTGGGTTGGCCAAATCGAATTCCATGAGCCGCCCACGCTCACGCATCGGCGCGCGGGCGCAAAGCGAAAGTTTTCGCGTGCCGGCGAAGCCGGTGCTTTACAACGAGCCGGACGGCCGCGAGTGGAGGCTCTGCGGTTTTTGCTTCGGCTCGATCGTGACGTCGTCTAGTTCGATCCGTCCGGCGTGCTCGACCAGTTCGGATGCCTCGACGCCGGAAAACTGGCAGTGGGCGAGTTTGATGCCGTCGACCGTCGCGCCTTCAAAGCTCGCGATGTAGAACACGCGGGGCGTCGATCTCGCGGTGACGTGATCGAACTGCACGTTGCGCAGGATCGGTTTATGCGGGCCATTGGCCCCTTCTTCGTAAAGGAAGTCGACGGTGAGAATGGCCTCGGCGACGCGGCCGACAGTGATGTTGCGCAGGAAGAGATTTTCGATCACGCCGCCGCGGCGGGCGTTGGATTTGACACGCAGCACGCGCTCCAGGTTCGGGCTGTCCATCGTGCAGTCTTCAGCGAAGACATTGCGGCAGCCGCCGGCAATTTCGCTGCCGATGACGACCCCGCCGTGCCCGTCCTTCATGGTGCACTTGCGGATTACGAGATTTTCCACAGCGACGCCGACGCGGCGGCCGTCGTCGTTGCGCCCGGACTTAATCGCGATGCAGTCGTCGCCGGTGTCAAACGTGCACCCCTCGATCAGCACGTCGCGCGACGCCTCGGGATCGCAGCCGTCGTTGTTGGGGCCATGGCTGAGGATATCCAGATTGCGCACCGTGACGTTGGTGCAGAGGACCGGATTGATCTCCCACATGGGGGAGCGGCGGATGTGCAGACCGTCGATGAGGACGTTTTTGCAGCGGTAGGGTTGAAAAAAACTTGGACGCAGGAAGTGACCGGCCCCGTAAATCCGTTGCGCGACGGGGAGGTTTTTGTCGCCCGAAGCGACGAGCGCGGCGGCGTCGGGGCCCGCCGGCGAGGTGCGGGTCTGGGGATCGCGTTCGGCCCACTTCCACCAATTTTCTTCCGATGCCTGGCCGTCGAGGGTGCCGGTGCCGGTGACCGCGATGTTCTCCTGCTCGAACGCGTAGATGAACGGCGAGTAGTTCATGCACTCGGTGCCCTCCCAGCGCGTGTAGACGGCGGGGAGATAAGCGGCCGGATCGGGGGTGAACAACAGCGTGGCGCCCTCGCTGACGTGGAGGTTGACATTGCTCCTGAGGTGGATTGCGCCGGTGAGCCACGCACCCGGCGGAACCACGACGCGGCCGCCCCCGGCCTTGCTGCAGGCAGCGATCGCTTGGGTGACTGCGGCGGTGCAGTCGGTTTTTCCGCCTGGCATTGCGCCGAATTCGGTGATGGCGAAATCGCGATTCGGGAATGTTGGCGCATTGATGCGTGCGGCGATTTCGTCGGCCGTGCGCCACGAAACGGCATCGGCCGCCGAGGCAAACGGCAAGAGGGTGAGGAAGGTAACGCAGGCACCAGCGATAAACTTCATGGGGTTGGAAAATTGAGACTCGTGTCCGACTCTATTGGCGACGGGGTCGGTGAAGTACAGAAAAAACGATCACAGCAACACCAGATCGTTGCGATGCACAACCTCGTGGCGCTTGCGCGCGGGGTGGAGCGCGGCGAGGGCGTCGCCCTGCCGGCCGGCGAGCGAGGTGATTTCTTCGCTTGCGTAGGCGGATTTACCGCGGGCGATAATTGTCTGATCGGGGCCGGCGATGTTGACGATATCGCCGGCGGCAAATTCGCCGCGCGCACCCGTCACGCCGACCGCCAGCAGACTGCGGCCGTGCTCACGGAGCGCGGGCACGGCGTTGGCGTTGACGAAGATTGTGCCGGCGGGGCGCTGAAAATACGCGAGCCAGCGTTTCTTCGCATCGAGCGGCAGGCCGCTAGGGACGAAGAACGTTCCGGGCCCGCGGCCGCCGAAAAGTTTGTCGAGGATTTCCGGCTCGGCACCGCTCGCGATGAACACGCCGCAGCCGGCGCGTGTGGCGACTTTGGCGGCAGAAATTTTCGAGATCATGCCGCCGACGGCCGTCTCACTTGTCGTGCCGCCCGCCATCGCCTCGATCTCGGGCGTGATGCGCTCCACTACCGGGACAATTTGCTTCGTGCCCTTCATATCGATCAGCCCCGGCGCGGTAGAAAGGATGACGAGGTGATTCGCCTCGACGAGCGAAGCGACCATCGCGGAGAGCGTGTCGTTGTCGCCAAACTTGATCTCGGCGGCGCTGACCGTGTCGTTTTCGTTGATGATCGGAATCGTGCCGTAGCCGATGAGCTGGCGAAGCGTTTCCTGCACGCCGAGGTAACGCGTGCGCACGCGCAGGTCATCATGCGTGAGCAACACTTGTGCGACGGTCAGCCCGTGCGGTGCAAAGCCGGCCTGCCACGTCTGCATGAGCCGCGACTGGCCGATCGCGGCGCATGCCTGCTTCTTCGCGAGATCTTTCGGGCGCTTTGCGAGCCCGAGCGCGCCCATGCCAAGGCCGACGGCGCCCGACGAAACGACGATCACTTCGGTGCCGCGCGCATGCAGCGCGGCGATCTCGGCGCACACGGCGGCGATGCGGGCGGTGTTTAGCTCGCCGCCGGCCGAGGTGAGCACGCCGGTGCCAAGCTTGACTACGATGCGGCGCGGCGCGGAACCCGCCGCAGCTTTAGGCGGTAAGCTGTGAGCCATGGGCTTCTGAAAGAGGGCGCTCCGAGTTCACAGCCCCACGCTAATCACCGGGAGCTTCCCAACTCACACCGTCAGCAGATCCTTTTCCTTATGGGCGAGGTGATCGTTGATGCTCTTGATCGCGCCGTCGGTCGCGGTCTGGATGTCTTTCTCTACGCGCTTCGATTCGTCCTCGGGCAACTTGGCCTTCTTGAGCGTCTCAAGCGAATCGCGGCGGGCGTTGCGCACGTGGACGCGACCTTCCTCGGCGAGGCGATGCGCTGTCTTCACAAATTCTTGGCGGCGCTCGCGGCTCATCTCAGGCAGCGGAATGCGGATCACCTTGCCGTCCGGCACCGGATTGAACCCGAGATTCGCCTCCTGGATGCCCTTGATGATCGCTTTGACGAGGCTGACATCCCACGGCTGGATTTGAATGAGTCGCGCGTCGGGTGTGCTGATCGCCGCACACCCCTTCAGCGGTGTCATGGAGCCGTAGGCTTCGACCATCACGCCTTCCACCATGGCCGGCGTGGCCTTGCCGGTATGAATAGCGCTGAACTCGTGGAGGGTATAGTCCACGGCTTTTTTCATTTTGGCCTGGGCGTCGGAGAGGATCGGATGGCTCATGGTGGAGTGTTTGAAGGGAGAGGCTAAGCGCCGGAGCGCGGGCGCAGCAAGCCCTCAACTCGGGGCAACGGACGCGTTTCAGTTCTTCACCAGCGTGCCGATCTTGTCGCCGACGATTGCTTTTTGGATCGCGTGCTCGTCACCGAGATCGAAGACGAGGATCGGGACGTTGTTGTCCATGCAAAGGGAAAACGCAGTCGAATCCATGACATTGAGGCGCTGCTTGAGGGCTTCGATAAACGTGAGCTGATCGTAGCGTTTTGCGTCCGGATATTTTTTTGGATCCTTGTCGTAGACCCCGTCGACTTTTGTGGCCTTGAGAATGATGTCGGCGTGCAGTTCGCTTGCGCGGAGGGCGGCTGTGGTGTCAGTCGAGAAATAGGGGTTGCCAGTACCCGCGACGAAGATGACCACGCGGCCCTTGTCGAGGTGGCGCATCGCCCGGCGGAGGATGAACGGCTCCGCGATTTGGTTCATCGGAATGGCTGACTGCACGCGTGTGCTGACGCCGATTTTCTCGAGGCAATCCATGAGGGCGAGGCCGTTGATGACGGTCGCGAGCATGCCCATGTAGTCGCCGGTCGTGCGATCGACGCCACGTTGGACGCCGTTGAGGCCGCGGAAAATGTTGCCGCCGCCGATAATCACGCAGACCTGCACGCCTAGGCTGTGGATTTCCTTCACCTGGGCGCAGACTTTTTCGAGAGTGGCGGCGTCGATAGGATCGCCAGTTTTGCCGCCGCGAAGCACCTCGCCGGAAAGCTTCAGGACGACACGTTTATACTTGGCCCGGGGATCGACCGGTTTGTGTTCGCGCATGACGCGGAGGAAACGATTCTGCAAAATCGGCGTCAATGCCCGAGATGCGCGCGCAGCGCCTTGGCGGAATATTTTACGGTGAAAAGAGCGCTTTCCGGCCTTGACGGTGCGCGGGCGCGGCGCAGCGTAGCCAATCCTCACCTCACTGCCTGATGGTGTAATGGTAGCACAGGCGACTTTGACTCGCCTAGTCATGGTTCGAATCCATGTCGGGCAGCCAGTGTGAAAATATTAAGAACTCGAAACGAGGTTGGGAAAACAATCGGGTAAGTAGCGTTGGAAACGACGGAAACGAATTTCCGAGTTTTCCCAACCTCCGCCCTAGTTCTCGGTTTCACTTGGAGTGATCGCTGTTTTTGGACCTTCCGGCATGCCGCTCGGGAGGTTGGGAAAACTTTTTTACACGCAAAATTCAGCGGGTTTTCGCGTCAAAATTGACCAATTTGATGCGAGAAAAACGCGCGCCAAAATGCCGTTGAATCGCTGACCGCCGCGCTGATTCAGATCGATGTGCGAGGCCCAGTGCGGCGCACCTGATGATGGTAGAATGCCTGCAATCGGGTCAGCCCCGTAAGATTCGAAAACCCCTCTGCGGGCGGGATCGCGGAAGCGACATCGAGTTGGAACCGGTTGTCTGCCTGCTGGGCCTGTTCGCTCGAAACGACATTTCGGGCCGACATGAAGCGATCTACGGCATCCCGCTCTCCAATCCGCCCTGAAACCGCCGCCTCAAAGGTGTCGATGAGATAGTGGCGGCAGCATGTGATCATGATGCTGGCATGGCGAACGTCCTGACGGTCGCGTTGATCGTGAAACAGAAGGTTCGCGACTTTTGCCTTGAGCATGATTTCCGGAGCCGGCACGGAATATCGGCTGCCATCCTTGAACTGGATTTCTTCGGTGGCCGTCAGGTCGTCCTCGCTGAGCCCGGTTACGGTGCGAAGGACGTCGACCGTCAGCTCCTTGCCTGAACGAACCATCACAATCTGGCCAAGAACGGGCGATCGCACTTCGGGATTGTCCCGAAAACTCCAGCCCGCCGCGGCAGCCACCCCCATCGCCATTTCCTTGTCCCGGAGATGGATGTCGGCGTCCTTGGAGACGAAAGGGGCATAGGCCGCGAGCTGGCGGTCGCCGCGGTGCGCGTAGTAGGACGCCCAAAGATTTACCGCATGACCACCGACAACCAGCACGCCCTGCCGGAAGATGTCGTTGAACTCTTCCGGGACGGTGGACTCAGGCGCTGACATGCGCGCGTGGCTTCCACACAATTTGCGCTTGGGAAAAATCCATCCGGGCGACGGGGGAATTCTCCCGCTGCAGTTGGGCCGGAGATGTCAGCCCTGCCTCCAGCCGCGCAGCATCATGCATCCGCAAAAGCTTCTTGCGGTGGAAGGTCACCGCTGCGGTCGGATTTTGCGCCAGTGCTTGTAGGTCAGTGTTGATCTCGGAGAGTCGCTCCCTCGCAGGCAGCTGGTGCAACACTGCCCGCCGATCCTGAAAGGGATCGGGCGCGACCCCGGGATGGGTCAACGGCTGGTTGTTGCGGTCCTTGATCATGGCGGGACGGTAGCACGCATAGGATTGAAAACAAGTAAATGCGCCCCCGTCCGGGCTAGCCGATGGAGCGGCGGGGACCCGTCCGCGGGGTCGCCCTTTCGGGACCAAAGTCCTCGGGTGCCAGCTTGGGTCGCCCAGCCAGATCCGCATATTCCTTCCGCAGTATCGCAAAGGCGACCCGTTGCAGCTCCGGCGCCATCGTCGCCAGTTGGGCCATATGCTTTGCGCTGAAGTGCCAGACTTCGTTTTCGCTTTTGATCCCCACCAAATATTCCTGAATTTCCGGCACGAGTTGAAGCAGCCTCAGGACCTTTGTCACTGCTCCCGGTGTGCACCCGACGCGTTTGGCGAGCGCGAGTCGGTGCGGCACCGCTCCCGTTTCCAGCAACGCCTGCCATTTCAGGGCTCTGACCATGGCATGTTCAACGACCGTCCGCGGCTTGGGCACCGGAACGGTCCGAACTCTGGAATCCATCTTGCCGTCGCGGCGCTGCATTACGCGCTCCTTTGTTCGCAGGCCTTCGGCATTGAGCGCGTTTGCGAGATCGGTGAGCGAAACAAGCTTCGCCGCCTGCTCGAAAATGCGCCGAAGGATCGGGCCTTCGACCGGATGCGGAAGCAGCGCCTGAGTGTTCTTATCGTATGCATAGCCATAGGGCACCGGACCGCCGTTCCAGTAGCCGCGCTTCGCCTGCTCCCGCATTTTCAGTCGGGTCTTTTTCGCGGTGTTCAATCGCTCGAACTCCGCGACGCTCATCATGATGTTGTTCTTCAGCCGACCCTCCGGCTCCACTTCGGAGATAACCGTTGGAGCAACATCTATCACCAGCAATGGCGCGCTTTTAAACGTAATTACCGGCACCTCAAATGTTGGACGGTTGATCAATCTTTCCGTGAATACGATTGCTGGTAAGGATCAGGTGTTGACAATCGGTTTTGTTACGGGCGGGCCTGGTGTGAGCGGCACGCAGAACTTGTTGATCCGAGCAATCGGGAGTTGTGTCCGTCAAGTTCAGCAAAAGTGGATTGGTGGTACGATGGTTTGGTGAGT
>CAITWF010000044.1 GCA_903896015.1 uncultured Opitutia bacterium | reverse complement strand
TTGAGCCGGGGTGATCATGGGGTCTGCGTAAAGGCCCCAAGCACTACCGCTCACGCAGGCCGGCGCCCACGTAAAAGCCCGATTCAATCCGTGATCGCTTCTAGTTGGCGCCGACGTCGAAGGTGAACTGGCGTTCTACACCGGACTTTCATCGAAAAAGGCGGCCGCGAAAATTTCGTAGCCGCGGGCGATGGCTTCTGGGAGTTGGCGTGAAGGCGGGATGATTTGCGGTGAAGCGAGCCGTTGTGTCAGGGAGCGCGGTTGCGCACTTCGCGCTCGAAGAGCTTCAGGATGCGGCTGTATTCGTTGAGCCAACTGCTGGGCTCGACGAAGCCGTGGCGCTCGACCGGGAAAATCGCGGTTTCAAACGTATCCTTCTTCAATTCGATCAGTCGCTGCACGAGGCGGACGCTGTCCTGGAAAAACACATTGTCGTCCATCATGCCGTGGCAGATGAGGAGAGGGTGCTTGAGCCCGGCGGCAAACTCGATCGGTGAACTGCGCGCGTAGGCCTCGGGATCGAGGTCGGGGGTGTTGAGAATGCCGGAGGTGTAGTCGTGATTGTAGTGGGTCCAGTCGGTGACCGGGCGGAGGGCGGCACCGGCGGCGAACGTGTCGGGCGTTTTGAAGAGCGCCATCAACGTCATGAACCCGCCGTAGGAGCCGCCGTAGATGCCGATCCGTGCGCGATCGACAGAGGCGTTTTTCGCGAGCCACTCGATGCCATCGAGGTAGTCATCGAGCTCGGGCGCGCCCATCTGCCGGTAAATCGCGGTGCGCCACGCGCGGCCGTAGCCGGCGGAGCCGCGGTAGTCCATCCCGAGGACGACATAGCCGCGGCGAATCAGCAGCTCGTGAAAGAGATGTTCGTGGAAATAATTTGCCGACCAGCCCTCGTGCGAATCCTGCAGATAACCGGCGCCGTGCACGAACATCACCGCCGGATGCGGGCCCGGCGGGGCTGAGGGATCGCGGTAGAGGCGCGAATAGATCGGGACGCCGGCGCGCGAGGGCACGGCGACCATTTCGGGTGCGATTTGCGGGAGCGAGGTGAACTCGGCTGTAACGCAGTCGGTGAGAACGCGTGCCGGCGCGCCGGGGGCCGCGGCCTGCGCATAGAGTTCGATGGGGTGGGTGGTGGTCGAGTGGGCTATGAGCAACCGCGTGCCGTCGGGGGAGAGATCGAAGGAGTTGTCGCCGCCGAGCGTGGTGATGGCATCGTTGCCGGTGCCATCGGGTTTGACGCGGTAGACCTCGTGGTTGCCGGGTCGAGTGGCGTTGGCGCGGTAGTAGAGCCACCCGCCGTCACGCGTGGGCTGCACGCTGTTGATCTCAAACTTGCCGGTCGTGAGCGCGCGCACCGCGCCGTCGCGGGCGAGGTAGAGTTGGCTGTAGCCGCTCTCCTCCGAGAGAAACCACAGAGCGGCACCATCTCGCGTCCAATCGAACTCGTTGAAAGTCGGCGCAAAGCTCGCGTTCACCCACGCGGGGTCCGTGAGGCGATGGAGCGGCTGAGCTTTGCCGTCTAGGAGGCTCACCTCGGCGAGCCAGCGATCCTTGTGATCGTAGGCGGTGAGCATGATCGCGAGGCGTCCGGTCGCGGACCAGCGCACGCCCGCGTCGCCGAAACCGAGGATCGAAACGGCGCGCGCTTTTGGCTTCTCATCCTTTTTCTCCGCGGGCTTGTCGGTCGCCGTATCGGCCGTCTTCGTGCTGTCGGAATCCCTCGCCGACTTGTCCTTCGCGGCTTCGGTCCTTTTTCGCTCGTCGGACGCCTTCCGCAGTTCGGCGAGCGGGTCGTCCTTGAGGCCGGGCAGGTCGACGAGAGAGACGGGGCGCTTTTTCCCGGTCGCGAGATCGATCAGGAAGAGCGCTTCGTCGCGGGGCTTGTCGGTGCCGACGTCACTGCGCGCGTCCTCTGCCTTGGTGTAGCCGTCGGCATTGATGAACGTGGCGATGTGTTCGCGGCGGCCGCGGAGATCGGTCGTGACGAGGCCGACGAGGAGCGTTTTTCCATCGGGTGAGAGGCTGACGGTGCGGAGTTCCTTGTCCTTGCCCAAATAGATTGGCCGGGGCGCACTGGTGGGCGCGGTCGCGAGGCTGCGATCGTTTTCGAGGCGGGCTTTGCGGCGTTCCTCGCGCAGCTTCACGATGTCGAAGAGCCGTTCCTCCTGCCTGCCGAGCGTTTCCTTTTTCTCGGGCTCGTCGGGATCGACCGTGGCTTCGAGCGTGGCGACGAGACTGACGAGTCCGCTGGCGAGTTCGACCGCGAGCAGTCGTTTGCCGGACCGAAACGCGACGCGATCGTTGCCGATGAAGGTGAGTAGTCCGGTGGCGTCGCCGGTTCGGGTGAGTTGCCGCGACGCGGTCCGGTCGGTGAAGAAGAGATTGCCGCCGCGCAGCCAAACGCTGCGCGAGCCGTCGGGCGTGAAGATGCGCTCGGCGGATTCGGCGCCGGCCTGCGTGACGATCGAAAGCTTTTCGGGCGCGCCGCCGGCCAGCGGCACGCGCCAGAGCGAGCGAAGCTCGGAGCCCGGCTCCTTGCGGAGATAATACGCGCTCTGGCTGTCAGCGCTGATGAACGGCGATTCCGGCGCCTGCCCGATCCAGTCGGGATCGCCCATGATTTTTTCGAGGGCAAAATCTTCAGCGGCGCGCAGGCCGAGCGCCGCTAACAGGAAGGCGGAGAGCAGAAAGAAGCGGGGTGGTTTCATAGGAGAAATCAGGCGGTGATCGTTTCGAGCGAGCAGCCGTCGGCGACGGCGCCGGGTGTCTCGCAGTTCGGCCGGGCGATCACGCCGGGATAGGGTTCGGGTGAAAACTCGCACGCATCCGCGCCGTCGGCGAGGAGATGTCGATCGCAAACGGCGAAGAGCTCGGCCTCGGTTTCGGTGCGCCGCATGTCGTGCAAAAACGCACCGGTGGGATCGACGCTTTGGCCGACGAAGTTGAGATACTTCTTCATCTTGTTCACGTGGGCGCGCTCGGGGAAATCGACGTTGGCCGTGGCCTGGTAGAGGCGCGCAATGTAGTCACGGACATCGGCGAGCGTGAGGCGCAGGGGTGGGGCGCCGGCGAATTGCTCGCGGCACTGGCGGAAAATCCACGGGTTGCGGATTGCGTGGCGGCCGATCATCACGCCGGCGGCGCGCGTCTCGCCGACGATGGCCGCGGCGCGGGCGGCGGACGTGACGTTGCCATTGGCGAGGACGGGGCAGCGCACGCGCGCGACGGCGTGGGCGATGAAATCATAGTGGACGTCGCTGCGATACATTTCCTTCACGGTGCGGCCGTGGACGCTGAGAAGATCGACGCGGTGTTCGTTGATGAGCGCGAGGAGTTCGGCGAAACGGGCGGTGTCGTCGAAGCCGATGCGCATCTTCACCGTGAAAAGTCCGGGCACGGCGGCTCGGAGCGTGGCGAGGATTTCAGCAACTTTTCCGGGGTCGCGCAAGAGGCCGCCGCCGACATTTTTTTTGTAAACTTTCGGCGCGGGACATCCGAGATTCAGATCGATGCCGGCGATCGGGTGTTTGAGCAGCTCTGCGGCTGTGCGTGCGAGGTGGCCGAGGTCTTCGCCGATGAGTTGGGCGAAGATTGGCCGGCCGGTGGTATTTTCGTCGATCGAGCGGAGTATGTGTTTCTCGGGACGCGATTGCGCGTGGACGCGAAGGAACTCGGTGAAAAAATAATCTGGCGCACCGTAGTGCGCGACGACACGCATGAACGCGAGGTCGGTCACATCCTGCATGGGCGCGAGCGCGGTGAGCGGCTGGCCGGCGACGTGGCCCGCCGGCAGGCGGGAGGGAGGGAGCGGTTCGGTCACTGGTCCTCGTCGTCGGGATCGGTTTCCTTTTCCTCGGCAAGCTGCTTGAGCACGCGCTGCAAAATTTCGGTGCGATCTTCCTCGGCGTCGAAGACGGCGCGCGCGACATAAATCGGGCGCCGGTGCTGGAGGGCGAGGACGATTGAATCGCTCGGGCGAGCGTCGAGTTCGACGAGTTTCTTGCCGAGCTCGTTTTCCATTTTCAGGAGAATCCGTGCGAAAAACGTGCCTTCACGGGAGTCATTGACGACGACGTGCTCCAGTTTCGCGCCGAGGCCGAGGAGCACGCTGCCGATCAGGTCATGGGTAAGGGGGCGCTCCTTTTTGATGCCGTTGAGCGTCATCTGAATCGCGTTGCCGACGGATGGATCGACGTAGATGACGAAAGTCTTCGTGTCCTCGCCGAGGAACACGGCGCAGCCGTTGTTGGTGGGCATGACACCTTTGATGGTGACGGCGACGACGTCGGGTTGCATGGCGAAAAGGTGGAGCCAGTCGGGCGGGCGCGCAAGTGCGCGGCTAGGCGAATCCCAAAAGATCGATGCCCCAGCTTTTCGCCTGCGCGAGCACGGCGGGTTTATCGAGAACGATGACCTTGCCGGACTCGAGCGCGGCGGCAGCGAGTTTGGCTTTGCGCATCGCCTCAAGCGTGCGAAGGCCAAAGCAGGGGACGTCGAAGCGGAAATCCTGCCGCGCTTTCACGGTCTTCACAAAGAGCGCCGCGTCGGTATTGAAGGTGCCGGCGCGCCGGAGCATTTCATCGGTGCCCTCGAACGCCTCGACGGCGAGGACCGTTCCCTTGCGCACAACGCAACCCTGGCCGATGTCGAGGCGCGCCGTCTCGCGCGCGATGAGAATACCGTGATCGAGGTAATCCTGATCGATGGGGAATTTTTTCCCGGTCATGCATCCGTGTGCGGCGAGGTGATCGTCGAGGAAGGCGCGGGCATCAAGCAGCGTGACGCCGAGCGCCTCGATTTCCTTGGCGATCGCGCCGAAGATGGTCTCGGCGTTGCGGCGCTTGAGGGAGAAAAGAATCTTCGTGGCCTTGAGATCGGGGTGGAGACCCTTGAAGAGGCGACGCGGCGTGATTTGCCCAGCCATGAGCGCGTAGCCCGCGCCGAAGTCTTCGATTGCCCGCAGCATTTTGCCGAGCTGGCCGACGAGTAGCGTGCGGCGATCGGATTCAGGAAACGAGGCGACAAGTTCGGGGGGCGTCTCCTCGTCGAAGGCGATCAACTTGAGCGGGACTCCGGTGCGTCGAATCGAGGTGGCGACGAGTTGCGGGTAGAGCCCCTGGCCGGCGATCAGCGCGACGGGTTTGCGCGGATCGAAGTTGGGCGGGAGAAACGCGGAGAGCGGCACGGCGAAAGGTTGATGGTGCGAGGCGAGAGGCGGAAGGATGAAATACGACCCGCGCGGACACGAAAAAGCCGCGCAGGCGCGCGGCGAATTTTTTGGAGAGAGCGGGCCAGTGCTCAGGACTGCGCGCCGTAATATTTTTTGTAGCTCCGGTAGTAGCGGTAGTTCGAGTAATACTCGATGCGGCGCGGCGAGAGTCCGTTGAGGACGATGCCGAGGACTTCGTTTTTGCCGTTGCGGAGCGCGCGCATATAAAGGCGGATGTGTTTCCGGTAGGCGCGGTTGAAGCGGCAGACGTAGACAACTTCATCGATGCGTTCGGCAATCAGGAGCGAGTCGGTGACGGCGCCGAGCGGCGGCGAGTCGACGATCACGAGATCGTATTCGCGTTTAAGGCGCTCAAGGAGCTGGCCGAAGACGGGACTTTCGAGCAATTCAGTTGGGCTCTTGGAGCGGCCGCCGGAGCAGAGGAGCGAGAGGTTCTCGCTGATCTTGATGATGCCGAGGCTGGGGTGGTTGGCGAGGTCGCCTTCGAGGGGGGCGCCGTTTTCGAACCAGGAGAGGAGGCCCGCGCTGTTCTGCTGCTTGAAGTGGCGGTGGAGCATCGGGCGGCGCAAATCACCGTCGATCAGGAGCGTCTTCTTCCCGTGGCGGGCAAAACTACCGGCGACGTTGCACGAGATGAGGGTCTTGCCCTCGCCGGGGATGGTGCTGGTGATGAGGATCGATTTCGGGAAATCGAGCTTAGAGTGAATCTTGATCGAGCTGTAAACGCTGAGGAAGGCTTCGGCGCCGGGCGTCTGACTGTCGTTGAGGAGGAGGTTGTATTTTTCGTCATCTTTCAGCGAAGCGAGATCGGGGACAATGCCGAGGAGATTGGCACCGATGAACGACTCGACGTCCCAAGCGCTTTTGATCCGATCGTCAATGAAGCTGAGGCCGACGGCGACGCCGATGAAAATGAGGACGCCGAGGCCGACGCAGGTGCGCGTGATCGCGCCCTTGTTGGGGGAGCCCGGGGAGCCGGGGATGTTGGCGGCGTCGAGCGGATGGAGCGGCAGTTTGTCAATGGCAGTCGTCGTGCGCGTCTCGTTGAGGCGGTTGAGAATGCTCATGTAGTTCGACTTCTTCACGTCGGACTCGCGCTTAAGGCTCCCGAACTCGACCCCGAGATCATTGAGCAGGAAGGACTGTTTCTCGGCCTTCGCGTATTCGGCCTCGTAGGTTTTGACGGCCTGTCGCGCTTCGTCGCGTTGCGTGTAGAGCGCGGCAATGGCGAGGCTGGTGGCCTTGTCGAGTTGGTCCTGCGTAATCTCAAGGTTGTTGGCCAAATCGATCATCGTGGGGTGCTTCTCAAGGTAACGCTCGGTAAGGCGCGCTTGCTGCTGGAGGAGGCCGTCGAGCTGGCCCTTCAGGGAAGAAACGCCGGGGGCGTTGGCGATGAACGAAATTTCAAAGAGGTTTTTGCCCTTGGCCTTGAAGTCTTCGACTTGCCTGACCTGATCTTCGAGTCGGAGGAGGCCGAGACGAGCATCCTGAAGGTGGCCGAACGAGGATTTAAGGGCATCGCCCACCATGTTCTGGCTGCTCTCCAGCGAGAGGAGGTTTTTCTCCTTCATGTATTGCTGGAGTTTGGCATCGGCAGCCTCGGACTCTTTGCGGAGACGATCGGCCTGTTCGTTGAGGTAGCCGAGGGCAGCGTCGTTGCGGCCACCGGCGTTTTCGATCAGGTATTTCATGAAGACGTTGACGTAGGCGTTTGCGACGAGCGCAGCGGCTTCGGGGTCTTCATGACTGACGTTTACTCCAACGAGAAAACTATTGTGCAGGGAGGAGAAGCTGACGCCGCCGAGGGAAGGGCCGGGCGGAGTGCCGCCGGGCGGGGTGTGTTTGAGACCAGCGCGCGCGAGAATCTTTTTTTCGTCGGGGGAGAAGGACTCCATCACCTTGCTTTTCAGCTTCTGGCTATTGAGAATTTGGAGGTAGGTGTTGAGATCGAGGTCGCTGCGGACGGCTTGATCGACGACACCGACGGTGGTGACGACGGTGTCCGGTTTCTCAAACTGCATCGTGGCACTCGCGTAATACATGGGCGGTGCCTGCATCTGATAATAGCCGTAGCCAATCGAGATGAGGAGGGCGAGCGGGAGCGCGATCCAGATGCGTTCGCGCAGGATGATGAAGTAGTCGCGAAACGTGCGGCGTTGGACGAGTTCCTCGTCGCGATCGCCGGGAGGCGGCGCGGAGGGCGGCGATTTGAGAGCGGAGTCAGCCATCGGGATTCGTCAGATGATTTTTTCGGGCACGTAAACAATGTCGTCCGGTTCCAGTGCGAAGGTGTTGTCGGTGGATTTACCAGTGTCGCGGCCCTTGAGGATGGCGTCGACGTTAAGCGTGAAAAATTTCGTGGTGCCGTCGGGCATAACGCGGGTGATCTTGACTTTGCTGCCATTGGCCGTCTCGGAGAAACCGCCGGCCTTGAGGATGAGTTCCTTGATGCTCATGGTGGACTCGGGCGGGAGGTTGATGGTGCCAGGTTGCCGGACCATGCCGGAGATGGAAACGGTGCGCGGAGCGTACTCCTCGATGTTGATCGTCACCTGCGGGTTGCGGAGGATGCGACCGTCGCGGTAAGCGGCCTCGATTGCGCTTTGGGCCTGGCTGACGGAAAGGCCGGCAATTTTCACTTCGCCGACGAGGGCCAGATTGACGTTGCCGTTGGCGTCGACGCGCTTGCCGCCGACGGTGAGATCGCTCTCGCCGACGACCACGATGCTGATTTTGTCCATACGTGAGATTTTATAAACGACGGCTTTGCGTTCATCGCTGTCGATCGCTGCGGGGGCGGTCTGTGCACGCAGTGCGTTGAGTCCGACGAGCACGGCACCTGCGAGGACGAGTCTGCGCAGCCGGATAAAATGACGGGCGTTCATAGGCGGGAATTCAGATTAATGTTCCAGCCCGCGCGAACGAAGTCGGCGAAGGGCGTGGTCGACCAATTGCGGAACCAGCTATAGTTGAAGGAAAGTTTGAAGTGTTCGTTACGCGAGTAGTTGATGCCCGCGTCCCAGTGGACGAACGTATCAGTTCGGTTGGGTCCCAAAATGGCGGGCGGTCCGGCGGAGATGATGATACGACCGCCTTGGCCGAGAAATTGGCTTTCGCCCCAGCCGGTGCCGAGGGAAAGACTCCAGTGCGAGTTATGGGCGTATTTGACGTTAAGGTCGGCCGCTGTGGTATCGACCGATGCATCAGTGGCGGTCGTGGAGAAATCTTTCGAGACTTGTCCGCTCGCGGTCAATTTGCGGGTGAAAGCATAGCTGGTGGCGGCGCTGGCGCTCAGGCCCGAGAAGGTAGGCTGGCTGGAATTGCTTGGCACGCGGAATTGGTAGCCAACGTTCACCGAGCCGTTGAGTCCGCGGATAATGCGGCCAGACGTACCCACGGTGAAGTTGTGATCAGTGGTGGAGTCGTTCACAGAGGTCTGAGTGTAGCGGTAACGGTATCCCGCGTTCAGATCGCGCTCTGTGTTGTAAACGTAGTAGAGGTTGGCGGCGGCCGTGTAGGTGGCGAGGTTGACGAGTGCGGTCTCGTCGACGTAGCGGCTAGCGGAGTAGCCTAAGGTCGCGGTGGCCTTGAAGCGCTCGATGATGGGGTAGGCGAGGTTCAAGCCCGCACTGTAATTCCAAGAGGTGGTGCGGATGTTCACAGCCGCGTCAGCACGGCTTGAGCGTGTTGCACTGAGGGTCAGTGAACCCGTGGTGCGGCCACTTTGCTTCGTAAACTCAAGATTGAAATTGGGGTTGCTGAAATCTTCTCCCTTGAGCGAGGCGAAATGCGCGCCACTGACGCCGACGCTCCCGTTGACGCCAATCCAGCCCGCGCGGCGGACGTATTCGGCGACGAGGCCAGTCGTGAAAACAAAATCGCCCGGGCCGTTGTTTTTAGCGAAGACATTCGAATCGTGCGAGGCACCGAGCGAGGCGGTAACGTAAACGTGATCGTGGCCGTCGTTGAGATTCAGCGTCACAAGCGCCGGCGCCGGTGTGCAGATGATCGCGCAGGCGAGCAACAGCGCAAGGGCTGCACGAATATCTCGCCGTATACGCATAAGTGTCCAGTTTCTCCCGTGATTTGCGCGGCGCCTCAGCCGCCGGGACTCGGGGGCGTCACGATGCGCGCCGGGCTCACGGTGAACTGAACCGGTAGGTTCGACGGCACGACTGGAACGGCGACGATTTCCTGCACTCCGCCTCCCGACGAGCTGTTCACGCCCGGTCCATTGAAGGCGGTGATTTCTCCGCCGGCTCCGCCACCGGGCCCGCCTGTGCTGCCGCCGCTCGCGGTGCTATCACCCGTCGGCGTTTTTCCGCCTGAGGCGCTTACGTCGGTCAATTGCCGTTCGCGCACCTCAAAATAGACGGATTTTTTCGCCATGCAGGCCATGGCCACTTTGTCGTCGAGCGCGGGCTTTTCGGCATCGGGAATGGGCTGAATGGTGATAATGCTTTTTCCGCCATTTTTTCCGGGACGGATTATTGCCTGCTGGCCGGATTTCAGTTGCTCTCCACCCAAATCCTGATCGCCGCCTTTGATGGTGCTTTCGCCATCGAGCATCGAGACTTTGGTCTCCTTATCGTCCGATTGGATTACTAGTTTTTGTCCGCGGATGTTGACCGAGCCAAGTGCGGTGCTGTAGGTCATGCTGCTGCCGGCGACGAGTTTTGAGGCGCAAAGTCCGACGGTGCCGCGCTCCACGATCGCCTGGGTCTTCGAAATTGACGGCTCCACATCCATGTCGGTGCGGTTGGGCGTGAAAGGTTCCTGCACGAAGTCGCGGACCTCGACCCGCGTGTCCTCGTCGAAATACGCCGCCGTACCGTTCGAGAATACTCCCGTTGAAAAAACCTTGTTCTTATCTGATGCGCTTTTGGATTTCTTCGTTTCAATGATCGTTCCCTCGGCATTGTAGACCGATTGCTTGTTGAGATCTTGAATGTTATTTCCCGTGTCGATCAGTGCTAGGCCTTGTTCTCCCCCAACGTCGGTGACGAACATCTTGCTCGACGGATTTTTCTTAGTTGTCTGGGCCCGCAGCGCGACGGGCAGGCACGCGAGCGAAACCAGCGCAACCACCGCCCCCAGATGGGTATGGCTATACGGCGGACGAACGGGAGCTTTGGGTTTCATGCTGAATTGGATTCGAAGGTTGAGAGATACCCGGAGCACAGTCCGGGCGACATCTATTATCTGGGGGTTAAACCCTAGTAATGGCAAGTTCGGAAGACTACTTACCGTCACTGCGTAACAACATTCAGGATTTTTCCCGGCACAAACACAACCCGCCGAATACTCCGCCCCGCCAAAAACGGAGCGACCCGCGGATTCGCCCGTGCAATTTCCATGGCTTGGTCCTGGGTGAGACCGACCGGCACGAGTTGGTCGCCGCGGTGCTTCCCGTCGACTTGAAACACCAGCTTCACCTCAGTCGCGGTCAGGCGCGTCGGATCGAACTTGGGCCAGGGGGCGTTTTGCACCGACGGCTTTTCGCCCAGGCGCTCCCACAATTCTTCCGTGAGGTGCGGCGCGAATGGTGCGAGCAGCTGCACGAACGCGAGCACGGTCGCTCGGCTTGCCACCGGCGCTTTTTGCAGCGCGTTCGTGAAGATCATCATCTGCGAGATCGCGGTGTTGAAACGCAGCGCCTCGATGTCGTCGCCGACCTTCTTGATCGTTTCGTGGAGGAGTTTCGTGAGTTCGGTGGGCTCGGCGGCGTCGGCGGATATTTTGGGGTTCACGCCCCCTTCGGCCGTAACGCATTCGCGCCACACTTTTTGCAGAAATCGAAACACGCCCTCGATCTGTTTCATGCTCCATGGCTTCATTGCCTCAAGTGGGCCGAGGAACATCAGATACAGTCGCAACGTGTCAGTGCCGTGCGATGCGATGATCGCATCGGGACTCACGACATTTCCGCGGCTCTTCGACATTTTTTCGCCGTCCTCACCGAGGATGATACCTTGGTGAAAAAGTTTCGTGAACGGTTCCGCCTGCGGCACCGCTCCGAGATCGAACAGCACCTTGTGCCAGAAGCGGGCGTAGAGCAGATGCAGCACCGCGTGTTCCGCGCCGCCCACATAGAGGTCGGGCACGCCCCAATACTTCAGCGCTTCGGGCGACGCGAATGCATCCGGATTTTTCGGATCGAGGAAACGCAGATAATACCAGCACGAGCCCGCCCATTGCGGCATCGTATTGGTCTCGCGGCGACCGCGCAGCCACGCGTCACCCGCCGGCTTAGGCTGCGACGCCGGCAACGCCGCGCCTGTTTCGTAGTTCAACCAAATCTCCAGCCAATCGGGCACATTCGCGAGCGGACTCTCGCCCGTGCCGCTCGGCAGATACGACTGCACGTCCGGCAACTGCAGTGGCAGCGCTCCCGAGGGCAGCGGCAGCGCGAAAAGTTTTTTGCCGCCCTCGGCAAACGTCACCGGATTTTCCGGCAACGTGTTGCTGCGCGCAGCCTTCGCCTTGGCGTAATCGCTTTCATCCACCCACACGATCGGGAAGGGTTCGCCCCAGTAGCGTTGGCGCGAGAACAACCAGTCGCGCAGCTTGTAGTTCACCGTCGCTTTGCCGATGTCGCGCGCCGCGAGTTCGTTGGTGATCTTCTTTTTCGCATCGGGCCAGGCCAAGCCGTCGTAACCGGGCGAGTTGATCAACGTGCCGTCGCCGGTGTAAGGGAGTTTTTCGTCACCGGCCGGACCCGCGATCACGCGGGGAATCGGCAGCGAGTATTTCTGAGCAAACTCGAAGTCGCGCTCGTCGTGCGCCGGCACCGCCATGATCGCGCCGGTGCCGTAGCCCATGAGCACATAGTCCGCGATCCAGATGGGGACGCGTGCGCCGTTTACCGGATTGATCGCGTAACTGCCGCTAAATACCCCCGATTTATCCTTCGCAAGATCAGTGCGCTCGAGGTCGCTCTTCGCGGCGGCCTTCTTCTTGTAGACATCGACGGCGGCCCGGTGATCCACGGTCGTCAGCGCCTCGACGAGCGGATGTTCGGGCGCGAGCACCATATAGGTGCAGCCAAACAGCGTGTCGGGCCGCGTCGTAAATATTTTCAGCGTGCCGAGCTTCGCGTCTTCCAGCGCGAACAAAATCTCCGCGCCTTCGCTTCGCCCGATCCATGCCTCCTGCATGCGCTTCGTCGAGTCGGGCCAATCGACATCCTTAAGATCCGAGAGCAGTCGCTCCGCGTAGGCTGTGATGCGCAGCACCCACTGACGCAGGTTGCGGCGTTCGACGGGGAAGCCACCAACTTCACTCTTGCCGTCGACGATTTCTTCGTTTGCAAGCACGGTGCGCAACTCTGGGCACCACCACACAGGGCGCTCATCGACGTACGCGAGGCCCCGCGAAAAGAGCTGCAGGAAAATCCACTGCGTCCAGCGGAAGTAGTCCGGATCGGTCGTCGCGAACTCCCGCTCCCAGTCGTAAGAGAAGCCGAGCGCTTTGATCTGGCGCTTGAAGTTTGTGATGTTCGCCGCAGTGTTCGTCGCCGGATGCGTGCCGGTTTTCACCGCATGCTGTTCCGCGGGCAGCCCAAACGCGTCCCACCCGATCGGGTGCAGCACATTAAAGCCCTTCGCGCGTTTGTAGCGGGCGATGATGTCGGTCGCGGTGTAACCCTCCGGATGCCCGATGTGCAGACCCGCGCCGGACGGATAGGGAAACATGTCCAGCACGTAATACTTGGGCTTCGCAGAACTATTGTCCGCGCGGAACGACTTCCTTTCCTCCCAGAAAGATTGCCAGTGCGGCTCAATTTGACGAAAGTCGTAATCTTTGCAGTTCGTTGCCATCGTTTGAAACCCGCCACTGTGAAACCTTTCCTCGTTCGGTCAATCTCCGCGCTCGCGCTCGTTTTTTCCTGCGCCGCTGCGCTCCTTTCGTCCGCCCGCGCGGCGACGATGAACCGCGGCTTCAACCAGTTGCTCGACGCCGTCGTCCGCATCGATGTGCGCGAGGTCGCGTTCGAGGCGGGCTCGAAACGCTACTCCGCGAGCATCGGCTCCGGTGTCATCCTCACAGCCGACGGTCTCGTGCTCACCAACGCCCACGTTGCCAGCAACCGCGCGATCGAGCTCAACGTCACGCTCGCCAACCAGGAGCGCGTCTCCGCCAAGCTCGTCGGCTGGGATCACTGGACCGATCTCGCGTTGCTGCGGATCGACATGGCCGATGTGAAGAAACGCTCGCTCAAATTTGCGCACGCCGATTTCGGCGACAGTAAAAAGCTTTTCCCTGGCGAGGTCGTGTTCGCCGTCGGCACGCCCTACGGACTCTCCCGCACCGTTACGCGCGGCATCATCTCCAATAACAATCAATATCTCGAGGACCTTCAGGGCGTGAATGGCTACGAGACCGGCCTGTTCAACACTTGGCTCCAGACCGATGCGGCGATCAATCCTGGCAACTCCGGCGGCCCGCTCGTGACCGAAGACGGCAAGGTCATCGGCATCAGCACGCGCGGCTTCAACGGCGCTAACAACCTCGGCTTCGCGATTCCATCCGCCACCGCCCAGCGCGTTGTCGAGGGCCTCGTGCACGACGGCGTGATCACGCGCAGCTTCATCGGCGTCGTGCTCGGCGCGCTCCAGGATCTTGAATCGTTCTATTCGCTCGCGCTCAACACGGGCGTCCTCATCCACAGTGTCGAGCCGGGCTCGCCTGCCGCCACGGCCGGTCTGCGCGCATCCGATATCCTGCTCGCCGTCAACGGCGCCAAAGTCGTCGGCCGCTTCCCCGAGGAAATTCCTGACATCCAAAACCTGATCGCGAGCCAGCCCGTCGGCGCCACGCTCAAGCTCACTGTCAAGCGTGGTGCCGACACGCGTGACTACTCCGTCGTCACTGAAAAACTCGAGAGCCGCGTCGGAGAGGAATGGGCGCTCGAAAAATGGGGCTTGAGCGTGCGCAAAGTGTCGCGCACTTACGCGAGGGAGAAGCAACTCGACGATGCCAACGGCGTGGTCGTCATCGGCGTGCAGCCGGGCTTTCCCGCCGATGTCGCGGGACTCTCGCGCGGCGACATCATCATGAAAATTAACGAGCAACCCGTCGGCTCGCTCGATGTCATCAAGGCGGCGCAATCGGCGTTCGACGCAAAGCCCGCGCCCACGTTGTTCGAAGTCCAGCGCTCGCGTCGCGTCTCCCTCGTCATTCTCAAACCATGAAGTTTTCCTTTCTCCTCGCGCTCCTCGCCGCGCCGTTCGCCGCTCGCGCGGCCGTTGACCTTCCGACACTGTGGGCCGAGCGTGCCAAGACTTGCGTCGCTGTCGAATACGTCACGGTCACTGAAACCGAGCGCCAGCCCACGATTTCGATGGGCACCGTGATCGATGCCAACGGCACGATCATCATGCAGTCCGGCGCGATCGATCCGCGGGCGGCGACGTGGCAGCTCAAGGAATTTAAAGTCTATCTCCCCGGCGACGCCGACGGCACGCCCGCCGAATACCTCGGTCAGGACGCGTTCACGGGTTGGCACTTCGTTCGTGCCAGCGAAAAAATTCGCGCACAGCTCAAGCCGATCACGGCGTTCGCCGCGAAGGGCGGCAAGTCTCCCGTGCCCGCGCTCGCCGACTTCGCGTGGGGCGTCGGCCTCCGCAACAAGGACGAGGACTTCGCGCCCTACCTGATGCAGAGCCACGTTGCGCTCATTCAATCGCTCCCGCAGCGCACCGCGATTTCGCAGCAGGAAGTCGCGAGTCCCGGCTTGCCGGTCTTCGATCGCGACGGCGTTTTTATCGGCCTCGCCCAGGCATCGTTTGGCCAGAGCTTTCTCCAGTTTGGCCGCAATCCTCGCCCGCAGCCGGTCGTCCTGATCAATGTCGAGGAAAGCAGCGCGGTTCAACTCGCTGACGAGATACTCCCATATCTCAACCGCATCCCGAAGGATGTCTCCGGCCGCCCGCTTGCCTGGCTCGGCACCTACGGACTTGAGCCTATGGACCGCGAAGTCGCGAAATACCTGAAGCTCGAAACGCAGTCGGGCGCCGTCGTCAGCGAAGTCTTGGAAAACAGCCCCGCCGAAAAAGCCGGACTCAAGGAACGCGACATCATCCTCGCGCTTGATGGAAAGCCGCTCCCGCCGCTCAAGCCTGACCGTATCGTCGTCTCGTATCTCGAGCGCGAAGTTGATCGCCGCGCGCCCGGCGATCCGCTCACCATCACCGTCCTCCGCGGCAGCGATCGGCTCGATCTCAAGGTCACTCTCGGCGAGGAGCCCAAAATTCTCCGTGAAGCCGACCGCAAGTATTACGAGCGCCTCGGCTTCACCGCGCGGGAATTTGTTTATGGCGATGCCATCGATCGCCACGTAAAAATCGCTGAGACAACCGGCGTCGTTGCGCACTTCGTGAAGGGCAGCAGCCCCGCCGCCGTCGCCGGCCTTCGCCCCGACGACTGGATCAAGGAGATTGACGGCACCGAGGTAAAAACCTTTGCCGACGCCACCGCCAAGCTCGCGGAGATTGAGAAGGATGCTATGCGCGCTGAGTTCGTGCTGCTCGTCAGCCGCGGCGCCGAAACCGCCGTGCTTCGGGTGAAGTTGAAGTGAGGCCGGCCTGCGAATTAATTCCAGGTAGGTTTGGGGGCCGTGTTGCATAAATGCCATCCCGTCCCGAGAAGCTGAGCGGTCACGCGTTAACGACGGTCGTCGGGGTGGGCCAACGGTTGAGGAGATGGGCGCGAAGCAAGGCCTCGTGCGTTTGACAGGGTTCACGGCGGGACCGGAGTCGCTGGCCAAAGGCGGACTTGAGCCGGTGAAAGGCGGACTCGGCAAGGGGCCGCCG
>CAITWF010000043.1 GCA_903896015.1 uncultured Opitutia bacterium | reverse complement strand
GCTGAACAATTACGCGACGGATATCTGCGCCTGCACGAGTGGATTCGCACAACTGCGCCGCAGTTGAAACCGGTGGCGCCGCTTCCCGCTTAAACCGCCCAATTCTTCTCAGAAACTCACCACTCAACTGAGGAATTTAGGTTAATAACGGCTCACTCAGTAACCGCGGATTATGAGGCAATGTGCTGGGGAGTTATAATTGTCGTTGCGCGAACCCGGAGGCGTTGCATGGCTGGCTCGAGCAACTGCACGACCAGTGTGGCGCGGGCCGCGTGGCCCTCGCGCTCGAGTCCGGGAACAAAGGGCTGCTCCATTTGCTGGTGGAATACTCGTTGCGCGCGTGGCTGGACGTTTTTCCCGTGCATTCCGCCGCCTGCCACCGGTTTACCAGTGTTCCGACCCTCCGCACCGGACAGGCACTCCTCAGCCTGACACTCAAAGCCGGATTACTTCAGTCTCCGACACATAAGGCACCGGCCACGCGGATAACGAAGCCAAATTTATCCGGGACTACGCCGAGAAGTTCGACGCGCGGTTCCGGTGGCTCGGCTCACACCCGGATCTCTGGGAAGCGGTGGAGAGCCGCGGCTGGGAAATCACCGCGGTAGCAGCCGGCGATGATCCCCAACTCTGGGAGCGGTTCCTTGCGGGTTTACCGGCACGGGAACGTTGCGCGCGTTAAGCGCGCCCCGGCAAAGACCGATACGAAACCGATACGATCGAGAAACTGCCTTCCCCTTGTTACCCAAAGGAAGCTCCCCAAGTGACTGGGGAGCAAGATGGTGGTAGGTGATGGATTCGAACCATCGAAGACGTTAGTCAGCAGATTTACAGTCTGCCCTCGTTGGCCACTTGAGTAACCTACCGTGGATGAAAAGAAAAATTCTCGGCTCGCGCGGGCGACAGCAAGGATTTTTTTGCCGCGCCCGCCACCATCGGGTGAAAAACCGACTCCAGCTTACGGGAGTTTCGTCAGCTCGTCAGCAGCCCAAGCCTTGTGATCGCCTTCTTTGGCGTGAATTTCGGCGACTTTTTCGGTGGTGATCGGGCCGGCACTGTTACCCCATTCAGATCGAACGTAGGTCAGCACGGCGGCAATCTTATCGTCACTCCAGTTATAGCCAGAGCCGGCAACTTTGCCAAAGGCAGGCATGGCGGCGGCACTGTATTCCGTGCCCTTGACGGTGACTTTGCCCTGGAGTCCGTGGAGCAAGATACGAATCACACGCTCTTCCGACCCGACGACCCATTCAGAGCCTGCAAGCGGAGGATAGACACCCGGTTGGCCGAGACCGGTGACTTGGTGGCAGGTATTGCACGCTGCGTTGTTGAAAAGCTTTTTACCGAGCTCACGGGGGTCAACTTTGACAACCTCTTCCGCACCTGCGGGTCGCGGCAGAGCATGCTCATTATAGATCTTCGGATCGAAGTGACCGGAGTAGAGATTCAGGTAGGTGCCGGCGAAAAAGATCAGGCCGGAAAATACGAAGAGTAGGTTGAGCGGCAGCAGGCGGTAGTTGGCCTGATCGTCAGGCTTTTTGCCCAACAGCTTTTCGTGGGAGGCCAGCAGGCTCTCATCGGTGGCGGCCGCCTGCTCAAGGCGCGGATCGGAATTGGACGGCTGGCTCATTTCTTTTCTCCTTCCTTCTTCTCGGTCTTTTCGACGAAAGGACGCGCCTCGGGATAATCGTAGCTGTTGTTCAAGCTGAGAAGAAACGCGACGAGACTTTGGGCCCGTTCAGTCGGGACGATCTGGGAGCCAGCCGAGGCGGCAAGCGCGCCAGTAAGCTTGAGCGCAACGGCGGATTTCTCACCGACGACCGGGCGTTCATCGAAGAGGAACTTGTAGTACGGATGCGTAACCGCCTTGGCGCCCGGGATGACACCGGTGTAGAGCAGCGAGATCAAATCGTCGGAATCATAGGCCGGCTTTCGCCCGCCGAGGTTCGCGAGATCGGGACCGACCCGCAACGCACCAAGCTGCGGGCGGGCTTGGAAAATGTAGTCGCGCGCCACGCTCTGGCGCTCTCCCCAGCCATGCGCCTGATCGGCGCCGAATTCCGGGCGGCGCACCTGTTGTGTATGGCACGAGGCACAACCGAGATCGGCATACACAAGCTGACCGCGCGCCGCGACGCCGGGCTGGCGCAGCGGAAACGCGGCACTCTCGTTCTCGTCGTAAAACGGGGCAAGTCCACCCAACTGGTGATGCGAAAGCAACACCGTGCCCGCCCACGAGAGCGTGAGCGCGGCGAAGAGGCCGAAGAAAAAGAGGGGGCCGTTTTTCATGACGCGGTCGCCTCCATTGACGAAGGCTGGCGGAAGGGATTTTCAGCGGACGGCGCAGTCGGGCAGCAGGTTGCCCACGCCGTCTGGAGGAAATTCACGAGCAGGAGGAGATTGCCGAAGAGGAGCACACCCTGCGCAGCGGTGCCGAGCAGGAGCCACGTGCGCGTGTGCTCCGCGATGGTCGCAAATGAGGTCTTGGCGTTGAGCAGATCGTGGCCTTGCGCCCAACCCGCGGCACTCAAGCTCGCAACCAGGACCGCGACCCCGGCGAGCAGCAACGCTGCATGACCACTGACCAACGCACCTGAAACCCAGCTGCGGCCCGTCAAACGCGGCACCGCAAAATAGATCGCACCGAGGAGGATAAGGGAGAACCCGCCATAGAGCGCGAGTTGCTGCTGGGCCACATCAATGAACGTGAACTGCGTGACCAACGCCACGCCGCGAAACGCCGTAATTGCGTCGACCAAGCCGCCCAGCGCATATGCGAGCAGGCCGACCGACACGAGGCGCGCCGCCGTGCTGCCGCGCCCTAGCCCGCCGCGAAGATTGATGAAGACAATGAAATAGTGGAAGAGGAGCAGCACGCAGGAAACAATGGCGAGGCTCGCAATCCACGCGGGCACCGGGCCTCCGACCAAGTGGCGTCCACCGGTGAAGCCACCGACGACGAGCAAGCACCAAAAACTGTGCGGTGCAAATTCGTAGCTGGGAAGCACGCGGCCGGTGACCTTCGGCACGACGTAATAGGCTGCGGCAAGCGCGAGCGGAGCGAGCCAGAGCGTCCAGACGCCCTGCGAAAACCAGCCGGCAGCGACCGCCTGGAGCGTGCCGCGGAGCGGTGCCCACAGCAGCATCATTTGCGCAGCGGAGAACAACCACGGGAAAAGAAACAGCGCCGCGACCGCATACCACTGCGCGGCGTATGTGCCTTCCGTGCGGCGGCCGATCCACGCCAGCACGCCAGATACCGCGATCGCGCCGTAGGCGACGACCATGATCAATTGCACGTAACGCGGGAGCTCGAGCAACACGATCGAGGTCGCATCACCGATGGCGATGCCGATCACGCCGAGCGCGACAGCCAAGTTCCATGCCACTGTTCCGGCGACAACCCAGTTGGTCGCGCGCAGCAGTGAACCGCCGAGGCGGCCGAGAATCCAGAGCGCGATCGCCAGGCCGGCATTCGCGGCCCAACCGTAGACGAAAATTGATTCCTGCATCGCGACCGTCCGACCGTGCGTGAACACCGAGCAATCCGCGAGAAACGCCGGCTGCACGAGTTGAATCGAGGCGATCAGCGCGAGCACGCCGCTCAGCACGAGCCACGAAATCGCGGAAGCGATCAACAGCAGCAGCGGCCAGCGCGCCGCCGCGTCGATGGCGGTGACTTCAGCCGAAGCATTGGTGGGGGCAGTGGTCATCACGAAAAATTATTTCTTGGCGCCGTAGCGCTCGACGGTGAGTTCCATGGCACGCTCGATCGGGAGCTGCACGACGCCAGCTTTCTGATCGACCCACGCGTAGGTCGCGGCCTGCTTGGTTTGCGCGTCACGCAGGTCGCCGAGCGCCTTTTTGCGGTCAGCGGGTGTCGCTTTCCATGCGAGATCCTTGGGGAGATTGTCCGCCTGCTGATTTTGCGGCGAAGTCGCGCTCGGCGCGTAATAGTGTGAGACGACAAACGCGAACGCCGCGAACAGCACGAACACGAACGTAATCGTCACCAACGAGACGGGCCGGGGAGATTGGGCGGTCATGTCACTCATGATGGGTCAGGCACTCGCCGATGCGCGGGTCGCGTATCGGGATGAGCTTGGTCGTCGGGAAACTCTTGAGGTAGGCCCAAGCGCAGACGCCGCCGACTCCCACCACTGAAGTCAGCACCCAGAGCAGTCGCAGCGAGAGGAACGGCAGCGAATCGCCATGCTCGTCCTTCATGCCGGGCAGAATGTTGTAACAAAGGTCGATCAGGATGATCGCGAGAATCCAGAGTGCGATGCGGCGGATGATGTGCGGCGTCGTTTTGAAGCGATACGAAAGCATCAAGAGGAACGGCACGACGAAGTGGCCGAACAGAATCACGAGGCCAATATACCACCATTGGTTCGTGGAGCCGTCATGGTTCAATTCGCGGAGGTTATACCAGAAGGTCTCCTCGGGCACGTTCGCATTCCAGATCAGGAAGTATTGCGAGAAGGTGACGTAGGCCCAGAAGACGGTAAACGCGAAGGCCAGCGTGCTAATGCAATGGAGTTGGTTCTTGTTATACACGCCACCCTGATAGTCGCCGCGCTGGAGCAGCCAGAGCATGATGACGATGCCGACGGAGAGCGCGCCACGCACGCAGTTCGCGAAGAACCACACACCGTACATCGTGGAGAACCAGTGATACTCGAGCGACTTCACCCAGAAGATCGCGGCGGCGGTGAGCGAGAGCGCGGTGAGCGGCAGGCCCATCGCGGACGTGACGCGGTTCATGCGCGTCCACTTGATGTCGCCGTCGACGTCCTGTGAGAACGACGCCTTGCGGAGCCGCGAGGAGAGCCACATCCAAATGCCGTAGAAGGCAAACGTGCCAATCACGAAGGCCTTCAGGTTGAGGAAGCCGGACTTCTTCAGATAGAGAGGATCCTGCGCGACGGTGTGACCGCCGTGCAGCTCGTGCGTGGGTTCCATCCACGGCCAGATCAGGTCGTGCTTGTCGGCAAAAAGCGAAGCGATCACGAGCGGCGAAAAGAGAATTGCGAGCCACAGGAAAGCCGAGAGGCCGTGCTCGTATTGACGGCGGATGACCGTCGACCAACCCGCATCAACGATATGGTGAATCATCACGAGCAACAACATGCCGATCGCGATCGCGGTCCAATAGGTGACGCCGACGAGCCAGGAAAACGCGATCGTCTTCGCGCCCGATACGAAAATTCCGAGCGCCGTAAGCACGATGCCGGCGACGCCGATCGACAGCGCCTTGCTCGCGGTCGAAGCGGTCGAGTCGGCGGAAGGGAGAGCCGCAGGAGCGGTGGCAGCGTGGGAACTCATTTGAGACCGAGAGTTTGTTTGCCAGCCGCGTCGGTGACGTCAGCGACAGTGCCCTGCTGCGCGCGCTGGAGCGCCCGCACGTAGGCGATCACCGCCCAACGATCGGCGGGCTCAACCTTGTCCGCGTAGGGCAGCATGTTGTTTTTGCCGTTGGTGATCGTGTTGTAGATTTCGCCTTCCGCAATTTGCCGGAGGCGAGCGTCGTGATAGGTGGGTGTCGCGCCCATGCCATATTTTTTCGTGATACCATTGCCATCGCCCACCGCGCCGTGGCAGGGCTGGCAATAAATCGTGTAGCGGTCGCGGCCACGCTCGATAAAGGCCTTGTCGACAGTGAGCGATGCCGGGAAGCCGTGGGCAAACGCGCCGGTCGCATCCTTGCCGTAGTAGAGATGATCGTCGTTACGCACCGGGGTATCAGCGCGGACAGTGTGCTCCACCGGCACGCGATCGGCCCGGCCATCCGCGAAGAATTGGCTGGCCGCCTGCGGACGGAATTTCGGCTGGCGCTTCATGCCGGGAAACGCCCATTCCGGAAACACATCGATCGGAGGCGAGGTAAACTTCGTGCCCCGCAATCCAAAGATTGAGAAGATGAGCACGCAGATAAGCGCGGTGGCGAGGTAGACGTTACGCATGGCTCAGGCCTCGATCTCCGTGATGTTTTTGCCGCCGGCCTTCTCAAGAAGCGCGCGGGTGTTGGCGGCGTTGAAGCGCGGGTCGCGCGCTTCGATGACGACGAAAAACTGATCGTCCATGCCGCGGCGGATCTGATCGTATTTCAGCACGGGATGGTAGTGCATCGGCAGGCCGTTGACGACGAACATTCCGATGATCGTCGCGAACGCGGTGAACAAAATCGTGAGTTCGTAACTGACGGGAAAAGCGAACATCGGGCTGAAAAACGGCTTGCCGCCAACGACCAGCTTGTAGTCGTAGGCGCCCGTCCACCAAATCATGGTCATGCCGGTCGTGAAACCAGTGAGTCCGCCAACGAGCGAGATGCGCGGCACGATCGAGCGCTTGAGGCCCATCGCCTTGTCGAGACCGTGGACGGGGAACGGCGTGATTACGTCCCAGTTGCGATAGCCAGCGTCGCGCACCAACTCCGCGGCGTGATACACGTCGGGCGTTTTGTCGAAGGTGGCGATTAAGCCGTAAGGTTGGGCTGCCATGCGCGGAAAAAATTAATGGTGATCGCCGCCGCCATGGGCGTCGGCCTGCGGGGTGACCGCCTTGAGTTCGGCCATCGGCATGATCGGCAGGAAACGAATGAAGAGGAGGAACAGCACGGAGAACACGCCGAACGTCCCGAAGAACGTGAAGATTTCGACGATGCTCGGCGAGTAGTAGCCCCAGCTTGACGGCAGGAAGTCGCGGGCGAGCGAGGTCACAATGATCACGAAGCGCTCGAACCACATGCCGACGTTGACGAAGATCGAGAGCACCCAGACGAGCGTCGTGTTTTCGCGGACGGCCTTGAACCAGAAGAACTGAGGGGTGATCACGTTGCATGAAATCATGATCCAATAGGCCCAGGCGTAGTGGCCAAACGCGCGATTAATAAACGCGAAGCCTTCATACGGATTCGCGCCATACCAGGCGATGAAGAACTCGATGCCGTAGGCGTAGCCAACGATCGTGCCGGTCGCCAACGTGATCTTACACATGCAGTCGATGTGATACTGCGTGATCAGGTCCTCCATCTTGTAGACGGCTCGCAACGGGAGCATGAGCGTGAGCACCATGCCGAAACCCGAGAAGATCGCGCCCGCGACAAAATAGGGCGGGAAGATCGTCGTGTGCCAGCCCGGGAGCAGCGAAACGGCGAAGTCGAACGAAACGATCGTGTGCACCGAGAGCACGAGCGGAGTCGAGATGCCGGCGAGGATCATGTAGGCCATCTCATAGTTGCTCCAGTGACGGTTCGATCCACGCCAGCCCATCGCGAAAAGGCCGTAGAGGAAGGAGCGAAGCTTGTTACCTGTGGCGTAGAAGCGATCACGGAGCACCGCGAGGTCGGGGATCAGACCAATATACCAGAAGAGCACCGAGACCGTGCCGTAGGTCGAGACCGCGAACACGTCCCACTCGAGCGGCGAACGGAAGTTCTGCCAGATGACGTTGGAATTCGGAATCGGGAAGAGATACCAGGCATACCACACGCGACCGACGTGGAAGACCGGGAAGATTGCAGCGCAGACGACCGCGAAGATCGTCATGGCCTCGGCGGCGCGGTTGATCGACGTGCGCCACTTCTGTCGGAGCAAACACAAGATCGCGGAGATCAGGGTGCCGGCGTGACCGATACCAATCCAAAACACGAAGTTGACGATGTCCCACGCCCAGTTGACCGGGTTGGCGTGGCCCCAGACGCCGACGCCCGTGGCGATCAGGTAGGTGATGCCAGCGACGGTGAACGACGCGACGAGACACGCGACGACGAAGCAATACCACCACCACGCGGGCGTTTTGCCTTCGATGATGCCGCAAATCTTGTCCGTGATCCAAGAAAAGCTGCGACCGTGCTCGACCAGCGCGGCGCGCGGGAAGACCGCCGGTTTGACTTCCGCCAGGATCGCGGCGCGCGGAGCGGTGTGTTCAGCGTGGGCCATTAGCTAAGTCCTCCGAGATTTTTCGCGGCATTGAGCAAGGTGTGAGCGCCTTCCTTTTTCTTTTCCTCGCTGTGAACGGGCGCGTGCTCCCCTGCTCCGTGGCGTTCCTCGAGACCGGCCGGATGATTCTTCTTGGCGTTCTCGATGCGGCTGAGCGGCAGCGCCGCGTAGTCGGGCATCTTCGGGTTCGGGTTGCGGAGTTTGCCGAGGTAAGTGGTGCGCGGGCGGATGTTGAGATAGCCGAGCAGCGAATAGTCGTGCTCGCGCGCCTTCGCTTTCGAGACGGCGCTTTTCTCGTCGAGCAAGTTGCCAAACACGATCGCTTCGACGGGGCACACTTGCTGACAGGCGGTCTTGATGGTGCCGTCGGGAACTTGGATATCCTCAAGTGGGATGTCCCCCGCGGCGCCGTTGCGACCCTGCATCACTTTGACCTTGTGCTGAATCTTGCCGTTCTGGATGCGCTGGACGCAATAAGTGCACTTCTCCATCACACCGCGCATGCGCACGGTGACCTCGGGGTTCTTCACCATCTTTACGAGTTCGGGCATGCCTTTCGGGCCGAGTTGGCTGAGGTAAAGGCTGTCGAGGTGACGCTGATTCCAGTCGAAGAAATTAAAGCGGCGGACCTTATAAGGACAATTGTTCGCGCAGTAACGGGTGCCGATGCAGCGGTTGTAGGCCATCGTGTTGATGCCTTCGTCGTCGTGGACCGTCGCGTTGACGGGGCACACGGTCTCGCATGGGGCGAGTTCGCACTGCATGCAGGCGACAGGCTGGAGCGAAACCTGCGGATCTTCAGGAAGCGTGCGGTTGCCTTCGCCACCAAATGCCGCGGCGTCGATGTTGCCGTCAGAGTAGTAGCGATCGAGGCGGATCCAGTGCATCTCGCGGCCACGGAGCACCTGGTCTTTGCCCACAATCGGGACGTTGTTTTCAGCCTGACAGGCGACGACGCACGCGTTGCAGCCGATGCACGTATTGAGATCGATCGACATGCCCCACTGGTGGTGGCCGTCGAAGCCGCCGTTCTTCTCGCTGGGTGTCGCGTAGAGCGAGCCACCGCGCGGAACCTCCGCGGAGCGTTCACCAATCTTCATTTTCTCCCCGTCTTCACCGAGAATCGACGGGCTGTGCGCCTCGAGGCCGATCGCGGCGACGAAATTCGGATTCTCCTTAAACTCGTCGACGTTGGCCTCGCGCACGATGTCGCGACCTTCCATGGACCAGTGTTCCTGCACGTTGGCCAGAAGCGCGCGGGTGCCGGTGTCCGTGAGCGTCGCACCCGTGGCGATGTGCATCGCGGCAGTGGTGCGGGCGGGATAAGCGTTGAAACCGGCACCAGTGCCGACGTGGCCGGTAACCGTGCGTCCGTAACCGAGCGGGACGACGACCGTGTAATTCGCGAGACCGGGCTGGATGTGCAGCGGACCGCGGATTTTTTTTCCGCCGACGGTCAACTCGAATACGTGGGAATTTTCCTTGCCGATCGAGAATTCGTTTTCCTCGACGCGAGCAATTTGGAGCTTCGAGCCGTGCGGCGAGATGCCGAGTTCCTTGCCTAGTTTCGGGCTGACGAGGATCGCGTTGTCCCAAGAGATCTTAGTCATCGGATCCGGGCACTCTTGCAGCCAACCGTTGTTGGCAAAGCGACCGTCGTCCATCTTGTGATCGGTGACAAAGCGAACTTCGAGGCTCTTCGCGGAAACCTCGGGCTTCGCCGGCATCGTGCGGAACAGCCCGGCCGCGCCGCGCAGATCGAATTCCACCAAAACCTTGCTGTAGGCGCTTCCAGTGAGCAGCCCGTCGTGCAGGAACTGGCGCATCGCCTTCTCGGAGTCACCGCCCGCGATGCCGATGATCGTTTCAACGACGATCGCGTAGGGATCGGTCTTCGTTTCGCCGGCGATGCGCGCGAGGACTTCGTTCTCGGTCAGACCGCCGAAGAGCGGGAGAATCATCGGCTGCACGGGCACGATCGTGCCATCGGTCGTGCGGGCGTCGCCCCACGATTCGAGATAGTGCGCGGCGGCGAGATGCGTTCCGGCTAGGGCAGAGGTTTCGTCGGCATAGTAGCCGAAACGGACGACGTCGCCGACCGACTTCTGCAACGCCGCCCAGTCGAGATCGGCGGGCGCATTATAGGCGGGATTGCCGCCGAGGACGACGAGCGTCTTGACTGAGCCGCTCTTGATCGCAGCGGCGAGATCGGAGATGGAGGCGGCGGTCGAGGGCGCGACTTCAACGAAGTCGATAGTCTCGCCGAGGTTGCCGAGAAACGCGTTGAGCGCGTAGGCGATCGCGTGTACTTGTGCGGATTGGTGCGCACCCGCGACGACGAGCGAAGTGCCCTTGTGCTCAAGCAGGTCGGCGGCGCACTCGGCGATCCACTCGGGCTTGACGTCGGATTCCTTCGCGAGAGCCGCGAGGCGGTTATCGCCGGTGACCTTGCTCGCCAGAGCGGCGGCGAGATTGATGATGTGGCTGCTCGCGATCCGGAGGCGGTGATCCGCCATGCTACCGGTGAGGGTGAAGTTGCTCTCCGCCACGTAGAGGCGGTTCATCTTGTCCGCATCGTCCTTCGACTTGACCTTGCGGCCCTTCGCAAACTCGCGCGCGTAGTAGAGATTGCCGGCCTCTGAGCTGAGAAAATCGCAATCAAGCGAAACGATCCGCTTCGCCTTCGCGAACTGGTAGACCGGTTTCACATTCGCGCCGAAGCACGCCTGAGCGGTGGCCAGCGGGGGCTCGTCGGTGACGGGCTCGTATTCGGCCCAGACGGCCTTCGGGAACTTGCGGCGGAGATTCTTGACAAGGCGCGCGCGCGTCGGCGAAGAGGACTCCTCGGCGAGAAACGCGAGGCCCGCACCGGAGTTGCCAGAATATGACTGCGAAATGCTGGCGAGAAGCGTATTGACCACCGCCGCATCAAGGACAGCCCCACCTTTGGTGTGAGCAGTGGCGCGATCCGGATCGTAAAGATCGAGGATCGAAGCCTGCGCGAGAAGCGAGCTGGCGCCGCCGTGCGGGGCGTAAGTCGGGTTGCCTTCGAGTTTGGTAGGGCGGCCCTGGTGGGTCTCAGCGAGGAGCGGGATCGCGGATTTGCGCAGCGGCATCGCCGTCGCGTAATACTGCGGGAGCCCGGGGATGATGCCTTCGACGGATTTACCGAAGGGAAGAATATTTTGCTCGGGGCGGCGGCAGCCTGCGAGGCCGATGCCACCGAGGGCAAACGACGCCGCCATGATTTTCATGAACTGGCGGCGATCGACGCCGTTCATTTCAGCGGCGCCATGCGGGAATTCGCGCTCCACCTGCGCCTGGAAGCCGGGCGTGGCCGCGAGTTCGTCGAGGCTGCGCCAATATTTCGGGCCGTTCAACGAGCGTTCCGACGGTGCGGGATGTTCAACTTTGCGTTTCATCGATGGCAGCCGGAGCAGCTCTGGGGAGGTTTCACTTTCCAATCGTGCACAAACGTGGCGGCCTGCTTCACGCCGGCGTCGCCCTGCTCGGCTAGGCGCTTGGAATCGAGATTGAAGACGTCTTTCGGATTGCGGATGCGCGCCTCGGGGTTCCGGTGGCATTCAATGCAGAAGCCCATCGAGAGCGGCTGCATGTGGGTGACGACATCCATCTCGTTAACCTTGCCGTGGCACTCGACGCAGCTGACGCCGCGGTTCACGTGAATCGAGTGGTTGAAGTAGGCGTAGTCGGGAGTCTGGTGGATCCAGACCCACGGCACGGCCTCGCCCGTCGCGTAGCTGTCGCGGATCGGCTTGAGTAGCGGGCTCGTCGTCTTGATCTGATTGTGGCAGTTCATGCACGTCTGCGACGTTGGGACGTTCGAGTGATAGGACTTGTCGACGTTCGAGTGGCAGTAGCGGCAGTCGAGGCCGACTTCCTGCACGTGCTTCGCGTGGCTAAACGGCACCGGCTGCACCGGCGCGTAGCCGACGCGCGTGTATTTCGGTGTCATGTAGTAAGTGACTCCGGCCGTGGCGATGCCCGCGAGCACGCCCAAGTAGATCACGATTTGGAGCGGGAGCTTGTTCGCCGACTTCGGGAAGATTTTCGACATGGTCGGAGGGTCCGTGCGGCGGTCAGAGCGCCTCGGCGCGACGCGCCACCGCGCGGGATTCCGGTCGGACGGTCAACGGCGCCACCCCGGGGGCCGAGGCGGCCACGGAGGACTTCGCCAGCATTTTCGGCAGGAAACCGACCAGGGCGGTTAGCCCAAGTAGTTTGGCAAAAAACTGTTTTCGAGACGGGTCGTGGCTCACGGGACGGGTTGAAGTGATGAGAAACGCTCTGGGAAAGAAGGGTGCGCTGTTTCGCTTGTAAACCAAAATTTCCGACTGATTTTTTTTAAGGTGAGGAATTAGCCGGTCCGTCGGTCGGCGCGGTCCGCGCTTATCGGCACAACGGCGAAAAACTCAGGTGAAAAGTCCGTCCCGCATCGGGCGCGTGACATCACAGCGCTGGGCGATCTCCGGATTGTGGGTAACGAGGACGACAGCTTGGCCATTTTCTTTTGCCAGCCGCGTCAGCAGATCGAAGACCATCCCGGAATTTTTCACGTCAAGATTTCCCGTCGGCTCGTCCGCAAGGATAATGGAGGGCTGATTGGCGAGCGCGCGGGCGACCGCGACGCGCTGCTGTTCGCCACCGGAGAGCTGCGTGCCCAGACGGTGGGTCTTCGCGCCGAGTCCGACCGAGTCGAGCAACGCGTGCGCCCGCTCCGTCATCTCGGCGGACGTCAGCTTCCCCAGCTTGCGCATCGGCATCATGACGTTGTCGAGCGCGCTGAACTCCAGCATCAGAAAGTGAAACTGAAACACAAAACCGATGTGCGCCCCGCGCGCCGCCGTGCGAGCAAAATCGTCACTGTTCGACATGCGCTGGCCATTAATTTCGATCGAGCCGCCGTCGGGTTGATCGAGCAGGCCGAGCAGGTAGAGCAGCGTGCTCTTACCACAGCCCGACGGTCCAACGATCGCGTAAACCTGGCCGCGCTGCGCCTCGAAGGAGACGCCCTTGAGCACGTGCACCCTGCCCTCACCCTGGCCGAGGTAGCGCTGCAAGCCCTCGCAGCGCAGCGCGTGTTGTCCGTGGGGCACGGGAGAGTTTGCTGAGGGCGATTTCATTGTGCCGTGCCACGAACGATATCGCCGGGTTCCAGCCGCGCCGCGCGCCGCGCCGGCACCAGGCTAGCGACCATCACCATGACGACTGCGGTGCCGATGGCCTGAACGTAGTGCCACGGGTCGCGCGACACGATGAAGTGTTCCGTCTTGAACAGGCTGTTGATCGGCAGCGGCACCTGCTCGACCACCCACGTGACGACCCAGCCAAACAGCGCACCGAGCGCCGCGCCGATCGCGAGCACGATGCCCGCCTGCCAGAGGAAAATTTGCGTAATGTCGCGCCGCTCGTAGCCCATCGAGCGCAGGATCGCGATGTCCTTGGTCTTCTCGAGGACGATCATGGCGAGCGTGTTGAACATCGCGAGGCTCGCGATGAGGGTGAACACGGTGACGGTGATGCCCGACATGATCTTCAGCGCGCGAAACACCGCGAGCCAGTCCTTTTCGCGCTCCTGCCACGGCCGCACGCTATGGCCCAGCATCCCTTCCATTCGGGCCGCAAGCGCGGGTGCCTGGTTTGGATCAGCGAGGTTGATTTGGATGAACGAAGCCCCGGTCGCCTTTTTCAACAGCGACCGCGCCTCGACGAGATCGAGATATACGCGCGTCTTGTCGATCTCGCGTACGCCCGTTTCGTAAATCGCAGCCACGTGGTAACGGCGGGACTCGCCATGGGAGTTGATTACAAACGAATCGCCGACCGCCAGCTGCAACCGCTCCGCAAGCACCCGCCCGAGCAACGCCGCGGTCGGCGATTTCTGAAAATCCTCGAGGGTGCCCGCCGCGATCTGCTTGCCGAGATCCGACACCCGCAAGTGCTGCCGCAGATCGACGCCAAAAACCTGCGCGTCCTCGTTCTTGAATGAGCTGCTCAACTGCACCGCGCCCTTCAGCGCGATCGAAACGCCGCTCACGCCGGAAAATTCCCGCAGCGCCTCGACAATCTCCCTCGGCTGCTCGACGCCTTCGACGTATTTCACGCCTTCCTTCGCACTCACCTGAAAGCCCGCGCCACCGCTCACGCCCATACTCCGCATCGTGTCCTGAATCTTGTCCTCGATGCGCATCGCGCCGTCGGTGCCGAGAATCGTATGAATGAAAAAGCCCTCGAAACCGCTGGTCGTCGCCTGTGAGACAATGAAGAGCCCCACGCCGAGCACGGTGCACGACAGGCTCATCAGCATGGCGCGCTTCTTCGCCGTCAGGAAGCGGAAGGCAATGCGGAGGTTCGGCGACATCGGAAGCGCGATGGGAGCGCGGCCTCAGTTCGTTACCGGCTCAGCGCGGACGCGCTGACCGCCGCGGAACTGTTCAAGGTCCGAAACGATCACGGTCTCGCCGGCGGAGAGAAATTTTTTCACCTCGGCCTTGTTCAAGCCGAGCAAGCCGACGTCGACCTTGCGTTTCTCCACGCGCCCATCCTTCACGACAAAGACGTAGTAGCCATCGATGCCGGAAAACAGCGCCCGCCGCGGCACGAGCTGCGAATTCTTGTTTTCAGCCACCGTGATGGTCACCTCCCCCGTGCCGAAGGGAATGAGTTTCTCCGGTGCCAGCACCTTCGGATCAATTTCAAGGTAGGCGGTGTAGCGCTGGGTTTCCGCGTCGGCGAACGGCAGAATCTTCGTGACGGTCGCGTCGTATTCGGTGTTGCCGAGGTTGAGCAGGCGCACCTTCGCGCGCTGGCCGACCCCGAGTTTGCTCGCGCTGTCCTCGCTCACTTTCGCCTCGATGAAGCGCTCCTTGGAATAGTAGGTCGCGACCGTGGTGCCCTGAGAAATAATGGCGCCGGGATAAACCGCCGAGTCGCGCACGATGCCATCGACCGGCGCGCGGATTGTCATCTTTGCAAGGAGGCGTTTGCTTTCGGCCTGCTTGTTATCGAACGCTGCCTTCGCCTGAGTGCTGTCGAACGATTCCAGCTCAAGATCGGTCTTCGCCTTGTCGAAGGCGTGCTGCGCGCTGTCAAAATCCACATCGGAAATCTCATGCCGATCGTGCGCGCGCTTGGCGTTGTCGAACGTGCGCTGCGCCACTTTCAGCCGCGGATCGTCGCGCAGCTGAATCTCTCTCCGCTCGGTCGCGGTCTTGAAATCCGTCTCCGCCTGCTCGATCTCCCGCCGAAGGTCGGACGAGTCGAGCCGCACCAATTCGTCGCCCTTCTTGAACACCGCGCCCGTGGCCAGCGCCTCGCACCATTCGACGCGGCCGGCGGCCTCGCTCTTAAGCTCCTTCACATTCCCCTCGGCGTGCACGACGACGCTGCCCGTGACGATGTCGACCGCGTCGCCGCGTTCGACGGCCGCCACGACGGCGGTCGCACGAAACTGACCGAGCACGAGCCATGCAGCCGCGACCACGATGACCAACGCGACGAGGAGTTTGAGAGCGACGTTACCCTTATCGTTTTTCGCGGCCATAATGGGAGGGGAGATTGTTCACGACAGGATCGGTGGCCGCAAGGGAGACGAAATCGCTCCAGTGCCACAGAAATTTCGCGCGGGCGTTGGAGCGATTAAAGTCGGCGACGTAAAGACTCACGGTCGCATCCTCGACCGCAGTGGGCTTCTGGTTGCCGAGCTTGATTTCCTCTTTCACACGATCGATGCCAGCGGCGGCGAGCGTGCGACGCACGTCTGTTAGATCAATTTCCCGGGCGTCGAGTGCGAGCTCGCGCTCAAGGCGCTGCGCGGAATCGATCGCCGTTTCCGACGCGATCTGAAGTTCGCGTTCGCGCAGCCGTTTCGTCGCAAGCGCTTCGAGCTTGGCACCCTTCGTCGCGAAACCATCGAAAATATTCCAGTTACCCGAGACGGCGATCGAGTCCTGCACGATGCCCTGCTGCGAGACCGTGTTCGTCGAGGCCGTGGTGTTGTTGCGCACCGCGTGGTCGATACCGGCGTTGAACTTCGGCAGGAGCCGAACCTTCGCGATGCGGTAGTCCAAATCCGCCTGCTTGATGCCCAACTGCGCAATCTGCGCCTCAAAGGTGCTCTTGCCGCCCTCGCGCAACAGCGAGGCGAGCATCCGGCTGGTGTTTTCCGCCGAGTAGACCGGCTTGGGAATTTCCAGCGGCAACTCCTCTTCGGAAAAATCCGCGAGACCGACGAGCCGCGCAAACGCCTTCCGCATCCCCACAAACTCCGTCTCGTCGCGGGCAACGCGCAGGCTGGTGTCTTCGAGTGCGAGCTTTTTGCCGCTGACTTCGCCCTCCGCCGCCGTGCCGTGTTGGAATCGATCCTGCGTGAGATCAAGATCGGCCTGCTGGCTCTTCAGCGTGAGTCGTTGTGAGCGCAGGTAGAGCTTCCTGGCGATCAGCATGAGATATTGTTGCCGGATCGATACGGCGAGTGAGCGGCGCATCTCGGCATAGCGCTTCTCAGCGATCGACACGTAAATGCGCGCAATTTCGCTCTGATTTTTCATCGCGCCCCACTGAAAGAGCGGCTGGTTGAGCGAGAAATCGTAGAAAAGGCCGTTGTCCCGGCTGCGAGTGCTGGAGTTGCTGGAGATCGCGGTCTGGTTTTCCGCGTAGTTCATGTCGCCGTGCAGGCTTGGATAACGCTGCGCGTCCTGAACGTAAACGCGCGCCTCCCATTGTGCCGTCTCAATCTCCTTCAGGATAATTTGGGGCGACTGTTTCATCGCGCCATCGAGGAGCATCTTCAACGCGGGAAAATAATCCTCCGGCAGCGTCCCCGCGGTTTCCGGAGCCTGACCCCGGGCGGCGGCCCACAGCCCCGCGCTCGCAAGCGCTGCCAGCGCCCAGCGGTAGCGGCGCAGAGTGTGATAAACCATCGACAGCATGAAGAGGGCGAAAATTAGAACGGTCAAACCGCGGGATTTCGAGTGCGATTGCAACCCATAAGTCTTGAGCCCGGCGGCGTGTCCGCGCCACCTTTCTGTCCCACTGACGCGCCGCTTCGTTCCACCCAAATGTCGTCCGAACTCTCCTCCCTCGCCCGCGATCACCTCGATCGCGTCCGCGCGTTTTACGACGCTGCGCCGACCGTCGCGCAAAGCGGGGCGCGCGCCTACCGCCGCCTGCTGGCGCACTACTACAATCTCCTGATTCCCGCCGGCGCGAGTGTACTTGAGATCGGTTGCGGGTCCGGCGAATTGCTCGCGCAGCTCCGGGCAAAAAAAAAGACCGGCGTCGATCTGTCCGAGCCCCAACTCGCCGTGGCGCGTGCCCGGCTGCCGGAGGCGGAGTTTTTCGCGCAAGCCGGCGAACAGCTCGATCTCGGCGGACGCCGCTTCGATGTCATCATCATTTCCGATACGCTCAACCTCGCGGCCGACGTGCAGCGACTGTTCGAACAACTGCGCGGGGTCGCACACGACGACACCCGTCTATTGATCAATTTTCAAAACTCGCTCTGGCGTCCGCTGCTCTCGCTCGCGCACGCGCTCGGGCTCAAAGCCGCCCAGCCGCAGAACAGCTGGCTCGCGTCTTCCGACGTGCTCAACCTGCTCGACCTCGGCGGCTGGAGCCCCGTCTGCCGCCACGGCCGGATCCTCGTGCCGTTCCGCGCGCTCGGGCTCGACTGGCTGGCGAACCGTTGGCTCGCGCCGCTGCTCGGGTGGTTTTGCCTCACGGTATTTATCGTGGCCCGGCCGGCGCGCGCGTCAGCCGATCGCGCAAGAACCGTTTCGGTCGTGATTCCCGCGCGCAACGAAGCCGGCAACATCGCCGCCGCCGTCGCCCGCACCCCGCACATGGGTGCGGGCACCGAGCTCATTTTCGTCGAGGGGCACTCAAAGGACGACACCTGGGCGCAGATTCAGAAAGTCGCCGCCGAGAATCCGGATCGAAAAATCAAAATCCTCCAGCAGACCGGCAAGGGCAAAGGAGACGCAGTCCGCGCGGGCTTCGCCGTCGCGACCGGCGACATCCTGATGATCCTCGACGCCGACCTCACGATGCCGCCCGAGGACCTGCCAAAATTCTACGCCGTGCTCGCGAGCGGCCGGGCAGAGTTCGCCAACGGCGTGCGCCTCGTCTATCCGATGGACGAAAAGGCAATGCAGTTCCTCAACCTCTGCGCGAACAAAACCTTCGGTCTCATCTTCACCTGGCTGCTCGGCCAGCCGGTGAAGGACACGCTCTGCGGCACCAAGGTGCTCTCGCGCGCCCACTACGAATCAGTCGCCGCCAATCGCGCGTACTTCGGCGACTTCGATCCGTTTGGCGATTTTGATCTCCTGTTCGGCGCCGCGAAGCTCAATCTCAAGATCGCCGACGTGCCAATCCGCTACCGCGAGCGCACCTACGGCACAACCAACATCCAGCGCTGGAAACACGGCTGGCTGTTGCTGCAGATGGTGCTGTTTGCTGCGCGCAAACTGAAATTCGTGTGAGCACTGCGATCAAAATCCCGATCCTCGATCTCAAGCCGGCCTACGAGGAGCTGCGCGCCGAACTCGACGCGGCTTACCGGCGCGTCATGGAGTCGGGCTGGGTGCTGCTCGGAAAGGAGCTCGAAGCCTTCGAGGCCGAATATGCCGCGAGCATCGGCGTGAAACATTGCGTAGGCGTCGCCAACGGCCTCGAAGCGATGCAAATGATTCTGATGGCGCGCGGCATCGGCGCGGGCGACGAAGTGATCGTGCCATCGCACGGCTACATCGCCACATGGCTCGCCGTCACGCACTCCGGCGCGCGTCCGATCCCTTGCGAACCCGATCCGACGAGCTACAATCTCGATCCCGAGCGGATCGCGGCGCTGCTCTCCTCGCGCACAAAAGCGATTCTGCCGATCAACCTCTACGGTCAGCCGGCCGATTTTACCGCAATCAACACGGTCGCGGCAAAGCACGGACTCTTCGTGCTGGAGGATGCGGCGCAATCGCACGGCGCGCGCTGGCACAGTCGGGCCGCGGGTGCACTGGGCCACGCGGCAGGTGTGAGTTTTTATCCGAGCAAGAATCTTGGCGCGCTCGCTGATGCCGGAGCCGTAACCACGAACGACGCCGGACTCGCCGAACAGGTCCTTCACCTTCGAAACTACGGCTCGATGGTGCGCTACCAGAACGAAGTGATCGGGCTGAATTCGCGCTTGAGTGAGTTGCAGGCGGCGTTTCTGCGCGTAAAGCTGCCCCATCTTCCGGCGTGGAACGCGCGGCGAGGGGCACTCGCGCGTATTTACTCGGAGCGGCTGCGCGGCGTGGGCGATCTCGCGTTGCCCGGTGAGCAGCCGGGCGCCAATCATGTGTGGCACCTCTTTGTGGTACGGACCGCGCGGCGCGAAGCGTTGAAGGCCCATCTGGCAGCCCATGGCATCGGCACGCAGATCCACTACCCCACTCCGCCGCACCTCTCACGTGCGTATGCGCCGGCCGGCTGGAAACGTGGAGATTTTCCGCTCGCAGAAAAATACGCCGCCGAGGTCCTCAGTCTCCCGATCGGTCCGCACCACACGCCCGCGCAGATCGGCGAGGTGTGCGAGAGCGTGCGGGAGTTTTTCGCGCGCGGATAAACTCCTTTGCTCATGTCCGAAGTCATCTTGCTTAAGACTGAAGATCTGCTGCCCGAAGCCTGGCGGCATTTTTCGTTGGCCGGACCTGTGGGGGCCTTCAATCCCGGGATTTTGCGCGACGGCAGCCAGTGGATCCTCGCTTACAGGGTCGTCGGCATGGACGGCTTGCGGCGGATCGGCGTTTGCCGGCTCGATGATGCGTTCCACATCGTTCCCGGATCGCTGGTGCCGCTGAGCGATCAAGTGCGGTTTGCTAGCGGCCGCGACTATCGGCTACAAGCGAGGACATGGTTCGCGGACCCCCGGCTCTATCGGCTGCAGGGCCGGTTGTTCGTTTACTGGAACTCCGGCTGGCACGAGCCGCAAAATCATCAATTCTTACAGGAGTTGGAGGCGACCACGCTCAAACCGATCGGGCACGCACGGGAAATGATTTTGCGCGGCGAGCGGCAGCCGCTGGAAAAGAACTGGACGCTATTTGAGCAGGTGGGCTTGCACGCCGTCTACTCGGCTACGCCGCACCGGGTGCTCACCTTCTCACTCGCTGGCGAGGACGGAATTTTGTTCGAGGATTTTGCGACGACCGCCTGGGGCAATGACACCTACGCGGCGGCGCACGGCACGTTGCGAGGTGGCGCACCACCCCAGCGCTACGAAGGTCGTTACTGGTCATTCTGTCATTCGGTCGCGGGTCGCGACGGCGACTACTGCTACGCGGCCGCAGTCTATCGTTTCGCGGCCGAGCCGCCTTTTGCGCCGACCGACGCGCCGGCGGATGCGCTTCCGCTGCTTAAGCCGGGAGAGTTTTCGCGCTGCTATCCGAAGCTCAATCCGGCCGTCGGTCAGGTCGCTTACCCCTGTGGAGCAGCCCACGATTCCGGTCGGTGGATCGTGAGCTTTGGGATCAACGACGAACGCTGCGCGATCGCCCTCCTATCGAACGACGAAGTTGCGGGTGGCGTGCGACCCTTGGAGACCCGGGGCGATTGCGCTTTACAGGCCCGCGGATCGCGGCGTTAAGACCCTTCCGTGCGCGACTCTACGTCCAACTCTCCGCTGTCGCTGCTCAACCCGTGGTGCATCGCCACCAACCTGTGGCACCACCGCGATCTGCTCTGGCAATTTACGCTGCGCGAAATTCATATCCGCCACAAGGGCAGCCGGCTTGGGATCGGGTGGGCATTGTTGAACCCACTCTCGATGCTGCTGCTCTACTCGTTCGTGTTTCGGCTGCTGTTTCGGAGCAAGTTTGGCATAGTGCCGGACGAGACAACCTATGACTACACGCTGGCGCTGTTCCTCGGCCTGAGCATGTTTCACGTGCTGGCGGAAACGCTCGCCTGGGCGCCGTCACTGATTGTCAGCAACCCCAACTTCGTGAAAAAGGTCGTGTTTCCTCTCGAGATCCTGCCGGTCGCGAAGATCGGTGACACCACGTTTCATCTTGCGGTAAGTCTGTCGCTCGTAGTCGTCGGGAGCGCATTTTGCTCATCGGGACTGTCGTGGAGCCTGCTATGGCTGCCACTGCTCGTGCTCCCCTTGATCGGCCTCGCGCTCGGAGCCGCATGGGCGCTCGCGGCACTCGGAGTATTCGTTCGGGATATCAGTCAGGTGATTGGCTTCGTTTCGACCGCGGTGATGTTCGGCAGCGCCGTAATGTATCCCACCCGGTTAATCCCGGCCTCGATTTACGCGTTCCTGCGCTTCAATCCGCTCCTGCAACTGTTCGAGGTCTCACGGCAAGTGCTCTTCGGACATCACGCGGTCGACTGGCTTAAGCTCGGCTACGTGTATGCGGTCGCGGTCGGTGTCCTGCTCGCGGGACATCTGTTCTTCGGGCTGCTGCGCCGCTCTTTTGCCGAAGCAATTTAGCGACCGGTTGCGCGTGCGACGCTGATTTCGTAGGGCAGGCGCACGAGACCGTGCACGATTTCCTGATCGGGCGGATTGGATATTTCGAGCACCGCGGCGTTGAGCACGCGATCCCACGTGTTGTCGGCTTCCGTTCCTGCACCGCAGCCAACGTCGAGCGTGTATTGGCCGGGCTGCAACTCGAGTTGGAAGCGGATCGAAACGACGCAGTCGTGACCGGGCGGGATTTCAGCAATGAGCCGGCGAGCTACGCGCAGTCCCGTCGCGAAGACGACCTGGCCATGCCGGTTGCGCACCTCGCAGCCGGCACTCGCGTTTTTCGCGCCGCGTTCAGCCCGGACGAGCATCGTCACGGTCGCCCAGTCGCCCACGCGGAAGGCCGCACTTGCCCCACCATCCGCATGGAGCAGCCACGCCCGCGCAATCCGGATGCCACCGTCGCCCAGGCGTTCGCTTCCGGCGAGAGAAAGTTCAGGGACGGCAGGCAAGGCGACCGTAGAAAGTCCGCTGAAATCGTCCGAAGGTGCGGAGGGATTGCCCGCGACCGCAGCCATGGCTGCAACGTATTCGCGCACACAAGCCCCGGCGTCCCCGAGAAAGCGGACGCGGCCCTGATCAAGCCAAAGCGCCCGCTGGCACATGTTGAGCACAAAGGAAACGTCGTGTGTCACAACCAGCAAAGTGACCCCACGGGCCACGAGTTCATGCATGCGCCGACTGCACTTCTGCTGAAACAGAATATCGCCCACGCTAAGGGCCTCATCGATGATGAGCACGTCGGGTTCGACGGAAATCGCCACGGCAAAGGCCACACGCATTAGCATACCAGTCGAATAGGTTTTAACCGGCTGCTCGATATACGCACCAATTTCGGCGAACCGCTCGATGTCCGCAAACTTCTGCTCCATCTCCGGTCGCGAAATTCCCAAGATCGCGCCGGCGAGAAAGACGTTTTCCCGGCCGGTAAATTCCGGATTGAAGCCAGAGCCCAATTCCAAAAGAGCCGTGACCCGCCCTCGGACGTGGCACGTGCCACGCGTCGCGGTCAACGTTCCCGCGATAATCTGCAAGAGGGTGCTCTTGCCAGCGCCATTGCGCCCAATGATGCCAAAGGCCTGCCCTTTAGGCACCACAAAGGAAACATCGCGAACCGCGGCTGCGGAATTGAGGTTGGTTGGGGCTGCGTCGCGAAGCGTCGCAGGCGATAGCTCAGACCTCAGAATCTGTAACAAGGAAAGGTTCTGACGGTAAACCTTGGTCACGTTCGTGACTTCGATGGCGGCGACTGCCTTGCCCGCATGACTGTTTTCCGTCGAAAGATGAAGCATTGAGGTGCTTTGAGCGAAAGGCTGCTTAAAGCGCCGCTCGCGACATACAAATAAAAAAAGGGCGACCAGTTTCCTGGTCGCCCTTCGCGGCGTAATGTTCAGTCAACAACTATCAAGGCTGCGGCGCGTTGTAAGCGCCGGTGCCCAAATTAACCGGGGTCTTGCTGTTCAAGTCACCCGAGACGCTCAGCGCGCTGAGGTCCTTGGTGCCGGCAGCATTGACCGTCACAGTGCCAGCGGCTTGGATGAGCTTCGGCAGGGTAATGTTACCGTTGGCGACGATGGAGACCACGTTGCCGAAGGAAACAAGGCCACCACTGTTGACGATGCTCACGTTACCCGTGGAGGCGAATTGTGCGGCGCCAAGAGCGGACGAACCCGTGACGAGCTTGAGGTCACCCGTCTGCGAAACGCTAACTTGGTTACCCACAAACTTCAGGGTGCCGAACTGATTGCCGGATTGGTTCAGGGTAATGTTGCCCGTGCCGGTCTGAATGGATGCGGCGCCGGTGACCGAGAGGTTGCCAGCGTTCAGGACGTTACCCGTTGCAGACGTGATCGTAAGATTGCCCGCGCTGGAAGCCGTCGTGTTGGAGCCCAAGGTCAGGTTGGCCTGGCCCAAGACCGAGAGGCTGACATTCTTCGCATTGAAGATAATGCCACCAGTGGTCGGGAAGTCAGTCGTCGCATCACCGACGGAGATGTTACCGTTGGTGGCCGCGAGGGTGACCGTGCCATTGCCGTAGTTCGGGGTCGAGCCAGTGAAATTGCCACCCGGCTTAACACCACCGAAGCCGGTGCTGATAATGTCGCCGTTGACGGAGGTCGCGGAGAAGTTGCCCGTCGAGCTGCCCTGAACGGTGACGGTGCGGAGGTTCAGCGTGCCGGATTCAACGACCGTGATATCAACTCCGGCGCCCGTGGCGTTAACCAAGACCGGACCGAAGTTATTCGAGGTGTTGTTCAGCGTGATATTGCCGGCCGCCACGAAGTTGGCAGAGCCGAAGATATTCGCGGCACCCGTTTGGGTGATGCGATTACCCGCGCTGACGAAAAGGGAATTCGCAGCCGTGTTACCAAGAGCAATATTGCCCGTCGTCGTGATAAACGCGGCAGAACCCGACGCAGTGAGGCTAACGTTAGTCGAGTTACCGACCGTCGCCGCGCCCGTGGTGAGGTTACCGAGGCTGATGGAGCCATTCGGAGCTGAGATCGACAGCGAGCTGCTGGAGCCCGTGACGTTCATCGAGGTCGCCGTGCCAGTTGCATCTTCCACCACGCCGCTAAAGCGGCTTGAGATAGAGGCCGCACCGTTGGTGAAGAGGTTGCCGAGTTTAACACCGGAATCTTCGACGTAGGTGACACTGGAGGAGCCTTGGGCAGGAGCGGTAAGCGTGCCACCACCGGTCTGGAAGTTCACGCGACCAGCGCTGTTGGCATTGTTAGCGATAACAATGTTGCCGTTGAGCGTGATGAAGTCAGCGGTATTCTCGACGTGGAGAATGCTGCCGGACGACTGGACGATCGAACCGGAGTTGCCGCCGGTAGCCGCGGTAGCTGTGGTCGCCACTGTGCCACCAACCGTCGGGGCGGCGAAGCCGTTGGAGGCTTCCGCAACGAGGTTGCCCGCCGTGAGATTGCCCAAGGTGAGCGTCCACGTGTTGGCGAAGCTCGCTGTGGCGTTAGCAGCGGTCGAAGAACCGGCCGTGAGAACCGCATTACCGGAAACCGATCCCGAGGCGGTCAGATTGCGGGTCGAGGAAACCGTCGCGTTGCCGACACCGCCGAAGACCACGCTACCAGTAATGTTGCTTGTGATTGCTGCCGTGCCAGCCATGGCAACGTTACCGTTCGGAGCGATCAGCGTAAGCGTGCCGTTCACGGAAATGTTACCGGTCTGGGTAATAGCAGCTGCGCCGGTTTCAGAGGCGTTAACCGTGACGTTCTTGTAGGTGCCACCCGCGAGGACGACGTTACCGGCGGAAACTGCGGAAACGGTCGCGATATTTCCCGAGTTGATGATGATTTGATTGTTCGTAGCGCCAACCGTGGTGAGCGAGACGTTGCTGCTCGTCGAGTTGGTGGAGGAAGCGAGGACGATATTCGAGCTCGCAACGACCGTGATATTTCCGCCGTTGATCAGCTGCGTAGTACCACCGAGAGAATTCGACGTGTTGCTGAGGTTCAGCGTGCCCGTTGTATTCGTCAAGTTGAAGACCGAGCCACCCGAACCAATGTTTAGGTTACCGCCGGAAGTTTCAGCGATGCTTCCACCGCTAGAAGCGGTATTGAAGGTCGTGGCACCCGCACCGGTCGTAACGGTGTTGTTGATCGAGATGTTACCGCTAGCGGCGTTAAAGGTGACGGTGCCCGAACCCGAGGTGATAGCGCCATTAATCAAAATGTCGTTCGAACCCGTGGTGCGGAAGGAAAGCTGGTTACCCGTGACGCCCTGGAGGTTCATACCGCCCGTCTCAGAGATTGTAACGTTGCCGGCTGTTCCCGCAACAACAGTGATGCCACCGAAGGTTGCGACCGACGTTCCAGCCGGATTGGCCGCAGCGGCATTTAGTGTAACCGACGCGCCAGTGGCCGTGCCTGCTGTGGTGTTGATGCTGACGTTGCCGAAGATGCGCTGCGTGACATAACTGTCATCGGTAACAACTGCACCGTTGGTGGTAATCGTTTCCACGCCACCTACCGCGATGAGGCCTGCGGCAGTTCCCGCGCCAGCGCCGAGCGTAACCGCGCCCGTGCCAGCCGTGCCGGAGTACGACGTGTTGATCGTCAAATTACCGGTAGCGTTGGTGCTTCCGATGACGACGTTCTTGCTATTACCCACGCTGATGTTGTTTCCGGTGAGGGTCAACGTTGCGTTATTGAGGACGTTGTTATTCCCGATCGTGACGTTGTTTCCAGCAGCACTGAACGTCGAGTTGCTGAGATTCGTCGTCGTGAGGATGGTTGAAGCGTTTTGAGTGATCGAGCCGCCCGTGGCCGTCGCGAGGACACCGGTTGCAGCACTGCTCGTGCTGACCGCGGGTAGTACGATACCGCCAGCGGAAGAATTGAAGATAGCCGACACGGTGTTAACGACGCCAGTTGCGGTAGAGTTGATGCTCGCGCCAGCGACGGTTGTGTTGTTACCGGCGGCGGTGATCGTGCCGTTGATGGTCGCGACGTTTGCCGTCGTGATGGATGCGGCACCCGTGCCGCCAGCGGTGATTGCGCCAATCGTCAGATTGCCGGCCGTGTTGATCGTGAGGGGACCACTATTGGTGGAGGCAGCGATGGTGTTGCCGGAGCTGCTACCAGAAGCAAACGTGATGTTGCCCGCGCCGGAAGTGGCAAGAGTTGTGTTGCCGAGAACCGCAACCGCACCGCTGGTGGTGAGATTGTTCACGGTGTTTACGACGAGATCTTGACCGACGGAGCCGCCACCAAGGACGAGGTTGTTCGCGTCGTTGACTGTGACGTTGCCGCCAGTGCCGTTGCCAACAGCCAAAATCAAGGTCTTGAAGTCGTTGCTGGTGTTGCCGAGATTCACGAAGCCGTTGCCCGTGGTGATCGTCGTCGTGCCATTCGGGACGGTGACGACATTCGACGAGGCGATACCGCCCGTGCCGTTTGTCGTAATGGTCAAATTACCGTTCGGCACGCTGATGTTACCAGCAGCGGTCAACGCAGTGCCGGCGAGCGTGTCCTGAAGGAGCAGGTCACCCGATACCGTAAGCGTGTTGATCGTGATGGTGTTTCCCGACCAGACCGAGAGATTGCCGGTGACGGAAACATTCGTCGTGTTGTTACCGAGCGTGATATTACCTTGGCCGGCAGCGGAAGCACCAGCGGAATTAAGTGCGCCGAGGTTTCCAGTCGTGGTGAAGGTGAAATCCGAAGATTCCGTGAGGGTGGAAAGCACGACACCGCCCGTGGCGTTGAGTTGCGCGCCACCGTTTACAACGATGTTGCCGTTCGCCAAGACGAAGACTTTGCCGTTGGACGAGAGGATACCACCGATGGTGGCCGTGTCCGCCGCCGCCAGCGTTCCGGTGGTCGTGTAGCCGACCTTGTTAAGAATCGCACCACCGGAGGGAATGGAGAATGTCCATGTATCCGTGCTCGGAATATTGAAGTTGCCCGAGCCCCACACGAGGACCGTACGATCATTCGGCGCGGTGATAATGGCGGTTGAGCCTGACGGGGTCACCGTCACGCCGGAACCGTTGGTTACGGTAAAGGAAGAGGTAGTGGGCAGAGCGGCCCAAACTGGACTTGGCAGAATGGCGAGGGGGCCAACTGCCAGCATCGCAACGAGCAATTTGCGAAGGGACAACTTAATGGATGGTGCTTTTTTCATGTATGAATCAAGTAAGCGGTTGATGACTATATTACGCCTAACGTAGGGAAGCAGAGAGGGTGAATGGCGGCGGTGCAAGCAGAAATTTAAGCATGGTTGACTGTTTGCAAAAAACGACGACGAGGCTACTCGCAAGGACGGATCGAAATCTGAGATTATTGCGGATGCGAACATTTATGCCAGATACGATTTAAGTCTCATGATGCGCAGAGTCACCCCGACTGGACCTGCTAAGGAAGGAGTCATGGTGATGGTCGCCTAGCCATCCATTCAGGGAAATCGATCGCAGTCTAGTTCTACACAGAGGCCCGGTAACGTGGTAATATTGCAAGCCAATGGCCATTTCGGGGTAGAGCCCTTGGAGGTTGCTTGAACCTTGCTTGGGCCGAATTGAACCAACCTTCGCGTATCGTGTCCTGACTTTCTACACTCACTAATTAGCCGTTGAACCCGGTTTCGTCCAACAACCGACCATCGGCGCCAAGTATAAAACCTCGGAGCTTGCCACGCCGCCCCTGACTGTTTCCGATATACCATTTTATGCAATTGAGCAAAGAAAGCTACCGAGCCCGATGGATAATCTTGGTATTTGCCCTGTCGTTTGCAGCGTTTCTCCTAGCCAGCCAGGCGCGACTGATGCGCCAATACCTCGACTTGGTCGATCAACTCGGGTTGAGAGGAGCTCAGGTTTCTGCCACACCGCTCAAGGAGGCTTATCCCGCGTTTGCGGCGGACGCTCAAACATGGGTTCGTCACGCTTTATCCCTCCTCGAAGGCCACGAGTCGCGCTTGCGTTTTACTACCATCGACAACGCCCCCAATGGGCGCGAGGTGCATTGGAATTCCGCTTGGGCTTGGACCATTGCGGGTGCCGGATGGGTCCACCACCTTTTCACGGGTCTACCGGTCACGAACTCGGTTGAGAGAGCCACCGTTTGGCTCAACCCAGTCGTCCTTTTCGTCCTGATCTTGATTTTCTCGATTTGGGCCACGTCCCGAGCCGGCGCGATCGCCGGGGTGGTGATCATCACTGCGATGAGCTGTCACGATCGAATTTTCGAAGGATTTTTCCCAAGCTATGTCGACCACCATGGCCTGATGACCGCCGCGGTCATGGGACTAGCGCTGGGGGCTGTTTTCATGGGCGGGGGCTGGTGGCAAAAATCCACCGCAAAGGGCATGGGCGTGCTGCCGGAATCGCCGGAGTCCGCGCGAACCGCAGCCGTTTTTTCTGCCATTTGCGGTGCGACGGGCATGTGGATTACGGCGGCCTCCATGATTCCCCCAATCGGCCTGGTGGGATTCGCCGGGCTGGCGACGGTCGTAATCCAAGGCCGGAAAGCCCAAAGGGATGGGGCCAGCTTCGATCCTGGTGTTTGGCGCCTGTGGGGTCGGGTCGGCGCAATCGCCAGCACTTTTTTCTATCTTATTGAATACTTTCCCAATCACCTCGGCTTCCGGCTGGAGGCCAATCATCCGCTTCACGCCCTCGCTTGGCTGGGTGCGGGCGAATTGATCGCGCAATTTTCCGAGCGTTGGCTGGGAGCATCCAGTGAGCGGTGGAAACCTACCCCAAATTTGATTTGGCCGATTCTTGCCGTCATCGCTTCGCCCGCCACGATCGCGCTCGGTGGGACTAAGGTATTCATCGTGCTCGATCCCTTTTTGGCGAACCTGCACCGCGACTACATTCAGGAATTTCTTCCGATTTGGCGGACGATCCAGGGATTCAACGGTAAACTGGTCTATCAGATTTTGATCGTCGAAAACCTGCCTCTTATCGCGGCGATCGCCACCCTGACCTATCGTGGCAGAGAGAGTTCGATCCTGCTCTGGTTTGCGACTCTCGCCACCTTGCTCTTCAATATGATGGCATGGTGGCAGTCGCGCTGGCTGCTGAACGCGAGCGGTGTCCAAGTCTGCCTCGCTTTGGTCGTGCTCGGCTACTGGATGGCGTCGTTCGGACGTTGGTCGCGCTGGCTGATAGCGGTGGCTGCGATCGGACTGCTTTATGTTCCGTCGGGTATATTGAGGGTTATAAACTCCGAATCTGACGTCAAGGGGCGCCACGTCGGTCCGGGCGATGCAGGAAATGCTCTGGCCCGGGATATCGCCTTGTCGCTCCGGTCGTCACAACCAGAAGGCGAGATCACGCTTCTCTCCAGTCCAAATGCCTCTACCAGCATCGGCTACTACGGCCGATTCAAGACTCTCGGCACCCTGTATTGGGAGAACGACGAGGGACTGAGAGCCGCGGCAACCATCTTCAGTGCCAAGTCCGAGGACGAGGCGGCGGCGCTCATCCGCAAAAATCACGTCACTCACATCGCGATCATCTCGGCGGAAAACTTCATCCAGCAGTATTACGAATTGCTTCATCGCGGGGCCACGGCAGACGAAATTAGAAAGTGCTTTGGCTACCGACTGTTCGTGGACAAAGTAGTGCCCCAGTGGCTCGAGATGCTGCCCTACAAGGTGCCGGACGATCTCACGACCCTCAATATGACGGTCATGTTGTTCAAGGTAAACTTCGCTCAAAACATCGCCGAAGCGCTTTATCACGTCGCGCTTGCGCAGATAGCTGGCGGTGCCATCGAAGCCGGCGACCAGACGCTCGATCTCCTGCTCCAAAAAGCTCCGCAAAACTACCAGCCGTGGCTGCGCAAAGGTGAATTGCTGCTCTCCAGGCACAATTGGCAGGCCGCAACCGACACATTGCTGAAGGGCATTTCGATGGCACCGGCGCCCGAGCGCACGTCACTTTACGTTTCGACCGGGAGTTCACTGTATACGCAGGGACAGCAGGAACTCGCGGTTCGGGTCTATCGCGCCTCCCTCGAAGATCAGCGCACTCCCGATGTCGCCTGCTACCTGTCGTGGGTCTTGGCTACGAGCAAGGAAGACCGGCTGCGAGACGGCAACGAAGCGCTACACTTGGCCCAAGAAGCGTTGCAAGCAGATGCAAACTCGCCCACCTACCTCAATTCGCTCGCGGCGGCGTATGCCGAACTCGGCAAGTTTCCCGAAGCTGTCGACGCTGAGGATCGGGCAATCCAAAACGCGCGCCTCCGCGGAAAGAACGATGCGTTTCAAGCCTCGCAGCAGCGTTTGGGCGCACTGCAGCAGCACTTAGCCCTGCGACAGTAGTCGCACGGGGCCGGCCAGCCAACAACGGCGCGATTATTCGGTCTACGGGCAATCGCCGACGCTTGGAACCCACATCGATCAGTCCTTTTCGCCGTGACGCCGCCCCGGCAATGAACAATTCCCTCCTAGACCGGTCTCGCACCAGGCTAATGATATTTCTGAAAAAAATCTCCCTTGTCCTTTTAATGGTCGGGCTCGCACCACTGCTACCAGCGGAGGAACCGTTGGGGAGCCTGAAGGCCGAGGCCGCTCCGTCCAAGAAACATTTGTTGAAGCAGATACTGATCGCGACCACGCCCGAAGCCGCCCTGAAGCTCTCGCCCGTCGCCAACTCCAGGCTGGTCGTTTTTTCAGGCGTGCTCAGCGCTCTCAACGCCTCTGAACTGGAAGCCCGGCTCGACGGAGCCAAAGACCGGCCCATCGAGCCCCAGATGCTGAGCGCGATTGCTCAGGTTGTGGAAATCTATGTGCGACAGCACGGGTTTCCGATCATTGAGGGTGTCACCATTCCCACGCCGCAGAATATCGCCGACGGCACGTTGCGACTCTCGGTAGGGCTGGGAAAATTTCGCGAAATCAAATTTCTCGGCAACCACTGGTTCAGCGAATCCCTCCTGCGGGGCAGCCTCCATGTCGCCAAAGGCGAGATCATTCAGTTTGCCGACCTCGATCAAGCGATCGGCTGGACGAACAACAACAATCCCTTCCGGCGGATTCAGGTCAGGATTGATCCCGTGCCGAACAGCGGCCAGGCAGACCTCATCATCGGCGTGCAAGAGCGCGTGCCCCTCCGCCTGATCGCCACGGTGGACGACGCGGGGAACGACGTCCTCGGCCGCAATCACTACTCCGCCGCGCTCACTTACGCCAATCTCTGGGGCCTCGATCACCAAGTAACCTACCAATATATCACTACCAATCACGGCCAATATTTCCAAGGTCACCTGCTCAGCTACCGGGCACCACTGCCCTGGCGCCACTACCTCCAATTTAACGCCACCTACATGCGGGCCCGTCCCGATCTCCTTGGCGGCTTCTTTAATCAGGACGCCGAGAACATCAGTGGCGAATTACGCTACACCATCCCGCTGCGCGGCGGGGATAATCCGGCTGAATGGTATGCTGCCTTGAATTTCAAAGAGAGCAACAATGACCTCCAATTCGGCGGCACCAGCGTACAGAATTCGAAGACCGACATATTTGAGCTGACCACGGGCGCGAGCAAAGTGCTGCGCGACAAACGAGGCGCTTGGGCGTTTGGCGCCACCGCGAATTTCAGTCCCGGCCACATCAATTCGCGGAATTCAGACACTGCTTTCGTCGCGGCGCGGGCGGGCACCAAATCCGCCTACTCCTACGGCGGCGTCTATTTTCAACGACTGCTGACACTGGATCGAGGCTGGGAACTCAATTCTCGCGCCAACCTCCAAGTGTCCGACCGCAACCTGCTCTCCAGCGAGGCGCTCACGGTGGGCGGTTCATCCACCGTTCGTGGGTTCAACGAGAATGTTTTCGCCGCCGATGAGGGCTTTGTTTTAAACAACGACCTACTGTTGCCCGCTCTGCGCCAGCCAGTTCACGTCCTCGGCAAGGACTTAGTGCCGCTGGAAACCCGCTTTCTCGCGTTTTACGACGCGGCAAATGTCCGGAACAAGCATACATTCACCTATGATCCGGCATTCAAACCCCTCGCCAGCACGGGCGTCGGCGTGCGCATAAACTGGGCGAGTAATTTTTCCGCCAGCTTCGACTACGGCTGGCAAATCACTCATTTGCCGGTCGCCCAGGCCGAGGACATCCACGGTCGCGGTCACTTGAAAGTCACGCTCGCCTACTGAGCGGCGATCGGCGAGATCGCTCGGCGTGCGGATTCATCTCGGGCACCACTTCTACGGCGCGGGCAACCTCGGCGACGACTTCATGGTCGCCGGGTTTCTCGCCGCGATGCGGCGCCTCTCGCCGCGAGCGACCTTGACGTGCTGCGTGCCGTTCGCGCTCGAGCCGCTCCGTCGCCGCTTTTGCGAAATCGAATGGCTGCCCTACGACGACGCGCACCGGGAACGCTGCATCACCTCCTGCGATGTCTGGCTTGGCCTCGGCGGTTCACCGTTTCAAAGCGCGCAAAGCCGCTGGTTCGTCGATCATCTGGTGCGCGAAGCGGCACTCTGCGCCAAAGCGGGCAAACCGATGTTCTTCCTCGGCGTGGGGGTGCAGACAGCCGCCGAACTCGCGCTCGCCGACGTGCGGCATCTCTGCGCGCATGCGGCCGGGATTTGGACCCGCGACCCCGCTTCGGCGAAATTTCTTGCCGCCCTGCCCGTTCCGCCGGCCCGGCTCGAAAGCGCCGCCGATCTCGCGCACGTATTTTTCCGCGACGTGCCGCCGCCGGCCGCCGCCGCCGGCCGGCTGACCGTCGTAGCCAATTTCGACTACGCCGCATGGGCCGGGCAGGCAGAATTCCTGCGTGCCGTAAACGCACTGCCCGCCACTGAGCGCGTCTGGCTTGCGCAGGAATCACGTGAGTTGCCGGGCGCCGAGCGCGCCTTGCACGCCGCCCTCCCCGACGCTGAGCGCGAACGCTGGCGCCTCGTCATCCCAGACTACCCGGGCGCGCCGCTCAATGAGGCGGTCTTGCGCTGGCCGAGTGGCGAGTGGCTCGTCACCTCACGTTACCACGCGGCGCTCGCAGGTGCATGGGCGCACTCAAAAATCGTCGTGATCTCCACGAACGAAAAACTCCGCGCGGCCGCGCGCGAGCTCAGCGCGCCGTTGCTTTCGCCCTCAGCCAATCAAGCGACCGTTGCGCGTGCCTTCGAGGCCGCGACTCCGGCGCATCCGCCTCTCGCCTCCGCCGACCTCGCGTTTGCGGCGTGCGAGGATTTCGTGCGCAGCGCTTTGTAAAAAGCGACTCGCCGGATGGCGGGAATCCGTGTGAAGGTTGTTATTTCCTTCATGTTGGCGCTCGCGTTTTCGTTTTCGGTTTTCCTCCTTTGGACGCTCGTGGGACGCGCGGTGCTCGCGCTCGTCTCGCCGCGTTTCGGCGTCTTGCGCGCGTGGCTGCTCGCCCCCGGTCTCGGCCTGTCGATCATTTTGATTACACTCATGGTCGGCAACCAGGCTGGCTGGCCGATCGGAGCGTTTGCGCGCGTGATGCCGGCAGCGTGGGTCGTCCTCGCGATCGGCGTGCTCCTGTGGCGGAGGCCGGTGTGGTCGCCGCGCGCACTCGTCCCGTTTTTCGGTGCGGCGTTGTTCTCGCTGCTGTGGACGGGCTGGCCCGCGCTCTCGACCGGCTTCAACTGGATCAGCTACGGCAACGACGACATGGCGAACTACTGCCTCGCCGCCGAACGTTTCGCTGACCACGACTTCTACGCGGTGCCGACGATGGCGGAGCTTTCCGGTCGCGACTACACGAGCTATTATTTTTTCATGCACGTCGCCGACATGATGCGGTTCGGCGCCGAGCACACGGTCGCTTGGGTGTCGCGCTTTGGCGGATTGAAAGCCACGCAGGGCTTCATGCCCGCGATCCTCGCGCTGTCGCTCGTGCAACTCTTTTCCGCCGCCGGGCTGGCGCTTCAACTCGGCCGCCACCGCCGACGCGCACTCATCGCCACATGGGTGCTCGCGGCGTCACCGCTGTTCCTACTAGGGACTCTCTACCAACTTATCGCCCAGGTCGGCGGCATCGCCCTCCAACTCGTCGTGCTCGCACTCATGGCGCGTCTCTGGTCCGCGCGCACCAGTCGCACCGATGTGCTGCGCCACGCCGTGCTCTGCGCGATCGCGGGCACGGGACTGTGTTTGTATTACCCGGAGACGACGCCTTTCACCGTCGTCACCTATCTCGGCTTCTGCGCGCTCGCCTTGGTGCGTCGCCGTATCACGCCCACTCTCGTCGTCTCACTCACCGCCTATACGCTCCTCGGCGTCGTGCTGCTGCTGCGGCACAATCTCATCTCCTTCGTCTCCGTGCTCATCATGCAGCTCACCTCCGCACTGCACTCGGCCAATCTCCTCCTCTCGCTCTTCCCGTATTTCCTCCTGCCCACGGGATTCTCGAATCTTTTCGGCTGGATGCCGATCGCAAAGGACTTCGCCGAGCCGGTTCTCTCGCTCTCGATCATGGCAGGCATGCTGTTCGCCGTCGTAGTCGTGGGACGCGCGCTGCGCGAATCATGGCGGTTGAACGTCGCGGCTCTGCTTCTCCTCGTACAGGCTGCCGTCGCGGTGAAATTCTATTTTTCCGCCAGTGACTTCAACCTCTACAAACTCGCCATGTGGCTGCAGCCCGCGCTGGCGATCGCGCTCGCCGGGCTCGCGTTGAAATTTCGCCGTCCCGCGCTGCTCGTGTTGCTCTTCGCGCTCACGACCGCGCCCAGCGCCTTGCACTACGCCCGCGCCGCAGAAGGCACCAGCTCGGGCGGCATGACCGAGCTCCGCTACGCCTCCCGCCTCGGCCTCGCGATCACGCCTCCCACCAATCCCGACGCCCAAATCACCGCCACGATCGAAAACGTCGTCGCCGCCAAATTCGCCGGCTCCGAGATGCGCGGCCACCAGCTCGCGTTTGCCTCGCGCGATTATTTTACGCCCAACACACGCATCGATTTCCGAAATCCTCCGACGCCCGTAACCTTTCAGCCGCACTACGCCGACATGGCGCAGGCGCGCCCACTCATGCTCGAGCGCAATGAAAAATGGGTGACCACCTCGACGCTCTGGCGCACCGAGTTTTCGCAACCCGTACTCACGCGCCCGACCGACTTCTACCTGGACGTCGCGAACCAGCTCTCGCTCTTCAATAAATTCGCCCGTGACCCCGGCGCCCCCGTCCGCCGGCTGTTCGAGTTGCAGCCTGCCGCCGAGGTGCGCAACCGCCTCGTCTTCGTCCACTCCGGCCTCGGCAACCACTACTACCTCGGCAACCGCGGCTTCATCTCGTTTTTCCAGCAGGAACCCGATCAGTTCGCGCCCGGTCGCGACTTCAACGGCATCGGCCACTTCATGCTTTTCCGCGTCGAGCATCCAAGCGAAGAAATCTACATCCGCATCGCCGCCACGCGCACGCTCCTCACCGGCCGCACCGGCTGGCGCCAGCCGAGCAAAAATTGGGAGAACAAACTCGTCGGCCCGGTCGTACGAGGCGCGAGCGACGTGCCGATCCCCGCGATCGGCCACGGCGCGTTCAACCTCTTTGTCGGCCCGCTGCACCCGCTCGTCCACGAAGGCGTCGCCTATGTCGCCGTCGATTTTTGGGAAACACCCGACGTCATCCTCGATCGCCGCACCGGTCTGAAACGTCTCTATAATTCCGGCATCCCGCTCGACTACCGCCGCGTGCTCGGCTGGGGCCGCGATATATCCGCCGTCAGCGCCGCCGAATACGAAAAACTTTCCCGTCCGCTCCGCCTAGCCCATTTTCCCGATGAGCTTTCCGAGGCGGAGACGCTCGAGTTTTCCGGCGCCTATGAAGACGGCTGGCTCTCGCCGCAGAGCACCTTCGTCCTCGGTGCAACCGCGCCGGGCGGTGTCGTGCGCCTGCGTGGTTTCGTCCCCGAGTTGCCCGGTTCGCCGCTCGGTCGCGGCACCATGAAAATTTCCGTCGACGGCACCGAGCTTGAATTGCCCGCTGCCACCGGCACGTTCGACTGGCTGCTCCCCGTGCCCGCGCTCTCACCTTCCTCGCTCTCCGCTACCACGCACACGACGCGCGTCGCTGTTTCATTTACTGCCACGACGCGCCTCCCCGGTGGCGACGATCGTCCCACCGGTGGCAAACTCGAATCGCTCGAAGTGCTGCCCGCGCTGCCGACGCGCACGTTCGACTTCGGCACGCCCGGCGCGCTGCGCTTCGCCTCGACCGGCATCGATCAAGACGGCTGGATGGCGCGCACGACCACGATCGTTCTCCCCGCCAGCCCCATCGCTGAATATCTCGCGCTCCGGATCGAATATCCCAACTGGACCGGTGCGGAGATCGCGGCCCTGCAAACTCAAATTAATGACGACGGTCCACGCAGCGCGCCTTCGCTCAATCCCGGCGAATACGCCAATGTCCGCATCCGCGTGCCCGCCTCCGTGAACCCGCGCACTGTGCATCTCGCGCTGCCCGCCGACTATCCGCTCCCCGCGCCCGACACTCGCCGCCGCGCCGCCCGCCTCCTCCAAGCCGATCTTACGCCGGCTCCCAAACCGCCCGACGCATGACCGCGCCCCGCTCCGCGCTCCTTCTTAAAATCGACACACTCGGCGACCTCGTGCTCTTCGCGCCGACGCTTCGCTCTCTCCGCGCCGCGTGGCCGCAGACGCGTCTCACCGTCGTCATCCGCCGCGCCTACGCCGAACTCGCGCCGCTGATCGCGCCCGATGTCGACTGGCTCACCACGACCCTCGATCCGTTCGCCCATGGCCCCGACGCCAACAACGCCGAACTCACCCGCGTCCGTCAGGAAATCGCCGCGCTCCAGCCCGAAGTGATCGCCGCCGCGAGCTCGCGCCGCCATTGGCTAGATGTCGCGCTCGCCGCCGCAGCACCCGCCGCGCGCTGCATCTCCCTCGGCCCCGCCAACGACGACACGTTCTTCGCCGCGCAGCTCCACATCCACTTCGGCCTCCGAGCCGCCGACGTCTTCCGCGAAACGATCGCGCTCCGCACCGACGAACCCGACTGGCAGCGCAACCTTCGCCTCGCCGACGCGATGATCGGCACCGCCGTTGCCCGCACTCCGCCCACGCTCGCGCCTGACGCCGCCACGCGCGCCACCGCGAAAAAAATTCTCGCTGCCCACACGCTCGCACCCGGCCGCTTCGTCGCCTGCGCTGCCGCCGGCTTTGCCAATGTTAAAATCAAAACTTGGCCCGCCGAAAAATTTACCGCCGCAATCGCCCACCTGCACGCGCGCCACGGCTTGCGCACGCTCCTCGTCGGTCACGAATCCGAGCGCGCCCACCTCGAATCGATCGTCTCCACCGTCTCCTCGTCCCCCACTCTCCCCGTCTCCGCGTCTCCCGTTCTCTGGCTGGGCCACGAAGGCGAGCTCCCGCTGCTCGCCGCGCTACTCGCCGATTCTGCGCTTTATTTCGGCAACGACACCGGCGCGATGCATCTCGCTGCCGCGGTTGGCGCTCCCGTGGTGGCCTTGTTCGGCGGCGGCACGTGGCCGCGCTTCACGCCCGCCGCACGCACCGGCGTCGCGCTCGTGCAACCGCTGCCGTGCTTCGGGTGTGGCTGGGACTGCCTTTTCGAAAACGCGCCCTGTCTCGCCGGCATCACCGTCGCCGACGCCACTGCCGCGCTCGACGCCACGCTGAACGCCACCGGTAAGAACGCCTTCTCCGTCCAACCCGTCGAGCACCTCGCGCCCGAAGTTCGTGATCTCATGGGCCGCGCCGCCGCGCGCTATCGCGCGATGGGTGTCGAGCACGCCATCCGCCAGCGCAAGCTCGAGGAAAAGGACGTCGCCATCCTCGAAAAAGAAGCCGCCATCTTCGAAAAGGAAAACGAGATTACCGCGCTCAAAGCCGTCTGCGACGAACGCGAACGCGTCATCTTCATCCTCGATGGCAACGTGAAGGCGCTCCAGGCCGACCTTGCAAAAAAAATTGCCGCGCCCGCTCCGCCACTCCCGCCCGTCCACGATCCCGGGCTCGCCGAACTCCGCGCCACGCTCTCCGCGCGCGATGCCGAAATCGTCGCGCTTCGCCGCTCCCTCACCGAGCGCGAAGCCACCCTCAAGCGCCACCTCGACGGTCTTACGAAGCTCGATCAGGCGAAATATCTCCTCGCCCAACTCCATGAAAAGGAGCGGATGCTGCAACTCCTCCAGCGTGTCTGCGCCGAACGCGAGTCGCTCATCCGCAAGCTCACCGCCGAATCCACCGAGCCCACTGCGCACCTCCGCCGCCTCGGGATCGCCAGCGGCGCGTGGTGGCGGGCAAACGTTTCGACACCGCTCCGTACATGGTTCGAGAAAAAGCTTCTCGACGGTTACTGGATGCAGATCGGCATCCTCAAGCACTACGAACCGCGCCACTTAAAATGGGACCCGCGTCTGCCGCGCCGCCAGCTTCCCGCCGTCCGCCTGCCGCGCATCGGCCTCGTCACGCCGTCGTTCAACCAAAAACATTTTCTCGGCAGCACGATGACGAGCGTGCTTCGGCAAAATTACCCGCACCTCCTCTACGTGGTGCAGGACGGTGGCTCGACCGATGGCAGCGTCGATGTCATCAAGGGCGAATCCGCGCGGCTCCACCACTGGGAATCCGCACGCGACGCCGGCCAGGCCGACGCGATCCGGAAAGGCTTCAAGCACCTCGCGGGCCGCCTCGGCCCCGACGATCTCATGGCCTGGCTCAACTCCGACGACCTTCTCGCGCCGCGCACGCTCCACTCAGTGGCAAAATATTTTGTCGAGCATCCTGACGTCGATGTGGTCTATGGCCACCGGATCATCATCGACGACCTCGATCGCGACATCGGCCGCTGGATCATGCCGCCGCACGACAACGCCGCCCTCGAATGGATCGACTACGTGCCGCAGGAAACCCTCTTCTGGCGCAAACGGGCTTGGGATCGCGTCGGCGGCCTCGACCCGACCTTCCAGTTCGCCCTCGACTGGGATCTGATCGTGCGCTTCCAGCAGGCGGACATGAAACTCGTCCGATTGCCTTACTTCCTCGGCGCGTTTCGCGTCCATGCCGCGCAAAAAACCAGCCAGCAAATCCACACGCTCGGCCACGAGGAAATGACGCGCATCCGCAGCGCGCTCCACGGCGGCGCCGCCAACATCGATCACCGCCAAATCGAACACTACGCGCACCGCACGCGGGTCGACGGCGCGCTCTACTCCCGCCTGGCCGATCTCGGCATTCGCCTCTGACCCCGTTTGTCATTGCGAGGCGCCTCGTGACGCAGCAATCCATCTAGCGAAACTTCCATGCTCCTCAGCCTCGTCGTCCCTGTCTACAAGGAGGAAAAAAATATCCCCGAGTTTCTGCGCCGCCTGCGCCCGATTCTCGCGGGCGTGACGGAAGACTACGAAATCATCTTCTCCCTCGATCCCTCGCCCGATCGCACGGAGGAGGTGATCCTCGAGGCCCGCGTCACCGATCCGCGGATCAAGTTGCTCAAGTTTTCCCGCCGCTTCGGCCAGCCGATGGCCACCCTCGCCGGCCTCGAATACTCCAGCGGCGACGCCGTCATCGTGATGGACGTCGACCTCCAGGACCCGCCCGAACTCGTGCAGGAAATGGTCGCGAAGTGGCGTGAGGGTTGTGATGTCGTTCTCCCGCAACGCCGCCAGCGCACCGGCGAACCGTGGATCAAGAAATTCGTCGCCTCGACCGGCTACAAGGTGATCAACAAAATCGCCGATGTGAGAATCCCGCCGAACACTGGCGACTTCCGCCTGATGGCGCGCCGCGTGGTACAGGAAGTCGTGAAGCTGAAGGAATCGCACGGCTTCCTCCGCGGCATGGTCGCGGTGGTCGGATTCAAGCAGGCTATCATTCCCTTCGATCGGCCGTCACGCTTCGCGGGTGAGACGAACTACAACCGCTTCTTCGGTTCGCTGCGTATCGGATTCAACGGGATCTTTTGCTTCTCAACCTACGCGCTGTCGCTCAGCACCTGGCTCGGCTTCATCGTCTCGGCGTTTTCGTTTCTGTTGATGGCGATTTATCTGTTCTACAAACTCATGGGCTGGCCGATCGCGTGGGGCAATCCGACGCTCGTCATCCTCATCGCGTTCCTCGGTGGCATTCAGTTGATCAGCGTCGGCATCCTCGGCGAATACATCGGCCGCATCTACGAGGAAGTCCGCGCCCGCCCGAAGTTCATCGTCGACCGCGCGGAAGGGTTTTCTCCCCGACGCTGAGTCACATCCCGTGAACGTCCGACTCACGGCGAAGATTCTCGGCTGGGTTGGTGGACTCGCGACTCTCGTCGCGCTGATCGGCCCGAACTTGCCGCAACTTTACCCTGATCTGCCGTCGCACCAGATTTTCAAAGTCGTTTTTCCCGCACCGATCAAAGGCGTCTGCGAACCGATCGTGACGACGGGCTCGTTCAGCAACGCCGATTTTCTGGCGGTGCGCTTCACCGATGCCGAACACGCCGTCTTCGTTTACGATGTGTGGGGCATGGGCGGCCCGTTGTCGCAATCGTTCGCGGTCGAGCCGGGGATAACGCACACGCTTGAGCTCGATCTACCGACGCTCGCGACCGTGCGTGAATCGAAGTCTCACGAGCAGCGCCTGCTCCGGATCGTGCTCGACGGCCGCGAACTGCTCAATACGCACGCGTATTTTCACCGCCGCGCACCCGACGAGCTCTACTTCGCCGAAAATCCGATCGGTGGCACGACGGCCGACGCACACTTTCGCGGCCAGCTCTCCGCCGCCGACGGCGTTAAGTTGCGCGGCCGGCCCGCACCGTTCCTGAGCCTGCACGGCCAAGTGCGGGAGCTCGTGCACACGCGCTTTGGGTTCCTGGTCGTGGCGTTGCTCGTTTCGATCGCGGCGGGATTTTTGATCTTCGCTGCGACAAACTGGATCGCCGCGCATCCGCCGGGTCGAGTCGCACCGCGAGTGATCCACGGTCATGACACCGCGCCGCACGTTTGGGCCGCGGCTTCAATTTTGGTGTGCGGCGCGGTGTTCGCCGCGCTCGTAACGGGCGGGACGTTCCGCTTTCTCGTCGAAGACTCGTTCGGCACCTTCTATGATCATCAAGCGGCGAGTTTGCTCCGCGGCCACCTCGACGTTCCGGGTGAGGCCCTCAGCGGCGAGGCATTTGTGGTCGGCGGGAAAATCTACGGTTACTTCGGCATCACCCCGGCGCTCCTCCGGCTGCCGCTCGTCGCCAGCGGGATCGCTTTCGGAAAACTCATCCGGATTTTCCTGCTCGGCAATTTTGTCGCGGCGCTGGTCGCCGCCTACGCGCTGTTGTGCCATGCGGCGGGCACGTTATGCGGCGAAGGAAAATGGCCGTCGCGCTGGGCCACGGTGGTGTTTCTCGCGAGCACCGGCCTCGGCAGCACGCTGCTGTTTCTGGGCAGCCGCGCCTATATCTATCACGAGGCCGTGCTGTGCGGCGCGATGTTCACGCTCTGGACGATCTGGTTTTCGCTGCGGTGGTTTGCGGCGCCCACGAGTCGCAACTGGATCGGTGCGCTCGCGTGCGGCGCGCTCGCGATTCACGCGCGACCGTCCTCGGGATTGTTCGCGCTCTGTCTTGTCGGTGTCGTGGCGCTGCACCGCGCCCGGCTCGGCGTGAAAAACCAAACCGCCGTGCGCCGCCCACTCGCAATCGGCGCGCTCGCGGCGCTGGCGATCCTCTCCTTCAACGGTCTCAGCTATCTCAAATTCGGCACGTTCGACGGCTCGCCGCTCCGCTTCAGCGTCCAATACACGCCCGAACGCCTCGCGCGCTTCGACGGAAAGAATTTTCACGTCGTCAACGTGCCCCACAATTTCGACGTGTATTTCGTGCGGCCGGATTTCCGGCTTGAGCCGAATTTTCCCTATTTATTCCTCGGCGCCAGCCAGGGCGCCGGCTACCCGGGCGCGAAAATCGATCTGGCGGAGCCGACGCTCGCGCTGCCCTTCGCCATGCCGGCGCTTTTTGCGCTCGCGGTGATTGGCGGCGCCTGGGCGTCGCTCTACGCGCCCGCCGCCCGAACGTCGCTCGCGTTGCTCACGCTCGGAGTCGCGCCGATGGCGATCGCGTTGCTCACCGCGATCGTGACGTCGCATCGCTACACGGGTGACTTTTGCCCGATATTGATCGCGTCCGCCGCGTGGGGCCTTGCCGTGCTCGATGCAGAGGCTATATGGATTCGCCGCGTTGCGCTCGTGCTGATCAGCATGCTCGCGGCGGTCGCGATCTTCGTGACCGGCGCCATCTCGCTCTTTTTCCAAGGCGACTACGTCTGGGGCGTGCCCGACGAGGTGAAGCAAAACTACCAGCACCTCCGCGACCGCGCGGATCATTTCTTCGGGACGGCGCAACGCCGTTGACATCCCCTGCGCCTCTCCGACGGACTAGCAGCCTTCGTTTTCATGCAACACGTCTTCGTCACCGGCGCCGCCGGCTTCATCGGTTCCAACCTCATCGACCGGCTCCTCGCCGACGGCGTGAGCGTCACGGGCTGGGACAATCTCTCGACCGGCCAGCTCCGTTTTCTCGACGGCGCGATGCAGCATCCGCGCTTTAAACTTGTCCGCGGCGACAACCTCGATCTCCCCGCGCTCACGGCCGCGATGAAGGGTGCCGACTTTGTGGTTCATTTTGCAGCCAACGCCGACATCAAGGATGGCTGGTCCCACCCCGAAAAAGATCTTCAGCAAAACACGATCGCGACCTTCAACGTCCTCGAAGCCATGCGCGCCAACGGCGTAAAACGCATCGCATTTTCCTCGACGGGCTCCGTTTACGGCGAAGCGCTGGTCACGCCTGATCGCCCCACGCCGGAAAACGACGTATTCCCGATTCAGACCTCGCTCTATGGCGCCTCGAAGACCGCTGGCGAGGGCCTCCTCGCCGCCTATGCCGAGGGCGCGCAGATCGACGAGGCCTACATTTTCCGTTTCGTCTCGATCCTCGGCGAACGCTACACGCATGGGCACGTGTTTGATTTCTACCAGCAACTCGTCGCACACCCTGACTATCTCCGCGTTCTCGGCGATGGCACGCAGCGCAAGAGCTACCTCTACGTGCAGGACTGCGTCGACGCCGTGCTGCACGTCACGCGCCGCGGCACTGCGCGCGACGCCAGGCACCACACCCAGATCTACAACCTCGGCACCCCGGAATACGTGCAGGTCAACGACAGCATTGGCTTCATCTGTGCGGCGCTCGGCCTCAAGCCGCGGCTCGACTACACCGGCGGCAACAAAGGCTGGATCGGCGACAACCCGTTCATCTTTCTCGACACGAAAAAAATTCAGGCGACCGGCTGGCAGCCTAAGCTGACGATCGAGCAGGGTATCATCAAAACGCTGCGCTGGCTCGAGGCGAATCGCTGGGTTTACGACGCGCGCACGCCCTGAGCGCGTTTTGCTTTCATGCCGGAACTCGCCTGCCCGATCTGCCGCGCCGCCTCAGCACCCGCGGGCGTGAAACGTGGCCATCGCACCCGCCGCGAGTTCGCGTTGCGCCGCTGCACGGCGTGCGGTTTCGGTTTCGTCGCCGAGCCGTGGACCGACTACGCACAGATTTACGACGAGGCCTACTACGAAGGCCGCGGCTCCGATCCGTGGGTCGATTACGTTTACGAGTTTGAGCAACCCGCGCGCACCGTGCGCCGCTACGAATGGCGCGGCCTCGCGCGCGCCATCGCGCACCTACGGCCCGCGCCCGCGAAGTGGCTCGACTACGGCTGCGGCAATGGCGGCCTAGTGCGCCACGTGCGCGGCCAGGGTCGCTACGGTATCTTCGGCTACGATACCGGCGCCTGGGCCGACAAGGCCCGCGCGCTCGGCCTGCCGATCCTCAACGACACCGAACTCACACAACACGAAGGCAGTTTCGACATCGTCACCGCCGTGGAAGTGATCGAGCACTGCGTCGATCCCCTCGACGTCCTCCGCTCGCTGCGCCGGCTCCTCAAGCCCGGCGGACTGCTCTTTCTCACGACGGCGAACGCAGACACCGCGCCGCGCGATTTTCCCTCGTGGTATTACGTCAGCCCGGAGATTCACGTGTCGTATTTCACGTCGCGCTCGCTCGCCCACGCGCTTGAGCAAACCGGCTTTGAGCCGTTCCCGCGCGGCATCCTGCCGGGCTGGGATGACATCGTGCGTTTCAAGATTCTCAAAAAACTCGGCGTGAAAGACGCGAACGCGTTTCAACGCCTCTTTCCGTGGATGCCGCTCGCGCGCCTCGCCGACAAAAGATACGGCCTGAGCGCGCACCCGCTCGGCCGCGCGATCTGATCAGTCGCCGACGCGCAACGAGCTTTACGCCCGCCGCCAATTTCCGTTCGCTCGTTCCGCATGAATCTCGTCCTCACCGGCTCCAGCAGCGGCATTGGCCGCGCGCTCGCTTCGCGCTTGCTGGCAGGAGGCCACCGCGTGTGGGGACTGGCCCGCTCCGATCATTCGGACTTCGGCGCGCAGCATATCGGCCGCTTTTTCTCTTCCCGCTGCGACGTCGCCACCTGGTCCGACCTCGCCCGCGCCGCCGCGGAAATCGCCTCGCAATGGCCGCACGTTGACGGGCTCATTACGTGCGCCGGTCTCCAAGGCGAAATCGGCCGCGCCCTCGCTACCGATCCGGAAAAATGGAGCGAGACCGTTCGCGCAAATCTCGACGGCACGTTTTTCACCCTGCGCGCCTTCGATGCGCTACTGGCGCGCGCACCGCGTCGCGCCAAGGTCATCTGCTTTTCCGGCGGCGGATCCACCAAGCCCCGCGTCAATTTCTCCGCCTACGGGGTCGCGAAAACTGGCGTCGTCCGCCTCGTCGAAACGATCGCGGAGGAGGAAAAGTCGCGCGCCCTCGACATCAACGCTCTCGCGCCCGGTGCAATCAACACGCGCCTCACCGACGAAGTGCTTGCGCTTGGCCCGGCCGTCGTCGGCGAAGCGGAGTTCGCCGCCGCGCAAAAGCAGAAAACTACCTCGTGCGACGCCGTGCTCACGAAGGCGCTCGACTGCGTCGAATGGCTCCTGTCGCCCGCGAGCGACGGCATCAGCGGACGTTTGATCAGCGCGCCGTGGGATCCGTGGAAAAATCTTTCCGCTTACACGGCCGAACTCGCCGCGAGCGACATCTTCACGCTCCGCCGCGTCGTGCCGGAAGAGCGCGGAAAAAAGTGGAGTTAGCTTTTCTCCGGCCTCGCGCGAAACACGCGGTAGTTCAGCAGGAAAAACACGACGACCGTCGACGGCGGGATAGCCCAGAACGTCGACCACATCATGCCAAAGCCAAGCGTGGTCCGACAGAGTTGAAATGCCGCTGCGTTGATTGCCCAGCTCAAGCCGATCGTGAAAAGATATTCGCCAAATTGTTTTCCAGCGTCGTGCCGCCCACTCGGCAGCGCCCAGAAGCGGTTGGCCAGGTAGTGCGTCGTTGTGGAAAGCGCCCACGAGATCGAAAATGCGAGCAGATCGTTCATCCGCCCCTTAATCAGCGCCAGCGCCGCAAACTGCACCCCCGCCGATCCGCCGCCGACGACAAGAAACCGAACCACGCGGCGGCGGCTTTCGGGGGACGACATCAAATCTCTCAGCATCGGGAAATCAGGACGCAAGGAGCGCGCGCGCCGCAACGTCATTCTCGGGTGCGCACGTCGCCGCGGAATTTCGTCCCGACGTTACTGCCACCGATCGGATTTTCGCCCACCGCGATTTCTTCCGGATCGGCGAGGTAGCCCATCGTGCTTTGTCGCCACATCACCGCGCCATCGATCGCGACCTCCAACTCACCGCGCTGCTCCACGCGTCCGCCTACGGGCGCGGACAGCCATGGCATTTTCACGGCCAGCTCATGCATCTGATCGTCGATGCGCACCGGTTCGCTGCGCAACAACGCACTTCCCCAATGATCGAAGACAAATCGCACCCGCTCGCCATCGAGGTATTCCACGCCGAGGAGATCGCCGCGGCCGGTGCCGCCGGTAACGACCAGCGGCTCGCTGGCCGCGCGGCGTTCGCGCGGAAATCTCATCGCCAACCGGATCGCGCCATCAGCTCCGGCCAGCGATTTTGCGGGCGGCAGGAGACCGAGCTCCGCGAGTTTCACCGGCACCCGCCGTTCGCCGAGAAACTCACCTTCGAAACGCGGATGCTCCGCATCGCCCAGGCTTTTCGGCCCAACGCGCACGCGTCCGCCACTCGTCGCCTCGAAGCGCCGGTAGGCCTGCACGACCATTTTCCCGTCGAGCTCGATCCGGACGAGTCGCGACGCGAGCCGCGCTTGTTCGTCCGGCGCTCCGGCAAACCACGGATGCGTTTCGGGCGGCAGCATCGCGCCGAGCGTCACGCGCACGCGATGCGCCTGCAAAAAATTAAATGGGATCGGCGCGCTCACCACCTCCGGCATCGCCACGCGCGCAAATCCGAGTTGTACGCTGCCCGCTTCGAGCGAGCGCACGAAGACGCGATCGACTTCCGGCGGATCGCCGACGCTCAATAGCGTGGCCGTGCGCGGCTCGGCGCTGCGTGGCAGCCAAAATTCCAGCTCCCTCACCGACGGCGCATCGCCCGTCAGCATTTCGATCCATGCGGGAATGTGATTTGCGATTCGGGCCGTCGCGCGAAAGCCCGCCGGATTCCGCTCCACGAACAACCGGTTGAGTTGCCAACTGAAGAGCGCCGCGAAAATCACAGAGGTGATCGCCGCTCCTCCCCAAAGGACATGCAACAGTCCGCGAGCAACCGCCCACCAGCCACGCACTCGACGCTCCACCGCCAGCACACCCACCGCCGCCAGCAGCATCAGCGCCGGCGTGAAATCCAGTTGATAGCGGGCCAGCGATCCGAAGAAGCACAGCAGCATCGCAGTGAGCCCCACGAACAACACCGCCGCCGCACCCAGCCACGCGAGCAACCGGCCGCGCTCCTCGGGGGATCGCCGCCAGGCCGCAAGCGGCACCGCGAGCGCGAACCACGCGAACGGCAAATTCGCGAGCACGCCGTAAACATCGTCGTGGCCACCCGCGCCCACTGGTTTCGGCGGTAGCGCCGCCGGCGCGATGAACGGAAAATAGCGTGACCACTGCGCCGCGGAAAAAAAGTAGCGCCACGCGTTAAAGCCGGCGTAACCCGGCCGGAAGTGCGGCATCTTCGACTCATAATCGAGGCTGAACTGGTAGCTCTGCCCGAACTCCAATGGATCTTCGAAGCGCAGAAAATTATGCAGCGCGAGCAACGCCCCCATCGCCGCGAGCGGCGCCAACCCGCAAAATCCCAAGCGCCACGGCGCGCGTTTCTCCTCGAGACACCACCCCACCACCGGCGCCAACATCAAAGGCAGCGCCGCGAGATACGTCGGCCGCGACGCCACCGCGAGCCCGAGAAACAATCCCGCTCCCGCGAACCACCACCCACGTCGACGCACCGTTGTCGCGTGCAGGCTCTCGAAGATCGCCAGCAGCGTGAGCATCGCGAAACCATACGCCGCGCCGATCGGTAGCTCCCACACATGCGGCCGCCGCATCAGCACTGGTCCGAGCGCGGCAAAGCCAAGCGCCAGCACGCAGAGCGCACTCACGCCCGCGCCCGACTCTGGAAAATATCTTCGCCGAATCCGCAGCCAAACCAACGCGCTCGCCAAAAATCCGGCATAGACAAACACGATCACCGCGACCGCCTGCGGCAAATCGATCCGTGTGATCAATCGGAACGGCAGCATCAGCGTCACGACCGGCGCCGCGCCGAAATAGAGATAGTATTTTCCGTGGTAAAACGAGGCGTCGTGCAGCCCGAGCCCGCTCGGGCGCTGCTGCGGATCGTAGGGATCGCGGAGTTTCAGCAGCGCCTCGGGCACATCGACTTTCATCGCGAGTTGCCCGTCCAGCCAGCCGTCGATCAGCAGGTTGTAGTAGTCGTTTTGTTTCTTCCCAAAGTGCCACGGATCGCCGCTCGAACGCACCGTCCAGACGTCGAACACCAGCACGCCCAGCGCGACGATCGCGAGAAGGATTCGTTCGGGGAGTTTCATGCCGCGATCAAAACCTCACTTGCATCCCGCGGTCGCTTGGCTTCGCCTTGTCATTCTTTCGACACGGAATGAACCGCGCCAACTTCGAGCAACTCAATTTCGCCGTCATCGGCTGCGGCCTGATCGGGCGCAAACGCACCCTCGCCCTCGCCCAAGTCTCCGGCGCCGCCCTGCTCCACGCATGCGATCTCGATGCGACCCGCGCTGCCGACCTCGCGAAACTCGTCCCGGGTTGCGCCGCGTCGACCGATTTCAAGGCCGTCCTCGCCGATGCGCGCGTCAACGCCGTGGTCGTTTCCACGCTCAATGCCGCGCTCGCGCCGATCGCGCTGGCAGCCGTGCAGGCCGGCAGACACGTCATTGTCGAAAAGCCCGGCGCGCTCAACGCCGCGCAACTCCGCACGATTCGCGAGGCCGCCCGCATGACCGGCGCACGCGTCCGCTTCGGCTACAATCACCGGTATCATCCCGCGCTGCTCAAGGCGCGTGAGCTTGTCGACTCCGGCGTAATGGGTCCGATGATGTTTCTCCGCGCGCGTTACGGCCATGGCGGCCGCAAAGGCTACGACCGCGAGTGGCGCGCGAATCCCGCTCTCTCCGGCGGCGGCGAACTGATCGACCAGGGCGTCCACCTGATCGATCTCGCGGGCTGGTTTCTCGGCGACTTCACGAAAGTCGAAGGCCACGCCTCGACGCTGTTCTGGGACATGAAGGTCGACGACAACGCCTTCCTCTCGCTGCGCACCACCGCCGGCCAGACCGCGTGGCTGCACGCAAGCTGCACCGAATGGAAAAACATGTTCTCCCTCGAACTCTACGGCCGCGACGCGAAGCTCTCGATCGAGGGGCTCGGTGGCAGCTACGGGCCGGAAAAGCTCACATTCTACAAAATGCTCCCGCAAATGGGCCCGCCGGAAACGACCGTCTTCGAGTTTCCCGGCGCGGACGATTCGTGGGCCGTCGAGACGCGAGCATTCGTTGAGGACATCCGACTCAACCGCGAACCTTCGCCTGGACTCAACGAAGCGATCCGCACGCTCGAAATCGTCGAGATAATCTATTGCGCGAGCGGCTATCCGGTTTCGAAGGCGGGTTTGTGATGCTCGATTGTCATCAACGGCAAGGCGGAAGCCACGGGGCGAAGTATTGATTTCGTTTTCCAATTTTCCGATTTTCCGCGTTTCTCAATTTTCTTCCATGATCATCACGCGCTCCCCTCTACGTGTTTCGCTCGGCGGCGGCGGCACAGACTTGCCGTCGTATTATCGCGAGCACGGCGGCTTCCTCGTCGCCGCGGCGATCGACAAATACGTCTACATCACGCAGCATCGGACGTTTCAGCCCGAGATCATCATCAAATACTCGAAGCTCGAGCGCGTGCCCTCCGTCGATCAGATCGAGCACCCGATCATTCGGGAGGCGCTGAAGCTCGTCGGTGTCACCGATCCGCATCTCGAACTCGCCTCGATGGCCGATATCCCCGGAGGCACTGGGCTGGGCTCGTCGGGCAGTTTCACGACCGCGTTGCTCAAGGCGCTGCACGCCTCGAAAAAAAACCTCATCTCGCCCGCCGAACTTGCCGAGCAGGCCTGCGACATTGAGCTCAACAAGCTCGGCGAACCGATCGGTAAGCAGGACCAATACATCGCGGCGATCGGCGGCATCACGGCATTCTCCTTCAACAAGGACGGCAGCGTCACGTATCGCCCGTGCGCGATTTCCGAGGAGACGCTCTTCAATCTTGAGGACAACCTCCTCCTGTTTTTCACCGGCTACTCGCGCAGCGCGTCGGCGATCCTAAAGGATCAAAACGACAAGTCGAAAGCCAACGACCAGGCGATGCTCGACAACATGCATTTCACGAAGGAACTCGGCTACAAGTCACTCGCGACGCTGGAGAGCGGCAACCTGGAGGAGTTCGCACGCCTGATGGACGTCCACTGGCAGCGCAAAAAGGCTCGCAGCTCCGGCATGAGCAACGATCGGATCAACGAGTGGTATGACCACGCGATGGCCAACGGCGCACTTGGCGGCAAACTGATCGGCGCCGGCGGCGGCGGATTTTTAATGTTCTACGCAGGCGACAAAAAGAAGCTGCGTCACGCGATGCGCGAAAAGGGACTCCAGGAAGTCCGCTTCCGCTTCGACTTCGAGGGCAGCAAGGTCGTCGCCCAGAACTGATCGCTCGCCCAATGGCCGCAGCATCATCTGAGCTACCCGTCGCGCTTTTGGCCGGTGGCATGGCCACGCGGCTGCGGCCGATCACGGAGAAAATCCCGAAGCTCCTTGTCGAGGTCGCCAGCGAACCGTTTTTCTCCCATCAACTCCGGCTGCTGAAGAAAAACGGGCTCACGCACATCGTTCTCTGCGTCGGTTACCTCGGCGAAATGATCGTTGAGCAATACGGCGACGGCTCGAAGTGGGGCGTGAAGATCGAGTATGCCTTCGACGGCCCGAAACTGCTCGGCACCGGCGGTGCGCTGATCGCGGCGCTGCCGAAGCTGGGCAACGCGTTTTACGTGCTCTACGGCGACAGCTATCTGCCGATCAATTACCGGGCGGTCGGCGATTTTTTCCAGCGCAGCGGCAAGCAGGGGCTGATGACCGTCTACGAAAATCGCGGTCGTTACGACGCGAGCAACGTCGAGTTCGCGGGCGACACGATCAAGGTTTACGACAAGAAGCACAAGACGCCCGCGATGCACCACATCGACTACGGGCTCGGCATGTTTCGCGCAGCGGCGTTCGACGGTTTTGCGCGCGACGCCGTCGTCGATCTCGCCGAGGTGCAGAAATCACTCGTAGCGAAAAACCAACTCGCCGGCTACGAGATGAAGGAGCGGTTCTACGAGATTGGTTCGCACGAGGGGCTGAACGAACTCGACACCCTGCTGCGCGCTGCTCAGTCGAAATAATAGCGATCGACCTCCGCCACGAGGCAGACGAGCGCCCCGAGCGTCGTCAGACCCGTGCCGAGCCACGGCGCGACGACCCGCGGCACGCGAAGTTTTCCCAGTGGCGGAAAAGCCAGCACGATAAGCGGTGCCAAGGGCAGAAAATAGCGCCCCTCGATTCCCTCGATCGGGGTGCGCGAGCCGGGCGCATTCCACGTCGCGTATTGCGCCCCAAAGATCATCACGACGGCGGAGGTCCCGGCACCAAGCAGCGCGAGGCGTTGCCAGCCCTTGATCCGGTGCGCATCGGATGCCTCGGCAATCAGGCATGCGAGCAAACCCCAACCGAACAGGTAATAAAACCAATCCGGCATCGGCGTGTCACCCCAGCCAAGCGTGCCCACGAACCAGCGGTAAATTCCAGCCGCCTCAATCCAGATCGATTTCGCCACGAGCCCGAGAAACGCAAAGGGCGCCTTCGACACCACGAGCCACTGCGCCGCCGGATCGATCGGGATATCATTTCGACCCGGAATGTAGATCCCCGCGATCACCCGGCCCCATAGCGCCAGCGGAAGCAGGCAAACTGCCGCCCACGCGGCGCCGAAGATCAGTTTTCGTTGCACGCTTTCCAATCGAGGGGTGACGAGTAAAAGAGCGACCGACGCGAGCGGCAGATAGACGACTTTCGCCAACGTCAGCACGCCCCCGAGTGTCACGACGAGCGCCAGCTCGCGCCACGTCGCGCGGCGGGGTTCGTCGAGCGTGATCCGCGCGCTCACGGCGAGCAGGAGAAACGCCGCCGTGATCAGCACGCCGTCAGACGCCATCGATCCAAAGAGATAAAGACTCATCGGACATAGCAGAAGCACCAGCGCGCTCCAGCGAAAAACCGGCAGCCGTCGCAGCGCCGCGTAGCCGAGGGCGATCGACGCAGCGAAGCCCACCAGCCGCGCGAGATACATCAACCCCAGCAGACCCAGATGGATCAGCCGGCCGATAAAAATCGCCGCGGCCTGCGGCACGTAGCTAGTCGGCGGGTAGACGACGGAATGCGGAAACCCGCAAAACGCGCGCTCCGCTTTGCTCCAGTCGATCCACGCTGGATCCGCCTTCTTCCGCCAAATCGCGGCGGTCATCTTCACCTCCGGATGAAACGAAATGTTCTCCGGATCGGCCACGCGAAACGCGATCACCGGCAGCGCCCCGCCCGCGTTGCCGAAGCCTTTTTCTCCAACGACCGTGCCCTCGCTGATCTGAAACGCCCGGTAGAAATGATCGCCCTCGTCCGGTGCCTGAAACGGCGGGTTTGCGATCATCACCGCGAGGCCAAAGGTCAGCGCCAGTCCGAGAAAAACGTTCTCCGGCCGCAGCCTTTCCCCGATCGAACGGACCCAATTCATCGACGACATTAGCCGGCAGATAATGAGATTGTCATCACCGCGTCCAACTTGATTGTCACCGGCTCAATCCTTCAAAGTTTAAAAATCCGATTCAACCCCATGTCCTACGCTGTCCAACACCTCCAGGAAACCGCTGAAATTGTCGCGAAGCTGAATGCCGAGCACTGCGAAAAATGCGTCCAGGAGCTTGTCGCGTTGCGCAGTCGCGGCGGCCGACTCTTCATCCTCGGTGTCGGTGGCAGTGCGGCCAACGCCTCGCACGCGGTGAACGATTTTCGCAAGATCGCCGGACTCGAGTGCTACGCGCCGACCGACAATGTCTCCGAACTCACCGCGCGCACGAATGACGAGGGCTGGGCCAGCGTGTTTGTCGAGTGGCTGCGCGGTTCCCGGCTGAACAGCAACGACGCGTTGCTCATTTTTTCGGTCGGCGGCGGCAATCTGGAGAAAAACGTTTCGCCAAATCTCGTGACCGCGCTCCAACTTGCCAAGCAGGTTGGCGCACGCGTCATCGGCATCGTCGGCAAGGACGGCGGCTACACCGCCAAGGTGGCCGACGCGTGCGTGATCGTCCCGACCGTAAATCCGAGCAACATCACGCCGCATAGCGAGGCGTTTCAGGCCGTCGTGTGGCACCTTTTCGTCTCACACCCCGATCTCAAGGTGAACCAGACGAAATGGGAAAGCGTCGCTGCGCCGGCGCAAAAGTAAGCGCGGCATCCGCGATCGACTCATGCCGCTCCGCCCCGCCGTTTTTCTGGATCGCGACGGCACGCTGAACCGCCAGATCATCCGCGACGGCAAGCCCTACCCGCCGCAGACGGTCGCGGAGTTTGAGTTGTTCGACTGCGTGCACGTCGCGTGCGCGCAACTCGCCGCCGCCGGTTTCGTGCTCGTCGTCGCGACCAACCAGCCCGACGTCGGCCGCGGCACGCAGTCGCAGGCGATCGTCGAGGCGATGCACGCGAAGCTCCAACAATTCATCCCAGAAATCGCACGCGTCGAAGTCTGCTACACTCCCGGTCAGGGCATCGCGCATCCGGACAACCGCCGCCGCAAACCCGAGCCCGGCATGCTCCTCGACGCCGCCCGCGATCTCGGCCTCGATCTCACTCGCTCATGGATGATCGGCGATCGGTGGCGCGATGTGGATTGCGGGAAGCGCGCCGGCGTGCGCACGGTTTTCATCGATTTCGGCTACGCGGAGGAGTTGCAGGCGCCGCCCGAGTTTTCCGTGTCATCGTTTGCCGAGGCGGCCCGAATAATTCTCGCCCAGCGTTGACGACGCAGCGTCCTTGCGCCTCTTTTTCCCCATGAAATCCCTCGCTGACCTCAAGGTTCAACTCTACGCCGACGGCGCCGACAAAGCCGGCATCCTCGATCTGTACGCCAAACCCTACATCAAGGGCCTGACGACCAACCCGAGCCTCATGAAAAAGGCCGGGATCAAAGACTATGAGGCGTTCGCGAAGGACATTCTCCAGCACGTCACCGCGAAGCCGATCTCGCTCGAAGTCTTCACCGACGACATCGTCGACATGAAGCGTCAGGCGCTGAAGATCAACTCGTGGGCGAAGAACGTCTACACGAAGATCCCGATCACGAATTCCAAGGGCGAATCGACGCTCCCGTTGATCAAGGAACTCGGCAAGGAAGGCGTGAAGCTCAACGTCACCGCTCTGCTCACGCTCAATCAGGTGCGCGGCGTCGCGGAAAACCTCAACCCCGCCGTCCCGTCGGTGGTGTCCGTGTTCGCCGGCCGCATCGCCGACACCGGCGTCGATCCGATGCCCATTATGCGCGCGAGCGGCGCGTTGCTCGAAGGCCAGCCGAAGGCGGAGTTGCTGTGGGCCAGCACGCGCGAAGTGCTCAATCTTTTCCAGGCCGAGGAGGCCGGTTGCGCGATCATCACCGTGCCGCACGACATCCTCGCCAAGGCCGCCAAGATGATCGGCCTGAGCCTCGCGGACGTCTCGCTCGACACCGTGAAGATGTTCCTCGCCGACTCCACTGCCGCGGGCTTCAAGCTCTGAAAATCCGCATTTACCTTCCCGGCAGACCCGCGCAGCGTCGCAGGTCTGCCTTTTTCTTTTAAGCACCTCCCGCCCGACGCGTGAATATCCTCTTCGTCAACTACGGCGATTTTACCACCAACAGCCTGAACCACATCGGTGGCTTCGCCAACACGCTCAGCGCCGCCGGCCACGCGTGCATCGTCGCCGTGCCACGGGGCAAGGACACCGTCGCCCACATCGCGAACCCGCTGTTCATACCGGCGATGTTCGACGATCTGCTCGCGAAACCCGGCCTGTTTCCCGATGGCAAGCCCGCCGACCTGATCCACGCATGGACCCCGCGGGAAGGCGTGCGGAAATTTGTCGTCGCCTACCAGCGTGCCGCGCAAACGCCGGCGCGCGTGCTGATTCACCTCGAGGACAACGAACGTTTTCTCCTCGAAGCCTACACCGGAAAGAAGTTCACCGACCTTCGCGCGAGCAACGCGCACGACCTCGAAAGCTGGCTCGTCGATGGCCTGCCCCACCCACTGCGCCACGAAAGTTTCCTGCGCGTCGCCGACGGCATCACGCACATCGTGGACAAGTTGAGCGAGTTCGTTTCGCCCGGTGTGCCGACTCAGTTGCTCCCGCCCGGAGTCGATTTTTCGCTGTATAAACCGCAGCCCGCCGACGCCACGCTCCGCGCCGAACTGGGCCTGCGGGAAAACGAAAAAGTCCTGGTCTTCACCGGCAGCAACACCTTCGCCAACGAGCCCGAGATGCGCGAACTTTACGTCGCCGTCGCGCTCCTCAACCAGCGCGGCACGCCCACGCGCCTCATCCGCACCGGCTTCAATTCGCCCACGTTCAACGACAGCCTCGCCTTCGATCACAAGAAGTTCGTGCTCGATCTCGGCTTCGTCGAAAAAGCGAAACTCCCCAAACTCCTCGCGCTCGCCGACGTGCTCGTGCAGCCAGGCGGGCCCGGCGCGTTCAACGACTACCGACTGCCGTCGAAGCTCCCCGAGTTTCTTGCGATGGGCAAAGCCGTCGTCCTGCCGCCGACCAACATCGCCACGCTCATGCAGGACGGCCGCGACGCCGTTTTCCTAAAGACCGGTTCGCCCGACGAAATCGCCGACGTTTGCCGGCGCCTTTTTGTCGATCCGCAGACCTGCGCCACGCTCGGGAAAAACGCCGTCGCGTTCGCCAGGAAGCATTTCGATTTCGCCGCCAACTCCCGCGCGCTGCTCGCGTTTTACGAAGCCACGCTCGCGCGACCGGCGCGCGGCGACTGGCCGCTCGCCCGCGATCCGCTTGCGAGCGAAACGGACCTCGTCGCGGCACAAGCGGGCGCCCGCGCCGCGTCGTCCCCGCTCTTTTCGGATGTTGAGCACCTCGCGCTGCTCACGCGTCAGCTCGGGTCCGCCCTCGAACTCTGGCGCCGCCAGCCTGATGCCAAGCTCACACAACTCACCGAGCGCGTACGTGCGCTGCAGGAACACGCCGCGAACCTCGAAACGATCCTCGCCGACACGCGCCGGCTCACGGCCCAGCACGTCGCCAACATCGAGAACGCGCAGCGCGCGACTGCGAATCATTCCGCCCACCTGGAGCGCACCATCGCCGCACTTGAGCCGAAGTTTGCCCGCAGCGAAGTTCTCCGCCAGCAGGCCGAGGGCCTGCTCCGCGCCGCGCGCCAGCAAATCCAAGCGTTCGAGGCCGAGATTGCGCGGATGGAGCGCGAGGCTGAGCGCATCGAGAGCGAGTGGCTGCAGCGACTGAATCTCTCCGAGACCAATTTCCGCCAGAGCGACCGCGAGGCGCGTTACTACAAAAAGCTTCTCCAGCAACAGCTCGAGGAAAGTCGCGCACTCGCGCAGCGCGCGAACGACGCCGCCCGCGCCCATCGCGCCGCGCTCCACGCGAAGGACGAGGAGATCGCGCGCCGCGATGCCAAACTCCGCCGCATGACGGCATCGTTCTCCTGGCAGGCCACCGCGTGGCTGCGTTTTCTCCGCCGCAAATTAATCGACTCACGCCACGGTGTCACCGAGCCAATGATCGAAGTCCCGCTTCCGCCCGAGGAGGCGCCTGTCGGTTTCTCCCAACCCTCGTCGCTCACCCTCACGCACAGCGTCGATTATCCGCAGACGTGGAGTTTCCCGGCGAAAAAACTGCTCGTCCGCGGCTGGTGCCTCGCGCACGAGTCCGCCGCGCTCAAGCACCTGCGCGCCACGGTCAATGGCCGCCGTTACCCCGGCGTTTACGGGCTCAAGCGCCTCGACGTGTTCGCCGCGATGCGCGACAAGCCCCAGGCGGAATACTGCGGCTGGAAGGTCGAAGTCCCGCTCGAACCCAACGACACCGAGATCCTCCTCGAAGTCGGCGATGACGAGGGTGGCTGGCATCCCTTTTTCACGACCGCGATCCGCGTCGGCGACGACGCCGGCGTGCCCGAGCTGACATCCTACGAACGCTGGGCCGCGACGTTCGACAAGCACACGCCCGAGTCACTTGCCGAGCTCACCGCCGCGGAAAAGGGGTTCAAAGCGAAGCCGCTCATCTCGATCGTGATGCCGGTCTACAACACACCGGAAAAGTGGCTCGTGAAGGTCGTCGATTCCGTCCGTGCTCAGGTCTACCAAAACTGGGAACTCTGCATCGCCGACGACGCCTCGCCCTCGCCGCACGTCCGCCCGCTGCTCGAAAAAATCGCCGCCAGCGATCCACGCTTCAAGGTCACCTTCCGCGAGAAAAACGGCCACATCTCCGCCGCGTCCAACTCCGCCCTCGCGCTCGCCACCGGCGAATTCGTGGCGCTCCTCGATCACGACGACGAACTCTCGCCCAACGCCCTCCACGAGGTCGTCGCGCTCGTCAACGTCCAGCCCGCCACCGACCTCATCTACAGCGACGAGGATAAGATCGACGAGGAAGGCCACCGCCATGAGCCCTACTTCAAGCCCGACTGGCTCCCCGATCTTTTCACGGCGCAGAATTTCATTTCGCACCTCACAGTCTACCGCGCTGCGCTCGTGAAGGACGCTGGCGGCTTCCGCGTCGGCTACGAGGGCTCGCAGGACTGGGATCTCGCGCTCCGCGTGATCGAACGCATTCAGGATCAGTCGCGCATCCGCCACATTCCGAAAATCCTCTACCACTGGCGCGCGATCGCCGGTTCGACCGCGCTCATGTTGAGCGAGAAAAATTATCCGCTCGAGGCTGCGCGCCGCGCGCTCACCGACGCCTTTGCCCGCCGCGGTGAAAAAATCACGCTCCACCACGTCCCCGGTGATCACTGGCGCGCGCAGTATCCGCTGCCCGGCGAGGCGCCGCTCGTCTCGCTCGTCATCCCCACGCGCAACGGCCTGAAATTCCTCCAACGCTGCGTCGACAGCCTCCTCGAGAAGACAACCTATCCGAACTACGAAATTCTGATCGTCGACAACGGCTCCGACGATCCCGCCGCGCTCGCCTACCTCGACTCGTTCGCGAAAAACACCAACCCGCTCCTCGCCGCCATCAACACCCAGATCGCCGCGGCCAAGGAATCTACCCGCCCTCGTGTCGTCCGCGTACTGCGTTACGACGCGCCGTTCAATTTTTCCGCGATCAACAATTTCGCTGTCCATCAGGCACGGGGGGAACTCGTCGGACTCCTCAACAACGATCTCGAGGTCATCACGCCCGCCTGGCTCGACGAGATGGCCGCACAGGCGCTGCGCCCCGGCGTCGGCTGCGTTGGCGCGATGCTCTATTACCCGAACGACACCATCCAGCACGCCGGATGCATCGTCGGCCTCGGCGGCGTCGCCGGCCACGCGTTCCGCGATTATCCGCGAGGCACGGAGGGAAAGTTCAACCGCGCGCGACTCGTGCAAAACTTTACGGCCGTCACCGCCGCCTGCCTGATCGTCCGCCGCTCGATCTACGAACAGGTGGGCGGGCTCGACGAAAAAAATTTGACGGTCGCGTTCAACGACATTGACTTCTGCCTGAAGGTGCGCGCCGCCGGCTTCCGCAATCTGTGGACGCCCTTCGCCGAACTCTACCACCACGAGTCGGTGACCCGCGGCGCCGAGGACACGCCCGAAAAGCACGTACGCTTCCGCAGCGAGGTCGAATACATGCTGAAGCGCTGGCCCGCCGAGATTCGGCACGATCCCGCCTACAATCCGAATCTCACGCTCGAGCACACCGACTTCACGCTCGCCGCCCCGCCGCGCCCGTGGTCGGCGTGATTTGAACATGGCCGGACTCCGCGATTGGTTGAATCAGGAATCCGTACCGGCTAATTCCGCCCGCCGGGGACTTCCTCGGTGGGCATGCTGCCTCCGGCCGCCGACGTGGACGGCGCTCCTCGCCTGCGCCGCGATCCTCTTCGCACGCAAGCCGGACATGTTTCTCAACCCGCAATTCTGGGCTGAGGACGGCTGGTTTTACTGGTGGGGTCGGCTCTATGGCCTCAACACCCTCATCACGCCCTACGCCGGTTATCTGCACACGGTCCCGCGCCTGGTCGCCAAACTTGCCACCCTCTTCGATCCACGCTGCGCGCCGGCGGTCTTTGTTTGGAGCGCGTTCGCGTTCACGCTCTACGTCGCCGCGCGCACGCAGTCCGCGCGTTGCCCGCTGCCACGCCATATCGCGTGCGCGCTGGCCGTCGTGCTCGTCCCGGACGCCTTTGAAATTCTCCTGAACCTCGTCAACCTCCAGTGGGTGCTCGCCGGCGGCCTGCTGCTCCTTCTGATCTCGGCCGATGCCAGCAGCGCCCGGCAACATGCCCACGACACGACCGCCGCGGTGCTGTTCGGCCTCACCGGACCATTCAGCATCATGCTCGCTCCATTATTCGTTTGGCGGGCGTGGATACGCCGCACCGCACCCAGCGTTATTCTCGCCGCAATTGTCCTCGCCTGCGGCGCCGTGCAACTGATCGAGGTGCTGCGCGACACCACCGTCAACCCCACCGGCACCTTCGCCCCCGACGCCGTCCTAGCCGTACCCGGCATGCGAATCACGGCATCGCTCCTCGCCGGAGCGTTCGTGCCGGCCAACTACCCGCGGCTGATCGAAAATATCCTCGGCCTCGCCGCGCTCGGCGTCGTAGCGGTGCTCGCCTTCCGCGGCGCTAGTCTCCGCACCGAGCGTCGCTGGCTCGGCGCCGCGTTCGTCCTGCTGCTCGTCGGCTCGCTCTATCGCGTAAGATTCGCGCTGCCCGATCTTTGCCACACCGGCTTCGGCTCGCGCTATTTTTTTCCCCTGCAGTTGATTGTTCTCTGGCTCGTACTCGCCGCGACGATCGCGGCCCGACGTTGGGTCACGCGCGTCGCGTGGCTCGTCGCGCTGTGGGCGCTGGCGATCAACCTCCCGCGTCTGCGCGAGCATCCGCTCACCGATCTTCACTGGGCGGACTACGCGGCGAAGATCCGCGCCGGCGAGGCCGTCGACGCGCCGATCAACCCGGGGCCGCCGTGGATAATTCCGTTTCCAGCCGCGAAAAAGTAGCCTTCGCTTCCCGCACTTCTGATGACCCACGAGGAAAAAGTCGCCCGCTGGATCGGGCCCAGAAAAATCGGCGTCGAGATCGGCGCGTTCAAATCGCCGGTGCCCGGCCTCGACCCCAAGCCGATCTACGTCGATCGGTTTCGCGACTATGCGGGCGAACGCTGCCTCGCCGACTACTACGGCGACGCCACCGAGCTGCCGTTCCGCGACCATGCGCTCGATTACGTCATCACCTCGCACGTCCTCGAACACGTCGCGAATCCCGTGATGGCGCTCGCTGAGTGGTATCGTGTGCTGCGGCCCGGCGGCATCATCTACTGCCTCGTGCCCGATCGCCGCTACACCTGGGACCACGGCCGCGCACTGACGCCCGTTGCTCACCTGCTCGATGATTTCACGCGTGGCACGACCGTCGTCGACGGCACGCACATCGACGACTTCGTGGACGGCGTCGATTGGTCGACCTACAGCCCAGCCACGCCCGCCGCCGACGTGCCCGCCAAAAAAGTCGAACTGAAAAAAATCTATCACGGCGCCGTAAACTCCGGCAACGAGATCAACATTCACTTTCACGTCTTCGAGCCGTCGAATCTCGTCGAGCTTTTCGAGCAACTCCGCCCGCGCTTTCCCTGGCAAGTTGTCGATCAGGCGGAGCGTTTTCCGGCCAACAACCCGATCGGCGTTCTCGCCGTCGTGCGCGTTGAAAAGACATGGCGCGAGCGCGCCGCGGCGTGGCTCGCGCAAGGCCAGCCGGCGGTCTTGCCGACCGCGAAGCCGTTCGATCCGTGATCATCCGCCCCGCCGCCTCGCGATGAGAAAATTTTTCCTCGGCCTCCTTCCGATCGCGTGGCCGGTGTGCCTGTTTTTCATCGTCGTCGGCGCGCATTGGGCCGCATTCGACCAGTTCGGCTCCGACCTCCCCAACTGGGATCAGTGGGACGCTGAGGGGCTCAACCTCCTCGCGCCGTGGTTCGAGCAAGATCACTTCGTGGCACACCTGTTTCAGCCACACAACGAACACCGCGTCGTCGTCACGAAACTCCAAAATTTAGTGCTCACCCTCGCGAACGGCCAGTGGGATGCGCGCCTCGAGAGTGTGTTCAACGCCACGCTGCACGCCGCGCTCGCCGTCGCGTTTTGGATCGCGGGCTGGCGGTGGTTGACTGGATCGAAGCGCCGAACCGTCCTCTTCCCCTTCCTTTTCGCCGCACTGGCAGCGCTCTTCGCCACACCGGTCGCGTGGCAAAATATCCTCGGCGGGTTTCACTCGCAGCAATACTGGCTGCTGCTGTTTTCGTTCGCCGCGATGGTGCTTCTGCCGTGTGCCCCGCCTGGGAACGCACGCTGGTGGGCCGGCGCGCTCGCGGCGGGCGTGGCGCTGCTCACGATGGGCTCGGGATTTTTCGCAGCGCTCGTCGTGTTTGGCGTGGTCGCATTTCGCTGGCTGAAAAACGCGATCCCGTTTCGCGCCGCATGGCCGACGCTGATGCTGGCTCTCGTCTTGACCGCGATCGGCTGGTTCACGCGCGTCGAGGTCGATTACCATCAGGCGTTGAAAGCGAAGAACGCGCAGGATTTTTTCCTCTCAATTCTCCACAGCCTGCAATGGCCTGCGCCGCGCGCCTATCCTTGGCTCGCAGCGGTGTTGTGGCTGCCGTGGGTGTTCGTCGCCTGGCGCGTGCTTCTCACGAAAGTGGAATCCCGCGCGGCTCTGGCAATCGCCGCGCTCGGCGGCTGGGTGCTCGCGCAAATTGTCGCGACCGCCTACGCGCGCGGCGTCGGCGGCGATTATCCGGCGTCGCGCTATATGGACACGCTAGCCTTCGGCACCGCGGCCAATACGCTCGCGCTCGGCTGGCTGCTGGCGGGTGCGGTGACCTCACGCGGGATGACAATTGTGCGCGCCACCTTCGGCGCAGCATGGCTCGGCGTGTTCGCGTGGGGCGTCTACGACCTCGGGCACCTGGCGATCACCGTCGAGATGCCGGACGTGAGACGCTTCTATGTGAAGGCCGAGGCGCACATGCGCGGCTACCTCGCGACCAGCGATCCCGCGCAACTCGATTTTCCCGACATCCCCTACCCCGGCGCCGCGAGTTTGATCGAACGGCTCAATCACCCCAGCCTCACCGCCCTTCTGCCCGTGAGCATCCGCGCGCCGCTTGCACTTAAAACGGAAAAAGGCAGCCCGGCCTTCGTCAAAAATTTCGCCACGCCGCTGCAACTCGACACAGCGCCGCGCCGCGGACTCTCGTCGAACATCGGCGCACTCGTCTCGATCCCGAGTTGGGGCTCCTTCAACGCGAGCGGCCCCGCCGCCACCGGCATGTGGACGAGTAAGCCGCTCACGTCACCGCTCGGCGCGTGGCTAAAGTTTGAAGTCGCCGGCGATGTTGACTGCGGCGACGTAAGCCTGGAGCTGCGCGACGCCGCGACGCACGCGTTTCTCAACACGATTCAGCCGGCGAAAATTCCGGGCAACGCGTGGCGCGCGGTTTACGTGCCGGCTCCACGCGCGCCCTTCGTCGTCGTCGCCCGCGATGAGAGCGCGCAGCACTGGCTCGCGTTCGGCGCGCCCGTCGAAATGGGATCACTTTCCTACTTCGCGTGGCAGTGCGCGAAAAATGGCTGGCTCGTTTTCGAGATCGCTGTCGGCGCGACGACGCTGCTCGGATTCGCCGCGCTGACCCTTCGCCGCACCGGCCGTCCCGCCTCGGGATAAAACCTTGTCGCACCGCGCCCGAATCCCCGACACTGCGCGCCCCGCATGAAGTTTTTCACGCTCCCGGCCCTGCTCGTCGCCGCGCTCGTCAGTGCCGTCGTCGTCATTCCGTTTCTACCGATCGCCCACAACACCGGGGGCCTATTTGCCGTCGAGGCGCGCGTGGCTTCTTCCGAAGCAGGCTACGTGCAGGTCTACTATGATGACGGATCGGGCTTGAGCGAATACCACTCCTCCCGTCTCGCCCTCGCAGCCAGCGCCACCCCGCAACTTTACCGCCTCACCCTGCCGCCCGGCCGCTACAACGGACTGCGCTTCGATCCGATCGATCGCCCCGGCACACTCACGATCGAATCGATCCGCGTCGCCGCGCTCAGCGGCCGCGTGGTGCGTGCGATCGATCTCGCCGAGTTGAAGCCCGCCAACCAAATCGCGTCGGCAAAAATCAGAGCGGGCGGGCTCGAAATCGCCGTCACACCCGGCGGGAATGATCCGCAGCTGTGGATTCCATTCCCACAACCGACCGAACTCAAGGCGACGGTGTCAGAACTCTTCGCTGGGCTCCTGCCCCGCGCAGCGGGTGTGTGGATCGCGCTGCTCGCGGGTTTGCTCGTGCTCGAATTTTTGCCGCGGGCCCGCGCGGCGTTCGTCGCCGCGATTCAGGCGCTGGCCGCGCGACCGCGCCGTGCGCTCGCACTCGGCGCCGCGCTCGCCGTCGCCGCAAGCGCGTATCCCGTGATCTTCATGGGGAAGAGTTATGTGTCGCCCAACTTCGGCACGTCGCTGCTCTACGATGGACTGCCCACGCTGCCCGGCGCGACCGATCGCGGTTTCGTCAACAACATGGGCTCCGATGTCGGAGCCATCATGTGGGCGCACGTGCCCTACTCGTTCGTGCAGCACCGCGCGCTGATGCAGGGCGAGTTGCCGGTGTGGAACCGCTACAACTCCCTCGGCTCGCCGCTGCTCGGCCAAGGCCAGTCCATGTTTGGCGATCCGCTGCACTTTTTCGTCGTGGTCGCCAACGGCGCCTCGTGGGCGTGGGACCTCAAATACCTGGTCGCGAAATGGCTCGGAGCGTTCGCACTCGGGCTGATCGTGTATGCGCTTACGCGACACCTGCCGGCCGCATTGATCGTAAGCGCGGCGGTGCCGTTCGTCGGATTTTTCGTCTACCGGATCAACCATCCGGCAATCTTCAGTTTCTGCTACGCCCCGTGGGCGCTCTATTGCTGGGTGCGCGCCGCGCAGGCCCAAAACGCACGCGGCACCGCACTCTGGGCCGCCGGACTCATCGTCGCCAACGCCGCGCTCATGAACAGCGGCACCGCGAAGGAAGCTTACATGCTGCTGCTCACGATGAATTTCTCCGGCGTGTGCGTGCTGCTCGCTAGTGACGCGCCGTGGCGGGTGCGGCTCGCTAAGTTCGTCGGATTCGGATGGGCCGGCGTGATCTTCATGCTGCTGACTGCGCCGGTGTGGGCGACGTTCCTCCACACCCTCGCCAACGCGCAGACCACCTACGACGCCGTGAGCGCTTACCAAATCCAGCCGGCGATGCTGCTGGGGTTGTTCGACGAGACCTTTTATCGGCCGCTCAGCGAGGGCCACTACGTCTTCAACCCGTCACTGAATTTCTTGCTGCTGCTCGGCGTGCTCTATTTCACGGCGACGCTCCGGCTCAACGTCGCGAACCGTCTCGTGCTTGCGCTCGCCACGAGTTCGCTGCTGCCACTTGCCCTGGCCTTCGGCCTCGTGCCCGCCGCGTGGATCGTGAAGATCCCATTTCTCGCGAACGTTGCGCATATCGACAACACGTTCAGTTGCGCGCTGATCATCTTGTGGAGCGTTCTCGCGGGGGTCGGCTTCGCGCGCGCGGCCACGCGCCTTGGCACGCGCGACGGTCGCGGCGATATCGCGATCGCGGGGCTGCTACTCTTTGCGCTCGTGTTCGCGTGGATTTCCTTCGGGCAGGCCGCGCACCGCATTCTCTTCGGCGCGGCGCCCAACGCCTTTTACCTCAAACAGGGCGAATCGATCCCGATCGATCCGTTTGTGTGGGGCTATCTCGCAGTACTGCTTGCGGCGAGTGCGGGACTGGTATGGCTCGCCCACCGGGCATTCGCGCGCCGCGCGATTGGCTCGGCCGCCGCCCTCGGATTCGGGCTCTGCGCGCTCGCGCTGCTGTGGCGGCAGGGGCTGCACGCCAGCGCAGTCGGCTTCGAGGACTATGTGGTGCGGCCACCGACCCGCGTGAATTTTCATGCCACGTCCCCCGCGATCAAACTGTTGCAGGCGGCGCAGGCGCGCGAGCCCGGCCGCGGTTTCGGGTTGCACGCGAATTTCTTCGCCGGCTGGACCAGTGCCTACGGCCTCGAGGCGATCAATAGTCCCGATGCGCTCATGAACCCGTGGTGCCACGCCCTGTTCGACGCCGCGCAAATTCCCCGGCCCTGGGGTTGGGATCTCGGCGTCGCGCCCGAGGACATCCCAAAAATTCGTCCGCTCTTCGATGCGCTCAACGTCCGCTACTACCTCGATCTCCGCAGCGATCAGGGCGTGATGGGCCAAGCGCTCAAACTCGTGCAGACCGCCGACCTTGATGTCTATGAAAGCCCGACGGTGTGGCCGCGCGCGTTCTTCACCGATCGCCTCGCGATCTACGACGAGCCGACAAATTACGTGGAAGCGATCCGCGCGGGTGATGGGCGACCGTTCGCTGCCGCGCAACGCTCGCAACTCACCGACGAGCGCGCGCTGCTCGGACTGCCGCGCGGACTGATCGACCGAACGGTGGCGCCCGCGGCGAATTACAAGCTCACCGAGAACACGACGTCGTTCGACGTGCATGCGACCGGCCCCGGCATCGTCGTGCTCAACGAGGTTTTCTGGGCCGGTGATTTCCGCGCGGAAATCAACGGCAAGAAAGCGCCCGTCCTGCGCATGAACCACGCGTTCAAGGCCGTGCTGCTCGACGCCGCCGGCGACTACCACATCTCCTTCCGCTGCGTGCCGAAAAACTTCCCCCGCAACCTCGCACTCTGCGGCGTCGGCGCCTTCCTGCTGATCGGTTCGCTCGGCCTCGCCCTGCGCCGGCCGCGCGCCGCGTAATCGCGGAAATTTTGGCGCGACAAGCTCCCGGCGCACCTCTTTGCTCCGCGTTTCATGCCCGCCGCCAGTTCCAGCGAACGCATCCTTATCGAAACCTGCCCCGTCTGCGGCGGGCACGACTTCCGCCCTCTCACAAAGGTCGGGCCGCATCCCGTGCTGCGGTGCCGCGCGTGTGGCTTAGGCCTGACCAACCCACAGCCGAGCAACGCCGAACTCGGCGAAATCTACGGGCCCGACTACGTGCTAGCCGACGAGAGCGACACCGCCGCCGCCGCGATGGTGCTCCGCTCGAAACGCGCCACCGCCGACCACTACCTCGACTTGCTCGCGCAGGCCGGCGTGCCCGCGCGCGGCACGCTGCTTGAGATCGGCTGCGGTGCCGGCAACTTCCTCGTCCGCGCCGCCGATCGCGGCTTCGATGTGACTGGCCTCGAATATTCACCCTACGCCGCCGAGCGCGCGCGCAAAAATCTCGGCGGCCGCGGACGCGTGCTCGTCGGCGAAGTGACCTCGCTCGCCGATCAATCCAACGCCTACGATGTCTGCGTGCTCTGTGACGTGGTCGAGCACGTCCGGCACCCGGACGAGTTTGTTCGTGAAATTCTGCGGCTGCTCCGGCCCGGTGGCGCGCTGCTCGTGGTCACGCCCAGCCTCGACTCGTGGTCCGCGCGCGTTCTCGGCTCGCGTTGGATGGAATACAAGCCGGAGCACCTTTACTATTTCACCCGCGCGACCATCGCCCGACAGTTGCGGGGCGCCGGCTACACGGACGTGACCCTCCGCTCGGGCGTGAAGAAACTCAGCCTCGATTACGTCGGTGCGCACTTCGACAAATATCCCGTCGGCGGCATCACGCAGATCCTGCGCGCGCTTCGCGCGATCACGCCGCGCGGTCTGCGCGAGCATTTGTTCTCGATCGTCGCCAGCGGACTCGTCGCGATCGTGCGCAAACCCTCGTCCGAGAAATGAGCGCATCCGCCGCCAGCGCAGCGAAGCCCCGCGTGTTATCCGTCGTCGTGCCGGTATTCAACGAGCGCGCCACCGCGAAGGAGTCGCTCGACGCGATCGTCGCGAAGACGATTCCCGGTTGGGAACTCGAAATCATCATGGTCGAGAGCAACTCGACCGACGGCACGCGCGACATCGTGATCGGTTACCAAAATCATCCGCGCGTGAAGGTCGTCCTCGAGGACAAACCGAGCGGCAAGGGCCACGCCGTGCGGGAAGGTTTCAAGCATGCGACCGGCGAAGTGATGCTGATTCAGGACGCCGATCTCGAATACGATCTCGCCGACTACGATATCCTCCTCGCGCCGATCGCGGCGGGGCGGCAGGCGTTTGTGCTCGGTTCGCGTCACGGCACCGGCGGCTGGGCGATGCGCAAGTTCGACGACCAACCGCTGCACGCGCTGCTGCTCAACACCGCGCACTGGACCTTCACGCTCATGATCAACGTGTCGCTCGGCATCTGGCTGCGCGATCCGTTCACGATGTATAAAGTATTCCGCCGCGACTGCCTCGACGGGCTCACGTTCGAGTGCAACCGCTTCGACTTCGACTGGGAACTCCTGATCAAACTCGTCCGCAAGGGCCACCGCCCGATCGAAATTCCGATCAGCTACAAGTCGCGGTCGTTCAAGGAAGGGAAAAAGATCACCATGTTCCGCGATCCGCTGACGTGGATGTGGGCGCTCGTGAAATACCGCTGCGTGCGGTTGTGAGCGCATGACCGCGACCGCCGACGCGTCGCCGCCCGCCCGTGCGTCGCGCACGCTACCACCCGTTTGGTGGGCGATTGTCGCCGCGTATTTTCTGCTCATCGCGCACAAGCCGTGGGCGCTCACCACGCCGCAGCTCTGGGCCGAGGATGGCAGCGTGCACCTCGTCGACAACGACAAGCACGGTGCCGGCGCGTTGTTCCTGCCCTACCGCGGCTACCTTCACCTGCTGCCGCGCGTGATTGCATGGGGTGTGAGTCGCGTCTCCGATGTCGCGCAATGGCCGCTGCTCTATAACAGCGCGGCGCTGTTCGTGGCGGTGGCGCTGTTCGTGCGATTCACCTCGCCGCGACTCGAGTTGCCGGGCAAACTGTGGCTCATCCTCGCGTTCGTACTGGCCGCGAATACCGGCGAAGTTTTCCTCAACCTCACCAACCTCCACTGGCTCACGGCGTTTTTCCTGCTGCTGCAAACGCTGATCGCGCGCCCGACGACCACGTCGCAACGCGTCGGCGATCTCGCGATTCTCGCCGTGGTCGGGCTGACGGGGCCGTTCGTGATTGTGTTTCTACCGCTGTTCGTGGCGCGCTGGTGGCGGGAGAAAAATCGCGACACGCTCATCGTGCTGCTCGTGGCCGGCGCGTGCGCGGCGACGCAGGCGTGGTTCGTCGCGACGACCGGACGCCAGCATTTCACGCAGCCCGCTGAGCCGTGGCACCTCTCAATGCTGCTGACGGTCGTTGGCAGCCGACTCGTGGTGTGGCCGCTGTTCGGCACCCGCGCCGCACTCGCGCTGCCCTGGCCCGCGCTCGCCGCGATCGGCGTCGGATCGATCGGGGCGCTCGCGCTATGGGCGTTGCGGCCGGATCCGCGGCGCGCGCTGCGCTTGCAGATCCTCGTGGCGCTCGCGCTCATCACGCCCGCGACGCTGCTGCGCATCCGGCCCGACACGTGGGAGACGCCCGACCTTGCGAATGGCGACAGCTATTTTTTCATCCCGCGAATCCTCCTCGCGTGGCTACTGATTTGGGAGCTCGACGCGCGTCCGCGTTTCGTCGCCCTAGCCGCCCGCGGCCTTTGCCTTGTCGCAGTGCTGCTAGAGCTGCCGCACCACGCCGAGCCCGCGCCGCCCGATTATCACTGGGCCGACCACTGCGATGCGATCCGGCGCGGCGTGCCCGCAAAAATCCCGATTCTTCCCGAGGGCTGGGTGCTTGATTATCCGGGGCGGACTCCGCCACGCTAACCTTCGCATGAAGAAGACGCTGCTCGTTACCGGCTCCTCCGGGCTCATCGGCTCGGAGGTTTGCACCTATTTTTCGCGCGAACTCGGCTATACCGTCCACGGTGTCGATAACAATCAGCGCGCCGTCTTCTTCGGGCCGCAGGGCGATACGCGCTGGAACCAGTCGCGCCTCGCCGCTGAGTTGCCCGGCTTCGTCCACCACGAACTCGACATCCGCGATCGCGCGGGCGTGCTCGCGCTCGTGCGCGACGTGGAGCCCAGCGTGATCGTGCACACGGCCGCGCAGCCCTCGCACGATCGCGCGGCGGCGATTCCGTTCGACGATTTCGACACCAACGCTGTCGGCACGCTCAATCTCCTCGAAGCCGCGCGGCAGGCCGCGCCCGAATCGCCGTTCGTGCACATGAGCACGAACAAGGTCTATGGCGACGCCCCGAACCGGATCGCGTTGAAGGAAATGCCGACGCGCTGGGACTACGCCGATCCCGACTATGAGCACGGCATCGCCGAGACCTTCACGATCGATCAATCGAAGCACTCGCTGTTCGGCGCGAGCAAGGTCGCGGCCGACGTCATGGTGCAGGAGTACGGCCGCTATTTTAATCTCCCGACCTGTGCGCTGCGCGGCGGCTGCCTGACCGGCCCAAACCACAGTGGCGTCGAGCTGCACGGCTTCCTTAGCTACCTCGTGAAGTGCAACCTTGAGGGCCGCGAATACCGCATGTTCGGCTACAAGGGCAAGCAGGTGCGCGACAACATCCACTCGCTCGACGTGGCGCGCTTCATGGCGGCGTTCGTTGTCGCGCCGCGCGCCGGCGAGGTCTACAACCTCGGCGGCGGCAAGGCCAATAGCACCTCGATCCTGGAGGCGTTTAAGATCGCGGAAAAATTCTCCGGCCGGGCGCAGGTCTTCTCCTACGTCGATCAAAACCGCGCCGGCGATCACATCTGCTACTATTCCGATCTACGGAAGATGCGCGCGCACTATCCGGCGTGGGACATCACGCAGTCACTCGAGGAAACGATTCGCCAGATCGTCGAGGCGTGGCGCCGCCGGCCCAAAGCCTGAACCGCGACGCGCAGTCGCAAAAAAAGTTAGATGCGCCGCGAAAATTTTTCCCGACACTTGCCGTTGCCGGGCTTGTCCCACGGCGCAACTTCCTGACCATGTCCTCTGTGACGCCGCGCCGTTTCGCCTTCGCCGCCCTGTTTCTCCTTTGCACGGTCGCGTCTGCCGCGCGCGCCAGCTTGGGCGGCGGAACGACGAACAACAGCGCCGCGAACGCCACCGGCGAATTCACGCCGGCCGAGATCGCGCAAGGCTACCGCGACGCCGTCGTGCTCGCGAAGCCGCACGCGAGCCACCGCGACCGCGCGGATGCCGCCGAGCCGGGCGAAGGCTATACGATGAATCAAAAATTTGCGCGCTTCGGCGATTTGCGCGTGTTGAAGATTCCTGCTGGCCAGAGCGTCGCCCAATCGGTCGCGAAGCTGAAGGCCACGGGTCGTTATGATTTTGTCGAGCCCGACTACCTCCGCCACGCGCGCATCGTGCCGAATGATCCGAGCTTTCCGCTACAGTGGGGCCTGAACAACACCGGCCAGACCGGCGGCACCGCCGGCGCCGACATCCACGCGCCGGCCGCTTGGGATATTTTGCATGATGCCCCGAACGTCGTCGTGGCCGTGCTCGATTCCGGCATCCGGCTGACCCACACCGATCTCGTCGCGAATCTGTGGAGGAATCCCAACCCGTCCTCGAGCGGCGATATCAACGGGATCAGCTACATCAGCGGCACGGGCCGCGTCACGAGCGGCACGCCCACCGATACCGACGGGCACGGCACGCACGTCTCCGGGATCATCGGCGCCTTCGGCAACAACACCGTCGGCACTACCGGCGTCGCTTGGAAAGTGCAGTTGATGGCGCTTAGATTTCTCGGCACGAGCGGCGGTGCGCAGTCCGACGAGCTCGCCTGCCTCAACTACGCCATCGCGCATGGCGCCGCGATCATTAACGGCAGCTTCGGCGACTCGACCTACTCCGCCGCGGAATACACCGCCCTCGCCGCCGTTCGCACCGCCGGGATCATTTTCGTCGCAGCGGCCGGAAATGGCGACAGCAGCGGCAACGGCTTCAGCACCGACAACGGCGGCGATTATCCCGCCGGCTACCTCCTCGACAACATTGTGACCGTCGCCGCTAGCGACGCCACCGACAAGCTCACGACGTTTTCCAATTTCGGCTCCGGCACCGTCGATCTCGCGGCGCCGGGCGACAAGATTCTTTCGACCTATAACACGTCCGACACGAGCACCACCACGCTCAGCGGCACCTCGATGGCCGCGCCGCACGTCACGGGCGCGCTCGCGTTGCTCAAGGCGAAATTCCCCAACGACACCTATCGCCAGACAATCAACCGCTTGCTCCGCTCAGTCACGCCGCTGGCCACGCTTTCCGGCAAAGTGCAGAGCGGCGGCCGGCTGAATCTCGCCGCCGCCCTCACGCTCGATCCGTCTGCCAACGGCCCGCTCAACGACAACTTCGCCTCCCGCGCCACGCTCGCCGGCGCCAACATCCGCGTGCGCTCCTCGAACATCGGCGCAACCTCCGAGGCCGGCGAGCCCGCCCACGCCGGCGTCACCGGCGGCGCCTCGCTCTGGTGGACGTGGACCGCGCCCTCTTCGACGATCGTGACGTTCGACACCGACGGCAGCGGCTATGACACTCTGCTCGCCGTCTACACCGGAAACTCCGTCTCCACCCTCGTGCCGGTTGGCAGCAGCGACGACACCGCCGCCGGCGTCACCACCAGCCGCGTCACGCTCAACGTCACCGCCGGCACGACCTACCAAATCGCGGTTGACGGCAAAGGCGGCGCGACCGGCCAGACCGTATTGAAAATTGGCAGCGTGCCCGCGAACGACACCTTCGCGAAAGCGCAGGTCGTCAGCGGCGCGAGTTTCCTCGTGACCGGCAACAACCTAAACGCCACGAGTGAGACGGGCGAACCCAAGCCCATCTCCACGTCCGCCGGCAACAGCGTCTGGTATAAATGGGTCGCGCCGAAGTCCGGCCACTTCCTCCTCTCCGCGTTCGCCGCGCAGATTGACACGACCGCCGCCGTCTTCACCGGCTCAGCCGTCAACGCCCTCACGCTCGTCGCCGCCAATGACAACGCGACCACCACCACGTTTTCCGGCTACTACGACACCGATGCGCTGGTCGGCTTCAACGCCATCGCCGGCCAGACCTATTATTTTATGGTCGACGACACCACGGCGGACGGCGGCGACTTCACGCTCACGCTCGTCGACGGCGCGTGGGAATACGCGACGCTTGGCGCGATGATGTCCTCGCCCGCTGCCGCGAGTGACGGCACGATCTACGTCGGCGCCGGCTCCAGCAGCGATAGCCTCGCAATCGAAGGCCGCGTGCATGCCCTCAATCCCGACGGCACCGTAAAATGGACCTTCAATGCCGGCTCCACCGCGCCCTTCGACGTCGCCTCGCCCGCCGTCGGCCCCGACGGCACCGTCTACATTGGATCGAGCAACGCGTTTTTCTACGCGCTCAGTTCGACCAACGGCACGCGCAAGTGGCGTTTCACCGCCACCACCCCGATTATCTCCTCGCCCGCCATCGCGCCCGACGGCACGATCTATTTCCACGACGACACGACGCTCTACGCGCTCGCCGATGCCGGCGCCGCCGCGACGAAAAAATGGAGCCTCGCCGTCAACGCCATCACCTACGTCTCGCCCGCGCTCGCGCTCGACGGCACGATCTACCTCGGCGGCGCCGGCGGAAATTTCTACGCCGTCAATCCCGACGGCACGTCGAAATGGACCTTCACCCCCGACGACGACGTCTACACCACGCCCGCGATCGGCGGCGACGGCACGATCTACTTCGGCACGCTCTCCGGCAGTTTCTATGCGCTGAATCCCAGCGGCACCCAGAAGTGGAAATGGACCGCCTCACCCAAGACCAGCATTTCGTCCTCCCCCGCGCTCGCGCCCGATGGCACGATCTATTTCGCCGCTTACGATAAAAATCTCTACGCGCTCACCAGCGCCGGCGCGCTCCGCTGGACGTTCGCTCTCGGCGATCAAGTCCGCGCCTGCTCCCCGGCGGTTGGCGCCGACGGCACGATCTACATCGGCGCCTACGACTCGCTCGTCTACGCCATCAATCCCGACGGCACCCTCCAGCGCACCTACGCCACCGGCCAGACCGTCCGCTCCTCACCGTTGCTGGTCAACAACCGCCTCTACTTCGGTAGCAACGACGCCAAACTCTACGCGATCGATCTCGGGCAGGGCGCGGCCGGCTCAGCGTGGCCGATGTTCCGCCAGGGCACGACGCGTATGAGTCGCGCCGTTCTACTCCCCGTGATCGTCGAGTCGCCTCAGTCTCAGACGGTCGGCCTCGGTGGCACCCTCGTCCTCAACGCCGTCGCCAGCGGCACCGGCCCGTTCACCTTCCAATGGAGCAAAGACGGCGCGACGATCGCCGGCGCAACCGGCGCGACCTACACTGCGAGCGCAGTCACGGTCGCGTCCGCCGGCAGTTACTCCGTCGCCATCACCGGCGCCGGCGGCACCGTCACGAGCGGCGCCGCCACCGTGCGTACCACGACCGCCGTGCCCGCACTGCTCACCAATCTCTCCGTGCAGACCACCGCGGGCAATAGCGCTCCGCTCACGCTCGGCTTGGTGCTCAGCGGTTCGCCCGCGAAAAAGCTCCTCGTCCGCGGCATCGGTCCCGGCCTCGCCGCCTTCGGCGTCTCCGGCACGCTCGCCAATCCAGCGCTCGCCCTCTTCGACGGCAACTCCAAGAGCATCGCGACGAACAGCGGCTGGGGCGCCACCTCCGAGCTCATCACCGCGTTCGCCCAAACCGGCGCATTTCCCCTCGGCACCGCGCCGACGAAGGACGCCGCGCTCCTCGCCACTCTCGCCGCCGGCAACTACACCGTGCAAATCACCGGCCCCGGCTCCGGCCTCGCCCTCGCCGAAGTCTACGACACCGCGATCGGCACCGGCGCGAAACTGATCAACCTCTCCAGCAGCGCGCAAGTCACCGCGACCGGCACGCTCACCGCCGGCTTCACTATCTCGGGCAACGTCGGCAAGACCGTCCTCATCCGCGGCCTCGGGCCCGCGCTGACCACGCTCGGCGTCGGTGGCGTGCTCGCCGATCCGCAGCTCGAGCTTTACGACGGTCAAAGCGTGCTGCTGCGCTCCAACAACGACTGGGGCGGCGGTGCCGACCTGATCGCCGCGTTCACTGCGACCGGCGCATTCAAGTTCACCACGACAAACGACTCCGTCCTGCTCGTCACGCTCGCGCCCGGCAGCTACACTGCCGTCGTCCGCAGCGCCGATGGCTCCAGCGGCCTCGCGCTGGTCGAGATCTACGATGTGCCGTAGGCCGAGCGGTCGCCGCAATCGGTGGCAAAAATTCCGCGTTTCCTTTCGTGAATTTCGTGTGTTTCGTGGACGAACGTCTTCCATGTCCGACTTCAAAAATTTCTTCGGCGTCGCCCCCTCCGATCAAAACGCCCTCGATGTCTTCGCGGGTGAATGGTCGTCGTCGCCTCCCGCGAGCCGCCCCGAGCTCAAAGCCGGCGCGACGCCGCTCTTCGACGATCCGCGCCTCATCTGGGCCGGGGATCGCTTCGGCGAAATGGGATTGAGCGGCGGCTTCGTCGGCCGCGACGTCCTGGAACTCGGACCCCTCGAAGGCGGCCACACCTATTTCCTCGATCGACTCGGCTCGAAATCCGTCACCGCCGTCGAGGCAGCGACGCGCGCCTACCTGAAGTGCCTGATTGCAAAGGAGACCTTCGGCATGAGCGCACGCGTTCGTTTTCTGCTCGGCGACTGCCTAGAGTTCCTGCGCACGACCGATCGCACCTTCGATATCGGCGTCGCCTGCGGCATTCTCTACCACCAGACGAATCCGGTCGAGCTGCTCGAACTGCTCGCGAAACGTTGCAACGCGATCTTCCTGTGGACGGTGTTCTACGACCCTGAGTTCATTGCTGCGCTGCCCGAGCCGGACAAACGATTCTCACCCGCCACGCCGATGGAACACGCGGGCTTCAAGCACGTCGTGCACAAGTTCAACTATGGTGCCTCGCTGGACTGGAAAGGCTTCTGCGGCGGCGGCGAACTCTACAGCTACTGGATGGAAAAGCCCGACATCCTCGCCGCGCTCCAGCGTTTCGGCTTCGGTGATTTTCACCTGCAGCAGCAGCCGAATGTCCACGGCAGCGCCCTCCTGCTCACGGCACGAAAAGTCTGAAGTCGCGCCGGAAACTCCTCCACCGCGCGTTTGACGTAGCGTTGTCGAGGCACCATCGTCTTAGAACAGATGAACTCCGGCCGACTTTTCCTCGCTGCTGCGCTCGCTTTCGCGGGTGTGACGCTGGGCGCGGCCGAGGCGGCGCTGCCGAAAAGTTCGCCGTTCCTCCCCACGGCAGGCCCCTTCGATCCCGCGACCGCGCCGGGCGAGACGATCGAGTTCGCCGCCGTCCGAACGATCGGTGACCGCACCGAAATCGACCTCTACGACACACAGGGAAAAAAGCATCACTGGATTCCGCTTGGGGGCAACGCCGACGGCATGAGCGCGATGAGCTACGACGCGAAACGCGATCAAGTCATGGCCACGATCGGCGGGGTGAACAAACTCCTGAAGCTGCGCCAATCGAAAGGCACGGCCGCCGGCAACGCTGCAATGCTGGCCGCACCGCAACCGGTGGCGAACTTCGCGACACCCGCGCCCATATTTCAAAAAGTGCAGCCACCGCCGCCCGGCTCCGATGCCGCCACCGATCCCGCCGCCAGCGCGCCCACGACGATCGCTCCGACCAGCGCTGCGCCGACGCCCGCACAACCCGCCGCCCCCCTTTCAGTTGCACGCCAGGAGGAGGAAGCCCGGATGCTCGTCAGTGATCTCCTTGAGATCGGCATGGCGCAGCGCAAAGCCTACGAGGATAAACAAAAGCAGGCCGCCGATCCGAATGCGGCGGCAGCGGCGACTAACAATCCGCCCGGTACCGCGCCGACGACGAATCCGAATGGCACTTAGTTTGGGCTCGTTGCGCGTCAGCGATTCAACTGGCCGGCTTAGCGCCCCACGCGTAGGCCCAGAAGTCGAGGCGGCCGGCGACGCGCACGTCGGCGAATCCAGCGTTTTTCAGAAACGCTTCGAGTTCCGGTTGCGTGGAGCATTTGGAAATCTGCGCGGGACGCGATTGCGCGGGAAATTTCGTGCGGCTCTCTTCGAAGACCTTCCAGCCCTCCTTCGAGGCGAGATCGACGTTGTCGCAGTAAAAACGTCCGCTAGGCTTGAGGACGCGTTTCGCCTCGAGCACGTAGTTGTAGCGATCCCATTCCTCAAGGTGCATGAAGACGACCGTCGTGTAGACGGCGTCGACCGAGTTGTCGGGAATTGGCTGGAGATCGTAACCGGAGACTTCTTGGAGGCGCGTGTTGGTCAGACCGAGCAGCCGGCGCTTCGCAATCCCGAGCATGTTGGGCGACACGTCGCAGCCGATCCACTCCTGCACGAACGGCGAGAGCACACGGCCCACGCGGCCCACGCCGCAGCCGATCTCCAAAAACGTGTCCGTCGGGCGCACGCCGATCGTTTCGCGGATGATGTCGAGCGTGTCTTCGGCATCGGCGGTGAACTTGTCCTCGTCGGTGTAGCCGGAGACGACCATGTAGGCGTCCTCCTTAGTGGTGGAGAGGGACGTCCAGACGGATTTGTAGTCGCCGCGCAGCTGGCTCATGCGGGCGATTGAGCGCGCGGGTGCGAGGCGCGTCAAGGTGGAGCGCGTTGCCCCCGCAAAAACTGCTTCCCGCGCGCGCGATTTTTAGCAACGGTGCGCCGATGCGAATCCTGATTTCCGGCGTGTGCGGTTTCGTGGGCAGCACGCTCGCTCGCGAACTCGCGGCGCGCGGCCACGCGGTCAGCGGCTTCGACAACTTCATCCGGCCCGGCAGCGAGGCGAACCGCGCGACGCTCAAGAACGCAGGCATAAAGCTTTTCCACGCCGATCTGCGCACGGCGAGCGATCTGGAGACGGTCGCCGCGGTGGACTGGGTGGTCGATGCGGCGGCGAACCCGAGCGTGCTCGCCGGCGTGGACGGGAAGACCAGTTCGCGCCAACTCGTGGAGCACAATCTCGGCGGCACGGTGAACCTGCTGGAATTCTGCAAAGCGCACCGTGCCGGTTTCACGCTGCTGTCGACGAGCCGCGTATATTCGATCCCGCCTCTGGCGGCGCTGCCCGTGATGGCGAAGAACGGAGCTTTCACGCTGAAGCCGAAAACGAAACTGCCGGCCGGCGTGAGCGCGGCAGGGATCGATGAAATGTTTTCGACCTCCGCGCCCGTCTCACTTTACGGCGCCACGAAGCTCGCAAGCGAAGCGCTCGCGCTCGAATACGGCGAGGCGTTTGGTCTGCCCGTCTTCATCAACCGCTGCGGCGTGCTCGCGGGAGCCGGCCAGTTCGGCCGGCCCGATCAAGGAATTTTTTCCTTCTGGATTAATGCGCGGCGCGCGGGGCATCCTTTGAAATACATCGGCTTCGACGGACACGGCTATCAGGTGCGAGACTGTCTGCATCCGCGCGACCTCGTGAGCGTGCTGGAAAAGCAGTTCGCCGCGAAAAAAATTCCCGCGACCGATCGCATCGCGAATTTCTCGGGCGGAGCGGCGTCGGCGATGTCGCTGCGGCAACTCAGCGACTGGTGTGCGGAGCGTTTCGGCCCGCGCGAGGTCGCGGCCGATCGCAGGCCGAGGCCGTTTGATTTGCCCTGGGTCGTGCTCGATTCGGCGAAGGCTGGGCGCCTGTGGAAGTGGAAACCAGCTACACCCGTCGCTGAAATTCTGGAGGAAATCGCGGCCCACGCCGAAAATAATCCCGCGTGGCTGGAGCTCTCCGCGCCGTTCTGATCATGCCCGACGCGCCTCACCCCACGCCGCCCCTCACACTCTTCTCGGTCGTAATCCCGGCACGCGACGAGGAGGCATCGTTGCCGCCGACGCTGCGCGCGCTCTACATGGAATTTCTCCGCGAAGAGATCCCTCACGAGATCGTGGTCGTCGACGATGGCAGCAAGGACACGACGTGGGCCGTCTTGGAAATCCTTCGCAGGGAGATTCCGACGCTCATGCCGGTGCGGAATCCGGGCCCGCACGGTTTCGGGCGCGCGATTGTTTATGGATTCGGGCAAATTCGCGGCGATGCGGTGGTGGTGGTGATGGCCGACGCGTCGGACTCGCCGGCGGACGCGGTGCGTTACTGGCGGTTGCTCGGCGAGGGTTACGAGTGCGTGTTCGGCAGCCGCTTTGTGAAAGGCGGTCGCGTCGTCGACTATCCGGGCGTGAAGCTCTTCGTGAACCGGCTCGCGAATCTGTTCATCCGCGTCCTGTTCCGCCACGGACTGAACGACACCACCAACGCGTTCAAGGCCTACCGCCGCCACGTGATCGATGGCTGCCGGCCGCTGCTCGCGCCGCACTTTAATCTCACCGTCGAACTCCCGCTCAAGGCGATCGTCCGTGGCTACACGTGGACCATCACGCCGATCTCGTGGGAGAATCGGAAGCACGGCGTCGCTAAACTGAAGATCAAGGAAATGGGCAGCCGGTATTTTTTCATCTGCATGTATGTCTGGCTCGAAAAGTATTTCAGCCGGGGCGATTATCGCCGCAAGTGACGGCCGCACTGCGGTGTCACAAGATTGTTGGAGATTTATGACAAGTCGGCACTGGACTTGCGTGACATTTCGCGCGTAAACCCTTCGCCCAAGCATTCAGCTGAATCCTAATGAACATACCTACCCGTATCCCGTTTGCCCCGGCCGCCCGCATTGTGCGCGCGGTCGTTTTGTTTGCCGCCTTGGCCCTCGCGCAGTTCGCGCTGGCGCAGGGCGTCGTCACCTCCGGCTTAACCGGCGTCGTCCGCGATAGCGGCGGCAAAGCCATCGCTGGCGCTGCCGTCTCTGCTGTTCACACACCGACCGGCACCAGCTACTCCGCCACCACACTCGACGGCGGCCGCTATTTCTTTCGCGGCCTAATCGCCGGAGGCCCCTACACCGTCACAGTGTCCGCTAACGGCTTCAAGCCCGTCGAGCGAAACGACGTCATGACGGCCCTAGGTCAGGACATCGCGGTCGACTTCTCGGTCGAAGCCTCGTCCGTCGTCGTGATGGAAGCGTTTAAGGTCGGCGGCCAATCAGGCGAGCTCAACGCCAACGCCACCGGCGCCGGCGCGCTGCTCGACGCCATGCGCCTCGCCAGCAAGCCCACCACGCAGCGATCGCTCGCCGATCTCGTCAGCGGCTCCTCATTCGTAACGCTCACGTCGCTCTCGAGTGCCAACGACCGTGAAGAAGCCCACATCGTTGCCGTCGGCCAGAACAACCGCTACAACTCCGTCCTCATCGACGGCTCGCCGATCAACGACCAGTTCGGCCTCAACGGCACCGGCCTAGCGTCGTTCTTCAATCCTCTCTCGATCGATATCATCGATCAGCTCGCGATCGACGTCTCGCCCTACGACACCCGCCAGAGCGGCTTCACCGGCGCCGCCGTCAACGCCGTCACCAAGAGCGGCACCAACACCTACCACGGCTCCCTTTACTACGACATCTCGAAGGACAAAATCTTCGGCTTTCGCGGTCAGGGTCCCGATGTCGCGGCCGGCCCCACCCAGGGTATCGTCCCGATCCTGAAGCGTGAAACCAAGGGCTTCACCTTTGGCGGCCCGATCCTGAAGAACACCCTCTTCTTCTTCATCAACTATGAAAAATTCGTCCGCATCGCCCCGCCGCTCACCTCCGGTCTGAACCCTGACTCCGCCGATGTCGCCGCCATCACCGCGCGCATCGCGCAGATCTCCACTGCGGTCGGCAAGGGTGACAGCTTCGGCACCTACAGCCAGAACATCGCCAATCAGGCGCAGGAAGAAAAGAAACTTGCCAAGGTCGACTGGAACATCATGCCCGGCCAACGCCTCTCACTTCGTTACAGCGAGACTCCCGGCCAAGTCCCGCAATTCGGCGACTACGGTGTCGCCAGCTTCGGTTCCGGCATTCTTACCAACTCCGGCGGCGGCACCTCCGTCTTCAGCTCGGCGTTCTACTCGCAAACCCGCAAGGAGCGCAACTTCACCGGGACGCTCACCAGCCAATGGTCGCAAAACTTCAAGACCGAGCTGCGCTTTGGCGACGTGAAACAGGATCAATACACCCCGATCAACGCCGTCCTCCCGCAGGTCCGCATCTTCGGCATCAACGGCACCAACCAATCCGGACTGCGCGTCAGCAACGGCGTGCTCGAAATGGGCACCGACCAGTTCCGCATGGGCAACCAGATCAACGTCAAGACCAAGACCTACAGCGCCGTCGGTGACTACTTCCTCGGCAACATCACGCTCAGCGCCGGCGTGCAATACGAGAAAAACAACGACTACAACCTTTTCCGCGCCGGCTCGTTCGGCATCTTCGACTACGCCAGCATCGCCGCGTTCCAGGCTGACACGCCCAACGGCTTCAGCCGCGCCTACTACGTGCAAGGCACGCCGCAGGCTGACGTCAGTGAGTCGGCCATCACCGGGCTCTTTGCCCAGGCGAAGTGGGAAGCTCTCCCCCGCCTCACCCTCATGGCCGGCATTCGCGAGGATTTCGTCGGCAGCGACACCCGTCCTCCTTATAATGCGCTTTTCTTCTCACGCTTCGGCTTCGCCAACAACGGCACGGTCGACGGGGTTTCCGTCTTCTCTCCGCGCGTCAGCTTCAACTGGGGCGTCGACGAAAGCCGCACGACTCAGATTCGCGGTGGCGTCGGCCACTTCCTCGGTCGCGCCCCCTGGGTCTTCTTCTCCAATTCCTACTCCGCCCCCGGCGTCGGTCGCTACACCGACATCCCGGCGACCGGCCTGCCCAACCTCGTGGGCTACCTGAAGAACACCTTCGATCCCACGAACCCGATCGGCGTTTCGTCCGCCGTTCCGGTTGGCGGCCGTTTCGAGGTCGACCTCACGGATGACAAGATTCAGCTCCCGTCCGTCTGGCGCGGCAACTTTGCGATCGATCGCAAACTCCCGATCTGGAATTCGACGCTTACTCTAGAGGCAATCCAGTCCTACAACGACAAGGCGCTCTTCATCACCAACGACAATCTGCTCCCCACCACCTTGGGTGCCGATGGCCGCCAGCGCTTTGCCGGCAACGTCAACACAGTCGCCAACGCGCGCTTCCCCGAGTTCCTGAATGTCTACCACACGCGTAACATCCGCACCGGCGAATCCACGTACCTCTCCCTGAGCTGGGATCGCCCGATGAAGGATCACTGGGCCGCCAACCTCAGCTACACTCGCGGTCGCTCCACCGAGGCCTCCTCGATGGGCCAGACCACCGCTTCCGGCATGTGGCAGCGCAACTCCGTGTTTAACCAAAACGCTGTCGAGGAAGCCCACTCCGACTACGAAGTGCCGGACCGCATCCAGACCAGCTACACGCGCGAGTTCGTCTACAACAAAAACTGGAAGACCTCCGCCACGCTCTACTACGAAGGCCACACGGGCAATCCGTTCAGTTACGTTTACACCACCGACCTCAACGGCGACAGCCAGACGAGTAACGACCTCGTTGCAGTGCCGACCGGCACGAGCGACCCTCGCTTCGACTTCTCCCAGATGAGCGCCGCCGATCAGGCCGCCTACTTCGCGTTCCTCCAAAGCTCCGGCCTCAGCAAATATGCTGGCGGTGTCGCCCCAAAGAATGCGTTCTACCAGCCGTGGGTTGGTCGCCTCGATCTGCACCTCGCGCAGACGATTCCGATCTACAAGCCCGGCGAACTTGAGCTGTTCATGGACTTCATCAACTTCGGTAATTTCATAAACAAGCGCATCTTCAATTATTTTGAAAAAGCCCCGCTCAGCTCGAACGACGTGTTCTGGCGCGTGAACGCTGGCGGTGCGACCTACGGCCCCGATGGCCGCATCCGCCCGACCTATAGCTCCACGTCGGCGAATGCCAACACCACGATGATCTACGACAACGTTCAGTCCCGATGGCGCGTACAGTTCGGTGCCAAGCTGAAGTTCTGAGCGCATTGCGCTCGTCAGGGTTTTCAACCGCCGCATCCTACGATGCGGCGGTTTTCTTTTGGGCGGAAACGGCACTGTCCGCCGTAATATCTCTGCTGCGCCGCCTGAAAAAATCCCTTGTTCCCGAGCCATGTGCGCGTTTCCTTCTCCCTTCCATGATTTACCTGCTCGGAGGATCCGGTTACGTCGGCCAAGCCTATCAGGCGCTGCTCACGCGCAAGGGCATACCCTTTCGCAACGTGCGCCGCGCCGAGCTCAACTACACCGATCCCGCCGTTCTTCGCGCCGCGCTCCTGCGCGACAAGCCCAGCTTCCTGATTAATTCTGCGGGCTACACTGGCAAACCCAACGTCGACGCCTGCGAACTCCACAAGTCCGAGTGCCTCTTCGGCAACGCCGTCCTCCCCGGCCTCATCGCTCAGGCCTGCACCGAAGCCGGTGTTCCGTGGGGCCACGTTTCCAGCGGCTGCATTTACAGTGGTGCGCGCCCGGATGGCACCGGCTTTCAGGAAGACGACACCCCGAACTTCACCTTCCGCACCAACCACTGCTCGTTCTACAGCGGCACCAAGGCCCTCGGTGAAGAAGTCCTGGCCGGCACGCCCAACGTTTATATCTGGCGCCTCCGCATTCCCTTCAACAACGAGGAAAATCCGCGCAACTACCTCACGAAGTTGATGCGCTACAAAACGCTCCTCGCCGCGACGAACTCGATTTCACAGCTTGAGGAATTCTGCGCCTCCACCTTCGCCTGCTGGGAAAAGCGCGTCCCCTACGGCACCTATAACGTCACCAACCCCGGCGCGATCACCACGCACGAAGTCGTCGAACACATCCGGAAGAGCGGCGTCTGCACCAAGGAATTCACCTTCTTCAAGAACGAGGACGATTTCATGCACGTCGCCGCCAAGACCCCGCGTTCCAATTGCGTGATGGACTCCACGAAACTTGAACGCGTCGGCATCAAGATGACCGAGGTCCACGAAGCCGTCGCCCGCGATCTCCGTACGTGGCGCAAAGCCGCCGCCTGATTTTCCTTCGGACATGAATCTCCTCGTCACCGGCGGCTGCGGCTTCATCGGCTCAAATTTCATTCGCCAGCGCCTCACTGAAAAAGGCGCGACGCTCGGCAATCTCGTCAACCTCGACGCACTCACCTACGCCGGCAATCCCGCCAACCTCGCCGACCTGGCGAGCGACCCGCGCTATGTTTTCGCCCACGGTGACATCGGCGACACCACACTCATCCCGCGCCTGCTCTCCGAGCACCAAATTGACGCCATCGTCAATTTCGCTGCCGAGTCCCACGTCGACCGCTCGATCGATTCGCCGGAGCCATTCATCCAAACCAACGTCGTCGGCACGCTTCGCCTGCTGAACTGCGCGCGGCTTTACTGGGCAAAGCTCCCGGAGGCGAAGAAGGCCGCGTTTCGATTTCTGCACGTTTCGACCGACGAGGTCTATGGCACCCTGTCGCTCACCGATCCGGCGTTCACCGAGGAGACGCCCTTCGCGCCGAACTCGCCCTACGCGGCTTCAAAGGCGTCCAGCGATCACCTCGTCCGCTCCTTCCAGCACACCTATCACTTCCCGACGCTCACGACCAACTGCTCGAACAACTACGGCCCGTTCCATTTTCCCGAGAAGTTGATCCCGTTGATGATTCTCAACGCGCTCGAAGGAAAAAACCTCCCGGTTTACGGCGACGGTATGCAAATCCGCGACTGGCTTTACGTCGAAGACCACGCCGCCGCGATCTGGCTCGTTTTGCAGAAAGGTCGCGTCGGCGAAACCTATAATATCGGCGGGCTGAATGAAAAACCGAACATCGAGATTGTGAAAACGATCTGCGCGCTGCTTGATCAGAGGTCGCCGCGCGCCGACGGAAAATCCTACTTTTCCCAAGTCACCTACGTCGCCGATCGCCCTGGCCACGATCGCCGCTACGCGATCGATTGCACGAAACTCCAAAGGGAGCTCCACTGGGCGCCGAAGGAAAATTTCACCTCCGGCATTGAGAAGACCGTAGACTGGTATCTCACCCATCGCAGTTGGGCGGCCGACATAACGACGAAGAAATACGCTCGCGAACGCCTTGGCGTCGCGAAGTAATCCCCGTCCATCCCCTCTCGCATGAATCGCAAAGGCATCATCCTCGCCGGCGGCTCCGGCACGCGCCTCTTTCCGCTGACAATCGCGGTGAGCAAGCAGCTCATGCCTGTCTACGACAAGCCGATGGTCTACTATCCGCTGTCCGTACTCATGCTCGCCGGCATTCGTGAAGTGCTCGTCATCTCCACGCCGACCGATCTACCGCTGTTCAAAAAGCTCCTAGGCGACGGCGCGCCCATCGGCCTGAAGCTCAGCTACGCCGAACAACCGAGCCCCGACGGACTCGCGCAGGCGTTTCACATCGCCGGTGACGTCGGCTTCCTGAAAAACGAGCCCGCCGCGCTCGTCCTCGGCGACAATCTGTTTTACGGCCACGATTTCACGCGCTCGCTTGAGGCCGCCGGCCAGCGGGACGACGGCGCAACGATCTTTGGCTATCACGTCTCCGACCCGACGAGCTACGGTGTCGTCGAGTTCGCGCCGGACGGTCGCGTGCTCTCACTCGAGGAAAAGCCGGCCCAGCCGAAGTCGAACTACGCGATCCCCGGCATGTATTTCTACGATCGCGAGGTCGTCGCGATTGCGCGCACGCTCAAGCCCTCAAAGCGCGGCGAACTCGAAATCACCGACCTCAACCGACTCTACCTCGAAGCCGGCAAGCTGCGCGTCGAGCTGCTAGGCCGCGGAACCGCTTGGCTCGACACCGGCACGCACGACTCTCTGCTGGAAGCCGCCGAGTTCGTGAGCGTGATCGAAAACCGCCAGGGGCTGAAAATCGCCTGCCTGGAGGAAATCGCCTACCGCAAAGGCTGGATCGATCGCGCCGGCCTCGAGGCCAACATCGCGAAGCTCGGCAAGTCCTCCTACGGCGCCTACCTGCGCCGGATCGCCGACGAAAAGACATAACGGCGACTTTACGCCGCACACCGCCCGCCCCACGCTCACCCCCGCGTGCAGGTCTCGTTCGTCATTCCGCTCTACAACAATCTCGCACTCACTCGTGGGTGCGTGGAGAGCTTGCAAGCCACCCTGCCCGCTGGTCTCGCGCACGAAATCATCCTCGTCGACGACGGCAGCACCGACGGCACGCGCGAATGGCTAAAAACGCTGGCGGCTCCCTTCCACGTCGTCCTCAACGATCGCAACCTCGGCTACGCGGTGGCGAACAACCGTGCCGCTGCCATCGCAAGCGGGAATCTGCTCGCGCTCCTCAACAACGACCTCGTTCTGCTTCCCGGCTGGCTGGATCCGCTATTCCGCGCTCATCGCTCGCTCGACGCCCAGGCAGGCGTCATCGGCAACATCCAACTCGACGCGCGAACCGGCGCCGTCGATCACACGGGCATCCTCATCAATCGCTGCGGCAAGCCGGTGCACGACCGCACACCGCCCGCAATGCTCGCGCCGCTGATTCGTCCGGTGCGTCGCGTCCCCGCCGTGACCGGCGCGTGCATGATGATCGAGCGCGCTCTCTGGGAAAGCTGCGGCGGCTTCGACGAGCGCTATGTAAACGGCGGCGAGGACATCGACCTTTGCTTTCAGGCGCGATCTCGCGGACTCGTCAACGCCGTCGCGTTGCGCAGCATCGTCCGCCACCACATCAGCTCGTCGATCGGCCGCAAGCTGCACGACGAAAAAAACTCGTATCTACTCGCCCAGCGCTGGCACCGCGAGTTCGTTGCTGCCGCCGATGAAGCGAAACGCGACTGGTGCCGCGAATATGTCGCGACCTTCCTGCCTGAGCCGCGCGACGCCGATCGGGTGGTCGCACGCCGCGCGTTCTTGCACGCACTTCACCTGCGCCGCTCACCGCCGCCCGAAGCGGCCCTCGCGATCGAAAGGGAGCAGGAAAAGGAATTCGCCTACTGGGCGCAGCTGTTTGCGCGGTAGAGCGAATCAGCCACCCCGCACGACCTCGCGGACGATCGCCTGCGGGCGCTGGTTTACCGTGAGAAACATCCGGCCGATGTATTCGCCGATCAGGCCGAGCAGCACGAGCTGGGTGCCTGAAAACAAAAGCAACGCCGAGAGCACGAGTCCGAAGCCCGACGGCGGCCCTTGGTTGGTCGCCCACCAGTAGACGACCCAGCCGAACGCCACGAGCCCGGCGAACGCCATCGCGAGCCCGAGCAGCGTCGCCACGCGCAGCGGCAGCACGGAAAAATTCACCCACGCGCTGAGCCAGAGCCTTACGAGCCGCCGGAGCGTATAGCCACTCGCGCCCGCCTGCCGCGCCTCATGCCGCACCTCAATCGATCCGATCCGCTGAGTAACCTGCAAAATCAGGCCGTCGATGTAGGGATACGGGCCGGTGTGCGCGGCGACTTCCTTCGCCACGAACGCGCTCACGCACCGAAAACTCGAAAGATAAAATCCCGCCGGCTTGTCGAGCGCCCAATCCGTCATGCGATTCGTAAACCAGCTTCCGAAATTCCGCCACGTAGAGTGCTGCTTCTCCGCGTAGTGACCAAAAACAACTTCGAGGCCGGTTTCCTTCGCGTGCTGCCAGAGGCGCACGGCTTCGGCGGGCGGATTCTGGCCGTCGTCGTCGAGATTCACAACGTGCGCCCCGCGCGCGTGCCGCCAGCCGGTGAGCACGGCGTTGTGCTCACCGTAATTCCGCGCGTGCTCCACCAGCGTGATAGGGACCCGGGCGTTTTTCACAAGCGCCCTGCATACCGCGCCCGTGTTGTCGCCGCTGCCATCGTTGACCAAAATAATCTCGTGCCCGCCTTGGATTATGAGCGACTCGATCGTGTTCACAACCGCCCCGATCGTCTCGGCGCTGCCGTAGAGCGGAATCACGAAGCTGAGCGCGGGGGTCGTCATAGGTAGTGGCGCAGCTCCTTGCGATAGTATGCAAGCGTCTTGGTCAAGGCCGCGCGCAAATCCGTCCGCGGCTTCCACCCCAGCGTTCGCCCGATCAGCCGGTCGTCCGCGTAGTAGTCGCCAATGTCGATCTTCTTGCGGTCGGCGGGAAATTTCCTGAAGGCAAACGCCCCACCCCGGTTGATTTCAACCAGCAGTTCCGCGAGCCGTTGCAGCGTGACCGGTGGTGGGCCGCCGAGGTTGAAGATCTTTCCGACCGCCTCGTCGTGACCCGCCGCGAGCAGAAAAGCCTCCACCGCATCGTCAACAAACGTGAAGTCACGCAACTGTTCGCCACCCCACACCTCGAACCGGTGCCCCTCGACCAACCGCCGAATCCACACGCCGACAAACGTCTGCCGCGCATCCTTCACTCGCATCCGCGGACCGATCGTGTTCGTCAGCCGCAGCGCCGTCGCGCGGATGCCGTGCACGGCCGAGTAAAGCAGGTGATATTCTTCGCCCGCGAGTTTGTTGATCCCGTTCACATCGACCGGCCGCAGCGGGTGCTTCTCGTCCACCGGCAGATAGTCCGGCTTCCCGTAAATCTGCCGCGTGCTCGCGAACACGATTCGGATCGTCGGATTGTGTACGCGGCACGCTTCGAGGATCGCGAGTTGCGCGCGGCCATTGATGTCGAGGTCCGTCTGCGGATCGGTCATCGAATCCATGTGGCTCGTCTGGCCGGCGAGGTTGAAAAGAAAATCCTGCCCGCGCACGAGTTTCGGTAGCCGCGGCCAGTCGCGCACGTCGGCGCGATGCACGCGCACGCGGCCGGCGATACCCGCGAGATTGCGCCGGTTGCCGCCGTATTCCGGAATCAGCGCATCGACGATCGTCACTCGCGCACCGAGGGCGACCAGCCGGTGCGCCAAATTCGAGCCAATGAACCCAAGTCCGCCGGTGATGAGCACGCGTTTGCCGCGGAACACTCGTCGGAAATGGATCGCAGCGGAAGCGGGCATCGCCCACGAGCAAACACGCTCGCCGCACCCCGCGCCAACCCGAAAATCGCGAGGAGCTATTTCACGCGCACGTCGAGCGTCAGTCCGAACACACAAACACCAAGCTTGCGCGCGCCCGCGCCGGCTCCTTCCGCCATCGGAGGCCGACTAGGGCGAAGCGTCAGCACCGAGCTACCCGGTGGCACCGTGACGGGACTGAACTGCACGCGCACGCGTTGTCCGCCGAGTTCCAGCGGCAGCGAGGCGGCGCCGTCACTTCCGATCAGCCTGAGCGCCGGCTCCCCTTCAAAACTCCAGCCGTCGAGGGTTAGCGAGACCGCGAGCGGCGTTGCATGCGGATTTTCGATCCACAACGTCGCTTCGCCCTTCGTCCACTGCCAGTGCTCCCCGCTCTTCGGATCAACTTCTCCAGGGTGCCAGCCGTCACCCACCGCCGCGTGCAGATATGTCGGCCCGCGCGTGTCGACCAGCGCGTAGTGCGGCGACAGCTGACGGCGCCCGCCCGCGCCCGGATTCACCGCGATCAGGCCGCTCTCCAAATCCCAGTCGCCACGTAGTGGCGTATGCCAGCGCGCTTCGTAGGTGTCGGTTGGAAAGTATTGCGGTTTGCGCAGCAACAGCGCGTTGGCCCAGAGCCGCGGCCACATGTCAGTCACGCACATATTGACCGACGCGACATCGGGCATCGCCTCAATCTTGCGGAGCTGTTTCAGCTCGCTGTTCACGCTTAGCGGCGCGTGGCACATCGCCCAGAAAAACATCCCATCACCCACCAAGTTGAACATCAGCACGACGCCCGCCGCCGCGACGACCGCCGGCCATTGCGCGAGCGGCTGACTGCCACGGCGCAGCGTTACCCACCAGCAAGCCGCGGCGAGCAGACCCGGCTGAAAGACAAAAAAAAGTTTATAGGCGTCGTAGCTCGCATTGGTGCCCAACCACGCACCGCGCACCTCAAGAAAAGTATAGCCGAAGAGCACTGGCACGCTCAGGCAAAACACCGTCCATGCCGCACGTCGTCGCCACCGAAGCGCACGCGCCATCGCCAGCGCGAGCAACGCAACAACCCCCGCCGCCAATATCCAGCGCAGTCCGAGAATTCTCCAAGGCTGTAACTCCGGCCCGCTCACCATGCCGAGCCAGCCCTCGGGAGTCAGTGCCGGGATCTTCCAGCCAAAATCAAACGATCGCAGCAGGTGAAACCTTTCTACAAGTCCCGCGACGCGCTCGAAAAAAATCACCCCGCTCACGACCAGCGGCGCCAGCATCGCAAGCAGCCACCACCCGAATCGTCGCCACGCGCCCGTCCACGCTGCGAACCCGCCGGCATACGCGATCGCAGGCACGAGACAGACGAGCAGCATGAAATTGTAGGCCCCGAGCAGCAGCGCGTAACCGATCGCCAGCACGCCGCCAAACGCCAACGCACGCCGCACCGAAAACCGCCCTCGCCACAATGCGACGCCCGCCCATGTCAGCAGTCCAATCGCCTGGGCTGCGAACCACTGGCCCATCGCGACGTGCCCGACCGCATACCAACCAAGCGGACTCAACCCATACAGCGTTGCAATCGCCAGGCTCGCCCCGCTGTTGTAACCGACCACCGCCCGCGCGATCCAAAACGCCACTGGGATCGAAGCCGCGAGAAGCACCGCTGTCATCAGTCCCGTCAGCTCGTGCGGCGCGCAGTTCAGAATCGAGCCGTTGAGCGCGATGACCGCGGCAGGCGTAAAATAATTCAGCCGCAGCCAGTAGTCGAAAAAGTCATCCACCGACGCGACCCGCACCACGTCCGTCAGCCCGAGAAATCCTCCCCGATCGCCGTGCGCGAACTCCATCAGCACCCGCGCGCCGCCCGCATAGTCCGCCGCATCGCAGCTCCCGAGCGAGATCGTCGTGAGCCCGCGCGACGTGATCGCCATCGGCAGCACGATCAGCGCGAGGCAACCCGCCACGACCGCCGCGAGCACGCCGAAGCGGCTCACATCCGTGAGAACATGCCCTGCCCCGCGCCGCACGAGCGCGACGCCGAGCATCGCGACCGGCACCACCTCGCTCAGCCACGCGTAGCTGTTCGTGCCGTGCAGATTTGCATAGGCGCCGATCCACACCACGAGCGACTGCAGCGCGAACCCTGCGGGCAACGCCAGCACCGGCCAGAATCGCCGCCATGGTCGCGGCATCGCCCACACCGCCATCCCCGCGCCCCAGAACAGCACGTGCAAAAGCGCAGCGAATGTGACGACGAAGAAAATCATGGTCTTGCGCCTGGCTTGCGCGCGACGGCAAACACCGACGTGCCCCACGCCCACGCGCCGCCCGCCCGCAGCCAAGCATGCTCGATCGCCATCACGCCGCGAAATGCCGCCTCGATCGCAGAGGGATACTCTTTCACATCGCTCGTGTCAGCAGCCGAGCGGAAGAGTTTGCGCTTGGCCCACACGAGTGGAAATGGCAGCGCATTCCAGTGCGTCAGCCGCGCTCCGACGAATCCCGCGCCCGCCAGCAGCCCCGCGATCTCCGGACGCGTGTAACGGTGTTTGGTCTGGCACGAGTCGTCATGATACGACCACATCCACATATAAGCCGGCACGTTGATCACGACGACGCCGCCCGGCCGCAGCACACGGAAAAATTCGTTCACGGCCACATTGGCGTCGGTGACCTGACAAATCACATCGGCCGACACGACCGCGTCGAAGCTCTCGTCGCCAACCGGCAGCGCGGTGACACTGGCCTCGCGAATATCCGTTTCCGCGCCACATCTCTTCCGCGCAAGCTCGCAAGCCAGCGGCATGAAATCGATCCCACTCCAGCGCCATGCCGGCTGCGCCGCGCGCAACCGCAGAATCATCCCGCCGGTGCCGCAACCGGCATCCAGCATCTCCGCCGGTTTCGTGCCGATCGCCGCGCGCAACTCGCGCCGCACGTGCGCGTGCAGCGACTGGAAATACCACATCCGGTCCTCGACCTCGGCGAGCTTCAGATATTCGTCGGCGTTCAAGCCTCCCAGAGAAACGGCGGCGGAATGTTTTGCCAAGGCAAACGCGCCGCCTTTCGCTGTTCCGACGTCATGCGTTCAGCTCTTCGCACGCCTCCCGCCGGCGGCGCCTTCTCCCGGCGTCTCACCGACTACGCCGGAATTTTCTTTGACGAATTTGTCCCGGACTCCGCCTGGCTTCGCGAAACCGGCGTGGTTCACTTGCCGCCCCTCGACGGCGCGCGCGAGCTCGTCGTGCGCGGCGAATTCCGCCCGCACCCCGACGCGCGCGGGATTGAAACCGGCGCGCCCAACATCGTCGTCACCGTCAACGGTCAGCCGGCCGGTGCGCTGCGCGGGTTGCGTGCGGGGCCTTGGGAGCTGCGCGTCGCCGTGCCCGCGCAGGAGAAAATTTCGGTTGCGTTTCAGCTTCAGGGCACCGGCCTCACCAATTTGCTCGCGTGGCTCGGCCGAGTGACCGGGCTCGGCCTCTGGCAGCGTTTCCGGCAGCAAAATAAAAACCGCCAGTTCCGTCTCGGCTCCATCGCACTCGGGAGTGGTGAGGTCATCTACGATTTCGCGCGGCGCCACGCGCCCTACTCCTCTGAGTATGCGCGCCGCCACGTAAAACTCGGGCTCAACATCACCGGATTCCTCACCGCCGATCTCGGCGTCGGCGAGTCGGCGCGCTGCATGGTGCGCGCCGCCGACGCCGCCGGGATTCCGACGGCGCTCGTGTCACTCAAGCTCCACTGCAAAAACCGCCTCGGCGATCAGACCTACGCCGCACGCTTGCAGGACTCCAATCCGCACAACGTGAACATCGTCCACGTCGACCCGCCGGCCTCACGCGACCTCGATCATCATCACGGACCGGGATTTCGCGCCGGCAAATACAACATCGCTTACTTTGCGTGGGAGCTGCCGGAGTTTCCCGACGCGTGGGTGCCGAGCTTTGCTTTCTACGACGAAGTCTGGTGCCCGAGCGACTTCACCACCGCCGCGATCGCGATGAAATCGCCGCTGCCGGTGCTCACGATGCCGCACGCAATTTCGTTCACGCGTCCAACGGAAAATACTGCGACGCTGCGCGCGCGCTTCGGCCTGCCCGCGGAAAAATATCTTTTTCTCACGCTCTTCGACCTGAATTCCTACGCGGAACGGAAAAACCCGCGCGCCGTCATCGCGGCGTATCGTCAGGCGGCTCTGGCTTCAGAGAGCTTGGCGAAAGGGGCCGCGCTCGTCATCAAAGTGCAAAACGCCGCGACCAATCCCGCCGACTTCGCCGCGTTGCAGGACAGCGTACGCGATCTGCCGGGCACGGTGCTACTCACCGAAACACTATCCCGCGCGGACATCTATGCGCTGGAAGCCGCTTGCGACTGCTTCGTCTCCCTCCACCGCTCCGAAGGCTTTGGCCTCGCGGTGGCCGAGAGCATGTTTCTCGGTAAGCCCGTCATCTCGACCGACTGGTCGGCCACGGCGGAATTCGTCAACGAAGACAATGGCTGCCCGGTGCGTGCGCGACTCGTTACGCTCGAAAAAAATCACGGCCCCTACCCGAAGGGCTCGACGTGGGCCGATCCCGATTCCGCGCACGCGGCGGAGTGGATGAGCAGGCTTTTTGCTGACCCCGCGCTCGGCGCACGACTCGGTGCCGCCGCCCGCGCACCGATCGAGGAGAGGTATTCGCCGGCAGTGATCGGCGCGCGTTACCGCCGTCGGCTCGAGGCGATTGCGGCGTTTTAACGGGTGTTTTCGCGCCCAATGAAACTGTGGCAGACCCGCCGGCATTGGGATAAATTTGCCCGCACGGATCCGCTGTGGGCGGTGCTGACTGTGCCCGGCAAGGAGGGACGGCGCTGGACGCCCGAGGATTTTTTCGCGACGGGCGAGTCCGACATCGCGACTGCGCTCGCAGCGGTCGGCCGCGCCCATCCCCGTTTACGCCAAGGGCGGGCGCTCGACTTTGGCTGCGGAGTGGGCCGGCTGACGCAGGCGCTGGCCCGCAAATTCGACCAAATCACGGGCGTCGATCTCTCCGTCGACATGCTGGCGCATGCCCGTCGCTTCAATCGCCACGGCGATCGCGTCAGCTACATCCACAACACCGCGGCCGACTTGGCGTGCTTCGCCGACGGCTCGTTCGATCTCGTACTGAGCCTCATCACGCTCCAGCACGTGGCGCCGGAATATTCGCGACGCTACATCGCCGAGTTCATCCGCGTCTGCGCGCCGGACGGCGTGGCCTATTTTCAGGTGCCCGCGAAAAGCTTCCTCGGACAATCGCAGCGCTTCACGTTCTACCCGCCGAGCTTGATCAAACGGATCTGGCGTCGGCTCAATCGATCGCTCGCGGCGGCGCCCACCATGGACATGCACGTGCTGCCGCGCGATGAAGTGATTGCCCTCATCAGCGAGGCGGGCGGCGAAGTGCTGGCTATCGAGGAAAGCGCCAAGGCCGGGCAGGATTTTATGAGCTACACCTACCTTGTCCGTAAACGCTGACGGCGCGGCGGAATCAACGTCGGCTACGGCCCGAGCTTGCGCAGCCAGAGCTGGCCGCCGCCTTCGTTCGCGCAGAGCGGCATCCGCGTCTTGATGAACTCGTGGCGCTGCGAATCGAGCCACGTGGTGAACAACTCGACGCGCCACGCGCGGTTATACATCAGGAACGCGTGCAAGAGGTATTGCTCGTTCCACGCCCGACCTTGCTCAAGCCAGTCGCGCGGGTAGTCGAGATTGCCGGCGATGTCGTGGATGTGCACGAGCACGCCAGGCGCGAGCGTCGGGAGAATGTCGAAGAATATCCGGTTCACGTCGCTGCCGATTTTACTGACATGCGACGAGTCGACGAACAGCACGTCGTTTTCACCGAGCGCCGCAAAGGTCTCCAGCGGCACGTCCTGCACGCGCTTCTCAATCAAGGTCGTGAGGGCCGCATCGTCGGGTCGCAGGAGCGCGCGCAGCCGCTTCATTTCCGGATCGATAAAGGTAAACGCAATCACGCCGCCGAAGACGTGGTCGTTGAGATCGAGCATCGCCGCCGAGCTGAAGCCCGAGCCAATTTCGATGATGCGGCGCGGACGCGCCTCGCGCAGCATCCCGTAAAGCATGATCGCGTCGAACGCGCCGTAAGATCCGTTGGCGAGCCAGAAACGGCGGCCCGACGTTTGCGCGGTGGGAAACGGCTGCTCGGGATAATACGCCGCGAAGCGCTCGAGCCGCGCGAACTGCGCCGCCTCGTTCAGATCAACCGCGGCAAACGGCGGTCCGAATCCTCCGCGCGCGAACGCCTCAGCAATTTCCTCCACCGAGGGTAGCGGCGAATAGTAGTGACCGGGCGGATAGACCGGCACGCTCCGCTCCAGCCGCGCGCATTCGGCCTCGAGCGCGATCACGCGGTTGGTCAGCGTATCGCGCTCGGCAGCGAGTTCCTCTTTACGTGCCTCAAGCAAGCGATACGACGGAATCAGCCGCAGCAGGCGTTTGAGCAGCGGACTCATGCGGGGTCAGCGCGCCCCCGGCGCGGGTTTCACGACGAGATCCACGTTGTATATTTTGAACGCCATTGTCCGCTCGTCCGTGCCGATCGGATGAGCCGGCTTGTCCGTCGAAAACGTCAGCGTGGTTTCGCCCGGTGGCAGCACCACGCCGAATTGAAACTCAGCCGGCTGCACGTCGAGCTCGCCCGACCACACCATCGCTTCGCCCGCGCTGATCCGCAGCCTTCGCTCGTCGAGCGCCGGTGCCGCGTGCCCCGAGCACAGCAGAGTGAGCGCGTGGCCGGAGTTGTTCTGCACGCGCAGACCGGCATGGCCTGCACTCCAGCGCCAGCGAATCCCGCCGCCATCCTCCGGTCCATACCAGTCGCCCGTGCGCTCGATCGCGACTGCGGTGGCGAGTTCGCTGGGCGCACGAAGCGTGAAAAATTCGGTCGGCGGACTGAACTCCTTGTAGGCGGCGGCCACCGTGAGATTGCCCGCAATCAACACTGCGAGCCAGCGACGGCCACGTGGCACGGCAAGATTGAAGGCCAGAGTCATCGGCAGCAGCGCGCGCCCCGCCGCGCCCGGCAGTCCTTCCCAGACGGGCGTCGCGAGCGTCGCCATGAGCCCGACAAACGTCGCGCCCACGCGCCAACTGAGCTCGCGCGGCCGCCACCGCAAAAAGAAAAACACCGCCTGCACCGTCAAACCCGCGGTCGCCGCCAGCGTCACCCATCGCGAGGGCGAATGACTGCGATCGCCAAGGCTCGCGACCGTCGCGCCCCACTTTTCGGCGAGGCCGGCGAGTGGCAGCGTGAAGTTATTGAGTCCCGTTTCGGTCGGCAGGCCGAATTTCCAACGCAGATAAATCACCCAAGCGAGCAGCGGCAGCGCCGCGCCAGCACAGGCCAGGAGCCAATTTTTCCAGCCCGCCCGGTCCCGCGGATCGGTGGGCGCAAACGCCGTGGCCGCCAGCAGCCCTGTCTCGCGCGTGAGTCCGGCGAGCGCGAGGAACACGAAGCCGCGCCCTTTCCGCCCGTCCTCCCACGCCGCCAGCGCCAGCGCCACGAGCAATAGGCTCGGGCCATCCGTCAGCGAATCGCGCACGCTCATGCAGAGTCCGTGCGAGAACATCACGCCGAACCAGCGGAAAAAATTCTCCCAGCCCGTGGCCGGAAACCACCGGAGCAACAGTCCTGCCAGCGCGAGCCAACAGACGACGTTGAGCAACGCGTGCGCCTGCACGATCCACGCGGGCCGCCCGAGGCCCGCCAACCACGCCGTCCACGAAAACAAAATCCGCCGCGCGCGATACTGCGGGTTGTCGATCGCTTCGCCCAACTTCGGATCGCGCAGCAGGGGATCGAGTGAGAACTGGACATAGTAGGCGCTGTCGTAGCCGGTGGACTGCTCGTAAACATAATGCGGCGTCTGGCGCAGCGCATCCGTCTGCCGCTCGTTGATGGCATCCCCGATCTCGATCAGGCTCGTGAAGCCGGTCGCGGGAAAATAAAATTGCGTCACCGCCCAGCCGAACACCACCACGCACGCCAGATAAGCCGCACGCACGCTACCGATCAACGGCGGCCGGCCCGCCCCGCCGGCGGCTGCGCTCATCTGCGGCGCCCCGCACCCCGCGACCGGAGGGGCGCGAGAGAGCGATGCGGGCGCTTGTCTTCCAAAATTCCCATGTGCAGTTTGCGCATCACAGAACGCAAGCGCTGCATGTCAAATCCGAATCCCCTTCACGCTCCGTCCGCGCGCCCGCCGCGCTGGTTCTGCTGGCTCGGAGCGCTCGCCCTGGTTTGCTACGGCCTCTTCCTCGCCCAAAATTTCGCGGCCGTAGCCGGCGGCTCCGATTCGTCGGGCTACCTCAACAGCGCCCGGCTCTTCGCCGCGGGCAAGCTCCGCACCGAGCTCCGCGTGCCGCCCGAATTTCGTGCTGCGGGGCAGATCGATTTGACGCACTTCATCCCGCTCGGATTTTGGCCATATCAAAAAACCGGCCTGATCAATCCCACTTATCCGACCGGCCTGCCGCTGCACCTCGCGCTCGCGGGCAAACTCCTCGGCTGGTCGATCGCTCCGATCGCGATCGGGCTGTTCGCCGCACTCGGGTCGCTGGCACTGCTCTATGCGTCGGCACGCGAGCTCGGCATCCACGCGCGGTTCGCCGCCGCAGGGACGTTCGCACTCGCGGTGTGCCCGTTGTTCATCTTCATCGCGCTCCAGCCGCTGAGCGATGGCCTCGCGGCCACATGGTGTCTCGCGGCATTTTACTCCGGCCTGCGCGCACGTCGCGCCGCACCCTGGGCGCTCGCTTGCGGCGCCGCCTACGCGATCGCCGTGCTCGTGCGCCCGACGAACATCGTGCTTGGACCCGCGTTGCTCATTCTGCTGGGCTTCGACTGGCGGCGGCTGGCGTTTGCAATCGTGGGTGGACTGCCCGGCGTGGCCTGGCTCGCGTCCTACAATCATGTGCTGTACGGCGCTGCGCTGAACTCGGGCTACGGTCCGTGGGCCGAGGCGTTCGCGTGGTCGTGGGGCGCGCCGACCGCGTGGCATTTCCTGAAGTGGCTTGCCCTGTTGCTGCCTGCTCCGTTCCTGCTCCTGCCGTTTCTTGGCCTCGTGCGAGGCGGGGCGCGCACCCGTCACCTGCTCGCACTCGGAGTCTGGTTCGCCGCGATCACGGGCGTGTACCTCTTCTACGAAGTTTCACACGAAGCCTGGTGGTGTCTGAGATTTATTCTGCCTGCGCTGCCCGCGCTGATCCTCGCTGCCTTGCTGGGTCTGGAAGCGATCACGCCGCCTCAGGATGCGGCGCGGGAAATTCTCGTTCGTAAAGTTGCCGCGACGCTCCTCGTCGTCTGGTCCACCACGATTATCGGGATCGCAGCCCCACGCTTCTATCTGCTCAACATGAAGGCCGATGAAGGCACCTACGAGGAAGCATGCCTGCTCGCGCGCGAACAATTTCCCTCGGGCACGCTGGTCGTTACGCAGGACTACAGTGGCGCGGTCTACTATTACACCGATTTCCCCGTGTTGCGCTGGGAAATGATCGAGCCCGCGGAATTCTCGCGCCTTTCCGTGCTGGCCGCGCACGCCGGACGCGCCGTCATTTCGATCAACTTCAAGTGGCAGGACGACGACCGACTGAAACACTGCCCGGGCAACTGGATTTCCGTCGGCGCCGTGAAAAATGCGACACTGTGGCGCCTGGTTCCACCCACCGCACCATGACCGTGCCGACGCTTCATCGGCGATGGACGGCGCTCGCTGGACTCACGTGCATCGCGCTCTTCAGCGCAATGGTCGCGCGCTACTGGCATCCCGTCTTTGGGTTCACTGCGCTCATCCAGCTCGATGCCGCGAGCGATGACTTGAAGCTCGACGCGTTTCGCGAGCTGCCGGTCTTCGTGCACCGCGACACCGGCGGCTACGACGGACTCTACTACGCGCAAATCGCACTCGATCCCACGCTCCGCGATCCGCAACTCCCGCGCGCGATCGACAATCTCTCCTACCGCGCGCGCCGGATCCTGCCATCGGCGCTCGCGTGGACGCTCGGCGCTGGGCGCGCCGCCTGGATCGCGCAGATCTATCCGTGGCTCAACCTCTTCGCGTGGCTCGCGCTGGCCGCGATCCTGTGGCGGCTGCTAGTGGTGGACAATTTCCGCGGCTGGCTCGCGTGGGCTGGCGTGCTGTTTTCCGCGGGCGCGCTGGTAAGCGTGCGACTCGCGCTGACCGATTTGATCGCGCTGACAATTCTCAGTTCGGCGATGTTTGCCGCAGAGCTCGGAAAAAAGAAAACCGCGCTGGGCACGCTCGCCGGCGCGGTGCTGGCGCGCGAAACCTCGCTGCTTGCGGCGGGGGGCCTGCTTCAGCGGCCGTGGATTTCCGTGCGAAATATTCTCCGCCTCGCGGCCATCGCACTTCCCTTCGCCCTGTGGCTTGGCTACGTGCGCTGGCGGCTCGGCCCCGGCGATCAGGGATGGGCGAACCTGACCGTGCCCGGCGCCGGCTTCGTTGAGAAATGGCAATCGGCCCTCGCCGCCACCCAAACGCTCAATGACCAACCGCTCGCGTGGGGCAACGTCCTCGCGACGCTCGGACTAACGGCGCAGGCGGCGTTCATCGTTGCCCGTCCGCGCTTCGACGATCGGTGGTGGCGCGTCGGCGCGTCGTATGTTGGCCTGATGCTCTTTCTCGGCACCGCGGTATGGGAGGACTATCCGGGTGCGGCGATGCGCGTGCTGCTGCCGCTGACGCTCGCGTTCAACGTCCTCGCCCACCGCGTGCGCGCACCACTCGCGTGGCTGATTGTTGGCAACCTCGGCGTATTCGCCGGCCTGCTCGCGTGGCGCGACGCGCCCTACGCCAACCACGAACTCGCCTTTGCCCGCGCGGGCGAAGTCGCCGCGATCGCGCGTCCTGTCACCGGCTGGTTTCCCTCAGAGCAGCACGGCCGCCACCGCTGGCAATGGACGAGCGCCCGCGGCACGATCGCGATTGAAACGTGGCCGCGCGCGCGCGCGGTGAACGTGCAATTCGACTTCGCGCTGCGCAGCCCGACCCCGCGCACGGTGGTGCTTCGCGAAAACGGCCGCGAAATCTGGCGCGGAGCGGTCGGCGAGAAGCTGACTGAATTTCACGCGCTCGCCGCGCTCGCGCCCGGCGCGGCCACGCTGGAGTTTTCCACCGACACGCCCGGCGTGCGCGAGGCCCCCGACGCCAACGCCCGCTCGCTCGCCTTTGCGCTTTATGACCTACGCATGGCGGTGACAGAAAAGTAGCCGATGCCAGCACCGTTTTTCCTCGATCTCTCGCACACGAGCCACACCCGGGCCCGCACGGGCATCCAGCGTGTTGCGCGCTCGCTCCACGCCGCGCTCAGCGAACGCGCACTCGCGGTCACGCACGATCCCTATCTCGGCGCGTGGCGGCTGATCGAGGCGTGGGAGCGCACGAATCTTTCCGCGCCCGGTGCCGCCGATAAGCGCCGCGCGCAGTGGCCGCTGACGGCGCGGCTGCGCGGCGAATTTCGTCGTTGGTCCGGCGCCGCCCGGGGATCAGTGGCGCGGCTCGCGGCGCTCAAGACCGCCGGGCTGATCGTGCCCGAAGTTTTTTCGCCGGCGGTCGCCACCGCATTGCCGCAACTGCTCGCCGCCACGCGGGGACCACGCATCGCCTTGTTTCACGATGCGATTGCGCTGAAATTCCCCGAGCTCACGCCGGCGAAAACCGTCGCTCGCTTTCCCGCGTATCTGCACGAGTTGCTCGCGTTCGATGGCATCGCCGCGGTGTCGGAGGATTCACGCGACTCGCTGACCGACTACTGGCGCTGGCTCGGCGCGCGCACCCCCCCCCCCGTGCAAGCTATCCCGCTCGGCGTGGATGAGCCCACCGCAGTCTCTGCTTCGATTCCGGCAGCCCAACGTACACTCCCCACCGTCCTCTGTGTCAGTTCGATCGAGGGCCGGAAAAATCACCGCGCACTACTCGACGCGTGCGAGCAACTCTGGACCCGTGGCGTGAAATTCGAGCTGCGCCTGATCGGCCTCGCGCAACCCGACACCGGCCGCGAGGCGCTGATGCGTGTGCGCGAACTGCAGGCCGCCGGCCGAGTGCTACGTTACGACGGACCGCTGGGTGACGCGGAGCTTGAGGCCGCCTACGCCGCATGTTCGTTCACGGTTTATCCTTCGCTGATCGAGGGCTTCGGCTTGCCGGTGCTGGAAAGTCTCGCGCACGAGAAGCCCTGCGTGTGCTCCTCGCGCGGCGCGCTGGGCGAATCGGTGCGCGGCGGCGGTTGTCTCGCTCTTGAGTCAGTCGACGCTGCGTCGCTCGAATCGGCAATCGAGCGGCTGCTGATCTCGACCGAGGAATTGGGCCGCCTCGCATCGGACGCGCGGACGCGCGAAATTCAAACGTGGCCGGGCTACGCGCGCGATCTCACGGCTTGGATGAGCACGCTTTCGCGCCGCGACTGAGGGGTGCGCCGCGATGGGGCGGCAAGCGACAGCCTTTGCGTTTGCCAAGCCTTCGGGCGGGTGCTCTTGTTACCGCGACATGGCGTTATCTTTCTTTGCAAAAAACAAGAAGGCGATTCAGGCCCGCTGCCGCGACGACTATCCGACGAAGATGCGGCTGAAATACGCGCCCTTCTACCACGCCATGGACGGCCAGAAGGGCACGTGTGTGCAGCTCCACGGACGCGACGTCATCATGCTGTCGAGCAATGACTATCTTGGCCTGTCGTTCCACCCCAAGGTTGTGGAAGCCGCACGCGCGGCCCTGCTCAAGTGGGGCACGAGCACGAACGGTGCACGCATCTCCAACGGGTCGCGCCGATTTCATCTTGAGCTTGAGGAGAAACTCGCCGCCTTCCTCGGCCGCGAGGCCTGCCACGTCCACGCCGCCGGCTACCTCTCGTGCATGTCGGCCGTCGCGTCATTCGCCCAAAAGGGCGATGTGATCTTTGCCGACAAAAACATCCATTCGTGCCTCTGGGACGGCATCCGTCTGTCAATGGCGACGGTCGAGCGCTTCTCGCACAACAACCCCGACGATCTTCGCACCGTCATCGCGCAAACCGGCACCGACGCCCCGAAAATGCTTGTGGTCGAGGGTGTCTACTCGATGGAAGGCCACATCGCCCGTCTCCCGGAAATCGCGGAGATCGCCGAGGAAAACGGCCTCTTCTCGGTGCTGGATGACGCGCACGGCTTCGGCGTGCTCGGTCGCCAAGGCCGCGGCACGGCCGACAGCTTCGGCCTGAACGACAAGGTCGATGTCATCTGCGGCAGCATGTCGAAATCACTCGCAAGTATCGGCGGCTTCGTCGCCGCCTCGCAGGAGGTGATCGACTATCTGCGCTCGCACTCGAAGCAGACGACGTTCTCCGCCGCGCTCAGCCCCGCGCAGGCCGCCGCGTCGATGGCCGCGCTTGAAGTCATGCAGACCGAGCCGCAGCACCTTGAGCGTCTCTGGGCCAACACGCGGAAATACAAAGCCATTCTCAAGAATCTCGGCCTCGACACCTGGGAAAGCGAAACGCCCGCCGTCCCGATCGTGCTCGGCTCGAAGGAGCGCGTCTACCCGTTCTGGAAAACGCTTCTCGATCGCGGTGTCTTCACCGTCATGTCGATCGCGCCCGCAGTCCCCGCCGGCAAGGATCTCATCCGCACCGCGATCTCGGCGATGCACACCGACGAGCAGCTCGAAAAAATCGCCGAGGCCCTTGCCTACGCGATGAAGAAACTCTGAAGGCCGTTACGCGCCCAGCGCGCGCCGGATCGTCTCGGCTGCGCCATACCACGTCGGCAACGCCCGCGTCATCGCCTCCTGTGTGAGCCGCGCGTGCCATGCACCATCCGTCAGCACGCGCCGCAGCGCGTTGCGCCACGCCGCGCGATCGTTGAGCGCGACGGGCACGCAACCGCCGCCCTCCGCATTTTCATGCAGCACGGGCAAATCGCTGCAAACGCACGGCACGCCCATCCACAGCGACTCCAGCAACGGCAGCCCGCAGCCCTCCGCAATCGTGGGAAGCACCGTCGCGCGAGCGGTAGCGTAGAGTCGCGCGAGCGTCGTATCGTCTGCCGCCTCGTGAAAATGCAGCCCGGGAAATCGTTTCGCGAGTGCCTTGATGCGAGCGGCGATTGGCACGCCGAAGTGCGGATTCACCCGGCCGACGACGTGCAGATCGAACGCGAGCCCACCGCTCCACAACTCTTCGCACACGTCGAGCAGGAACGCCTGGTTCTTGCGCGGCTCGACGATGCCCACGCACAGCAAACTCGGTTTCGACGCCGCCGCTCGCGCGAGCACGCGCGGCGCGCCGGAGAAATCAGCGCCAAGCGCCAGCACCTCGACCGGCGGTGTTTTCTCAAGGCCCTGCCATTTCCAAAAGCCAATCAGTTCTGCGCGGCTCGCCTTGGACACCGCCCACACCCGATCAAAACGCGCGAGCAGTTTCATGTAACCCGGATGGCGCGCGACGCTCTGCGGCCACGTGACGTGCGGAACCTTCAGGGGAATCGCATCGTGAAAGATCGCGGCGAGCCGGCATGGCGGCACGGCGAGAAACTCCGAAAATCCCGGCCGCTCCTCGTCGGAAAAAAGTTCTCCCGTGAGAAACCAGTCGTTCGGCGTCACGATGCGTTTCCACTCTGGCCAACGCACCTCGGAAGAGACCGCACCCAGGCCCTGTGCCAGCCGCGCGCTCACGCGCATCAGGCCTGAGCGATGCCCGGACGCGCCCGCTTTGGTGACATCAAAGTAGATCATGGCGCGAGCGCGCGATCCATGTGCGCGCGGAGACGCGCGGCGTTCTTGTGCGCGTCGTAGTTTTCCTCGACCCAAGTCCGGCCGGCCGCCCGGAGTTTTTCCGCGAACGCGTCGTCCGAGCCGAGTCGGCGCAGTGCGCTCACCCAGTCCTGTGCGGCATCGACTGCGGCGATCAGGCCCGTCACGCCATGCGTCACCGCTTCGGTCGTGGCCGCGGCGGCCGAGGTGATCACAAGCACCCCGACGGACAGCGCCTCGGGGATCACGTTGGGCAACCCGTCGCGATCGCCACTCGGGGCGACGACGCCCGTGTGCAGCAGCACGTCGGCCCATGCGAGTTGATTCCAGACCTCGTGCTGCGCGAGATGGCCGGTGAACGTGACATCCGCCGCGATGCCGAGATGGCCGGCAAGTTTCTCCAACTCAAACCGCAGCGGCCCGTCGCCCACGATCCGCGCATCAAACGCCACACCGGACGCGCGGAGCGCCGCGTAAATCCGCAGCTGGTGATCGAGGCCCTTTTTTTCCACGAGCCGCGCGACGCAGACGAGGTGCAGCGGAGCGCGCGAGGCGCGCAACGGCTTCAAGGCCGGCAACCGATCGAGGCCGCGGCGGATGCAAAAAATTTTCTCGGCCGCGAGGCCGCGCGCGATTAACGCGCGCCGCGCCATCTCCGTCGAGGTATGAATGAATGCGGCGTGTTGCAGCTTGTCGTTGAGCCACCAATCGCCGCCATGCTCGTAGATGTCGTAGGCATGCGCGGCCGCGCTGAATTTGTGGCCATCCACGCGCCAAAACAGCCATGCCGCGGTCGCCGGTCCGCCGCCCCACGCCGCGTGAATCAACGCGGGCGGGTTTTTGCGAAATGCGCCCAGCTCCACACACGCGAAGCCGGCGCCAAGCATGTTTTCCCAGAAATTCAGCCACGACGGCGCGCGGCGCGTGAGCAACCCCTTGAGCAACTGTTTCAGCACCTCAGGGCGCCGCCACGATTCGGCCGGGATGAGCCAGAGCAAGGTGAGCAGCCGCCATTTGTTGAAGCGCGCGACGGGAAGTCCGCGAAACGAGCCGCCACCGCCCCAGAGCGAATAGATCCGCAGCTCTGCGCCCTGCGCGCGCATAGCGATTACTTCGCGCTGGAGAAACGTCTCCGTGTTCTTGGGAAACGTGGTGAAGAGGTAAGCGATGACGGGCGCGGGCTTCGACAAGATCGCACCAGTGTGGGACTCGCGCGGCGCCGGGCAACGCGGAAGACGTGTCACTTCGCCGGCGTGGCGTGGCCGTTCGTCGGCGGCGGAAACGGCTGGCGGCGCAACGGACGGCTTCCCGCGGCCTCATTCGCGAGTTCAACGAGTTCATCGATCAGGATCGTCGGATCCTCCTCGTAGCGGAGCTTGAGGAAATTCACGCGGACGGCTTCGTAGAGGGCAGGATTGGCCATCCACGCGTCAATCAGGTGGGCGAAGTCGCCCGCCGATTCGATTTTCTTCGAGGCGGCGCCGTTGCGGAAAAATTTCCACGTGAGCTCCTCCTGCGGCATGATGCCGCCAAACGCGTTGAAAATGATCGGACACCTGAAGTGCAGCGCCTTCGCACAGGTCGTGGTGCCGCCACGCGTAACGATCACGTCGCTCGCCTGCATGTAGAGGTGCACGATGTCAGAGTAGCCCTCAATGTGGCAGTCGAACTCGGGATGCAGCGCGCGCCAGTGCATGAGTTCGTTGTAGGTCTCCTTGTTGCGCCCGCAGATCACGATCGCCTGGACGCGCGCGGCGTGGGCCACGAGCGCGGGCAGGAGATCGAAGTGGTTGTTCGCGCCATTGCCGCCAGTCGCAAGGAAGACGGTGAATTTCTCCGGATCGAGGCCGAGGCGTTTTGCCTGAAACACACGGCGATCGACCGGCGTGAGAACTTCGAGGAGCTGCCGCGGTCGCATGAGATAGCCGCGCACGCGTGCCTTTTCCGGTGCGATTCCGCACTTAATCGCGTAGTCGCTCGCCGTTGGCGTGCGCGAAAAATAAAGATCCACCGAGGGTTCGATCCAGTTGCGCGAGTAGCCCCAGCCGCCGGAAAACTCGCCGCAGTAGGTCGCGCAGCGGACTTGGTCGGGGCCGAGGGTCTTGCGCGCGAGTTGGAAGTAACCGCGGTTAAGGCAGTCGTGCACACTGAAGATGAGATGCGGCTGATAGTCCTTCAGCACTTTCAAATAGTAGCCCGAGCCGAAGGTGACGTCGCTGCTGTTGAGCCAGCTGAGCACCTCGATGACAGCGTAGAAAAGCTTGTGCACCCACGGCGCGCTGCGCTGGATGCGGTTATAGAGATTCACGCCGGTGCGGTTTACGGCGGAGGATTTCTCGAGCATTTGCTCAATCCGCACGTCCACATCGTGACGATAGAGCTGAAAGCACCACTCGGCAAAAGCCTCCGCGCGCGCATCGTGGCCGCCGCCGGTGCTGGACGTGAGAACGAGGATGCGGATTCGGGACATGCGCGGTTAGTCGACGTGAAAATACTTCGACTGAATGCGCCGTCGCAAGGCCAGCGATCCGAAACGCGAGATAAAGGGCGCGACGATCGCCTGAAAGAAACGGCCCGTGCGGACCGTGCCACTCCATTGGCGCAGCAGCGCGTGCCGCAGCGCCGCGGCCGCGTGCGCGGGCGGCGGGCCGCTTTTCATCATCGCCGCGAAAGCCGCCCACGCGCGCGCCAGCCGCGGCGAATCGCTCCCGACCGGCCGCAACACTGCGCCTTCAAATTCGGTGCGATAGTCGCCCGGCCGCACATCGAGGATCACGACGCCAGTGCCGGCGGTCTCAAGCAAGAGGCTTTCGTTGAGCGCGGTGAGGCCGGCCTTCGCGATGTTGTAAGCGCTCTGAAACGGCAGCGGAAATTCCGCGGCAAGGGAGGAAATGTTGACGAGTGCGCCGTGATTTCGCTCTCGCATGCCGCGCAGCGCGGCATGCGAGAGCCGCGCGGTGTTGACGAGCATCACCTCAAGTTGCTCCTGCCACACGGAGAATTCCGCGGCAGTGAACTCAGCGAAGACACCGTAGCCTGCATTGTTGATCACGAGATCGAAGCCGCCGGCTTCGGCGTCGGCTTCACGAAACACGGCCTCGGCGTGCGCGCCGTTACGCAGATCAAGCGCAACCGGCGTGAACAGCTCGGGCTTCGATGCCGTGAGCGAGTCGAGACGCACCGGGTCGCGCGAGGTGCCCCAAACGCGGACCCCGTCGGCGAGCAGCATCTCCGCGAAGGCGCGACCGAGTCCGGTGCTCGCACCCGTGACGAGCGCGGCGCGGTAGAGATCGGAGACGCGGGCGGCGGGCACGATGTTGGGCTAGGCCGCGGTGCGCTGGAGCACGAGGGCGACGTTGGCGCCGCCAAACCCGCTGCTATTTTTCACGACGATGTTGGCCGGTTGCTCGAGGGTCTTCAGCGGAATATTGAGGCCGGCGCATTCGGGTTCGAGCTTCGTGAGGTGCGCGTTACCGGGAATGAAACCGTCGCGCAACGCGAGCGCACAGAAACCGGTCTCCATCGCTCCCGCGAGCGAAAGCCCGTGGCCGGTGAGCGCCTTCGTGCTGCTGACGAGCGGGCGTGCGGCGGAATCCTTAAACACACTCCGGAGCGCGCGCGCCTCGGAGATATCGCCGATAAGCGTCGAGGTCGCATGGGCATTGACGTAGTCGACCTGCTCGGGCGCGACGCCTGCAGCGCGCAATCCGCGCGTCATCGCCGCCGCGGAGCCGCTGCCCTCGGGGTGCGAGATCGCGACGTTCCAACCATCGGACGCCTGGCCCCAACCGAGGAGTTCCGCGTAAGGTCTCACGCCACGGCGCGCGACTTCGTCTTCCGTTTCCAGCACGAGCACCGTCGCGCCGCCCGTCCCAACGAAACCATCGCGGGCGGCGTCGAACGGCCGCGAAGCGAGATTCGGATCATTTTGGAGCGAAAGCGTGCGCATGCCGGCGAAAGGCAGGATGGCGTCGACGTTGCCGTCTTCGGCACCAACGACAAACATCCGCTTTTGCCGCCCGAGCGACAGATCGTCGAAGGCGTAGCCCAACCCGTGTGCGGACGACGCGCACGCCGACGAGAAGCCGCACGATGACCCAAAAATCTTGAACGCGGCGACTAGGTTGAAGTTCAGCGTGCCGACGATTGCGGAAACGATTCCGAGGGGTGAGCAGCGCATCACGCCGAGTTTGTTCAGCCGCTCGTGGTGGTAGTGCGTGAGCATCGGTGAACCGCCGGAGGCGGCGTAGAGGCCGGTGTCAGGATTCGAAATATCGGGCTCGGTGAGCTTAGCATCCTCGATCGCCTGAATCATCGCGCAGTGGGCAAAAAGGCCGTTGGGCGCCATCGAGCGCAGCAGTTCGCGTTTGATTTTGTAGCGCGTCGGAAACGTCCAGTCCTCCTGATCGGTCGAGTCGGCCGTGAAGTCCTTGATCGTGCCGACCACTTTACACGGGATGTCGGACTTTTGAAACGGTGGGTAGAGCTCGAAGCCATGGCGCAGCTCCCGAAGGTTTCGCGTTACAGTCGCGGCGTCGTTGCCGATGCTGGTGACGAAGCCGAGGCCGGTGATAAAAACTCGAGGCATGCGTGGAAGGGCGGCGTTGGACACAGCCGCAAAGCGGACGTGCGCAAGATAAGAAGACAAAGTGAAGGCGGTTACCCACTACCGGTCAACGCGGGAGGAGAGGAATGCACGCAAAAAAAGGGCGGCCGAAATCGGCCGCCGAAAAATCACGAGGGGCGTGGAGCAGCGGCGATCAGCCGTTCGCCACGCGCAGCGGCGGCGTGGCAGCGGAGGCTTCGGCACCGTTGACCGACCCGCCGTGCTCCGTGCCATTGATCGGCACGGGCTGGTTGGCCGCATCGACGAAACCGAACGTGAGCGTGATCTCTTCCACGATGACAGCCTTTTCCTGCCCGACGCGGATGGCCCCCTCAAACGTGGCCAGCGGCATCTTCATGCGCTTCGGCTTGATCGAAAGGGTGAGAATATCACCAGGCTTGCAGATCCGGTGCGCCCGGACGCCTTCGCACCCCGTGAAAAAGATCATCTGGGAGCTGACCATCTTGCCGGGCTCGGTGGGCGCGCCTTCGAGCAGGTAGAGCACCGCGAGCTGGCCGAGCGCCTCCAGCATGATCGAAGCGGGCATCACGGGGTTATCCTTGAAGTGGCCCTGAAGGAAAAATTCCTGGCCCGTAATCTTGTATTTGCCGTTGGCCGCGGTGGAGCTGACGGAGGCTTCGTTTAGAAAGAGGAACGGCGGCTGGATCGGCATGACTGCACCGATGTGCTCGATCGGGATGAACTTCGTCGGCTTCGGGAGGGGCAGGCCGCGAATCTTGCAGTCGATAAAGGTTTTCACGTCGCCGACGGTGCGCAGGTTGCGCAGCTCGTCGTTGTTGATGGTCATCGTCAGGACTTCCTCCACCAGAATGACGATTTCCATCATCGTCAGCGAATCGATCCCAAGATCCTCGATCAGGCGAAGGTCATCGTCGGCGTCCTTCAGTTTAATGCGCAGATCGGGCTCGACGAAGCGCTCAATGACGCCGATGACGACAGCAGGGACGTGTTCGGCGTTGCCCGTCTTGCGGAACTGCACCGCTGCCTCGAAAGTGGAAGGCGAGCAGCGTTTCAACGCCTCACGCAGGGCCGACTCGTCCTCGGGCGCAAACGGCTTGGGTGCCGTCGGAAACGGCTTGGAGGTGCCCGAACTGGGATGAGCGGCGTCTGGCATGGTTTGCGGGATGTATGTTACGGGGCCGGCCAAAGTAAACCTTGAAGTTCGGGCCCAGGTCGACGGCAGATCGAGGCCGGCAGATGGAACGATGACGCGTAGATAGGTTCCGGAGTTTCAGGAATTTTCACAATCCGCTGCGGTGGAGCGGGCTTGCCAGAAACGTGTTACCTGCCACGTTAACGGGCGTCATCCTCGAAGCGCCGATGCGCGCCACTCGATGTCTCTTTCGCGCATGAGCGCCTCCTCCCTGTCGTCAGCTTCACCACCGATCTTCCTGATCACCCACGAATTTTACCCCGTGCGGGGAGGAATCGCGACGTTTACGGAGGAAATCGCCCGCGCGACTGCCGATCTCGGCTATAACGTCGAGGTTTGGGCGCAATCCGCCTCGCCGGCCGCGGAAAAGACCGACTGGCCGTTTCGACTTCGCCGCCTGCCGCTCAAAGGCTCGCACGACCTGCTCTGCCAAGTCCGCCTCGCCCGGGAACTCATCCGCCACCGCCGCGACCTTCGGCACGCCACCGTCTATCTCCCTGAGCCGGGGCCGATGATGACGATGATGTTGCTGCAGTTCTTCCAGGCCTTTCGGCCTCGCCGGTTGGTGCTGACCTTTCACGGGTCGGAAATCCTGAAATTCTCCGATAGCCCACTCCGCCGGATGCTCGCGCGTCGCCTCATCGGGCACGCGACGCGCATCAGCACGCTCAGCAACTACACGCAGGAACTGCTCCTCAGCCACTTTCCTGAGGCGTCCGAGAAAATTTTCCTCACCCCTGGCGCACTCCGTTCCGACTTCGCGGTGGTGCCCCCCAAGCCAGCAAAAACGAAAGACAAGATTATCGTCCTCACCGTTGGCAGGCTCCACCCGCGCAAGGGCCAGCTTCTCACCCTCCAGGCGTTGCAGTCGCTCGCCCCCGACGTCCGCGCCCGACTCGAATACTGGATCGTCGGCGGCCAGAGCAAATCCAACTACGAAACCACCCTCCGCACGTCCGCCGCCGAATGCCCCGATCTCGCGGTGAAGTTTTTTGGCAACATCCCCGACGACGAACTCTCCGCCCTCTACGATCGCGCCGATATCTTCGCGATGACCAGCATCAATCACGGTCACAGCATCGAGGGCTTCGGGCTGGTTTACCTCGAAGCCGCGGCGCACAGCCTACCGGTCGTAGCGCACGATGTCGGCGGCGTTTCCGAAGCCGTGATCGACGGGCAGACGGGCCTGCTCGTGCCGCCGCATCGCCCCGCGCAACTTGCCGCCGCCTTCGAGAAACTCATTCACGATGCGCCGCTGCGCCATCGGCTCGGCACCGCCGGGCGCGCCTGGGCCGCGCGGAACTGCTGGAAGGAATCCGCCGAGGCGCTCTTCCGCAGCGGCGCCGTCGACGTCGCATGATTCAGTCGCGCGCGCAGGTTACGGTCCGTTACGCCGAGACCGACATGATGGGGATCGTTTACCACGCGAACTATCTTCCGTGGTTTGAAGTCGCCCGCACCCAACTCCTCCGCGAGCAGGGCTTCCCCTACCGCCAACTTGAGGCCGACGGCTATCGTATCCCTGTGCTCGAAGTCGGGGCGAAATTTATCCGGCCCGCCCTCTACGACGACACACTGACGGTCGTCGCCACCATCCGCGAGAAGCCGCTCCTGCGCATCCGCATCGACTACGAGGTATTTCGCGGCGAAGAACTCCTCGCCACCGGCCAAAGCGCCCACGCGTTCTGTGACACCAAAGGCAAGCCCACCCGCCCGCCGCCGGCCTTCGTCGCCAAAATGGCCGCTGTGTTCGCGGCCTAGCACGCCCTACTCCGCCGCGTATTCCGCGCGCACGATCGGATCCGTATCGGTCACGCGCGACTCGGTCAGCTGTGCGCCGCCACCGAGGCGAAACACCGCCCAAACCGCGTGCGCCCGCACCAGCGCCGACTCGTGCGTCAAACCCAAGTGCACGAGCTGAGGCAAGAGCGACGCGTCGCCGGAATTCCCCGCCACCACGCACGCGTTCCGCAGCAGTCCTGTTAGTTTCAGTCGCTTGATCGGTGTGCGCCGGAAAATCTCCGCGAACCGCACCGGCGTCAGCTCCAGCAACTCGCGCAACGTCACCTCCGCGATCTCGCCACGCACCGTCAGCAAAACGCGCCGCCCCTCGTGTGCGAAACGGTTCCACGGGCACACCTCCAAACACACATCGCAGCCGAAAACGCGCGCCCCGATCCCGGCCCGCAGTTCGCGCGGGATTACTCCTTTGTTCTCGATCGTCTGATAGGAAATGCAGCGCCGCGCATCGACCACCCCCGGCGCGGCAAACGCGTCCGTCGGGCAAGCATCGAGACACCGCGTGCAGTTCCCGCACAACAAGCCGATCGAATTTCCGGCTTTGGATGCTGGAGTCGGTATTTTCTTCCGTATGGCTTCGTCCGGATCGAGTTCGACTGTCGTGAGAATCGCCGCTAGGAGGAGCCAGTTGCCGTGCGTGCGCGAGATGAGCATGGCATTTTTTCCGGTGAAACCGAGCCCGCTGCGCGCGGCCCACTCGCGTTCGAGCACGGGGCCGGTGTCCACGTAGTAGCGATAGTCCTTTGCGCCCACCCCGCAGATTTCCTCGAGCGCACGTCCCGCCGCCACGAGACCGGCTTTGATCGTGTCGTGGTAGTCCTCGTGCAACGCGTAGCGGGCCCACACCGGATTCTTGGTTTTCGCCCCAGCTCCCTTGTCCGGCGGCGACCCATAGTTCACGCCGAGCATCACGATCGATTTGGCTCCGGGTAGAACAAGTTGCGGGTTCGCGCGCTTCTCTGCGGTGCGCTCCATCCACGCCATGTCGGCGTGGTGGCCGGCCGCCAGCCACGACCGCAAGCCGTCCGCTAATTTCGCGTCCACACGCGCCACGCGCACGGCATCAAACCCCAGTTCGCCAATCCGCGCCAGCCAAGCGTCCTGCTGCCCGCGGCTCATTTTTTCGCCCGCGCAAAATCCACCGCATCGCGGCGCCAAGCCCGCATCACGTGATTCACGATGTCGTGCAGCGGCCGCGAGTCTGTGAGAATCAACGTGCCCGACTGTTTATAGATCGGCTCGCGTGCGGCGTAGAGCGTGCGGATGCGTTCCTCGGGGTTCTCCGCGACGAGCAGCGGCCGGTGCTGATGACGCGCCGTACGCGCTAGGATTGTCTCGACCGATGCGTGAAGGCAGACGACCACGCCCTTCGTTTTTAACAGCGGCAGCATCCCCGGCTGCACCACGAGCCCCCCGCCGCAGGAGACGACCGTGTGCTCCGCCGGATGCCCGCCCTCGACAAACTTCCGCTCCATCGCGCGAAACGCCGGCTCGCCCTCGCTCGCGAAAATCTCCGGAATGGTATTGTTCTGCTGGCGCTCGATCTCGTGGTCGCTGTCGAGGAGCGCAAAGCCCAGTTTCTGCGCGACGGCGCGGCCCACGGTGCTTTTGCCCGTGCCCATAAAACCGACGAGGTAGAGGTTGACGTCCGCGGCGTTCATCGCGTGCGCTCTCACGCAACGCGCCCGCGCGCGTTTTGCCAAACTCGAAAATCATCATGACCGCTTCGCGCGCCAACTACGCCTTCGCCTCCGACAACACCGCCGGTGTCTGCCCCGAGGCACTCGCCGCGATCACGGAGGCCAATGCGGGCCGCGCGCCGAGCTACGGCGACGACGCCCACACCGCGCGCGCGAAAAAACTTTTCGCCGAGGTCTTCGAGATGCCGTGCAACGTTTTTTTCGTGTTCAATGGCACCGCAGCCAACGCGCTCGTGCTCGCCGCGCTCTGCCAACGCTATCACGCCGTGCTGTGTCACGCGATGTCGCATATCGAGACCGATGAGTGCGGCGCGCCCGAATTTTTCACCGGCGGCGCGAAAATCCTTCCGCTCGACGCCCCGCACGCGAAGCTCCGGCCCGCGGAACTCGCGCCTGCGCTACACCGCGGGCACGGCGTGCATTTCCCGAAAATCCGCGCCGTCTCGCTCACGCAATCGACCGAACTCGGCACCCGATACACCGCGGCCGAACTCGGCGAACTCGCCGCGTGGTCGCACGCGCACGGGCTCCATGTGCATGTCGACGGCGCACGCTTTGCCAACGCCGCCGCGGCCGCCGGCCTGCGCGGCGAGTCGCCTGCCGATCTCACGTGGCGCGCCGGCGTCGACGTGCTGTGTTTCGGCGGCACGAAGAACGGCCTGCTTGGCACCGAGGCGGTCGTTTTCTTTAACCGCGAGCTCGCGCGCGAGTTCGACTACCGCGTTAAGCAGTCCGGTCAGCTAGCGTCGAAGATGCGCTTCGCCGCCGCCCAATGGGTCGCGATCCTGAAGGACGGCGCTTGGATCCGGCACGCGCACCACGCCAACGCCCAGGCGCGGAAACTCGCGAAGGGCCTGCGCGCCCTTGACTTCACCTTGCTCGCTCCCGTCGAGGCCAATGGCGTGTTCGTCGAGTTACCGCCGAAGATTTCCCGAGCGCTCGAATCGCACGGCTGGCATTTCTACAAATTCGTCGGCGCGCACGGCTACCGGCTGATGTGCTCGTGGGAAACGCGCGACGAGGATATCGCGGCGTTCCTTCGCGACGCCCGAGAGGTGCAAAAAACAAAAAGCCCTCGGCGTTAACCGGGGGCTTCGAAAGCGCGAAATTTTTCGCGACCAGAAATTACTTGGCGACGGGTGCCGCGGGAGCAGCCGGCGCGGCGGAGGGGGCCTTGATGTCGAGCAACTCGACTTCGAAAATCAGCGTCGATCCGGGCGGGATGCCACCCTTGCCGTCGTCACCGTAGGCGAGCTGCGGTGGGACGTAGAGTTTGATTTTGCCGCCCTTGTTGATCTTCTGGAGACCTTCAGTCCAACCGGGGATCACGCCGTCGAGGGGAAACTCGGCGGGCTCGCCGCGCTGCACGGAGCTGTCGAAGACGGTGCCGTCGACGAGCGTGCCGTGGTAGTGCACCTTCACGGTGTCGGTCGGCTTCGGGAACGCGCCTTCACCCGGCTTGATGATTTCGTAGCGGAGGCCATCCGGCAGTTCGATGATGTTCTTATTGTCCTTGAGCTTCGCGAAAAACGCCGTGTTGGCCGCGAGGCTCTGCTGCTTCACCTTCGCCATGTAGGCAGCCTGTTTCTTTTGCATGAACTCGTCCATCTTGGGCCCAATCTGATCGAGCACGAAGGGCGAATCCTTGCCCGCAGCGGCGGTGGAGAGACCCTTGACCAGCGCTTCGACTTCAGCGGGCGTGAAGGCCAGCTCGGCGAGGCCGACGCGCTTGCCGACGAACCAGCCGAATTCCTCGACGAGCTGCGCATCGGTGAACGACGGCGCGGGAGCCGCAGGGGCGGCGGCTGCGGGCATCGCAGCGGCGGGCGCGGGAGTCTGGCCCGGGATGTTGAGTTTGACTTCCTGGGCGCTCGCCACGGCGAAGCCGAGCGGGAGCAGGCAAATCGGGAGGACGTGTTTTAGTTTCATGCGATGAATTTTGGTGTGACGACAGTCACGGCGCAGGGAGGTTTGTGCCGTAAAAGTTGTCGGGTCTGCCAGCCGGCCCGGTCGAATGCAATCAATTACTCCCCGCTTGTGTCGCACCGTGCGAACCGTCATTCCTCCCCGTCCTACAAATGAGCCCCGATCAATTCTGGACCTCACAGGATGGCCAAATCCTCACCGTCAAAAACAAGGACGAGCGCACGGTTACGCTGACGCTCGCGTTCTGGCCGCGCAATCCGGCGGAATTCGAATCGCTCAAAGCCCAGCTCCCGGCGCTGAAATTCACCGAGCGCAGTTCGATGGCCCGCATCGGCATCGAGATGCTCGTCCACGGCGGAGTCCGCGTCGAAGGCAACCGCTTCGAACTCGAGGCCGACGCCTTCATCTACGACACGAGTTTTCCCAACGCCCCTTACTGGAAAAAGCTCCTTCGCGTCGGCTCACCGGTGGGCCGGCTCTTTTACGCGCCTGCCGCCGCGAAGCTCACCACTGCGGAAATCTGGACCGCGATCACGGAAAATCGGATCAAGCTTCCCAACACCATCAGCATCGACCGGCTCGGACGCGTGTTTCTTACGCCGCATCAGGTCAGCTACACGCTCAACCCGAAGCTCCAGCGCCCGAACTTCGAACGCGTCGTCAGCGGCGGCGCCGGCCGCGGCTACCTCGATCGCGTGCAAGTCCGCCACGATGCCGCGCCGCTCACCGTCCCGCCGCGCTCCGGCATCCTCACCAGCTGCTCCATGTATCTCAAGGAGCACTTTGTCGTGCTCAACCAGGGCGAGGGTAACTTCGGCATCCACACCAGCGCCGTGGTACTCGACCCGATCAAGACGTTCGGCACGAACGTCATGCTCGAAATCTACAACACCGGCGACCAGCCGGTCGTAAATCCCGTCGTCTCCGTCGAACTCTTCCGCGCGCCCGAGCCCAGCGATCCGGAGTTCAAGTCGCTCACAAAAAAGCGCACCCGCCTCCTCACCACCGCCGCCGATCTCTACAAGTGCCTCGACGGAAATCCCGCGCGCGACGCCGGCGAGGCCCGCCCGCGCACCAAGATCACCGTCAAAGGCCAGAGCGCGACGATGGAAAACCGCGCCGTGGTCGTCCGCGCCAACGAGGATCTGAAAAAAGTCCTTGAGGGCGAAATCTGCCCCATCGGTTCCCGGACGATGATTCAAGCACTCGACGCCGCACCCGACAACGCCGACACCCTCATCCTCGACTACTTCCCCGATCTGCTCGAGCACATCGAGCTGGTCACTCGCATGGGCGACATGAAGTTGAAGCGCCTGATTTTTCGCAAAGCATCGCGCACGCACGGCTACTTCCTTTCTAGCAACGCGCACGCGCGCCTCGACATGTTCGACGCCGTCGGCCTTCAGATCCACTGGTATGACGAGCTCACCAAAGATCTCTACACGCACACCTACAAGAAGGAGCACGGCTTCTTCGTGCGCGAGGAGATGGCCCGCAAATTTCAAGAAGCCACCATCCTCGCTTTCTATGGCTCGGCCGTCGGCCTCGATGACGCCGACACGGCACGCATCTCCTCCCTCGTCGAAAAGCTCACTAGCTTCATCGGTTCCAACCTCGGCGTGCTCACCGGCGGCGGCGGCGGCGTCATGCGCCTCGCCACCGATCAGGCGCGCGGCAAAGGTGCGCTCACTGGCGCGTGCTTCCTAGAACTCGAAGCCCAGCCGCCCGAACTCGGCGTGGATTTCTTCAACACGTTCCAGGAATCATCGCGCCACTTCCGCCAAAAATGGTTCGAGGCAGCGGATTTCTGCATCTTCAATGTCGGCGGCGTCGGCACGCTCGAGGAAATCGGCATCGAAATGTGCAACCTCAAGCTCGGCATCCGGCCGCGCGTCCCCTATATTTTCTTCAACGCCAAGTTCTGGGGCGACCTCCGCAAACAGGTCACGCACATGGTCCGCACAAAGCGCGCCCCAGCGTGGATTCTCGACTACATTCTCTTTACCGACGACCCGGACGAAGTCGTGGCATTCTACCGGAAAAAATTGCAGGTGCTCTGACGAGATCTCGGCTGCGCCGGCGCAATTTCGGAACTCGGCGCATCCGACCCTGAGGAATTGCGCCTGACTACGGCTACTTTTCCAGACGAGGGTAGTTGCTCGAAAGAAACACGAGACTGCGGTTGGGCTGCGCATCCAGGACCGCACCGTTGTCGACCACGAGCACGACTTCGTCACCTCTCAGGCCAAAGCGATAGCTCCGTTCAAACATCGTCTCTTCACCCCCGCCGGTCGGAGCAGCACGCTTGCCCGCGAGTTTCCCTGAGGCGAGGATCAGGACGGTCGCCGCGGGATCGCCGTAACGTCCGTTGAACTTGGTGTGCAGGGTCGCGATGCGCCCGGGATCGCGAACAATCTCGATGCCATCAGCCACCGTCGGCCCGAACGAAAAATATGCCATTGCCGCCGCGATCGGCATCAGGATCGCAAGGGCCCATGGCGAACTCAACGCGGCTCGCCAGCCGCCTGTCCCCCGCTTCACCGCCGCCAGCGCCTCGGCCTCCCACTGCGCCGCGACGTCCGCCTCCGCGGAAAATCCCGGCGCGTCGTCCCCCACCAAACGCGCCACCGTTTGCTCGGGCGTGTGTTCGGTGGCCGGATTGATGGCCTCGGGCACGGCGGCCGCGAAGAGTTTGCCGCCGACATTCTGCACCGCAATCTTCCCGCGCGGGCCGGCGAGATAAATTTTCGCTTCCACGTCGATCAGTGCCATCGCCGAGACCTTCGCGAACGCCCGCAGCGCCGAGAGCGCAGCATCGATCGAGACGCTGGTCACCGGTCCTCGTTCGCCGGGCTGAATTCGCACGCAGTCCGCGCTCAGATTCAGCGTGGAGATCTCCAGCGAAATGTCGCGACGCTCACTCATGGTGCGTTTTCGATGACCAGAAACACGGTGCTGCCCGCATCGGTGACCCGGATGTTGCCCGTCGCCAGATTGCCGTCGTCAAACCATTGATCGAGCAACTGCAGATTCTCGAGCGACCACGTGCAACCGGTCACCTTGATCGCTGCGTTGAATGTCACCCCGAGACTGTTGTGGGCATCCTTGTTGTCCCAATCATAGGTGCCGCCCAGCGGTGTAGTGCGCAGCCAAGCAGTCTGCCGAAGGTAGTCGCCCATGCCCGCCGGCACGGTCCGCGCCACCGTCTGATCCGCCGGGTAGCTACCCTTCTCCTGCGCATACCGGGAAAACGCCTCCGAAAAGACCCGGCCGTCGTTCCAAAACGCCGTCGCCCCACTGCGAGCCGTGATCCGCTGAAAGCCACTCCGGACACCCATCGTCACGATGCTGATAATCGAGGTCACGATCATCAGCTCGATGAGCGTGTAGCCACGGCAGGACTTGAGAGATGGGGAGCGCATCACTTGCCGCCCCTATCGGCGCAATCGGCCAGCAAGTGAGGGAAATCGCTCGGATTTTGTCTGGGCTCGACGTTCTTCCGATTACAGCAGACGTCACGCTCGCTCTCAAAACCACGTTAGCCCGAACCGACGTGCAGCTACCTGCCGCATTCCGGCCCGATAACACCCCATGGAGAAGTAGCCACCGCGGGAGCACTCCCCCGAACGACGAAAACGCTCCGCGCGCTTCTTTCGCTCACCGCGCTGCTCGTGGCTGCGCGCGTCTTCGCCCCCACGGCACCCGACTCGTACGCCGGCAAAGTCTACCTCGAATCTTTCATCATCGCCAGCGCCCGCACCTCCGAGGAAAAGACCAAGGTCTTCGGCGCGGACGGTCGCTTCACCTACCTGAAATCGGGTTCGGGCAACGCCCTCGTCCTCACCGCTCCCTTCAAGATTTTTCTCACCGCGCCCCTACGCCGACGGCACCTATTTCTACGCAAGAACCACCGACGCCACCGCCACCATCAGCCTGAATCTCGACGACGGCACGAAGGAGAATTTGCTCCTAATGTTTACGAGCGCCGACGGCGGCTCGGACGGCACTTTCGCCTTTTCATTCTCCGACCTCGCCTTCGCACAGTCTACGCCTGCCACCAACATTTCGACGCGCGGCCGCGTCACCGAAAGTCATCCGCTGATCGTCGGCTTCGTCGTGCCCGGCGACGCCTCCGCAACCGCGCCCAACATTTTTGTGCCGCCCGCCGGCGTCCAGCAACGCGAAGTCCTCGTCCGCGTGGTCGGTCCGTCGCTCGCCCCACTTGGCCTGACGGGCACGTGGGTGGATCCCGATTTTCTCCTCGATCGCGGCAATACGCCCGCCGCCGTCGCAGAAGCCCACTACGCCGACGGGGGCGTCCCGCCCGACAGCCTCGCGTCGGCGCCACCCGATGCCGCTGCCGAAGCGGCCTTTAGCAAAATTTTCAACCCACCCTCACTGGCGTGTTTCCCCTGATCACATGCTCGAAAGACGTCGTCGACGCCGTCCGCCTGAATCCCAGCGCCTACACCATCGTGTGCGTCACCGCGGCCGGTGACGCCGGCGGCGAAGCGCTCATTGAAGTTTACTTTCTGCCGTAACCCGGCCTTGCCACGCGCGCGCGGCTCTGAGTGCTTCGCGATGTGGTTTCTGCGCTTCCTCGTTCCATCCTCGTCGTCGGCGGCGGCGGCCGCGAACACGCGCTGGTCCGCGCGCTGCTCGCCTCGCCGGCAATGCCCCGCATCGTCTGCGCACCCGGCAACGCGGGCATCGCGCAGGACGTGACCTGTGTGCCCGTCGCTGCGGACGACATCGCCTCGCTCGTCGTGCTCGTGCAACGCGAAAAAATTGAGTTCGTCGTCGTCGGCCCCGAGGTGCCGCTCTCACTGGGACTCGTCGACGCACTCGAAAAAATCGGCGTGCCCGCCTACGGCCCAACGGCCGATGGGGCCCGGCTTGAGGCCTCGAAAATTTTCACCAAGCAACTCCTCCTGAAGAACAAAATCCCCACCGCGCCCGCAGGGTTCTTCCGCGAAGTCGAACCCGCGATCGCCTATCTTCGTTCGCGCGGTGCGCCGATCGTGATTAAGGCCGACGGGCTCGCGGCTGGCAAAGGCGTCGTCGTCGCGCTGACGTTCGCGGAAGCCGAGGGTGCCGTGCGCGACATGCTCGCCGGCGGAAAATTCGGCGCCGCCAGCGCGCAAATTTTAATCGAAGACTGCCTTGTCGGCGAAGAAACCTCGCTGCTCGTCGTCGTCTCCGGCCGCGATTACGTGATCCTTCCGACCTCGCAGGATCACAAACGCATCGGCGATCGCGACACCGGTCCAAACACCGGCGGCATGGGCACCTATTCACCCGCCGACGTCGTCACTCCCGCGCTCCTCGCCCGCATCGATCGTGAGATTGTCCGTCCCTCCGTCGACGCGATCGCGGCGGAGGGCATTGCGTTTCGCGGCACCCTTTTTATCGGCATTATGCTGACTGCCGAGGGCCCGAGTGTATTGGAATACAACACCCGCTTCGGAGATCCCGAGACGCAGGTCGTGCTCCCGCGACTCACGACCGACGTGCTCGCGCTGCTTTGGGCCGCGGCGCGTGGCGAACTCGCCGGCTTTCAACTCGCCGTCAAGCCCGACTCCGCCCTGTGCGTGGTGATCGCCGCGCAAGGCTACCCCGACAACTATGCGAAAGGTGATCCGATCAGGTTTCCCAAAATATTGCCCGATGGCGTCACCGTTTTTCACGCCGGCACGGCGCAAAACTCCTCCGGCCAAGTCGTCACCGCCGGTGGCCGCGTGCTCGGCGTCACCGCGCTCGCCCCCACTCTCCGTGCTGCCGCTGATCGCGCCTACACCGCTTGCGACCAGATCGAATGTGTCTCCAAATATTTTCGCCGCGATATCGGCGCGCGCCAGTTGAACCGCGCATGAAAAAACTTTTTCTCCTTCTCATCCTATCGCTCGCGTTCGCCGTGGCGCTGTCTGCCGCGCCCATCACGCGCAACCTCGGCCAGGGCCTCGCTTACCACCGCGTGCACCAACTGCCCGCCGATCTGCCGACCGCGGAAGACACACGCCGCCAGCCCTCCATCCTCGATCTGCGTTATGTGGCCGGCGGAGCGGACGAAGCCACCGCGCTTGCCGCTTGGCTGAAATTCCACGCGACCGCGCGCACGCCGGTCTTCGTCATCGTCAATGCCGATACCACCGACGCGCTCCTCGCTGTCCTCACGCCGCGCAACGGAAGCATCATCGTGCTCGGCGACTCGGCTGCGCATTTCACGCCCGACATCGCAATGAAAGTTTCCGCCGACGCCGAGCGCCGCGCTTACGACGCCTTCGACCACGGCGCTACCGCTGACTCGCTGATTGCCGAGCCCTCCGACAAGCCGCGCAACGACGAAGCCAAACTCGCCAAGGATCGCACGGCCCAGCCCGATGCAGCCGTCGCGCAGGATGATCCCGCCCCTGCGGCGGCGACCGATGACCCGGGCAAACCCAAGCCATCGCTGCCGCCCGTCGACCTCGCCCTTCAGCGCGCCGTGCAACTCCACCGCACGCTGCTCGCTTTGAAGAAGCTCTAGGTCGCGCCTTATGCCCGTCACGTCGGGTCAAACTCGACCCAGACCGGCGCGCCCCGTCCGCCAGACCAGCGAATCGAGTTTTGCCTTTCGCGCGAAAGCATGTCCTTTCCCTGCGCCCAACCGATGCCCGCACCCGGAAAAATCATCACCGTTTGCACGGCCAACATTTGCCGCAGCCCGATGGCCGCGGCCCTCCTCCAGCACGCGCTTGCCGCTCAACCCGCGCCCCTCCGCTCGCTTGAGGTGATCTCGGCTGGCGTCGCCGCCCGTGGTGGCGATCCGGTGTCAGAGAACTCTGTCGTTGCGCTGAAAAAAGTCGGCCTCGATATCGCCGATCACGTCAGTCAGCCGCTCACGCAAGAGATGCTCGATGAGGCCGCGCTCGTACTCTGCATGACCGAGTCGCACCGCGCCATGATCCGGTTTCAGGCCGAGCCGCCGCCAAAAAACATTTTTCTCTTCCGCGAGTTCATGCCGCAGCGCGGCGACAAGGAAATCGGCGATCCTTATGGCGGTCCGCTGAAAGTCTACGAGGCCGCGCGCGACGAGATGGTCGAGGCCATCCCGTCGCTCGTGGAATTCATTAAGACACACCTCGCTCCGCGGGCCTGAGAAAAATTCTTTGCGTCTGCGCGGTGAAGGGAGAGCCTTCCGACTTTCGCCATGCTGAATCCCGCTCCTCTCGCCCAACTCGATCCCGCTGTTGCCTCCGCCATTGCCGGCGAACTCGCCCGCCAGCAGAGCCACATCGAGCTCATTGCCTCCGAAAATTTCGTCATCCCTGCCATTCTCGAAGCGCAGGGCAGTGTGCTCACGAACAAATATGCGGAGGGCTATCCCGGCAAACGCTGGTATGGCGGCTGTGAGCAGGTCGACAAAATCGAGCAGCTCGCGATCGATCGGGCGAAGCAGCTCTTCGGCGCCGAGCACGCCAACGTCCAGCCGCACTCCGGCGCCCAGGCCAACACCGCCGTCTACGCCTCCGTCCTGCAACCCGGCGACAAGCTGCTTGGCATGAACCTCAGCCACGGCGGCCACCTCACGCATGGCAACCCCGCCAACTTTTCCGGCAAGCTCTACCAGTTCGTGCAATACGGTGTCCGCGAGGACTCCGGCCTAATCGATTACGACGAGCTCGCCGCGGTCGCGCAGCGTGAGAAACCGAAGATGATCACCGTCGGCGCCAGCGCCTACTCACGCGTGATCGACTTCGCAAAGATGGGCGAGATCGCGCGCTCGGTCGGCGCGCTGCTGTTCGCCGACATCGCGCACATCGCGGGACTCGTTGCCACCGGCGCGCATCCGTCGCCCGTGCCCCACGCCGATTTTGTCACGACGACCACGCACAAGACGCTGCGCGGCCCGCGCGGCGGACTCATCCTCTGCCGCGCGCAGCACGCGAAGGCGATCGATTCCGCCGTATTTCCCGGCACGCAGGGTGGCCCGCTCATGCATGTGATCGCCGCGAAGGCCATCTGCTTCGGCGAGTGCCTCAAGCCCGAGTTCAAGACTTACTCCGAGCAGATCGTGAAGAACTCCCGTGCGCTCGCCGCCGCATTTCTTGCCAAAGGTTATAAGATCGTCTCCGGCGGCACCGACAACCACCTCTTCATGATCGATCTGCGCACAAAGTTCCCCGAACTAACCGCGAAACGCGCGCAGGAAACGCTCGATCTCGCGCACATCACGTGTAACAAAAATACCGTGCCGTTTGAGACGCGCAGTCCCTTCCAAGCTTCCGGCATCCGCCTCGGCACTCCCGCGATCACCACGCGCGGTTTCGTCGAGTCCGAGATGGCCGAGGTTGCCGGGTGCATCGACACCGTGCTCGCCGCGATCGGATCGCCCGGCGAGGCTGCGGCGCTTGAGGCTGTGAAGGTGCGCGTCGCCGCGCTTTCGGCGCGCCACCCGCTGCCGTATCACGCGTAAACGGCGCCGCCCCGCGCCGCCCGCAATGCCCCACTCCGCCCCGCCCTCCACCAAAACTCAGCGCGGGGTGCTGGCCCTCGTCCTTGTCGTCGCCTCCGGCATCGCGGCTTCGATCGCACTCTTCTACTACTCCCACGACCGGATCGCGCGCGACTCGGCCCAGTCTTATGAGCGGCAAATTCAATCGCGCCACGCGCTGATTCAGGAGACGCTCCAAAGCTACGAGGAGACGCTCTTCAGCCTGAGCTTGGTTTTCACGGTGGATGAGCGAGTGAACCGGCGTGAGTTTCAGCGCGCCGCGGGGGCCCTCCTCGCTCGCTACCCCGGCGTGCTCGGTTTGCAATGGGCCCCGCTCGTGCCGCGCGCGGAGCGTAGCACATGGGAACAGATCACCTCGGGCGAACTCGCCGAGCCGCTCCGCATCATGGAACGCGTGCCGGGCACGGGCGACCAGCCGGCCGGAGACCGGCCGGAATATTTCCCGATCATCTTCGCCGAGCCGATCGCGGCCAATCGCGCCGTGCTCGGCTCCGACGCCGCCGCGAGTCCGATGCGCGGAGATTTCCAGCGCGCCCGCGACCGCCGACAGATTCTGTTCAGCGGTCTGCTTAAGCTCGTCTACGAAACCCGGCGCGACGACGGCATCGTGATCATAGATCCCGTCTTCGCCCAGACAAAGGCCGACCCGACCCCTGCCTTTCGCGGATTTCTTCTCGGGATTTTCCGGGTGAAGGATTTGTTCACCCAGCCGTGGCGCTTCACGCCCACAACCACGCTCGACGTGATGTTTGTCGACGAGTCGGCTACGCGCCCGGATCGCCGCGTGCTCTATTGCTTCCAGCAGGATGCCACGCGCCCGGTGCCAACTGAGGCCGAGTTTCGCGCGCGCGAACTCCAGAGTCTTCCGTTGAAAATCGGCGGCCGCGAGTGGTCGGTCCATTATCGGGCCAGTGCACCGACCCTCGCCTCCTCGCGCCTGCCGCTGGTGTTTCCCGCGCTCGGGCTGGGCGGCACCGGCCTGCTCGCGGCCTACCTCAACGGTGCCCTCCGCCACACGCGGATCGTCGAGCGCGAAGTCGCCGATCGCACCGCCGAACTCGCAGAGAGCCGCCGGCAACTCGCCAGCCTCATGCATACGCTACCGGGCATGGCGTTTCGGGCGCGTTTCAGCGAGGGCCGGCTGCACGTGCTCTATGCCAGCGAGGGCGCGCTGGCGCTTTCCGGCTGGACGGCGGAGGAGTTCATGTCTGCACGCGTTCACTTGCGCGACCTCGTGCATCCCGACGATCTCGCGCGCAGCCGAGATGCGCTCGGCGCCGGGCTAACCAATCATACCCCCTTCGAGATTGAATACCGGATCCACGCCCGCGACGGCACCGAGCGCTGGCTGCTCTCCCGCGGCCTCGGCATCTACGCCGCAGGCGGCGCACTCGAATTCGTCGAGGGCCTCATTATCGACGTCACCGCCCAGAAAAACGCCGAAGCCGAGCGCCTCGCGCTCGAGCGCAAACTCCTCGAAGGCCAGAAACTCGAGAGCCTCGGACTGCTCGCCGGCGGCATCGCCCATGATTTCAACAACCTCCTCACGAGCATCCTCGGCAACGCCGGCATTGCGCGCCTCGCGCTCCCCGCCGACACCGCCGTCGATGCCGAACTCGCCGCGATCGAGACGGGCGCCACCCGCGCAGCCGAACTCTGCAAACAGATGCTCGCTTACGCCGGCAAGGGCCGCTTCGTCGTCGAACCCGTCGATCTCACCGCGTTGACCGAGGGCCTCGTTCCCCTTCTGGAAATCTCGATCGCGCGCAAGGCCAGGCTCCGGCTCGCGCTCGATCGCGCGCTGCCTGCCGTGCGCGTCGACGCCACCCAAGTCCGCCAGATCGTGATGAATCTCGTGCTCAATGCCGTCGATGCCGTCACCGAGGGCCGCGGCGAAATTCATCTCACCACCGGTCAGATTGCCGCAACGCGCGCCACGCTCGATGCCGCCGTCGCCGGTGCCGCGCTCGACGAGGGCGACTACGTTTTTCTTGAGGTGCGCGACAACGGCTCCGGCATGACCTCCGAGGTGCGCGCCCGGATCTTCGATCCGTTTTTCACCACGAAATTTGCCGGTCGCGGGCTCGGGCTCGCCGCGGTGCTTGGCATCGTGCGCGGCCACAAGGGAGCACTGGGTGTCACCAGCGCGCCCGGCAGCGGCTCGTGTTTCCGGCTGTTGCTGCCCGTCGCCGCCGGCGCGAAAGTCGCCCCGCCCGCACCGCCGCCCACTGCCACCGCTTGGCGACACACCGGCACTGCGCTCGTCGTGGACGACGATGAACCGGTGCGGCTCGTCGCGACCGCCATGCTGAAATCCTTCGGCTTCGCCGTGCGCACCGTGCCCGATGGCCAGAGCGGCCTCGATCTGCTTCGCGAAAAGCCCGACGCCTTCGACGTGCTCCTCCTCGACCTCCTCATGCCTGGTCTCACCGGCGAGCAAACGCTCGAAATCATCCGCACGATCTGCCCGGAGCAACGCGTGCTCATCATCAGCGGATTCGGCGAGAGCGATGTCATGCAGCGCCTCGCGAAAGATCCAGGCCCATTCCGCTTTCTGCACAAACCCTTCAAGCGCCCCGAGCTCGAGCAGAAGCTCCGCGAGTTGCTCGGCTGAACGTGCGCCTCGACTCGCTCCGCGCCTTCGCCCTCTAGCAACCACACGCCACCGTCGTCCAGCAGTGGAGCGAACACCTCGTATTTAAGGTCGCCGGCAAAATGTTTCTCATCGTCGCCCTCGACGGCGCGCTCGCCGAAAGCTCGACCTTCAAGTGCTAGCCAGACGAGTTCAAAGCGCTCACCGAAATCGACGGCATCGCACAGGCGCCGTATTGCGCGAAGCGCCATTGGATCAACGTCGCCGATTTCGACGCGCTGCCCCGAGAGGAATTCGAACGCCGCCTCCGCCGCAGCTACGACCTGATCGTCGCGAAACTCCCGAAAAAGATCCATGCCACGCTCCGCTAGATCCGCGCCGGGGGCGCCTCCCCATTCCCGCATCGGGAAGGAACTACGCAAGCAAGTGCGCTGCGCCCGTTCGCGGGGAAACCTTTCTTTGCGGCTTGGCGTCTCGCACAGAAAGTTTTTTTATCTAACTTTCCCGTGTCTCTCGCCGCCTTTCTCCCGATTGCTCCCGTGCGCCCGCTCGCCGTCGCGCTCGCGCTCTTGCTCGGCGGCTGCGCGACCCTCTCGGCTCCGTTTCACCGCGCCCCACCGCGGCCGGGACGCACGACCTTCGCCTCCCCGCTCGCCCTCGTCCCAGCACAGACTATCGATCATTACCTGATCGTCGAGGCGCGCTGGGATCGCTCGGGGCCCTACCATTTCCTAGTCGACACCGGCTCCTCGGTCACGCTCGTCACGCCGGCATTCGCGAAACGCTACCCATCGTCAAACGCTCCCACCGACGAAGCCCCGCACGTCCGCGTAAAATCCGCCACCGGCGAAATCACCGAACTGCCCTCCGCGATGATCCGCCGGCTCGAACTCGGCGACGCCCGCTTCGACGACGTGCCCGTGCTGCTTTACGACTGCGCCGCGCTCTCCGCGCACCTCGGCGTCAAGATCGACGGCGTGCTCGGGTTTCCGCTCTTCGGCGAGACGCTCCTCACGCTCGACTACCCGCGCAACCGCATCGTTCTTCGCCCCGCCAACTCCACCGCACTCCTGCCCGGCACCGCGCTATTGCTCGATGACTCCAACAAGACCCCGCTCATTCACGTCCGCCTCGGCGATCACAACCTCGTCGCGCTGATCGACTCCGGTAGCGACTCGCCGCTCAGCCTCAACCCCGTCGGCATCGACCCGCGCTTCGTCAGCGGCCCGCGCCCCGGAGCGACCGTCGGCACGCTTACCGGCGATCGCCCGCAACAAGTAGGTCGCCTCGCCGACACGCTCACTATCGGCGACTTCACTCTCCCGCGCCCGATCGTCGATCTCACCGACGAACTCTCCGCCGTCGGCGGCGAAATTCTTCAAAAATTCTCCGTCACGTTCGATCCGACTCGCAGCCGCGTGATCTTTGATCGCGACACCCACGCACCCGTCCTCTCGCCCTCGCGCCGCAGCGCCGGCGTGAGCTTCACCAAGACGCCCGCCTACTGGCGCATCGCCGGCGTCGTGCCCGACTCGCCCGCCGCCACCGGCGGCGTGCAACCCGGCGATCTCGTCACGCGCATCAACGGCGAACCCGTCGCAAAATGGGATCTCACCCGCTACGATCAACTCGTCGTCACCGCCGACGCGATCGCGTTCACCTTCCTGAACGGCACCGCCGAGTCGGAGAAAAAGATCAGCATCTTCGAGCTCGTGCCATAGGATCAGCCTCGGCGGGTCAGCGCTCGATCTTCTCCAGTTCAGGAAGGATTTTTTTATACTCGTTCGCGTCCCAAACAATTTCCCAGTGCTTCACGTAGTCGGCGAGCGATTGCAGCCCGACACTTGCGCGCCGGACATCAACCGCGTCTGGATCGTCGAGCGGTAAAACATAATATTTTTTGGTCTTCGGATTGAATCCGATCTGGCTGCCATAGATCTGGCGACGACCTTCGCGAAGGGCGACGCGATCTTCCAGGAGCGCGAGGCTGCCGCCTTGCGCTTTCTTCTCCTTCACGGCGGCGCGCATGAGCGGGAGATATTTTACCTGCGTTTCCAAATCAGCGTGCTGAATCGCGAGGAACAGCGCGCTGGCTCCATCGTTGCCCACAATGTCGGGGCCGAGCCAGCCGCGCTGGTCGAGAATCGCCGTCACCTTCGCGAGATTTTCCGCATCTTTCTGTTGAATAATTTTCCATAGCCCGTGCATCTGCGGTGAATCGCGGCCGTTGGTCTTTTCGACGCTGTCGATCTGCTTGCGGTATTTCTGATCGTCGTCGAGCACGGCGCGCAATTCGGCGCGCAGCGGTTTGTCGATGTTGGCGTCGAGCGCTTTGCGGGCCTGCTTCATGGCGGCTACGACGGGTTGCCACCGCGGCAAATCGTGCAGCGAAATCAAGTCAGGGTCGGTCTGGAGATGCTGTGGGTTGGCCCAACCGAGTTCCGAAGCCTTGGCGAGCCAGTCGAACGCCAACGCAGGATTGCCCGCGAGCGCGGCCGCGCAGGCACCGTTGTAGAAATCATTCGCGTGTGTCGCATCGAGTTTGAATGCCGACTCGAATGCAGCCACTGACTTCTGATAATCTTTCCCCTGGGTGAGCGCCGTGGCCTCGCCGATGAGGCGCGGATAATCCTGAGCAAAGACCGGCGCCGAAAGCGAAAGCGCCAAAAGCGCGAGGCAGAGCGAAGAGCGCATGAGGTTGAGCGAGCTTACAAACAGGCATTGGAGGCAAGTTGCTGCTCTGTCGAGAAACGAGCGACCCGCAGTGCGCTGCGCCGACGCACCGACTTCTTTATCCGCTTCGCCGGAGCAGAAACGCCGCCGCTCCATCGTGCCCCGTCACCCATGGAAGACTCTGCACGCTCTTCTCCAGTTTGAACGGCCCGCCCGCGCGGCTGTTGAAGAACTCCTTCACGACCGCCTCGTTCTCCTCATTGTCGATCGAACACGTTGAGTAAACCAGCCGGCCGCCCGGCGCCACGAGGCGTGCCGCCGCGTGCAGCAATGCGAGCTGTTGCTTCGGGTGCTTTTTGAAATCCCCGGCCTGAAGCCGCCATTTCACGTCGGCGCGGTGCCGCATCACGCCGGTGTTGGAGCACGGCACATCGATCAGCACGGCATCGTAGGCTTCCGGCAGCTTGTGCTCGCGCAACGCCGCCACCGCGCCATCGCCGACATCCGCCTGCACGAGCGCGACCTCGACGCCGCTCACGCGCGAGAGATTCTCCTTCAACCGATCGATGCGCGCGTTGGGCAAATCCATTGAGACGAGTTTTCCCGTCTTCATCGCATCCGCGATCAACAGGCTTTTCCCGCCCGGCGCCGCACAGAGATCGAGCACGGATTCCCCGGCCTGCGGCGCGAGCACCTCAACCGCGAGCCGCGTGCCCGGATCTTGCAGATAAAGTTTCCCGCCCTTGAGCAAGGGATCGATCTCCGCCCAGTGGCCGGACTCGACCGCGAAAAACCCTGGCCACTTCGTCGGGGTCAGAAACGTCGGCGGCACTTCATCCGCCGCCCGCCAGCGCGCATAAACGATCGCCGGCTGCTGGTTCCATTCGAGCAGCGCGCGCGTCGACTCCGCGCCAAACTGTGCGAGCCAAGCGCGCACGAGCCATTCGGGGTGGGAGAAATATTCCGCGAGCACCTCGGTCGGCGGCGCGGCGGGCGGCAGCGAATCAAGCGCGGCGGCGAGTTTTCGGACGACGGCGTTGACGAGCCGCGCCTCGGCCGGGCTTGCGAGCGTCTTCGCCTGCTCGACCGCGTGGTGGACAATTTTCGCGACGATCCCGTCCGCAATCATCTTTTCCCGCGCATCGATCAGTTCGAAACCGGCGATGAGCAGCACGCCCTGCGTCGCATAGCGCGGGGGATTCGCAACCAGCCGCAGCAGCGCTGCCTCAAGTCGGCCAAAGTGGCGGACCACGCCAAAAACCAGGTGCTGGCACCGGGCTCGCTCCGCGCCGGCCAGGTTGGCCGGGAGCGTTTCGAGCAGGGCGTCGAGCCGTTCATGGCGCTCCAGCCAGCGGCCAATGAGTCGGGCGGCCAACGGCCAGGCCCCGGGGCGCATAGCGTCAGTTGCGGCAGGCATATTGAGCTTTTCGTGTCGTGATGACACACAGTTTGACAAGGCGAGTCATTGTCCGCTCAACTCTCCGGTTCACGCCCGCCCACACGCAACCATGAATTCCGAAGCTGTTTCCGCGCTCGTCGCCAAAAACCCGCCGCTCAAAGCGCACAAAGCCAAACTCGAGGCCATGGAGGCCGGCGCCTACGTGGTGCATCGCAGTTGGGGCTTTGGCCAAATCAAGAGCTACGACGAGGGCACCCAGAAGCTGCTCATCGATTTCAAGGACAAGAAAAAGCACCCGATGGACCCGGCCTTCTGCATCACGACGATGGACGTGCTGCCCGCCAACCACCTGCTCGTCCGCAAGGAGACCGAACCGAAGAAGATCGCCGAGCTCGTCGCCGAAAATCCCGCCCAACTCGTCGTCGAGGCGCTCCAATCCTACCCGAACAACGCCGCCACTGTGATCGAAATGGAGATCACGCTCGCGCAAGTCATCGGCGAGGACAAATTCAAGAAATGGTGGTCCGCCGCCAAGAAAGCGGTCGCGAAAGATCCGCGCGTGTCCGTCCCGGAAAAGAAGACCGAGTGTTACATTCTCCGCGAGACGCCCGTTTCGGCCGAGGATGAGATTCTTGAGCAGTTCAACGGCACCCGCTCCGCCCGCCGCCGCATTGCCCTCGCCGAGGAACTGATCTCCGCCACGGCGAAAAAGGATCTCAAGACCGACCTTTCTACCATTCTCGCCGGCGTGGCCGACGCCGTGAAATCCAGCAACCAGCTCGACGCCTCCGAGCGCCTCTACGGCGCCGCCGTGCGCGACGATCTTGCGAAGCACGTGAGCTCCGAGGCGAGCTTCGAGCCCACCCAAGCCTCGCTCATCGCCACGGTCCGCGATCTCCCCGCCATCGCGGAAAAGATCCCGGTGCACTTCCAGTCGCGTTTCCTTGAACTCATCAAGGAAACCCATCCGATCGAGTGCCGCGACATCCTCTTCACGCTGCTCAAGACCTCGCAGGGCAAATTCACCACCGAGTGCATCAACTTCCTCGTCGAAAACGATCACTCCGACGAACTCGCCGCCACGCTGAAGCGTTGGCAGACCGAGCAAAACCTCCGCGCGCCCGTCCTTCTCTGGGTCGTCAAGAACCGCCACTCGAAGAAATTCGCGAAGCTCCTTAACGACCTGATCACGCCGCGCCTCCTCAGCTCGATCTTTTTCGCAATTGATTACGAGGCCCTCCAGGCCGCCAGCGCCCGTCGCATCCCGCTCGCCGACATCCTGTCGGAGGACACCGATCTCATCTCCGATCTGCTCTCGACCGCCGATCCCGAGACGGCCCGCGATCTCGCGAACACGCTGATGTTGAACCAGGGCTTCGAGGAACTGACCAAAAAGTCGCTCCTCGCTCGCTTCATCAAAATCTTCCCGAAGATCCAGTCCCTCGTGGCCGCCGATGCCGAGAGCAAGGAAGAGCAACTCCTCGTTTCGAAGGCCTCCTACGAGCGCAAGCGCGAGGAATACGAAACCATCGTCTCGAAGAAGATCCCCGAAAACTCCAAAGCCATCGCCACCGCCCGCGAACACGGCGATCTCAAGGAAAACTCCGAATACAAGATGGCCAAGCAGGACCAATCCGTCCTCATGGCCCAGAAGACCCTCCTCGAAAAGGATCTCGGCCGCGCGCGCGTGACCGACTTCAAAGACGCCTCCATCGATCAGGTGAGCGCCGGCACGATCGTCGAAGTGAAGAACGCCGCCGACAAGGCCACCCGCTACACCATCCTCGGTGCGTGGGACGGCGATCCCGACAACAACATTATCTCCTACAAGACCGCCCTCGGCGCCGCGCTGCTGGGTAAGAAAGTCGGCGACACCGTCAAGGTGAAGACCGGCACGAGCGAGGACAATTACACCATTGTGAGCATTGGCCGTTACGCGGACACGGTCTGAGGAAGCCTCCCTCCCTACTTTCAGCGCCGCTCCCCCGAGCGGCGCTTTTTTTTCGTCATGCAACCTTTCCTTCAAGGCCTCGCGATCGGCTTCTCGATCGCCGCCCCGGTCGGCCCGATCGGGTTGCTGTGCATTCGACAATCGCTCACCGACGGACGTGTAGCCGGGTTTGTTTCCGGTCTTGGGGCGGCGACGGCCGATACCGTTTACGGCCTGATCGCGGCGCTCGGTCTCACCGCGATCACCCGCGAATTGCTCACGCATCAGTCGTGGCTGCAACTCGGCGGCGGCGTGTTTCTCGTCTACCTCGGCGCCGCCACACTCCGCGCGACGCCGACCGGCGTAGCGGCGCACGCCGCCGCGCCAACCAGCCTGCGCTCGGCGTATTTCTCCATCTTTGCGCTCACGCTCGCGAACCCGATTACGATTCTCTCCTTCGTCGGAATTTTCGCCGGGCTCGGTGTCGGCGCACAACGTGACGGCGCATGGGCCCCAGGCGCGCTCGTGCTCGGCGTCTTTATCGGCTCCGCGTCGTGGTGGCTGCTCCTCAGCAGCGCCGCCGGCTGGCTCGGCCACCGGCTTGAGCACGGCGGACTGCGCACGCTCAACGTCCTCTCCGGCCTCGTCATTATTGGCTTCGGCGCGTGGCAACTCGCCGCGCTGCTTCGGTCGTTGCGTTGAGCCGCGGGTTTTCCCAGCCTCGCGCCCGCGTGAACGCCTCCTGGGACATCCTGAAAACGCTCTCCGACCCAACGCGCGTGCGACTGCTCGCGTTGCTCCTGCGGGAGGAACTGTCCGTCGCCGAGCTCCAGGAAATCCTCGGCATGGGCCAGTCGCGCATCTCGTCGCAGCTCGCGCTGCTCCGCCAGGCCAACCTCGTCAGCGATCGGCGTGAGGGGAAAAAGGCGTTCTACTCGCTGCGCGCCGGACTCGCCGAAAAAACGCTCGCCCTCCTCCGCGCCGCAATCGACTCCGTCGCCACGCTCCCTGCTCTCGGCGAAGATCGCGAGAGCCTCAATCGAATTTTGCAGAAGCGCCGGCGCGTATCGGAGCAGTATTTCAACCTCATCGCCGGCCGCCTCGGGAAAAACCACTGCCCCGGCCGCTCGTGGGAGGCGATTGGCCACCTTGCACTCCGGCTCACCCCCGCGATCGACATCGCCGATCTCGGTGCGGGCGAGGGCCTCGTTTCGCAGCTGCTTGCACACCGCGCCCGGCAGGTTTGGTGCATCGACAATTCTCCCCGCATGGTCGAGGTCGGCACCGAGCTCGCGAAGAAAAACAACCTGCACAATCTCGTCTACAAACTCGGCGACATCGAAAACGTCCCCCTGCCCGACGGCTCCGTCGATCTCGCGATCCTCAGTCAGGCTCTGCACCATGCCTCGCACCCGCAGACGGCCGTCAACGAGGCCGCACGCATCCTGCGTCCGGGTGGCCAGCTGCTCATCCTCGATCTCAACGAGCATGCGTTCGCCAAAGCGCGGGAGCTTTACGCCGACGTCTGGCTCGGTTTCCGGGAGAGCGCATTGCACGGTTTCCTCAAAAAAGCCGGCCTCACGAAAGTCGAGGTCACGGCCGTCGCCCGCGAAACGGATGAGCCGCATTTCGAGACGCTGCTCGCGAGCGGCGTAAAGGGGTGAGGCTGCACTTGCCAGTTGCGCGGCGTAACTCCTTCGCTACCGTTACGTCCTTCGCAGCGCGCCCCATGCGTTCCCCTCGAAAATGCTTCGTCCTCCTGCTTGCGCTCGCCGCCGGCAGCCTGGCATCCGCCAAGGAAAAGGCGCACGAGGAAACCCTCCTCCTCGACACCCATCGGGTGACGATCACCGTGCCCGAGGGCTTCGTGTTCTCCAGCGGTCGCGACGATCAGGGATCGCTCATGGCCAAGGTCGCCGACATCCGCGAAAAAATCGATCTTCAGGTGCGGTTCCAGCTTGATCCCGACAGCCACCTCGGCACCGAGGCGCAGCAGATGGACTTTCTCGCCAACATCTGCCGGCAATACGTCGAGACCTCCGTCGAAAAAGGCTACGAGTTCAAAGCCCTCACGCCGCGGGAAGGCAGCGGCACCTACTGTTCGTTCACCGACGCCACCCTGATCAACCGCCTGCCGGTCCCGCCCGGCGAATTCCTCCATGTCACCACTGGCGTGAAGGTTTTGCGCGGCTGGTTGCTCGTGTTCACGGTGCTGAGCAACGACACCGCCTCGACGGAATTCCAAACCGCGCTGAAGCTCGTCAGGGAAAGCTTTGCCGAGGCGCCTCCGCCCGCGAAAAAAACCTGATCACTTCGTCTCGATCGGCTGAGGGATCACACCCTCTTTCGCCTTCGCATCGAGAATCTTGAGCGCACCCTCGCGGACGGCCGCGACGGCGGGGGAATTTCGCAGCACCTCGACGGTGGTCTCGATCCGCGTGTCGGTACCGACGTAGGCCGCGGCGACCTGCGAGAGCAGCGGCATGGCGCTTTCGAGTCGGCCTGCGATGCCCGCCACGGCCACACGCACATCCCAGATTTCCTCCTCCCGGGTCGCATCGATCGAGTGCCTCTTGTTCGCCCGCGCGGAAAGCTGGAGAAAACTTTCGCGCGTCGCGGGGTCGACGCGGCCGGACAAATCCATCCCGTAGCTAACCTCTATGAAAACATCCGACGGGACATTCGGTGGCGCCTCGAACATCCCGGCCATCGGCAGCGCCGCGTTGAGACACGCCGCGATCACCGGCAACTGGACGTTTTGGCTCGTGACGACCGACTTGCGCGCCACGAGGCGATAGGACTGGCCTGCGGGTTTCGCGAGCCCCGGCGCCGCGATCGCGTCGACGAGCACCCTTTGCTTCGGCACAAACATGTCCCGACAGCCTCCGAACAACAATCCGGCGGCGATCACGCCCGCCTTCGCCCAGGAAAGAAAATAGCGCCCGGAAATTTTCATCAGGTTTCGTCGATGGGCATAATGAAGCGGGCAATTTTCGCAACCCGAGACGAGTAACGGAAACGTTACCGCCTCCCTGACCACCAAGCTCAATCCATCTTTACCCGCGCGCGGTAAAACGCATCGCACCGCGCGTAAATTTCCTTCGGCGAACTCATCGTGAGCGCCTCCGCCGCGAGCGCCCGCGCATCAGCCATCTTCATCGCGCGCACCAGGTATTTCACCGACGGCAGCCACGCCGGCGCCATGCTGAGACCGTCGATCCCGAGTCCAAGCAACAGCGGTGCGAACACTGGATCGCCGGCCATCTCGCCGCACACACTCACCGGCACCTGCTCGCGGTGCGCCTCGTCGACAATGTGCTTGAGCGTGCGAACGACCGCCGGATGCGTCGGCTCATAGAGGTGGGCGATGCGGTCGTTCACCCGATCGATCGCGAGGAGGTATTGGATGAGATCGTTGGTTCCGACACTGAAAAACGAGCAGTCCTTTGCCAGCAAATCGGTCGTCTGCGCCGCACTCGGAATCTCGATCATCGCGCCGACAGGGATGTTATCGTCGAATGGCACGCCGCGCTGCTTCAACTCCGCCTTGCACTCCGCGAGCACGGCGTTGGCGCGCACGAGCTCCTCGCTGCCGCTGATCATGGGATACATCACGCGCACCTTGCCATGCGCACTCGCCATCAGAATCGCCCGGAGCTGGTCCTTGAAAATGTCCGTGTGCTCGAGGCAAAACCTAATCGCGCGGAACCCCATGAACGGATTGTTCTCCTTCGGAAACAAATCGGAGTTGCCCGCCATCGGCTTGTCCCCACCAAGATCGAGCGTGCGGATAATCACCGGCTGCGGCGCGAGCTGCTCGGCCACGGCTTTGTAGGCGAGAAACTGTTCCTGCTCGGTGGGAATGCGCGCGGCGTTGAGAAACAAGTATTCTGTCCGGTAGAGGCCGACGCCCTGCGCGAAATTCTCCTTCACCTGTGCCACCTCCTCAACCTTTTCGATGTTCGCCATCAGCGAAACCTCGACGCCATCGAGTGTGACCGCAGGCAGGCGGTTCGCGTCGATCAGGCGCGTCTCGAAGGATTTTTTCCGCTCTTGAATCTTCCCGTAACGGAAGAGTGTGCTCTCCGAGGGATTGAGGATCACAACGCCGTCGTAACCGTCGACGATCGCCCAATCGCCGTTCTTCACCCGCTGCGTGAGATTACGCACGCCGACAACGGCGGCTACTTTCATCGACCGCGCGACGATCACCGCGTGGCTGGTTTTGCTGCCCGAGTCCGTCACGAGCGCGAGTGCCGCGCTGCGATCGATGCTCGCGGAGTCCGACGGCGAAAGATCGTTGGCGACGACGATGCGCTTTTCGGCGAGGCGGCTGAGGGCGTTTTCCGCCTGACCAAGGAGATTTTGCAGGACGCGTTGCGCGACGTCGCGGATGTCGCCCGCGCGCTCACGCAGGTAAGCGTCGTCGATCTCGGCGAACGCTTTGATGTAGCGGCCCGAGGCCTGGTTGAAACACGTCTCGATATTGCGCCCGCTCGCCTCGAACTCGCGGATCGTCTCGCCGATGAGCGCCTGATCCTCAAGCACCATGAGGTGCGCGTCGAAGATCAGCGCCTCCTCCGGGCCGATGTTTTTTTCGACCTCGTTCTTAATCTTGGTGATTTGCTGCCGCGTCGTGACCAGCGCGCGATCGAAGCGCGCGACTTCGTCAATGCGTTTCTCAACATCGACGAGATAACTCGGCACCTCCACGTCGCTCTGGATGTAGACGAAGATTTGGCCATACGCGATCCCGGGCGAGGCGGAGATGCCTTGCACAGTGAGTTCAATTTTGGCGCGCGGATCCATGTGGGCGAAGTGGCACTACTCGCGCGGGGTGACGCGGGCGGCGCAAAACGATAACGCGACCCGCCGCCGGGCGGGTCAATGCGGATTTCACCGCGCGGCGCAGTTTCGCGCAATATCACGCCAGCGTAGTTTCGAAGACAAAAGCCGATTCACCCCACGCCGCGCGAATGGCATCCACGATCGGTTCCGCCGACATTCCATCGGACAAAAGTGTGAAACACGCGCTGCCGCTGCCGCTCATCCGCGGTGCCAGGCCGAATTCGGCGCGGAGTTGATCGAGCAGCGTCGGCAGCGCGATGAATTTTCCGAACGCGACCGACTCCATGTTGTTGAACAGAAGTTTTTCCGCACGCGTGTCGGTATCGGCCAACCAGGCCGCGAGCTGAGCCTCAGCGGCCGGAGCAGCGAGATAGGTCGATGGCCGCGCGGCCATCCGCGCGTAGGCCCACGGAGTCGCGATGCCAAAGCCCGGCTTAAAAATCAGCACACGCCGGTCGCGCAAGCGGGCTGCGGCGGCGCTGGGCAACCCCTCGATCCGCTCGCCGCGTCCGCGCATCACGACGGGCCCCTCGTGGAGAAACAGCGCGCAATCCGATCCGAGTCCCGCCGCAAGCGCGGCCAGCTCGGCAGGCGCGAGCGGGGCGCCGGCGAGGAGGTTCAGCGCGCGCAACGCAGCAACGGCGTTGCTGCTGCCGCCGCCAAGACCCGCGCCCATAGGGATGCGTTTTTCGAGTGAAAATTTTACGCCGCCTTTCCAGCCGGCGGCGGCGACAAACGCATTTGCGGCGCGCAGCACCAGATTGCTTTCGTCGATCGGCACGGCTGGATCGTCGCACGTGACCGAAAACTTGTCCGCCGGCTCGGCGCGCAGCGTGTCGCCGAAGCTGACTTGTGACACGAGTGACACCACATCGTGAAATCCGTCCGCCCGCCGGCCGGTGACGGCAAGGAAGAGATTAAGCTTCGCGGGCGCAGGAAGGACGACGGTTTTCAACGCGAAGAAAACATTGGCGGTGGCGCGCCCCGCCCGTCAGCCTTTTTCCACGCCCATGGCCTGCGACCTGATCCTCGTCCTCGACGCCCAATCACCCCGCGATGTCACGCCCGCACTGCGCCAGCTCCAAGGCACTGTGCGCACCGTCAAAGTCGGCCTCGAAATGTTCACCGCCTGCGGCCCCGACGCCGTGCGTGAAATCGCCGGCCTCGGATTTGACGTCTTCCTCGACCTCAAGCTGCACGACATCCCTAACACCGTCGCGAAAGCCGTCGAGTCCGCTGCGAAACTCCCGATCAAAATGCTCACGCTGCACACCAGCGGTGGCCGCGAAATGATGCAGTGGGCCGCGAAGGCCCAACGCGAGCACGCCCCGCATTTGCTACTTCTCGGCGTGACCGTGCTTACTTCGATGAGTGCAGCCGGACTAGCCGAAACCGGCGTCGCCGATTCGCCGGAAAAGCAAGTCGTCCGCCTCGGCCGGCTCGCGATCGATTCCGGGCTGCGTGGGCTCGTGTGTTCGCCGCTCGAAATTTCCCCGCTACGCGCCGCCCTCCCGCACGACGTCGCGCTCGTTACCCCCGGCATCCGCCCGCGCGGCGCCGATTCCGGCGACCAAACGCGCATCATGACGCCGGCCGAGGCCGCGCACGTCGGTGCGAGTTTCATCGTCGTCGGTCGCCCGATCTTCAAGGCCCCCGATCCTGTCGCCGCGGCGCGCGCGATTCTTGCTGAGCTCACTGCATGAGCCGCACGGCCGTCATCCTCCTCGCCGCTGGCAGCGGCTCTCGCATGAACGGCGCCGTCGCCGACAAAGTCCTCGCGCCCCTCGCGGGCCGCCCGGTGTTCGCGCACTCCGCAGCCGCATTTCTCCAAAGCCAGGTCGCCGATCTCTACGTCGTCGTCTACCGCGATCAGCGGCAAATGATGGAGCTTTCCGCTTACGCGCCGACGCCCTCGGTCCTCGTGAAGGGCGGCCGCGAGCGGCAGGACTCGGTCGCCAACGCCCTCGCCGCGCTTCCACCTGACATCGCGCACGTCTTCATCCACGATTGCGCGCGCCCGCTCGTCCGCGCCGATCAACTCGTCGGCCTGCACAAGATCGTACGCCGCGAAGGCGCCGTCGTCCTCGCGCATCGCGTCACCGACACCATCAAGCAGCATCACGACGACGCCCGCCTCCGCACGCTCGATCGCGCGCGCCTCTGGGCGATGGAGACGCCGCAAGTTTTCTCCCGCGCCCTCATCGAGCGCGCCTACGCGCGCGTCGCGGAGAAAAAGCTGCGCATCACCGACGATGCGCAGGCCGTCGAACAACTCGGCCATCCCGTCGCGCTACTCGAAAACGCACACCCCAACCCGAAGCTCACCACGCCCGCCGATCTCGCCTACGTCGAATTTCTCCTGCAGACTTCCGTCCCCGCCCAAGAGTTCAACGACTGATTTTCCGCTCATGGCTTCCTTTCGCATCGGCCACGGTTACGATATTCACCGCATCGTCGTCGGCCGGCCGCTCGTGCTCGGTGGAGTGACGTTCGACACCGACTTCGGCCTCGACGGCCACTCCGACGCCGATTGCCTCACCCACGCGATTTGCGATGCGCTCCTCGGCGCCGCCGGCCTGCCCGACATCGGCATCTTTTTCCCTAACACCGACCCGCAGTTCAAAAACATCGATTCGCAGATCCTTCTGCGCCGGGTTGTCGCCGAACTCCAGACGCGTGGCTACGCGCCCTCGAATATCGACGCCACGTTGATCGCGGAAAAACCGAAAATCTATCCGCGCCTCGGAGAAATCAAATCCGCCCTCGCCGCCTCCACCGGCCTGAGCACCGAGGCGATCGGCCTCAAGGCCACGACCAACGAGGGCGTCGGCGATCTCGGCCGCGGCGTCGCGATCGCCGCGCATGCGGTCGCGTTGATCGAGAAACTTTAATCACCGCTTTCAACCCGCGCATGTTGCGTTTACTCCTCCGCTTCCTGCCTCCCGCCTACTGCCTCCTCGTGCTTTTTGCCGGCTGCGCAAAACGCGAGACCGCCGTCGAGCGCGGCAACCGCGAAGGCGTCCTGCACTACAGCATCGGCTCCGAGCCCAGCGATCTCGATCCGCACATCGTCGTAGCGCTCGCCGATTCTAAAGTCATGGCCGCGCTCTTCGAGCCGCTGGTTACTTTCGAGCCGGGCACGCTCGCGCCCAAACCCGCGCTCGCCGAGCGCTGGGAAATTTCCACGGACGGCCTGACCTACACGTTTCACTTCCGAGCCGATGCCAAGTGGAGCAATCGCGAAACGATCACCGCACAGGACTGCGTCGACTCATGGCACCGCATCCTCACACCTTCGCTGGCCGCGCCCTACGCCGATTGGTTCTACCTGCTGCGCGGCGCCGAGGCGTTTCACAAGGGCCGGACGAAGGACTTCTCGACGGTCGGTGTCGTCGCAACCGACGCCCGCACGCTCGTCGTCACGCTCACGCACCCCGCGCCCTATTTTCTCCAAGTCCTGCTCAACTCGCCGTGGCGCCCGGTCAACGTCCGCAGCATCGCCGCGATCGGCGACGCTTACCAACGCGGCACGCCGTGGACCAGCCCGGGGCGCCTCGTTTCGAGCGGGCCGTTCGTGTTGAAGGAGTGGAACGCCCACCAGCACATCCTCGTCGAAAAATCCCCCACCTACTGGGACCGAGCGCACGTCCGGCTCAACGCCATCCGTTTCTACCCGATCGACAACATCGATGCCGAGGAGCGCGCCTTCCGCGCCGGCCAGCTTCATGTCACATGGGCGCTTTCGCTCTCGAAAGTCCTCCCGCTGCAGCGCGATAAATCCCCGGCCCTCCGCATCGATCCCACGTTGCAGACCTATTTTTTCCGCCTCAACACCCGTAAGCCGCCCTTCGACGACGAGCGCATCCGCCGCGCTTTCGCGCTCTCGATCGATCGCCAGACGATCGCCGAAAAAATTCTCCCCGGCGGTCGTGTGCCCGCGTCATCGCTCGTGCCGACCTTTCTGAAAGGCTATACCCCGCCCGCCTACACCGCCTACGATCTCGCGGCGGCGCGGCAACTTCTCGCCAACGCTGGTCACGCCGGCGGCGCGGGTCTCCCGCCAGTCGAGATTCTCTACAACAATTCCGAAATCCTCCGCTCCGTCGCCGAGGCTATCCAGCAGATGTGGCATCGCGACCTCGGCATCGACGCGCGGATCGTCAACCAGGAATATAAGGTCGTCATGGCCGCCCGGCGCGCCGGCGATTTCCAAATTCTCTTGGGCGACTGGACCGCCGACTACCTGGACGCGACGACCTTCCTCGATCTCTGGCGCCACGACTCCGGCAACAATTACACCGGCTGGTCCGATCCCGCCTATGACGCACTCGCCACGCGCGCCGACGCCACCGTCGATCCCGCGGCCCGCGCTGCGCTCCTCGCACAGGAAGAATCGATCGTCCTCAACGCTGCGCCGATGATCCCGATCTATTTCAACACCCACGTCTATCTGCTCCATCCGTCCTTGAAAGACTGGCAGCCCACGCCGATGGATCACATCGACTTCAAGTATGTTTGGCTGGCGCCGTAACCTTTTCCCGCTTGTCGCCGCCGCCGCGATGGCGCGGGGCGCGGCACCCCCGCCCGCGCCCTACGGCGCGCTGCCCACCGAGCGCCAGCGCATCGCGCAGGAGAATCCGGCCTTCGCGTTCGTGCACTTTACGGTCAACACGTTCACCGATCGCGAATGGGGCCTCGGCGACGAACCGGAGTCGGTCTTCAACCCCACCGACTTTGACGCCGATCAGATTGTCCGCACGGCGAAGGACGCCGGCCTCAGCGGATTGATTCTCACTGCCAAGCACCACGACGGATTCTGCCTCTGGCCCTCGGCCTTTACCGAGCACTCCGTGAAAAACTCATCATGGAAAAGCGGCCGCGGCGACGTCGTGCGCGAGTTGGCCGACGCTTGCCACCGCGCGGGCCTCCAGTTCGGCGTCTATCTTTCGCCCTGGGATCGCAACCGCGCGGACTACGGTCGCCCCGAGTATCTCACTTACTACCGCAATCAGCTTCGCGAATTGCTCACACACTACGGCCCAATCTTCGAGGTCTGGTTCGACGGCGCCAACGGCGGTGACGGCTTTTACGGCGGCGCGCGCGAGAAACGAAAGATCGACAACGCAACCTACTACGATTGGCCGACGACCTGGGCGATCGTGCGCGAGCTTCAGCCGCAGGCCGTGATGTTCAGCGATGCAGGCCCCGACGTGCGCTGGGTTGGCAACGAAAAGGGTTTCGCCGGGGATCCCTGCTGGGCAACGATCGATGCCACGGGCATGTTTCCCGGCAAAGCCGATCCAAAGATTCTCAATGCCGGCACGCGCGGCGGAACCTCTTGGATCCCAGCAGAGGTGGACGTCTCGATTCGTCCGGGCTGGTTTTACCACGAGAAGGAAGACGAGAAGGTAAAGTCGGTCGCGCAGCTCCTCCAGATTTACTTCGAGTCCGCCGGGCGCGGCGCGCGCCTAAACCTCAACCTTCCGCCCGATCGCCGCGGCCAGATCGCGCCGCGCGATGCCGCCGTGCTGCGCGAGTGGGGCCGCGTGCTGCGCACGACCTTCGCCCGCAATCTTGCGGAAGGCGCATTGGCCATCGCCACCAATACGCGCGGCGACGATCACAATTATTCCCCCGAACGCGTCCTGGCCTCCGATGCTGCGCATTACTGGGCCACGGACGATGACGCGCGAAGAGCCGAGCTGACGCTGATATTTCCGGCCGCGACGACGTTTGACGTCGTGCGCCTGCGCGAGCCGATCACGCTCGGCCAGCGCATCGATTCCTTCCAACTCGATGCCTGGATCGACGGCGCGTGGCGCGAGGTGGCCCATGGAACATCGGTCGGCAGCCAGCGGCTCATGCGCCTCGCCGAACCGGTAGCGACGACAAAACTTCGTCTCCGTATCGAAGCCGCCGCGAGCCCGGCGCTCGCCGAGTGGAGCGTCTTCGCGCTGGCACCAGCCACTGAACCGCCGTGACGCGCACTCAGGCCCCATCTCGTTGGTGGCTCTTGATCGCCTGCGCCATCTTCACGGCTTGCACGAAGGTGCCCCCGCCCATTGCTACAGCCGTGCTGCGCGTCAGCCAGCGCAACGAGCCCGCCGATCTCGACCCAGCGCGCGCCACGCTGCCGGACGAATTCTTCGTCATCCGCGCGCTGAGCGAGGGCTTGCTCGCGCCGAATCCCGACGGCGGTGCGCCGCTCCCGGCTGCAGCCGAGCGCTACGACGTGTCGGCCGACGGCTTGACCTACACGTTTCACCTGCGCGAAACGAAATGGTCCAACGGCGAGCCCGTGACCGCCGGTGATTTTCTCACCTCGTATCGCCGCGCGCTCACCCCCGCGACCGCCGCGCCGAAAGCCAACGTCTTCTCCGTCGTAAAAAATGCGCGCGATTTTCTGCGCGGCGTCATCCACGATTTCGAGGCTGTTGGTTTTCACGCACCTGACGCCCGCACGCTCGTCATCACGCTCGCCCAACCCAATCCCCGCTTTCCCGCCTACGCCGCCAGCGGCCCGTGGATTCCCGTCAATCCGCGCGTCGCGGAAAAATTCGGTCGCGCGTGGACGCGACCCGAGCATTTCGTCGGCAACGGCCCGTTCACACTCGCCGATTGGCAGCCGCAGCAGCGTATCGTCGTGAAAAAAAATCCCGCATTTCACGACGCCGCGGACGTGCGGCTCGACGAAATCCAGTTTATCCGCTTCGACGACGGCGACGCGGAGGAGCACGCCTTCCGCGCCGGGCAGGTCGATGTGACGATGGATGTGCCGCGCACAAAGCTCGTCGGCTATGCGCGCGAGCATCCGGCGGAGCTGCACCGCGTGCCGCTCGCCGAGACGCGATTTCTCACCTTCAACACCGAGCGTCCGCCACTCGCCGACGCCCGCGTCCGCCGCGCTCTCACTCTCGCGATCGATCGGCGGAAAATCGTCGAGCGCGTGCTTCTTGGCGGCCAGGAACCGGCCACACGGCTGGTGCCCTCCGTTCTTGTCGGTCGGGGTTTATCCACGACAAATTCCCAGATGTCGGGGATAAACCCCGACCTACAAAAAACCGATCTGTCCGAGGCGCGCCGACTCCTCGCGGCGGCGGGCTTCGCTGGCGGGAATAAATTCCCTACGCTTGAGCTCAGCGCGTGGGCGCGCTCCCAGACTCCAGTCCTCGAAGCGATCCAGCAAATGTGGAAGCAAGAACTCGGCATCGATGTCAGGCTCGCGGTTCGCGACGCGAAGGTTCACCTCGCCGCCCTGAGCTCGGGCGACTACGATATCGGCTTCATGACCGCGATCCCCGACGTCGCCGATCCCGCGGATTTGCTGAACCGGTTCGCGGACGGTGCGACAGAAAACTATCCGCACTGGGCCGGCGGGGACTTCAACCGCGCGCTCACCGCGGGGGACTTCGGCGCCGCCGAACAGAGCCTGCTCGATGCCACTGCGATTGCTCCGCTCTACTTCAACAGCCACGTGTGGCTGCAATCCCCGCGCGTTCACGGCTGGCGCGAAGACGCGCTCTGGACTCGTTACTACACCGGCATCGCGATCGATCCGCCCTGATGCGTTTGCACCGTTGCCAAACCGCGTCGCGCGCCCACGTTGCTCCCATGCGCCTGAGTTTTCTACTCCCCTTGCTGGCACTGACGTGCGGACTCGCCCTCGCCGCGGCCGATGCGCCCGCGCCGCCGCCGGAGCGCACTCCCGTGCCGCTCGCGCCCGAGGCATTCGCGGATTTCATCGGCCGCTACCAGCGCGAGGATATGACCGTGCTGGTTTTCCAGAGTGGAGGGCACTTTTTCCTCAAGGTCGACGATCGGCCGCGCGCGGAAATGTTTCCGCTTTCCGATCGCGAATTTTTCCTGCGCGAGAGCCCGGACCGGCTCTCGTTCGAGCGCAACAATCGCGGCGAGGTCACGCACTTCATCCGGCATTCGACCGCGCCGCAACTTTTTCGCCGGGTGCACTGATCGCGGCGATATTGCCAACGCGCCGCGCGCCGCCACCCTCGCGCCATGCGTTGCTTTCACCTGCTGGCCGCCTCGGCCCTCGTGAGCGTGGCGGCCCTTGCGGCGCCCGACTCACCTTTTCAGATTTCCGCTCCGAGCATTCTCGCGCGGACCAAAATTCTCGCCTCGGACGAGTTCGAAGGCCGCGGGCTCGGTTCGACCGGCGAGGAAAAAACGATCACCTACCTCGTCGCTGAATTCAAAAAGCTCGGCCTCGCGCCGGGCAATCCCGACGGCACCTACATCCAGCAGGTGCCGCTCGTCGGCATCACGTCACATCCTTCGCTCTCTTTTGCCGTCGGCGGTCGGACCCTCGCGCTCGAATCGATCAATGACTTCATCGGCATGACGCCGCGCATCGTGCCGCACATCGAGGCGAAGGACAGCGACGTCGTCTTCGTCGGCTACGGCGTCGTCGCGCCGGAATACGGCTGGGATGACTTCAAGGGTGTCGACGTCCGCGGCAAAACCGTCGTCATGCTGATCAACGATCCGCCCGTCACCGATCCGCAGACCGGCGAGCTCGATCCGAAAATCTTCGGCGGCGCGGCGATGACCTACTACGGCCGCTGGACCTACAAATACGAAATCGCCGCCGCCCGGGGCGCGGCCGCGTGCCTCATCGTCCACGATACCGGACCAGCGGCCTACCCATTCGGCGTCGTCGTCAGCAGTTGGAGCCGTGAGAATTTCGAGGTGCGCGCCGCCGATCGCAACGCCGGCCGCGTGGCGTTTCAGGGCTGGCTCACGCTCGACGCGACCCAAAAACTTTTTGCCGCCGCCGGGCACGATTTCGACGCGGCGAAAAGGTCCGCCGTGAGCCGCGACTTCCATCCGATCGCGCTCGGCGCGAGGGCGTCGTTTGCCGTCGAGGCCACGCTGCGCAACGTCGACTCGCGTAACGTCGCCGCCCTCCTCCCCGGCGCCGATCCGAAGCTGCGCAACGAGTTTCTCATCTATACCGCGCACTGGGATGCCTTCGGCCGCGATCCCAGGCTCAAGGGCGATCAAATCTTCAACGGCGCCGCCGACAACGCCGCCGGCACCGCCGTGCTCCTCGAGCTCGCGCAGGCGATGAAGGCGCTGCCCGCCGCCGCCGCGCCGCGCCGCAGCGTGCTGTTTCTCTCCGTCACCGCCGAGGAACGCGGGTTGCTCGGTACGCGCTGCTACGCACAGAGCCCCCTATACCCGCTCACGCAGACGGTCGCGAACATCAACATGGACGGCGCCAACCAGTTCGGCCCTACGAGTGACATCGAGGTGGTAGGCTACGGTGCCTCGACGCTCGACGACATCGCCCGCGGCGTCGCGGAGAAGCAAGGTCGCGAGCTGAAACGCGAGCGCCATCCCGAGCGCGGCAGCTACTATCGCAGCGATCACTTCGAGTTCGCCAAGGTCGGCGTGCCCGCGTTCTACGCGAGCGCCGGTTGGAACTACATCGGCCAACCCGCCGACTATGGCGAGAAGAAGGTCAACGACTACATCGCGCACGACTACCATCAGGTCACCGACGAGGTGAAACCCGATTGGACCTTCGAGGGCGCCGCGCAGGACACCGAGTTCCTGCTCCAGATCGGCTTGCAGGTCGCGAACGATCCGTCGTGGCCCGAATGGAAGTCCGGCAACGAGTTCAAGGCCCGCCGCGATGCGATGCTCGAAGCTGCGGGATCGTCGAAGCCCTGACCGTGGGCTTCGTCGTTGCACGGCGCGTGCTTGCGATGACCGGCACGCGCCTTTTTCTTTCCCATGATGTTTCGCTGTTTCTCGTTCGCCGCCGTGGTCGCGGTTGTTTTGGTCTTCGCCCTCACCGGCTGCGCCAAGAACGAAGCCTCGCCCACGGCGGCAAACTCCGTCGCTGCGCCCGCAAAAAAAATTCTCCGCTACGGCAACGGCGCCGAACCCCAGGAACTCGACCCGCAAATTGTCACGGGCGCGCCCGAGCATCGGCTCGTGCAGGCATTTTTTGAGGGCCTCGTCACCGAGGATCCGCAGCTCAACATCATTCCGGGCGTCGCCGAAAGATGGGACATCTCGGCGGACGGACTCATCTACACATTTCACCTGCGCGCCGACGCCAAGTGGTCGAATGGCGAGCTGGTCACGGCGACGGATTTTCTTGAGAGCGCGCACCGCATGCTCCGGCCCGCGCTTAGCGCCGAGTATGCCTACATGCTCTGGCTCGTCGTCGGCGCGGAGGATTTCTACAAGGGCAACCTCACCGATTTTGCGCAGACCGGCTTCAAGGCGCTCGACGCCCGCACCTACCAAATCACGCTGCGCCAGCCCGCGCCGTTTCTCCTGCACGCGATGAACCACGAGGCGTGGCAACCCGTCCCCATTGCCACAATCAAAAAATTTGGTGGCCTCGAAAACAAGAACACCCCGTGGACCCGGCCGGAAAATTTCGTCGGCAACGGCCCTTACATCCTGAACTCCTGGCGCGCCAACCAGCTGATCGTCGCCGAGCGCTCGCCCACCTACTGGGATCGCGCCCATGTGAAGATCGACGAGATCGATTTTTATCCGGTCGAACTCGCCGAGACCGAGGAGAAGATGTTTCGCGCCGGCCAGCTCGACCTCACCTACGAGCTCCCGCTCTCCAAGATCGATGTCTACCGCCGCGAAAATCCCGCCGCGCTCCGCATCGATCCATTCGACACGGTTTATTTCTACCGCTTCAACGTCGCGCGAAAACCGTTCGACGACGTCCGCGTCCGCCGCGCCCTTGCCCTCGCGATCAATCGCCAGAGCATCGTGAAAAACGTCCTGCGCGCCGGCGAGTTGCCCGCCACCTCGCTCGTGCCACCCGGTGTCCTCGGCTATGTGAGCGAGAATCATTTTCGCGAAGACCTCACCGAGGCGCGCCGCCTGCTCGCCGAGGCCGGCTACCCGGATGGAAAAAACTTCCCGAAGGTCGAACTGCTCTACAACACCCTCGAGAAACACCGCGTCATCGCCGAGGCGATCCAGCAGATGTGGCGCAAAAATCTTGGCATCGAAATCACCCTCTACAACCAGGAGTGGAAGGTTTACATGGATGCGCAGCACACGCGGAATTTCCAGCTCGAGCGCGGCGGCTGGCAGGCCGACTACGTTGATCCGCACGTCTTCTTCGATCTCTGGGAAACCGGCGGCGGCAACAACGACACCAACTGGGGCGACCCCGAATACGACCGCCTGCTCCACTCGGCGCTCGCGGCGCCGAATGATGCCGCCCGCTTCGCGATCTACCAGCGGATGGAAAAAATCTTTCTCGATGCAATGCCGGTTATCCCGATCTATTTCTACACCTACAACCGCCTAGTCAGTCCGCGCGTGAAAAACTTCTTCACCACGCCGCTCGACAACTTCCCGTGGAAATACGTGGACCTCGCGCCATGAGAGCGCAAGCGGCGCTCACACTGCTCGCCCTCGGCACGCTCGCGATCACCGGCTGCACGCGGCGTGAGACCGCGGTCGAAGCCGGCTACCGCACGGCCACTCTCCATGTCGGCAATTCCGCCGAGCCGCCCGATCTCGATCCGCACACCAACAATGCGGCGAACACCGGCTGGATTTGCGATGCGCTCTTTGAGCGGTTGGTGCGACTCGCCAACGACGGCATCACGATTCAGCCTGGCGTGGCCGAACGGTGGGAAATCTCGCCTGACGGTCTAACCTACACATTTCACCTTCGCGCCGGCGCCCAGTGGTCCAACGGCGATGCCGTCACCGCCGACGATTTTCTCGCTGCCTTCCGCCGCTTTCTCGAGCCCAAGCTCGCCTGCGAAGCCGTTAATATCGCTTATCCGATTGTCGGCGCGCGCGACTATGCCGAAGGCCGGAGCAAACATTTTTCAGCGGTCGGAGTTCGAGCCCCCGACAACCGCACGATTGTCATCCGCCTTCTCTTTCGCGCGCCTTATTTTCTTACCATCCTCACCGAATCCCATTTCTCGCCGGTCCATCAGCCGACCCTCGATCGCTTCAACGGCCGCGATCAGCGCGGCGGCAAGTGGACTCAGCCCGGCAACCTCGTTTCCAACGGCCCGTTCGTCCTTCAATCCTGGCAGCCCAACACCGTCCTCGTGGTCCGGAAAAATCCACGCTACTGGAATGCCTCTCACGTCGGGCTCCAAGAAATCCGCTTTTACCCAATCGATGACGTGGGTGCCGAGGAGCATGCGTTTCGCACAGGCCAGCTGCACGTCACCTACACGCTCCCGTTCAACAAGCTCGCCGCCTATGCGCAGCGCCATGCACCCGAGCTCGTCACCGCCCCGGTGCTGCGTACTGAATTCGTCACCTTCAGCACGCAGCGCCCGCCGTTCAATGACGCGCGTGTACGCCGCGCCTTCTCGCTAGCGATCGATCGCGAGCGCCTCGCCGCCACCGTCCTGAAAGGTCGCGGTGACCCGGCCTATTCCTACGTCCGTCCCGGCGTGGGCGGCTACACCTTTCCCCCGTTCTCGCGCTACGATCCGGCGGAGGCGAAAAATTTGCTCCGCGAGGCCGGCTTCCCCGACGGCAGCGGCTTCCCGAGCATCGAGTATACCCTGGGCTCACGCAGCGAAGACGTGCTCATCCTTGGCCAGGCGCTTCAACAGATGTGGCAGCAAACACTCGGCGTGAAAGTCACGCTCGCGCCCACGGAGTTCAAAGTCTGGCTCGATCTCCTGCGCGCCAAGTCCTTCGCAATCACCGCCGATACGTGGAATATGGGTTTCAACGATCCCGCCGACATGCTCGCGATGGGCGTCACCGGCGATCCGAACAATGACGCTGGCTGGAGCGACCCGCGCTACGACGTCGCCTTCGCCGCCGTCCAGCACGCCCCCGACGAACCCGCGCGCCGCGCCGCCATCGCCACCTGCGAGCAACTCATCGCCGACGAGGCGCCGTATGCACCGGTGTTCTTCACCATCCGCGCCCATCTGGTCGCCCCGGGCGTCGTCGGCTGGCAGGAAAATGCGCTGCAAAACATCGACTGGACCGCGCTGTCTCTCGCCGCGCCGAAATAGGTCCGCCTGCGATTCGTTTGCCCGATCGCGGCCGGCCTGCCGCCTGCTCCTCTGGTTTCCCACGCCGCACCTCGCGCCTTGCCAACGCGCGCGTCTCATGTCCTGTCTTTTGAGCCAACATGCTCCGTTTCATCACGTCGCGCTTCCTGCAGTCGCTCCTCGCGCTCTTCCTCGTGATCACGGCGACGTTTTTCATGGTGCGGTTTGTGCCGGGCGGGCCGTTCACCGCAGAAAAGGCGGTCACCCCGGAAATTTTAAAGAACCTTGAGGCGCATTACGGCCTCAACAAGCCGCTCTGGCGGCAATATCTCGACTACCTCGGCAGCCTCGCTCGCGGCGATCTCGGGCCGTCGTTCAAATACCCAAACCGCACGGTCAACGAAATCCTCGGTGATAAGCTCCCTGTCTCCGCCGAACTCGGCGCCGAGTCGCTCGCCGTCGCGCTCGTGCTCGGCATCGGCCTCGGCACGCTCGCCGCCATCCGCCGCAACACCTGGATCGATTACGTCGCCTCCGGCTTCGGCATGACGGGCATTTCGATCCCGACGTTTGTCGTCGGCCCGCTGCTCGTGCTCGCGCTCGCCATCAAGGCTGGCTGGTTCAATGCCTCCGGCTGGTATACGCCCGCCGATCGCGTGCTGCCGTGCCTCGTGCTCGGCCTCGCCTATGCCGCGCCGATCTCGCGGCTTACTCGCGGCGGGCTGCTCGAGATCTTACATCAGGATTTTATTCGCACCGCGCGCGCGAAGGGGGCTTCGGAATTTCGCGTCGTCACACGGCATGCGTTGCGCGGCGGATTGTTGCCAGTGGTTTCGTTTCTCGGGCCGGCAACCGCCGGCATTCTCACCGGATCGTTCGTGATCGAAACGATCTTCCAAGTGCCGGGCGTCGGCCGCGAGTTCGTGAACAGCGCGTTCAACCGCGACTACACCCTCGTACTCGGCACGGTGATCCTTTACGCCGCGCTCATCATGGCGCTGAACCTCGCCGTCGACGTCGCCCAGGCGTGGATGAACCCCAAAGTCCGCCTCGAATGATTGTCTGCCCGCGAATCACACGAATGAACGCCCATCCAAACTCTCAGTCATTCGCGTCCGTTCGCGTAATACGCGGGTAACTCCAATGGCATCTGCCTCATCACTTCCCTCTGCCGTTCTCGCGGAACCGATCGAGCAGGGCAACTCGCTCTGGCGCGACGCGTGGCTGCGCCTCCAGAAAAACAAACTCGCCGTCTTCGGCCTCTGGGCGCTCATCGTGATCACCGTGCTGTGCGTCGCGGGCCCGTGGCTCATGCGCTATGGCTACGAGGAACAGAATCTCGATCTCGGCGCGTCAGCCCCGAGCGGTGCGCACTGGCTCGGCACAGACACGCTCGGCCGCGATCTCCTTGTGCGCCTGCTCTACGGCGGACGCGTCTCGCTCGCCGTTGGCCTCTGCGCGACGTTCGTCGCCCTCACGATCGGGGTGACTTACGGAGCGGTCGCCGGATTCTTCGGCGGCAAACTCGACGCCGTGATGATGCGCGCGGTCGACATCATGTATTCTCTGCCCTTCGCGATTTTCGTGATTCTGCTGATGGTGTTCTTCGGGCGAAACATCATCCTCCTGTTCGTCGCGATCGGCGCGGTCGAGTGGCTCACGATGGCGCGCATCGTCCGCAGCCAGGTCATGGCGATCAAGAAAATGGAGTTCATAGAGGCGGCGCGCTCGCTCGGCTTCGGGCGCCGCCGGATCATTTTCCGCCACATCCTCCCGAACGTCCTCGGCCCGATCATCGTCTATACCACGCTTACGATTCCCGGGGTGATGCTGCTGGAGGCGTTTCTCAGCTTTCTTGGACTCGGCGTGCAACCACCGATGAGTTCGTGGGGTGTGCTGATCAAGGACGGCGCGGAAAAGATGGAGGAGTTCCCATGGCTGCTGGTTTTCCCCGGGGCAATGTTTTCGCTCACGCTGTTTTCGCTCAACTTTCTCGGCGACGGCCTGCGTGACGCGCTCGACGTGCGCTCGTCGAAAGATTGAGGTGGAACGAAATGCCCGCGGTGCGTTCAATCGTCGCCCCGTCCAGCCCTGATGCGCCGTCTCCGTCCCTACTTCAAATACTTCCGCACCGTTCGCGGCCCAATCGTGGCGGCGATTTTTTATGCGCTGCTGTTCGGAGCCACCAGCGGCGTGGCGCTGCCCTCCCTGATCAAGTATGTCTTTCCGCCGATTTTTGACCGGACCAACGGCGCCCTGCCCCTCGGCACCATCGCCCTGATCGCCGGCGCGATCCCGCTTGCGTTTCTGCTGCGCGCGATCAGCGGCTACCTCAACAGCTACTACACACAGCTCGCCGGCGTGCGCATCCTGGAGGCCATCCGGCTCGATTACTTTCGCAAGCTACAGGTGCTCCCGCTTTCGTTTCTCCAGAGCAAGTCCAGCGGCGATCTGCTCTCGCGCGGGCTCGCCGACACCAGTCAGCTCCAGTTCACGCTCACGCTGCTCGCCAATGACGGCGTAAAGCAGCCGATGCAGCTCCTCGGCGCGCTCGGCTTTCTCATGTGGCAGGCGTTCACACAGCAAGGCGTGCTGATGGTGCTCATCACGCTCGGCGCCGTGCCGCTCACGGTGTTTCCGGTCCGCTACGTCGGACGCAAGGTCATGAAACGCGCCGCGCGGATGCAGGCACAGCTCGGTGATGTCACGAGCCACTTCTCGGAAAATCTTTCCGCCGCCCGAGAAGTGCGGGCGTTCGGCCTTGAGGAGCGCGAGACTTCACGTTTCGCCTCCGCGTGCCGTGAGCTCGTCACGTCGCAGATGAAGATCGCCAAGTATGCGCAGGCGCTGACGCCGGCGATCGAAGTGCTTTCCGCCGTCGGCATCGCGGGCACGCTCATTTTCGCCTACGGTCGCGGCGTGCAGCTGGAGACGTTCATCTCCGTCATCCTCGCACTCTACATGTGCTACGAGCCGATCAAGAAAGTTGGCGCGCTCAACAACGAGCTCAAGCGCGGCGCCGCGGCGCTCGATCGGATCGAGGTCGTGCTGCATGAGCCCGTCACGATCGCCGATCCAGCGCAGCCTGTGGCGGTCGGGCGGCTGCGGGGCGACGTAGCGTTTGAAGCGGTTTCGTTTGCCTACAAGCAAAACGAGCCCGTGCTGCGCGACGTAAGCGCGGCGATTCCCGCGGGCACCGTCTGCGCGCTCGTCGGCCCGAGCGGCGCGGGCAAAACCACCTTCGCCAATCTCGTCCCGCGTTTCTACGAGGTCGCCTCCGGCCGCGTGACAATCGACGGCCATGACGTGCGTGCCCTCCGCCTCGGCGATCTCCGGCGCAACATCGCCGTGGTCTCGCAGGACCCCGTGCTCTTCAACGACACCATCTACGCGAACCTCCAACTCGGCCGCGCCGACGCGTCGCGCGCCGAAGTCGAGCAGGCGGCGCGCGACGCATTCGCACACGACTTCATCCAAAAGCTTCCACACGGCTACGACACGATCGTCGGCGAGCGCGGTGCGCTCGTCTCCGGCGGGCAGAAGCAGCGCATCGCCCTCGCGCGGGCGTTTCTCCGCAAGGCCCCGATCCTCATCCTCGATGAGGCCACCAGCGCGCTCGACAGTGATAGTGAGGCCGCGATCCAACTCGCGCTCAAGAAACTCGTTGTCGGAAAAACCGTTTTCATCATCGCGCACCGTTTCTCGACGATCCGCGACGCGACGAAAATCCTCGTCTTCGATCATGGCCGCATTGCGGCCACGGGCACGCATGCGGAGCTCTTCGAAGCGAATCCTCTCTACCGCTCGCTTTACGAGCGGCAGCAGATGAGCGCGGTCTGAAGCGGCGATTCTCCCGGCTAGGGCGAAACCTTATTCTGGTCTCGGCGGAGAACATTCCCTCCGACTCGGCGTCATGCGAGGTGAAGGCAGCAACCATGTCACCGCGTCCCAGCGAGCCTGCGCACAAACTGATCATCACCGGCACCGGTCGCGCCGGCACCACGTTTCTTGTGCAACTGCTGACGCGGCTGGGATTCGACACCGGTTACTCGGCGGGCGCATTGGAGCGCGATCGCGACTACTTCGAGCATTGCTGCGCCGGCCTGGAGCACCATCTCGACGATCACCGCGCGCCCTACGTCGTGAAAAATCCCGAATTGTGCGACCGGCTGCTGGAGATTCTCCGCCAGGGACGCATCGTGATCGATCACGCGATCATTCCCGTGCGCTCGCTGGAGGACGCGGCGCGGAGCCGCATCCGCGTGGGCGGCACTGGCCAGACCCCCGGCGGACTTTGGGGCACGAGCCAGCCGGAACACCAAAAGGCGGTGCTCGCGGAAAAATTTCACGATCTCGTGCAAACGATCACGACGCACGAAATCCCGCACACGTTTTTGGAATTTCCGCGGTTCGTGAACGACGCCGACTACACGCGCCGCCAGCTCGCCTGGCTGCTGCGGGACATTTCCGACGCGGATTTTTATGCGGCGTTCAAGGCGAGCGCGCGCCCCGAGTTGGTCCACACGTTTGCCGGCCCCGAGCTTGAGCCGGCCGGCGCCCCAGCGGTGGCGTTTGCGGCCGCACTGGCCCGGCGACGCCAGCACCGTCGCGCGAAACGGCTGATTGGTGCCGGCGTGCTCGCGGCCGTGGTGTTCGCCGCGATCGTCGCCGAGCACGCGTTGCGCCGCAACCGGGCCGGCAAGCACTGGTGGGGCCCGCATCTCGCCAATTCGGCGATCAACTCGCACTGACCGATGCGATCTGGCATCGCATGGGTGCGAAATGCATTGGCTAGCTTGCTCGGCCGTTGGGCCCGAGTGGTCCCTTGCTACCTGCTTGTCCACACGGCGGCTCTGGCCCAATCGATGACGGAAGCGTCAGGCTCCGCCGCGACCGCGCCAGCGAGTCCCGGCTACCAATGGAGTGTCAGCGAGATGATCGACCGGCTGCCGCAGGCACTCTCCGATCGACTGCCGGGCTTCGATCCGGACGGGGCCGTGCGTGTCTATGCGCAGCCCCATTTCAGCGACCTGTTTCACGCGGGCTACGTCACCGTGCCGTTCGGCGTCCGCTGGAAGATCACAGATCACATCGAACTCGACGCGGAGGCGCGCAGCTACTTCGCCTATGGCTCGGGCCCGGAGACAGGTGACGGCATCTCGAACCTGACGACCGGAGTGAAAACCGAACACCTGCTGCCGCCGATCGCGGGTGGAGACCTCAGTGCCGGCGTAGATTTTCGGACGCCGCTCGGACAGCCGCCGCTCATCTTCACCGACGGCTACCGACACCTGCAGCCCTACCTTGCGACCACGCGCTCGCTCGTGCCGCGGTGGCGGTTGCTCGGCTACGCGAGTCTGGGGGCGGACCTGCGGTCACATGCCGACCTGCCCTCCAATTTTGGGCGCAATCAACTTCACTCCAACACGCTCGCGTTCACGACCGGTCTCGCGCGCGAATGGCTGCGGCTGCATGTTTCACTAACCGGGCGCATCGCGACCACCGAGTTGATCAGCAGGTCGGGGCGGCAGAACTTCACCCTGCTGCCGGAGGTGGCGGTGCCGCTGCGCCGCTCGTTCACCGCTCCCACGCAGATCTATTTCGTCGTGGGCAACCGCACGCTGTGGGGACCCGATGGTCGCATCTCCACGGTGAGCACGAGCCTGCGTTTTTCCTTCCAGCGCGCCCGCGCGCAGACCGCGAAACCGTGATGGTTTTCACGGGCCGTAGGGCACCGTGCCGTCCTGATCGACGCGATAGCCCCACCGCTTGATGTAGGCATCGCCGGGCAAAAACGTGTCGTGCGCCGCCGCCAGCTTGCGCTGCAACACGGCGTCGAGCTCCGCCCGCAACGCCGTGCACTCGGGCCGGTCCACTAGATTATTTTTCTGGTCCGGGTCCGCATCGTCGTCGAACAGCAGCCAAGGGCCCTTGAGGTCGCGCACATAGGTGTAGCGCGCCGTGCGCACGCCCCGATACTCGCGACCGCCGTTGCGCCGCGTCCACTGACCGAAGGGCGCCACGCAACTGATGAGCACCGCGCCGTCCGAAGGATCGTTTTGTCCACGCAGATATCCGCTGAAGTCGAAGCCCTCGATGGTCGCGGGCTTCGCCACCCCGCACAGCCCGAGGATCGTAGGCATGAGGTCCTCGGAATTGATCGGCTCCGGCACCTTCCGAGCAGTCGTTCCCAGGCCCACCGGCCAGTGCCAGAGCAGCGGCACACGGATCGATTCGTCGTAGGGTTGCTGCTTGTTGTGGCTCGCGTGCGAGCCGAGCAGGTCGCCGTGATCCGAGGTGAAGACGAGCAGCGTGTTTTGCTCAAGATCAGCGTCCGCCAGCGCCGCCCGGAGCGCGCCCATGCAGTCGTCCAGCGCTGAGCAATGCGCGTAGTAGTTGGCGAGCATGAGACGCGTGGGCTGACTGATCTCCGGCGGCACGTTGCCGCGCAGGATCAGTTTCTCCCGATCATACATCGCCCGGTATTTTTCCGGCGCCGTCTCGTAAGGCGAATGCGGTGGGCCCCACGCCAGCACGAGCAAAAAGGGCTTCGCCGATCGGGCGTGCGCCCGCACATAGCCGACGGCGTCCTCCGTCTGCGCGATCGCATCGTAGCCCGGCCACATCCGCTTTTCCGGATCGTCCGCGAAGTAGGTGGAGTGGTTGTAGTCGTGCGTCGTCTCGGAGGCTTTCCAGTAGTCAAAGCCCTGACGTCGGTCGCGCGGGATAAACGCCGAGCGATCGCCGCCGTTGAGATGCCACTTGCCGATATAACCGGTATCGTAACCCGCCGCGCCGAGCGCCTTCGCGAGCGAGATCGCCGCGGTATCGAGCGGCACATCGTTGAGAAACACGCCCGTCGTCAGCGGCCGGCGGCCGGTCAACAGCGACGCGCGCATCGGACTGCACACCGGTACGCCCGCGACCGCGTGGACGAAGTTGACACTCTCCGCCGCGAGCCGATCGAGGTGCGGAGTCTTCACATTGGGATCGCCGGCAAATCCGAAAGCCTGCGCCCGCCACTGATCGGGCAGCACGATGATCACGTTGGGCGGCGGAGCCGAGCGCGCCTCCACCCGCGCGGCCGGGACCGCAGCGACGACAAGCGCCAACGACAGCGCCGGAGCGACGGGCCAAGAAATTTTCATGTGTTCAAAACTCGCGAAGAAAACGAGTCACAACAACGCTGGCTGAATCTTACGCAGGCGGCAAAGGAAACCTCCGCCTCTCCTGACTGTGCTTCGGACCCGAAGTTTCGTCGAAAACATTTCGTCGCGCTCCGTGCAATCGTCCGGTAGCCCCCGCTCGCACGCGAGGCTTGCCGCCCCCCACCAAGTCGCGCCAACTCACCCGCGCATGTCCGCCGCCGTGCCGCACATCCTTGTTATCCGCCGCCGCTACCTCGGCGACATCGTGCTGCTCGGCTCCCTGCTCCGCAATCTGCGGCTGCACTGGCCGGCCGCGCCGCTCTCGGTGCTCACCGAGCCCGCCTATGCCGGCGTCCTCGCGCTCAACCCTGACGCCGTGCAGCCGTTGCTGCTGCCCGCGGGCCTCGCCGCCTGGCCGGGATTTTTGCGCGGCCTGCGGCGCGCGCGCTTCACGCACGTCCTCGATTTCGACAACACCGAAAAGACCGCCGCCATCGCCCGTTTTTCGGGCGCGGCGGTGCGCGTGGGCCTACATCACGGCGGCCACCGTCTCAAGTTGCGCGGCGCCTACACTCACGTCGTTCACGATCCGACGGAGCTGCACGAAACGCGCCCGATCACCGAGTATTATTTGCGCGCGCTCGAACCGCTCGGCGTGCCGATCGCCACGCGCGACGTCCGCCTCGAACCGCGCCCAGCCGATCTCGCGGAAGTCCGCCGGTTCATCGGCGGCGAATCGAAAATCCAACATCAAAAATCCAACATCCTCCTCGTGCATCCCGGCACCCGGAGCCCGTATCGGCTCTGGCCCGCCGAATATTTTGCTGCCGTGTGCGACTTCGCGCAGGATGAACTCGGCGCGCAGGTCGTGCTCACCGGCGGGCCAGGTGACGCCGCCGCGCTTGCCGCGATCCGCCGGCACACGCGCACGCACCTGTTGCAGCTGCCCGACGCGCTTTCGATCGGCCGCTTCGCCGCGCTCGCCCGGCTAGCGAGCGCCGTCCTTTGCCACGACAGCGGCCCGATGCACGTCGCCACCGCCGTCGGCACGCGCGTCATCGCCCTCTACGGTTCGCAAAACGCCGCGCTGTTCCGTCCGCTCGGCGAGGAGCATGTGTTGCTACAGCCACCCTTGCCCTGCACGGCCTGCGTTGCCCCCGGCCAGTGCGTGCCCGGCGATTCCTACAAAAATTTTTGCGTCCGTCTCATCGATCCTGCGCAGGTCAAGAGCGCTGTGCGCGCCGCGCTCGCGTAGTTTTCTGCGAACTTTGGGGCGCAGGCCGCGTCACACTCCTTGACGCCACACGCGGGCAGGCCACAAGCGCCGCCGCGGTGGGAGTCGGCCATCATGACCGCCACACTCACTTTACTGGAACCACCGCCGTCGCGCGCCAAACCCGCCGCGCCCCCGCCCGCTTCCATCCGCACCGCCGCACGCACGCCGCTCATCACAATTGCGATTCCCGCCTATAACCGTCCACACCTGCTGCGCGAGGCGCTGGCTAGCATTGCCACCCAGCGCGGCTGCGATGACGTTGAGGTGCTCGTCTGCGACGATGGCGGACTCGCCGAAACTCGGCGCGTGGTCGAAGCGGCCGCATTGCCGTGCCTACGATTCTACGTCAACCCCAGCCGCCTCGGCGCCGTGCAAAACTGGAACCGCTGCCTCGCGCTTGCGACCGGCCGCTGGGTCACAATCCTCCACGAGGACGACACACTCTATCCGTGGTTTCTCGCCAGCATTGTGCCGCAGCTGCGACCCGGGCTCGCCGCCGTCGCCGTACGCTGTGCGCAGAGCGACAAACCTCCCTCGCTCATCGCACCCGCGCTCGATCGCCCGCCACGCGCCTACGCCCGTCAGTGGTTTCTAAAAAGCAGCATGACGCCGTTTCCGGGCGTCGCGTTTCCGCGCGAACTCGCGCTCAGACTCGGCGGCTTCGATCCGCGTGAGGGCGGCATCGCCGACTACGCATTTTGGTATGCGCTCGCCGGCGCTGGCCGCATCGAGACGCTGCCTGTCACCGCCGCGTTTTACCGCGTGAGCGACGACCAGTGGACCGCCCGAGCGTGGCCCGAGATGCTCCGTCGCGCGCACTTGCTCCGCCTGCGAATCGCCCGCGCGGAATTCCCCCACAGCCCGCGGCTCGGCCGCTGGCTGGCGCGTTTTTACACCGCGCGCATGGCCCGCTCCTACGCCAGCCGCTTCAAAGACGCCCCCGCCACGCTCACGCGCGCGCAGGCCTTCCACCGCATCCCTCTTGCCCGCCTGCCCAGCGGCTGGATCTGGAAATTCCTCCAACTCGCCTCGCCTACATCCGAAACGCGATAATCGTCCCGGCGACGCCGATGATTTCGGCGAAGCGCCCGGCCTTCGTCTCCTCGAAAATGGCACGCGTCACGCCATCCGCCCGGCTGCCAAAATCGTGGAACGCAATCACCCCGCCGCACTTCACGAACGGCGCCCAGGCGACGATGTCCGCCTTGCACGCCTCGTAGGAATGATCGCCGTCGATGAAAATAAAATCGATCGTGCCGCGCTTCGCCGCGAGGGTCTGGGCCGCCGCGAGTGAATCGCTCACGAACGGCTCTGCGCGCAACGTGAAGCCAAGGTCGGCGAAGTTTTTCTGAAATATCTCCAGCGTGCTCTTCGCGCCAAGTTTTTGGAAATGCCGGTTATACCACGCGCTGTCCTCGCCACACGTGGAGAGCCCCTGAAAATTATCCACCGCGAAAATCTTCGCGCCCGCACCTCGGAGCGCGCCCGCGATAAAACACGTCGAGGCCCCCATCCACGACCCCACCTCGACCACCTGCGCATCCGCCGGCTGATCGCTCGCGAGCTGAAACAGATAGCCGCGCTCCGGGAAACTGCCCATGTCGTCGGTCTTAAAATGCCGCGCGATGCGGTGAAATTCCTCCCAGTTCAACTCGGGCCGCCGCTTGCGCGCGCCGCGGAGGAACCGATTGCATTTCTGCGCGAAGCGGACATCGCGGACGAGGGGCCAGTGCTTGAACGCCATCCCTCCAGCGAACCGGCCGACGCGACACGCGGGAAGCTTTTTCTTTGCGCGCACGCCGCACCGAGGCATCAACTCAGGCCGCATGGCCGCCGCTTCTCCTAAAGTCACCGTCGCGATTCCGACCTACAATCGCGCCGACTTTTTGCGGCAAACGCTCGCCGGTCTCGTCGCGCAGGAATTTCCCCGCGACCACTTCGAAGTTCTCGTCATCGACAACAACTCAACCGACCACACCGCCACCGTCGTCGCCGAGTTCGCCGCCGCGCAGCCCGCGCCGCGCTACTTGCGAGAGGAGAAACAGGGCCTCGACTACGCGCGCAATCGCGCGATCGCCGAGGCCCGCGGCGAAATCATCGTCTTCGGAGACGACGATATTCTGATGAAGCCCGATTGGCTCGCGCAGATGACCGTACCACTGATCGCCGACGCCGCGACGCGCAAAATCGGAGCCGTCGGCGGCGAGGTGATTCCGATTTTCCCAGACGGGCTACCCCATTGGATCCGCGAGTGGCACGCCCCCCTCGCCTTCCGCGCGGACCTCGGGCCCATTCCCGCGAAACACTCGCCGATGGGCGCGAACCTCGCGTTTCCCACGTGGGTGTTCGCGCAACTCGGCCCGTTCCACACCGCTCTGGATCGCGCGGCGGGAAATTATTTTTCCGGCGGCGATTCCGAGATGATTCGCCGCGCGCGCGCCGCGGGGTTCGAGGTGTGGTTCGCCCCCGCCGCCGCCGTGCAGCACCAGATGCCGGCGAGCCGCACGACGTTTCGCTACGCCTCACGCCACGCGTTCGACTCCGCCCGCTCCCGCGTCATCGATCGCGCGGGGCAACCGGGCGCGACGGGCTACTTCGTTTCACGGCTGGCGGGAAATCTCCTGAAGGCGTTCGGCTTCGGGTCGCTCGCCCTGATTAGCACGATCGGTTTCCAGCCGGGCGCCGCCAAACAAGCCCTCGTCCGCGCCTGGCGCTCATGCGGCTACCTCTACCAAATCCCGCGCTCAATTTTAGGAAAAATGTAGGTCGGGCTTTACGCCCGACAATGTGTCGGGGATAAACCCCGACCTACCCAATGTCGGTCACCCTCCCCATATCCGTCGTCATCATCGCGAAGAACGAAGCGCACAACCTCGCGCGCTGCCTCGCGAGCGTGCAGGGCTGGACCGTCGAGAACGTCGTCGCGCTCAACGATACCACCGACGACAGCGAAGCGGTCGCAAAAAAATTCGGCGCGCGCGTCGAACACTTGGCTTGGCGCGGGTTTCGCGACACCAAGAACGCCGCGCTCGCCCTCGCTGCGCAACCGTGGGTACTCTCACTTGATGCCGACGAGGAAGTCTCGCCAGCGCTCCGGGCTGATCTCGCGGCCTTTTTCGCTCGCGCCGATCGCGAGCAGTTTGCCGGCGCGCGGTTCCCGCGCAAAGTCTGGTTCATCGACCGCTGGATTAGCCACGGAGACTGGTATCCCGATCTTAGCCTGCGGCTCATCCATCGAGACTGCGCGCGGTGGGGCGGCGACGAGTTTGTCCACGAAAAAATCGAGTGCGACGGCCCAGTCGCCACGCTGCGCGGCGATCTGTATCATTATTCGTTTCCGACGCTCGCCTCGCACGTCGCGAAAATAAATCCTTTCGCCGATCTGTTTCTGCGCCAGCAGCAGGCGCGCGGGGCGAGATTCTCCGTCGTGACCGCGATCTTTCGCCCGTGCTGGCGTTTTTTCCGCGCCTACGTGATCAAGCGGGGATTCCTCGACGGCTACCCGGGTTTCTACATCGCCCATGCGACGGCGTTTGGCGCCTTCGTCCGCTATAGCCGGCTTTACGAAGCGGAAAATAAACGTGAGCCCTGCGCCTGAGCAGCCCCACCGGTTTAGCCGGATCGCCGAGGAACTCGTCGGCGATCTCCGCGGCGTCGCGCCCAACGATCCGCCACGATCGAAGAAGCGCGCGACGCTGCCACTCGCAACCGTGATCGAGGAACTCATGGTGAAGCACCAGATCGGCCGATCGACGCCGGAGCAGGCGATTCGCGAAAGTTGGGTCGAGCTCGTCGGTGCCGCTAGCGCCGCCTACTCGCATCCCGTGCGGATCGAGCGCAGCAAACTCACCGTCCTCACCGCTCATTCGGTCGTCCGCAACGAACTGTTTCACCACCGCGAGGAGATCGTTGCGCGCATCCGCCAGCTGCCGGGTTGCGAGGGGGTAAAATCCCTGAATTTGCGCACGGGCTAGGCCCTTCGAGCGGCATAAAATTTGCACTTGCGCGGGTAGATGCGTTTCTGGATTCTGCTTCCTTGCGTCAGTGGACATCTGCCGGTTGCGGGTGGCCACCATGACTGGTCCGGCACTCCGCCGGATTGGAACGGTGACGCCGGCGAATCGCGATTTCGATCGCGGTGCGCGGGTGTTACGGAGCCCGCAAGGGTTCCCTACAGTCGTGAAACTCAACCAATAAACCATGTCTACCACAGTCGTTAAACCCGAAATCATCGCCGAATACAAAACTCACGATAAGGATACCGGTTCGTCCGAAGTCCAAGTCGCGCTGCTCACCGCCCGGATCAATCACTTGACCGAGCACTTGCGCACGCACCGCAAAGACTTCCACTCGCGCCGTGGGCTTCTGCAAATGGCTTCCCGCCGTCGCAAGCTCCTAGACTACTTGAAGCGGCACAATCTGCCCAAGTATAACGAGCTGCTCCAGAAGCTGAATCTCCGTAAGTAACGCTTTCATCACACAGGCGACCCGATCCGCGGGTCGCCTGTTGTCTTTACCGACACTCGATCCCAGCCGGGACATTTCCGTTTGCCGCCTAGGCGAACCCACCAAGAGACGGCAAACGGAAATCTCTCGCGCAAAGAACGAGGAGATCAGAGCGGGTTTCGTGAAACCCCAACGCGGCTGCCCCGTGCCGCCGCCGCTTCCGTCCAAGGAAGCCCCGAGTTTGTCGTCAGTCGTGTGTCGCTGACCCCACTCGTCTCATCCGCAGACACCATCCGTCCGAATCCGATCCGAATCAGAAAATGAATCAGAAACACAATGTTACCGTCTCCGGCCTGAACATGCAGTTCTCCGCCGGCTCGCTCGCCCAGCTCGCTGGCGGCGCCGTCTTCGTCACCGTTGGCGAAACCAATGTCATGGTCACGGCTTGCGCCGCGCAAACCATGCGTCCCGGCCAGGACTTCTTCCCGCTCACCTGCGACTACCGCGACAAATACGCCGCGGCCGGCCGTTTTCCCGGCGGCTACTTCAAGCGCGAGGGCCGTCCGTCCGAGCGAGAAATCCTCATCTCCCGCCTTTGCGATCGTCCCTGCCGCCCGCTCTTCCCCGAGGGATTCCTAAATGAAGTGCAGATCATCGGCCAGCTCATGTCGGCCGATTTGATCAACGACTCCGATATCGCGATGGTCAATGGCGCCAGCGCCGCGTTGCACCTCTCCGACATTCCGTGGAACGGGCCGATCGGCTGCGTGCGCGTCGGCCTCATCGACGACAAGTTCGTCGCCAACCCGACGATCGAGCAGATGTATTCTTCGTCACTCGACCTCATCTACGTCGGAAATTCGAAAGACATGCTGATGATCGAAGGCTCCGCGGACCAAATCTCCGAGGAGAAATTCGTCGAAGCCCTCGCGTTCGGTCACGAGGCCATCCAGCCGATCATCGCGGCGATCAAGGAACTCCAGACGCTCGCCGGCAAACCGAAGGCCACCTTCAAGCTCATCGGCGCCACGCCCGAGGCCCGCGCGATCATCGAGCGCGTCGTCCCCGCCGAGCGCGTTTCCGCCGCCATCTTCGGCTTTGAGAAGAATGTTCGCTCGAACAACGTGAAAGCCCTCAAGGAAGAGGCGAAGGCCGCTCTCCTCGCCGAACTCGGTGAAGGTAAGTTCACCGATGTCGACCTCAACGTCGTCTTCGAAGACCTGCAATACAAAGCCTACCGCTCCACCGTGCTCGCCAAGGGCACGCGCTCGGATCACCGCGATGCGAAGTCGCTCCGCCCGCTGCAGGCGTCGGTCGGCGTCCTTCCACGCGTGCACGGCTCCGCGATGTTCCAGCGCGGCGACACCCAGAACATCGCCATCGTCACCCTCGGGCCGACCAAGGAAGCCCAGGACATGGACGGCCTCACCGGCGGCGCGAAGACCAAGAGCTTCATCCTTCACTACAACTTCCCGCCGTTCTCCGTCGGTGAAGCCGGCCGTTTCATTGGTCCCGGCCGCCGCGAAATCGGCCACGGCGCGCTCGCCGAGCGCTCGCTCGTTCCCGTGCTCCCTCCCGAGGACGCGTTCCCATACAGCATCCGCGTCGTCTCCGAGATCCTGGCTTCCAACGGCTCGACCTCGATGGCCTCGATCTGCGGCGGCTGCTTGGCCCTCATGGACGCCGGCGTGCCAATCATCGCTCCTGTCGCCGGTATCTCCTGCGGTCTCATGACTGAAATGGACGCCAATGGTGCCATCACGAAGTGGACCACCATCACCGACATCCTCGGTGAAGAAGATCACTTCGGCGACATGGACTTTAAGGTCGCGGGCACCACAAAGGGCATCACCGGTTTCCAACTCGATCTAAAGATCAACGGTCTTCCCTTCGAGATCGCGAAGACCGCGATTTTCCAGGCCCGCGATGCGCGCATCGAAATCCTTAAGGTCATGCTCGCCTCGCTCCCCGCGCCGCGCGCTGGCCTCAGCCAATATGCGCCCCGCATCCAGACGATCCAGATCGATCCCGAAAAGATCGGCCTGCTCATCGGGCCCGGTGGCAAAACGATCCGTCGCATCACGGAAACGACCGGCGCGCAGATCGACATCGCCGACGACGACTCCGGCAAGATCTTCATATACTCGAACAATGGCGAGGCCATGGCCCGCGCGATTGCCGAGATCGATGGTCTCTGCGGTGGCGGCGGCGGCCCCGGAGGCGGTGGCGGCGGCGCCCCGATCGAAGCCGGCAAGCTCTATCACGGCCGCGTGACCGGCATCAAAGACTTCGGTGCGTTTGTCGAGTGCACGCCAGGCAAGGAAGGCCTCTGCCACATCAGCGAACTCGCCGACTTCCGCGTGCGCCGCACCGAGGACGTCGTGAAGATGGGCGAAATGATCTGGGTGAAGTGCATCGGCATCGACGAGCGCTCCGGCAAGGTCCGCCTCTCGCGCAAAGCCGCGATGAAGGAAATGGAAGCGCAGAAACAAAACGGCGAAGCCGCCCCGGCCCCCGCCGAGCCCGCACAGGGCTAAGTGCCTCGATCGTTCCTGACGAATTCAAAGCCGGAGGCGGAAACGCCTCCGGCTTTTTTTCGTCCGCGATCAGCGCGGACTCATACCAGTGCCCTTTAGCGCCGGCGGTGGCGAGGTCGGTGGCGGGTGGCTACGCGTCGGCTGGACTGCTGGCGTATGTGGTGATCTCCAAATATCAGCACCACCTGCCGCTCTGTCGTAAGCGTCCGGTCCGGTTCCTCCCGCTCGTGGATTGATCATCAGAACTGCGATGTCGCAATGGTGACCATTACGACATCGCAATGGTCACCATTACTACGAGTAGATCTGCGTTAGCGTGCAGGCTGCCAGAGAGCGGGG
>CAITWF010000042.1 GCA_903896015.1 uncultured Opitutia bacterium | reverse complement strand
ATGCCGTCGCGCTTACTTTTGGAGGCGTTTCCTACCCCAAACCCTTTGGAAACGCGGGTTTTACTGCAATCTTCTATCAACGAGTTGCGCAATACACGAGATTGCGTAAGTCGTTGATTGTAGTTTTTTCTCTAATACGGTCCTTAAAAAAACGCGCCAATCGGACTCGCCTCCCGGGCCGATGCCAGCCAGCGTTTCGCTAATTCTCCGAGAGTGGATGAAAGCGACGATCACCGCATTAATCGCCGTGCTGGGCTGCACCCTGACGTTGGTGGCGCAGGAGCATCGCATCGGTGCGATTAATTTCTACGGCTACTTGGGCCTCGATCTGACCCGCTTGCGCGCAGAGTTGCCCTGGCATGAAGGGGACATCATGCCGTCACGGGACCAGTTGCGCCAGGCGCAGGAGGCCTATGCGAAGGCGATTGGCCGGAGCCGCGTCAAATTTACCCCGAACTGTTGTCTGCCAGACGGGCGGCTCTTCCTATTTGTCGGCATTGCCGAGCCAGAGGCTGCACCGATCTTGTTTAATCCCCGCCCGGCCGGAGACGCCCAGCTTCCCGGGGAGGTCGTGAAACTCTCCCAGGCGCATGGTCGGGAAATCGGCCTCGCGGTGCAACGGAATGAAAATAGCGAGGATGATTCCCATGGATACAGGCTTTTGGGGTATCCGCCGGCGCGGGCGGTGGAGCTGAAGATCCGGGAATACGCGCGCGCTCGCCCCACCGAACTGCTCAAAGTGCTGGCGGAGAGTGCGGACGACACCCAGCGCGCCGCGGCAGCGGAAGCCCTCGGCTACGCCGACGAATCCGCCGCGCAAATCGCCGCGCTCGTCGAGGCCTCGTTCGATCGCAATGCCGAGGTTCGGGACAACGCTAACCGGGCGCTTGGCATCCTGGTCGCCTACGATCCCAAGCTTCTGAAACAGGTCCCGCTGAAGCGCTATCTGGCCCTGTTGCATTCGATCGACTGGCTCGATCGGAACAAGGCCGCCGACCTCGTCGACACGTTCACCCGAACGCGCGATCCCGAGGTATTGCGCATCGTGCGTGCGGAAGCGATCACGCCTCTCCGCGAGATCGTGCAGTGGAAGGATTTCTCGCATGCGTTTTGCGCTTTTGAGGTGCTGGGCCGCATCGCGGGCTGGGAGGAGGGACGCATTGTCGAGCTGAGCTTGAAGCAGGATGTCGATTCGGTCCTGCAGGCGACAAGTGCGAGCCTCAAACCGTAAACTGCCGGCAGACAAATCGAGCGTCTCTATATCCAACATCATGGGCACAGCGGAGGCGATATCGGCCATTTCGCCGTCGGCTTTTCCCGCGGATGTGCCGCGCCGCTACGCTTGACTTCTCGAACTCTAGTATCAAGATACTATCAAGATGCCGCGCAAAATCCGTCAACTTATCGCTGACCTAAAGCGCGAGGGTTTTATGCAAATCCCGACAAAGAGCAGCCATCGAAAATACCGACATGCCACAGGGACTACTGTTATTATTTCGGGGCAATCTGGAGCTGACGCGCATCACTATCAGGAGAAAGACGTGCGACGCGCAATTGTTGCCGCGAAAAAACCAAAACCATGAAAAATAGGAATACCCAAGAGGCAGTTAAACATGCGGCCGCCCGTTATCTCAAAATTGTTGAGTGGTCGGACGAGGACCGGTGCTTTGTCGGTCGCTGCCCGGGATTGTTCTTCGGCGGTTGCCACGGCCAGGACGAGACCGCCGTGTATCGGGATGTCTGTAAGATTGTCGAAGAACACGTAAGCGACCTATTGGCCAACAAGGAGAAGTTGCCCCCCGCCACCGCGGGGAAAACCTACAGCGGCAAGTTCGTTGTTCGTGTTGGCGCAGACCTTCACCAAAAAGCCGCTATCAAGGCGTCAGCTCGCGGCGAGAGCCTTAATCAATTTGTTGCGGAGGCCATCGCCAACGCGTAACACTGCATTGCTGACCTCGTACCCGCGCGCGGCTCGTACCCTTACGGCACGCCGAGAAGAACGCGCCAACTGAGCGTTGAACTTCCAAAAGCGAAAGAACCTAGATCAGCCCATCCGCCGCTGAGGTCGATTCTGCTGATTCACAACGCAAGCACAGGAAACACCCGAAGGTGACGGTCGGGCGCGTCGTTCACACCGCTGTAATCACGTTACGACCTTCCAGCCCGAAATGAGTGGCTGCGGTTAAGACATGGGCATCGTGTGAATAGACGACCTTGAAGCCATGCTGCGCCGCGGCGGCTAGGTGAAGCGCGTCGGCCGCGCGCAGAAATACTCCTGCCGGAAGAGAGCCGTAGACGCCGGCGACGCAGGCCAGTGTCTCCTGCGCCAGTGGCAACCATTGGAATGCTCCCTCACGATCATCGGCAGCGAATTGCCCTAGCACGGCAGAATAGTGAGTAGGTCGGATCGCCCCCTCGCGAAGCTTGCGGTGGAAAGCACCGAGCATTTCCGCCTGGCCGTGCCAGGCGCACGCGACGTGGTCAGTGGCAGCAAGCTTACGCACCACCTGCCAACCGGCGTCTTGGTAGTAGAGCCTTACAAGATAGCTGGTATCGAAATAAATCACGGCACCGCGTCGTCACGCTCGCTGCTAATCATCGCGGTGGCGTCGGTGCCACCAGTTAGAAACCGGTGCGCAGACTGATAAGCACGAGTCAATTTACGCCTAGCAAAAAACGGTTCGGTAGGTGGCGACGTGGCCGGAACGAGCTTTGCCACTACGCGCCCTCGCTCTGTAACATGCAACTCGCCCAAAGCAGTCGCGCGGCGCACCCACTTACCGGTGGCAGCGTGCAGTTCGCGAATAGAGATAGCTTTCATGTGACACACCGTGTCACATAAAAGCTGACGACGTCAAATCCGTTTCGCCGCCTCCGCGTCTTGGGATGTGTAGCTCAGGAAAACGGCCTCATTGGCAGATGCGGGCTGGCTATCCGACATGAGTCAGGGAGTCGCAAACAAGTGCCGTGCCCACTCGGGGCTGACGAGGCAAAAGCGGAAAGACCTCAGATCAGCCCAGTCACAGCTGGAAGCGAATCTACTCTTTCAATAGCCAACGTCTCGGCAACAGGCGCAACCAGCGGGCAGGCTCCGCTATTCGCTTAGGGAGCCAACGAATACTTGGTGCTGCGCCCGCCGCTGGTGCCGCGAACCATGATTCCAGCATCAACCAAATCTTTGATGTCTCTGAGGGCCGTATCCAGAGAGCACTTGGCGAGCTTCGCATAACGCGAGGTGGACAATTCTGGTTCGGGACCATCCAGCAGTTGATTCACTACGGTGCGCTGTCGGTCGTTTACCTGGAACTGGCCGTTGATGCGCTCCCATGTAACAGATTTCCGGAGCACAACCGCTAACGAAGTCTCGGCGCCCTGAATCGCACGATCGAGGCAATCGAGGAACCATTTCAACCAATCCGTGATGTCCATGCCCCCTTTCTGGGTTTTCTCGAGGGTCAGGTAATACGCCTTCTTGTCGGCTTCGATCTGCGTGGAAAGACTGTAGAATCGTGCGGCTGACGCCTCAGCTCTTGCCAGAGCCATGTCGGTAATTGCCCGGCTAACACGTCCATTTCCATCTTCAAATGGATGGATCGTGACAAACCAGAGGTGGGCCACGCCGGCGCGCAGGACGGGGTCCACTCCATCGCGGCACTCGAACCATTTCAGGAATGCGGCGACTTCTCGCGTCAATCGGTCGGCAGCCGGGGCTTCAAAGTGGATGTTTTTGCGATGGATCCGGTCACGACTAATTGGTCCGGACACGACCTGCATAGGATCGAGCTCCGCGGTGCGCCACGTACCCACGAGAACGCGCCGCATACCGCTGCGACCGGCGGGGAAAAGCGCGGCCTGCCATCCGCACAAGCGGTCGGCGGTCAGTGGTGCAGTGAAATTCTGCGTGGCATCGACCATCATTTCGACGACGCCTTCGACGTCATGGCTAGCTGGCGTGTCGCCTCCGAAGTCTAAGCCGAGGCGGCGTGCGATCGATGAGCGGACTTGGTCTGCAGGAAGATTGGAGCCCTCGATCGCGCTCGATTTGATAACATCGGCCGTGAGGTTGTTGAGACTGGCTTCGGCCCGGAAGCGAAAGCCCAGCCCTTCCATCCGGCCAAGCAAATACCCCTGTTTGTGGCGAACAGCAGCCAGCACCGGCAAAAGTTCGCCCTTGTCCCAAGAGAACTTGGGCCAATGGGTATCTTGATGGATGTATCGCATGACGCTTTTGTCCGCAGGGAGTGCGGTGATTGCAAGGGTTATCACCGCTTTTTATGCGGTGATTAGGAGCCCTATTCACCGCAAAAGTCTTAGCAGCGAAACGAACGAGACTGGGAGCATCGTGGGGGCGAAATATGGCTGTTTCACAAAGACTAAGCCTTGAACAATCCGGCTGATGAATCAAAGGGGCCCCAAGAGGTGGTCATCGTATCGCTGGCCCAGGCGAGCAAATGCGTTCGGATCATGCCCGACGATCACGGCCTCCATGCAATCGGCAATGGCGGCCTGCCACGCATCGTTCTCTCCCATGCGCTGGTCAGCGCGACGTTGGTTCAGCGCAACACGATCTCCATGTTGCTTCCCTATAGTCTGCCATCGGAACGCGCGAAAAGCCTCACGGACGGCTGTGGCATCTTCTGCACCCTCCAACACTTCGGCATAGGTGACAGGTGACACCCAAAGGTCAGCGCCTGCATTTCGGGCAAGCCACGCATGTGCTGGACCACGCCGGTTGGATGCCACCTCGTTGAATAGGTCGATTACAAAGGAGGAATCGAGCAGGCAGCGCTTCATTTGCGGGTCGAAATCCGCAGGCGCTCGTCGCCCGCGTGTCGGCCAGCCCACGAGAGGAAGTCAGCTCCAGTGATGATTTCTTCGTCGCGAATTAACTTTCGCACAAACGTCGCCTTTTTCATCCCCGCGCGCTTGGACCGCTTGGCGAGGATTCCTTGCTCTTCTTTGCTTAATCGAACGGTAAGAACGGCGGGCATAGTATTTCTTTTGTATGCCATTTTTCCACTCTGTCAACATAGGGTTCGGCCCAAACCCGCCTTACCGATAGTTGAACGCTGGGAAACAACCCGGAAAAGCAACTTTGGCCCGTTTCCTCCCCCATACCCTTTGGAAACGTCGATCCTACTCGAACCTGCGATCAACGACTTGCGCGTCACGCGGCGTTACGCAAGTCGTTGCCGGTAGTTTTGTGTCACATACAGTCCCTTTCGGGACGCGCCTTTTCGTCGCGCGATGGGTGCCGCTTGCGAACAAACTATCTGTTCCGCGTCAGCTCTCTTAGTAAGGCGGCTTTGCTGGCGGGGTCGGGTATCGGCTCCTGGACGGAAAATAAGTGCCGGGCCAACCATCCCCTTACGAGTCAAATTCCAGAAAACCCCAGACAACGCGAATCCGCACCAGCGGCAAATTTGCTGTCCCAAAACGGAATGTCACCGGTCACTTCAAAACCAGCCACCTCGGGTCGAATCAAAACCAGCCACCCTGAGTGGATGGTTTTCATGAGAGATGGAAGAAAGAGGACAAGGGTAAATTGGTGAGTGAGGCGTGGGCCGGTGGTATTTTTTCGCT
>CAITWF010000041.1 GCA_903896015.1 uncultured Opitutia bacterium | reverse complement strand
TCGCCTGAATCGGCCGACTCTCCGTGTTCTCCGCTGTTTGGTCGCTTGCTGCGGCAAGCCTTATGGCTCCTGTCCTCGCAAGCGACCAAACAGCTACCCGTCAACGCGGTTGTCTGTGTCCACTAATTCGAGGCAATCTCAGTCCTCCCTGCCTCGTGGACACGCTGGCTTGGTCGCTGTGCTCGGGTTGAACTCGCAATCATGTTGCCACAAACTGCGCTTTGACCAAACCGAAGAATCGATCTCGACTTTCTCAAGTTATGTGTCAATGTATTAACTCTTAAGTGATATAAGAGTCATTAAGTGGCCATTTATCATGCGCTCCTCACTCCATGATCTGCTCCCGCCGCCAACGCGCCGCGCCCTCGCCAAACTAGGTCAGGACATAGCTATAGCGCGTCGCAAGCGCCATTTCACCGTCGGCATGATGGTGGAACGGATGGGCGTGGCCACGAATACCTACCGCCGGGTGGAAAAGGGCGACCCCACTGTGGCCATGGGGGCATATGCCATGGCTCTCTTTGTCTTGGGTCTCGGCGATGCGGTCGGCGAACTCGTTGATCCGAAGCGCGACGAGGTCGGGCTTCACTTGGATGAAGCGCGGCTGCCGAAACGCGTGCGCCTGAAGAAAACCCCGACTTCGTTATGAAGCGGACACTGAAAGTGTTTCTCGGAAACGGTGACCGTCTCGTGGGCACGTTGCACTACAACCAAAACGGTGCGCGGGATCACGCCGCTTTCGCTTACGATGAGACCTGGCTGGCCGTGGAGGATCGCTTCGCGATTGAGCCAAATCTGCCGCTGGTCGCCGGACCACAGTTTCATCGCAAGACTCCCGAGGGTTCGGTCTTTCATGCCGCGATTGCCGACACTGAGCCAGATGGCTGGGCACGACGCGTGATCGCACGCGATCAGGCGAAGCGGCGCCAGACGGCGCGGCGCGCGGGGACGGATGCAGGATCATCCCAGCTCAATGCGGTCGATTTTCTTTTGGCGGTGGACGACGGCAGCCGAGTCGGCGCGCTGCGTTTCCGTGACGAGGAGGGAGTCTTTCAACGGGCCGCGGAAGCCGACCGGCGTACGGCGCCGCCTCTCTTGGAATTGCACCATCTGATGAGTGCCTCCCGGGCGGTGGAAACCGAAACAGAGACTGCCGCCGATCTTGCTTATCTGCGAGGCCGCGGCACATCGCTCGGCGGCTTGCGCCCAAAATGCACCGTGGTAGACGAAGACGGCATGCTGGCGATTGGCAAATTTCCGAGTGTGCAGGACGAACGTTCGGTCACCAAGGGCGAGGTGTTGGCGATGACGCTGGCCGAGGCCGCAGGCCTCACCGTGGCCAAGGCACGCCTAGTGGACAGTGACGGGGTGCCTGTGGCGTTGATTCGCCGGTTTGATCGCACGCTTGAAGGTAAGCGCCTCATGTTCGTGTCGGCCGCGACCCTCCTTGGCGTTGAATCCGTCGGAGCCCAGGAACACAGCTACACCGAAATCGTCGACGCCTTGCGCGTAAACGGGGCTGCGGCCCAGGCCGACATCGAGGAACTCTGGCGGCGCGTCGCCTATTCGATCCTCATCACCAACGTGGACGATCACCTGCACAATCACGGATTCCTCCATGCTGAACGCGGCCTGTGGCGCCTGGCGCCGGCATTCGACATCAATCCTTTTCCTGATCGCGCGCGCGAGTTGAAGACATGGGTCTCGGCCGACGCCGGGCCGGAGGCAACAATCGAGGCATTGATGTCGGTCACCGCCTATTTTCGGATCTCACCGAACCGGGCGAAGACGATCCTTGGCCAAGTGGAGCGCGCCGTTGCGGGCTGGCGCAAAGCGGGTCGAGCTTTGGGCATGACCGATCGCGACGTGGAGAATTTTGCGGACGCTTTTGAACATCCCGAGCGCGAAGCTGCGCGGAAAGCCTCGAAGTGAAGTTGCGCCAATTGGGCTTGCCTCGAAAGAATGGACACCAATTCAGGCGGCTTTGATGTCTTTCGGTTGTTGTTGTATTTCGTAGGCCACAGGTGAGATCTGACCGAGCGAGCTGTGGCGTCTCGTCGGGTTGTAAAACGTCTCGATATAAT